>CALLWB010000032.1 GCA_938016265.1 uncultured Saprospiraceae bacterium
CAGAAAGCTGACCAATTCCAGAAATGGAGACAAGCATTGCCAGTACAAAGATTAATTGTTTCATAAGTAGTTGTTAATAGTTATAGTTAAAAAAGAGATTCGCCCTAGTCGTTTTCCAGGGCGAATCTTGTTGAGATTTAGGAATAGAATTCAATATCCAGGCCCTACTCTTCCAGAATATTTCCTGGGCAGCTTTGCTTCGAGCTTATTTATAAGCCTGTTCAGTTCTTTGTTCCTTAAAGTGTAAACCTCAATAACCTGCTCCAATTCAGATTTTGGTGATTTTTTGATTTCCTGTTTTGTAGGAGATGGAACGTGTTCGATTTGAAGCAATTGCTGGTTCTGCCAGATCGTAATGCAAGTTAGGGTGACGATCACCAGATTGGATAATAAGTTTTTCATAATAAATTAATTTGTGGTATTGAATTCGAGACAAACATACCCGACACCTACCTGCCGATTCCGGTAAATTCCTTGTAAACTACTTGTAAAAGCGGTACAAACTTTACAAGATGTTTTGCAAATGGTATATTTGTGTTCTACTATCTCTTGATGTAACTATGTCCTCAGAAAACACCGAACATTTCAATACGCTAAAAGCAGCCGTCGAGCGAGTCTACAAGGACGCGCACCCCGACTGCAGTCTGCCTATTCGTCTGTGGAAAGGAAAGGAGATAGCCAGATTTCAGGCACACCTCGAAGAAAAAGCAAGCGCCAGAATCAGCGAAAAATCATTTTACACGTACTTCAAACAGGAAACCGATAAAATACCCCGAGCAGATATATTAGACATCCTTAGCCAATACACCAACGCAAAAAATTGGCAGGATTTTGTATTCAAAAATAAAGTATCCGCGACACCAACTCCAAAAGTGGAGGTTCAAAAAACAGCAACCCCCAAAGTCGCTTCAATAAAAAAACAACCAGCGATCTTCAAATGGAAGATTCCGGTGGCAGTGGCCTCCATGTTGGTCTCTGGTTTTTTGTTATTGTCAGCAATCGCGTCTTCGGAAAAAGAATATACGTTCTGCTTCGAAAACAGTGATTTTGAAACACCAATCACGGATCATCAGCTGGAAGTACTACTGTTGCACAAGGAAGAATCGCCAAAACTGATTAAGGTAGAAGCGGGTTGTTTTATACACAAGAGTCAGGAAAAAACCATTCGGTTTGCAGTACATGGGGCCTACTACAAATCGGATACAATTACTCGGCGGCTTTCGCCAAATAGCACAAAGGAAATAATACAGCTAAAAAGAGACGACTATGCTTGGATGATCCATCTGATATCAAAAAACAAACTGGACGATTGGAAAAAAAGACGCCAACAATTAGAACAAATGATCGCGAACCAAGCAGAAATATTTCAAGTCGACGAACAAGGAAATGGGATGGAACTCTACAATAAAACTCAATTTGTCAACAAACTCACACTGCCCATTGAAAGTTTAAAAAACATCGAAATTTTAGAATCTGTGTACAAAAATAATCAGATTGTCTACTTAAGATTCAAACAATTATGAACCGATTTATCTACTTATTGATATTCCTGCTTGCAAGCGGTCAATTTGGCTTGGCGCAAAGCTCCGAAAGGAGCACTGATTATGCTGAGCTTCGAGACAATTTCGAGGCAGAAACTCCTAACACAAAGCAACTATCTGCATTCGATCAGCGAGCGGAACAAAAACTCAACGACTTTGTCAGTTTATTGGATTTTTATTACAAGCAGACCGACACTTCTCTGGCTTCTTTTTTCATAGAAACTGCAAATACCTACTTCATTGAAGAGGCCACATTTTCTGCAACTCCCATTTCTACCGACCTTAAATATCCAACCACCAAATTCATTCAGCTCCTTGCCTCAAAAGACATTTATTTTGACGTAAACGGCGTCTCCATCACTCCAAATAGCAACCTCACAAAAGTCAATCAAGAGACTTATTCTGGATCTCTGATCGTAGACTTCAAAAATATAAAAACCAGCGATCAGACACCTCAGCTTTTGGTTGATTATTACCTGCTAAAAACACAAAAAGCGTTTGGAAGCAGGACACGAAAAGTCTGGGAAGTAAAATTGGGAGACATAAGAGAACCACGTCCCATCTCCAACAAACCAGGCACCAAATACAGCGGAAATCCAGGATCCGGATATTAGAAAATGGTGAAATACTGGCACTGTTAATTACATTAGAGAAATGATCAATCGTCATGTTCTTGCATAAGTGAATTTTTTAAGTAAAAAAAGATATCTGAGTTTTGATTTTTAGTTAGGACAAAAGAAATGGCAAAACGATTAAATACTTTTTTCAGGACTGAAGTTGCTGATATGTTAAAGACCGAGGGTTTTATACATCGGGGAAACTCCTTCCTAAAAGAAACTCCTCCTTTGGTTTTTGAACTAACATTGGAAAAGCATAGATGGAATATTGGAGAAAGCATTCAGTTCTGGATTGTCCTCAAGATTTATATGAGTAAGGAGGATGCTCCTCGTTTTACTTTAAATAATTGGATCAGCAATTTTTCACTTATTTTTGCAAAACGGATAGGTTACTTATGGGGTGAAGAACATTATATGTATTCCTTTCCTGCGGATAATTATACCAAGGCTCTGAATACTCAAGTTCAAAAAAATTTCGACCAATACTTGTTTCCATTGCTCCATCGAATTAGTACCTTAAATGATTTAATGAACTATTTAGATTTGGAAAATCAAAAATTGGGTTTTAACTTTTTTTCTTTCACTTTGGCAATTGGATTAGCTCGTGTAGGCAAGCTAGAGATGGCAAAAAAATATTTTCAACAAAGTATTGGTGATAAAATGCTGATCAAAAAAACAGCTGCAAATTTTAATATAAAATTGGAGTAACTATTCAGTAGGTGTTCTATGGATGTGATATAAATTCTAACAAGATCTACTCAGCTATAGCTGAATGGACAAGCTGTAGGGGCAAAACACAAAACACGAGTGTCACTATGGAGAAAAAAATAATTTCACCCTGTTGCTGCTTATGCCTTAACTCAGGTTGCACTTAGAAAATACAAGCGAAACCTGCTATTCAATTAAAATATTACTGATTTATGTGGTTAGAAAATTTTAAAATTAATATAAAACAAGAGGGTAACTTTTATGAAGAGATGCATGCTCAATTATCAAAATCATTTCAAATATTAACATCTTTAGAATTAGACAAGTTTAAGTTATTACCACCCTTCCCCTCAAAATTTGAATTCAGAAAAATTAATAACTTTTCAGTTGTTGCCGGAGATCTTCTTGGAAAAACACTTGCTTATCAAGTAGAAATTGCCTGGTATGAAAGAGACAATAAGTTTATCTTTTGGTGGTATGAACTTCCATTTGATATAATTGTGGCTGATGAAGCTAAGCAAATCGAAAACTCCATTTCCAGCCATTTTGACTTTACTATTTCTTTAAATAATAACAACTGGTCACATCTTAAAATACAATTTATTAGTTTGAACCAAAAAAGCAACTCAAGTTTCGATAAAATTCATTCACTAATAGTTAATTCAGTTGAAAAATGGAATGAAAACCATGAAAATTCCGGAGTAATACATAAGATAAGATCAATTGATTTAATAAACAATAAGTGTATAGAAATGACAGTTGATTTAGGTTCTGCTTCACAATTATTTTTAGTTGAACTATTTAGAAAAATTGATGCAAAATTAAAGCTAGAACAAATCATAATTGAAAATTACTAAAATGAAATTTTTGGTTCGAAAAAATGTGATTTAATACTATTTTTAAGCTTCAGCCTGCTACCTTTTTTTCCTGATTACATAATCCAACTGACTAACAGGCCCTTCCAAATCTATTTTTTCCAAATAAATTTCTTTCTGTTTTACCCCAACAAATTCATTTGCATCCACGTATAAAATTGGGTAGCATATTAATTTCATTCTTCAATTTTATTTAATATCTTACAGAGTACTACTCTTCAATCCATTTGTTAAATTCATAATATTAATATATTTATGAATAATGGATAAAGGATTTCAAGACCCCAACAAAAAACTACAACAATCCAACGCTTCTGCCCTATCAAAAGATGAACAGGAGCATGGAGGCAACTCTATGTTGCCACCCGAACTAACATTCGAGAGTTCGGAAAAAGTAGAAGAGGAAGAACAGCAGAAGGAAGAAGTTGTAGAAGAGCAGAAGGAAGAAGTCGTAGAAGAAAAGCAGGAAGAACAAAAAGAAACAGAGGCTTCAACTTCCGAAGAAAAAGAGGCCCCTGCCCCTACCATAGAGTTTGCAGACGACGAAGGACCCGGCGATAACAACAGTAATAACAACAACGGAGACGGATCAAACGCCTTCCAACTAAATAGTAAAGGAAACGGCGAAACCCCAAAATCCAAAACTCCTTTCAATTTTAAGGAAGACAGCAAAAAACAAAAAGAAACAACGCAGAAACCAAGCTACGATTTCGGAGGAAGCGGTGGTGGAGACGGCAATGGCGGAAATGCTGGTAACGGACTCCCCAATGAAGTAAACAACAAAATGGAGTCCGCTTTCAATGCAGATTTTTCCAATGTCAAAGTCCACAAAGATTCACAAAAGTCGAAGGATATTGGGGCCTATGCCTTTACTCAGGGAAATGAGGTACACTTCGCTCCAGGACAATTCAAACCCTATTCCATCGACGGACAAGAGCTGATTGGACATGAATTATCTCACGTCGTTCAACAAAGCGAACAAAAAGTAGAGCCTACTAAGGAGGTAAGTGGAGTCGGTATAAACGACAACAAAAACCTCGAAAAAGAAGCAGACGCCAAAGGGAAAAAAGCAGCAAATCAAAAAGACACTCCAGCAAAAAATAAGAAAAAACCAAAACCCAAAAAAGCAGTCGCCCAATCCAAAGAAGTCATTCAAAGAGCAGCAGCACCCGCACCCCCGACTTCTAGTGCACCAACAACGAAAGGAACAAGTACAGCCCCTCCTACAAGCCCAGGTCCAGCTAGTCCAGTACCCGCTTTCGCCTTGTTTGGCAATGTCCTGGATATCGACTTCGAGAATGTAGGCAGCAGCCAGGTCTTAATCATCAATGTAGACATTGCACCACTAGCAACCGCCGTCAAAGCAGAAGTTACCATCGACGAAGGGGCATTCGTTTCTGGTAAGCTAATCGTCGTTTCTGATCATCTGCCAGGCACAGAATTAGTCCTCAATGTAGCAGCAGACGGAACAGTAAGCCCAACCCTGACCATCAAAGAAACGATGCTCGTCCTGGGCATGCAAGCCACTGTCAACGCAGAAGTCACCCCGGAAGGAATCGTAGGAAATCTAACTGTAGAACTACCAGGCACCCAACAAATAACCGACAATCTAAAAGCAACCTCAGGAGCCGTTTCATTCGACCTCGGCCAAGGCGGAAAATTTTCAGGAAATGTCGCTGTCGAAACGAATGACGGATTCGTCTCCGGCACAGCAGCAGTCACAGTAGATTACGACACAAAAGTCTGGTCGGGCACCGCTACCGTTACATCCACAGACACCAAGCAAATCACTTTAACAGAAGGAGTAGATATTATTTTACCTGCTGGAATGGCACTCACCCTTTCTTTCGGTACAGAAGGAGTCGATCTTGCAATTACAGCCGGCGCTCAAATTGAAGTAGAATTAAAAACAGCAGATGGTGTAGAGCTGGAAGGACTGCTATTAGCCTCTATTGGTATTGGAATAAACACCTCAGGCATTACCATAACCAGCGTATCCATCAATGCCACAACTACTTACAAAGAAATGGAGGCGGCAGTCGTCGCAAACCTCACTGAAGAAGGATTTGCAGGAACAGTTACTCTATCCCTACTACAACCAAAACCACTAGGCGATTCTATAACAGCAGAATCTGGAAGCCTTTTATATACCTTCGGTGAAGGCGGTTTCTTCACCGGCAACCTTACCGTAAAAACAAATGACAATTTTGCAGTTGGTACTGCTGCAGTGACCTACGACCAAACAACAAACCAATGGGCAGGTACAGCAACAGTCAGCACACAAGAAGACAAAACAATCAACCTCTTACCTGGAGCTACTATATTATTACCTGCAGGAATTGAACTTTCCGTTTCCTTTGGACCTGACGGCACTCAAATACTAGGTTCCGCAAGCGCTCAAATCAACGTAGACATCAATACCACAGACGGACTGCAAATGAACAGCGTCAGTGTTGGAAACATCGAGTTGGGCATCGACAATTCAGGGGTGACCTTGATTTCACTTTCCTTAGATAGCACGACCACCATCTACGATATGCAAGCGCACGTCGTAGGGAGCATGACCGAAGAAGGATTCGCAGGAACCGTCACCATCGACCTACTAGAACCAAAAGCAATAACAAATTCTATCACCGCAGAATCTGGCCAAATCACTTATGCCTTCGGCACAGGAGGCGCATTCCAGGGAAATATTCAGGTCAAAACAAATGACGGATTCGCTGTCGGATCTGCAGAAGTAAGTTTCGATCCGCTCACCTCTGCTTGGGCTGGAGTAGCCACGGTCTCTTCACAACAAGCAAAAGTAATAACCATTGCTGGTGGTATTGAACTTACCCTTCCTGCCGGCATGGAACTAACCATCTCCTTTGGACCTGACGGCACTCAATTGGAAGGAGATGCAAGCGCACAAATAAATATTGACCTCAGCACAACAGATGGCCTGGATCTAACTCAGGTCGCCGTTGCAGATATACAACTAAGTATTGACAACACTGGCATTAGCATAGTGTCTGCCTCCCTCGACTCCACCACTACCGTATTTGGAATGGAGGCAAGAGTTGTCGCCAATCTCGACCAATCAGGGATCACTGGATCTGTTAATATAGATATAGTCGATCCAATATCCATTGCCGATTTCCTAACGATCCAATCTGGAAGTGTCAGCTTCGACTTTGGTATGGCAGGAGGTTTTGAAGGAACAGTTTATGTGGTGACCAATGATGGATTTGCAGCAGGATCTGCCTCTGTCAGCTTTGATCCAGAAACTGAAAATTGGGCAGGAGTAGCAACGGTTATGTCCTTAGCCTCTAAATTTATTGAAGTTACCCCGGGAGTAGGTATAGAATTACCTGCTGGAATAGAAATATCAGTAGGATTTGGTTCTGGGGAAATTGATATCGATGGATTAGCAAATGTGCTGGTACACATTGATTTGAATACTGGAAGCGGCATGAATGTCCAGGGAGAAGCGGAAGTAGTTATCCGTTTTGACAACAGTGGTATTACTATAGTTTCTGTTTACCTGACTAGCACCACCCAGATACTAGGTATGGACGCTGACGTAGAAGTAACCATCGACGAAAATGGTCTTAAAGGAACCGTCAATCTTGAGCTATCAGAACCCTTTAATATTTCCTCTTACCTCGTAGCTGAAGCAGGTTCATTTAGTTTTGATATTGGATCAACTGGTTTAATTACCGGAGCATTACAAGTAAATACCACAGACGGTTTTGCCGCAGGAACAGCACAAATCACTATCGACCCAGTTACCCATTCTTGGACAGGAGTCGCCATCGTCAGTTCCCTGGCAGTCAAAGAAATTGAAATTGCAACGGGTGTTAAATTAGTATTACCTGCTGGAGCAGAACTACGCGTTGAATTTGGATCTGAAGGAATCTCCGTTCAAGTCACCGGAAACATAGTGGCAGAAGTTGATGTCATCTCTGAAAGTGGTGTACAAGCAAGAGGAATCGCTGACCTTGACATTTCCTTTGGAACAGAAGGCATCGCCATCGCCCCAAATGTAATCGTCCTAGCAGTTACTGGTGGATTAACCACACCTGACATTGACGCCATCGTAGAAGATGGCCATCTGACCACAACGGTAGACAACGGCGCAATCCTCACCCTTTCTTTTGGCGAGGACGGAAAACTTACAACTGTCGATCTAGAAGCCACCGGTGGATTCTCCAACTCAGAAAAACGAATAGGAAGAATTTCATTTGCCGGACAAGTCAATCTTAATCCGCTTACGCTGAATGGTATCCTCCATGCTGTTTCACAAGCAGAATTAGATATCCTTGATGGAGAACGATTTGATATTGTTTTAGTCGCTGGAAGTCAGTTTTTTGTTTATTTAGATGAACAAGGCGTTTCAAACATTGACGCAAGTCTGGCCGCTGACCTTAAAGATGGAGAGGAAGCATTAGCACGATTGAAAATGATCGGCATGTTACCAAGAGACGAGGGACTTTCTCTGCAGGCCTCCATCGAATTATTAAAAGACCTTCAAATTATTGAAGCAACGGAAAATCATTGGGGACTTTCACTAAAATCTGGAGCGTCTCTCGGAGCAACTATAGAAAATGGTGGGCTTTCTAGTATTGAAGGTACGCTAGGACTAGGTGTCCAAGATATGCAAGGAGAATTATTCAGTGGCGAGTTGTCAGGAGTCATCGGTATTTCACAACCAGAACACAACCTCGCCATAGAAAGTGGCTCAGGAAGCTTGACGCTTCAAAGAGACTACGTCATGGAGCTCAATGCTGGCGACGTTATCATTAACAGTGGTTCATATTTCCAAGCAACATTTGGAGAGGGTACCCTTACGGGAATAGGTGGCCTGGTAGACGCAGCATATGATGATGGCACAAACGTCATCAGTATTTTGGCAGATTTAGACTATGATACTGTAAACAATAGAATACGTTCACTAGACGCTTCCTTAGAAACAGACGCGGAGTTCTTCCTATTCAATGATGCGCTAAAAATTAGTGAGTTAAGCGGTGGTATCAGTATAAGAGACAACCAACTTATTGCCATTGGTGGACATGCAAGATTGGATGCTGAAATCGGTGATTTCGTACTAGCAGGAGAAGCAGACCTTGCCTGGCTAAACAGCGAGGAAGGAACCAAATTTGTTGGAAATGGTTGGTTGGAATTCGCTTGGTCTGAAGAAGGCGAAAATCCCGACAAATATTTCATGGGCAGAGTCGATGCCTCTATAGATGGAGATCAATTCGAAATTCTAGGGCAAATTGAGATGGGACTTATGAAAGGCCTTACAGGTGCTGCTTCCATTTGGATTGACCAGGAAATGGACCCTATTATCTCTGCTTCATTGACTTATTCAACTACCTTAATGGAAGCGGACGAGTTGTGGTCTTTCGAACAAGATTTCGGTGTTTCCTTTATGTTTTTCCCAGGAATTGCCATTAGTGCTGGTATAATGCTTGGAATAGGCATTTTCACAAGACCGCTTATTGTAATGGGTACTGCAGGTGTAGAAAACTGGCGTCCAAAATCGAAAGCATTCCCAGATTTCTACGCAGAAATTTCAGCTTCATGGGGTATTGATCTCGAAGCAAAAGTACTAGCTTATCTTGGTCTCACCCTCGGACTCGATAATGTCCTATTTTTTGAAGCAGGTATCAGAGCAGGTTTAGGTATCAAAATACCGATCGAACTAAACCCATTCATCACCTTACACGGTGGAGAGGAAGGTATTTGGGGTGAAGTAGGGCTAAACCTTTCTATCCAACCAATAATGGAATTGATCATTGAAGCTTATATGCAATGGGGCGTACTTGGCTTCTGGGAAGGAGATAGAACATTCCCAATCGAAAATCAGGACTTAGGGGAACTAGGTGGATTACAATGGTCAGGAAGTTTCGCGTTCGGTGATAAAGAAGAAGCTTCGCAAAATGCGCCTCAAATTCCAGAACAAATAGAAGCGCCTAACGCAACACCAACAGTAGAGTCTGGTGAAAAACCAGATGGCCTCGGAATAGGCAATCAAGAAAACGGACCAACAGATGCAGAAGGCGGCCTTGGTAGCCTTACTGATGGCATAGGTTCTCCAGCCAAAGAAGGAGAAGAACCAGGGGGACTCGGCAATTTTGGAGACGAAATGACCAAAGTTGGAGAGTACGCTGAAGGAATAGGTGCCGTCGGTGACCTTATTGGAATTATCATGGAGGGTTTCAAATGGTTCATGACAGGCGGTCCTGTTGGGTTAATACTCTGGATCATCTTCAAGAAGCCGAATAAGACCGAAATGGATGCAAAACGGGACAAAGTAGAAGACTTCCGCCAAGCATTAACAGGGGATGTCATCGAACAAGGGAGTACCATCGATAGAATGTTAGGCATCTTATCCGGCGAATATAGCTTCTGGACGATTTTCAACCCTTCTATTCCTTACCAAAGTATGGTAGACGATGGGCTTCACAGAGATCCAGATGCCACCATCGACGGAATTGCAGACATCTGTGATGGAATGATAAAAGGCTGGACAGGTGAAGGAGATGAAAGCAGATTAGTCGAAGTGCTGAGATATGTACATGACACCAAAGGAAATGCCGCTACGAGAGAAATGGTAGATAAGAGTGGAGGAAGAAAAAAATGGGAAGACCAATTTGAATCTCTATTCTGGCAAGACAGTAACGATCGTGGCCACTTAAAACGAATCTTCAACGAAGCATACGGAGAAGGAGTTTATAGCTCAGGCAACAAACCAACCTATACCGCAGAACCTGGAGCTACTATAGAAATTGACGGCCGATCAAAAGATGACTTGGCAGCAACCGCATTTGGCGATGCCTCTTACAGATATTACGTTGACATTTACAACGAAGAAAATAATCCTGGACTAAATGGCACCGTCTCTGGAGGAATTGGTAATTATTATGCTACTAAATTATACTATTTACCCTCCACCTGGGCAATCTCTGGTATCGCTAATCAAAATGTATGGGAAGCACGTTATGCTATACCACCAGGACATATTGAATATACGCACTCCTTTGAGAGCTACAACATGATTGCCCAGCGTGCATACGGGGACTCTAGCCTTGGATGGAGAATAGATGACTACAATCCATTGGTCACTGATCTGATAGAAGGAAGTACGATTGATTTCCCGACCGCAGCAGAGTTAGGGCCGCCTTGGATTGAAGTTGCCCCAGTACCAATTGGTATGACCAGCTATACTCTTTGGGTGACACCAGATAGCAACGACATTCCAGTCATGTGGGCAGGTTCTCCTGATCAAAAAGTCATGGATATTGCTGCACAAGCCAGCCAGATTGAAGGCGGTGAAGATGCGGGCGCTCAATTGGTAATTGCGGCCTCCTTAGACGAAAACACCACACAGTTTGATGCCGATACTGGAGTCGCAAAAGCTGCGGGACTTATCGACTTCCTATTGACCAGTGAAATCTTTGCTTTCGAGCCAACAGACGGCAGTGGAGAACAAGGAGGATCATCATTAGAAGAAGCTCAACCCGGAGACATTATAGCCATCGGCAACCACGAAATGACCGAGGTTGGTGAAGTAGTATATGGCCACGAAGAAAGAGCAGCCTGGATAGAAGAACGCCAACCAGACGCCCCACCTCAAACACCAGAAGTTGCCATGGAAGCAGCAGCTCCATTGGGACTAGCAGCGGACAGTGGCGCAAGTGGAATTGATCCTACCAAAACTGTAGGACAAAATATGGCCACCAAATCTGCAGCAACACAATCTGCCAAAACAGCTCAAACCTCAAAACTGGGTGACAGCAGTCCTGCAAATGGTGGAAATACAGAAGGCCCATTACCACCAGGTATGATCATCTTACCTACTTGGCCAGAAATGAATGAAATGGACGCACTCCCGGCAGAAAAAAGAGGAATTGCTCCAAAATCCAGAATCACTGCAAAAAGCTCAGACACCTGGTCATCACTAGCCTTGAAGGCTTATGATAATTGGGAAAAAGCACTTGCCCTTAGCGACCATAGTTCCAACTCTGGGGTCTACCTCGAGGCAGGCGCTGAAATCACACTCCCCTCTTCTGGGGACCTCACAGCTACAACAATCTCAGTAAATCAAGTTGAAGTAGCAAAAGAAAACGCTGGCACAGGCATAGGCAAGGAAACTTCAAGTGGAGGTAAGGGCAAAGGAGCTGGCGCAGGAGGAGAGGAAACTTCTTCTACAAGCACTGGAAAAGAAACAACAGATGGAGGTGGTCCAGATAGTGGGAATGAAAATACTAGAGTAATCGTACCTGGCTCTGTAATTAAATCAATTGCAGGAGATACCTGGAGTGGTTTAGCAATTGCAGCTTATGATGACTTCTCGTTGTTCCCTAGATTAGTAAATTATCCAGCAAACGCAGAGGTAAAAACCTTACCTATTGGAGAATGGATAACTATTCCTACGCTAGATGAGTTAATGAATACGGAGGAATTTGGACTTGGTTTATCACCAAACGGGTTCCCTCTATTGACCGAAATGGTGCGGGTGCCTTCTGCAGATGAGTTGCATCATGTGTGGGCAGAAGACAGATCAGGTGCATCTAGCCCTCTACCTGGACAGCAACAGGCTAAAGATGGTGAAACCAGTCCTATAAATGGTCCTGGAACCTGGGTGATGGCTTCGGATCCATTTGACCTCGCTCCAGTAGCAGATGACCTTGTAGAAGAAACACAAGAGGATCCTGTCATGAATCCACACGCAATTGCCGTTCAGGACATGACCAGAGGAGATCAGACGACAGCCGCAATTGACGAAACAAAAGCCAATATCCGAGCACTTACTGATGCAAAATTACTAGCAGAAAAAGCCGAGCCAGAATCAACGGAGTTAGTAATCGACGGAGTTCCACAGGCCTTTGTTGATCACCTTAAATTAAGAGAAGGATTCGAGACGGAAGTATATAAAGACTCCCTTGGAAAACTCACCGTTGGCCTTGGACACCTATTAGTAGGAGAGGAATTAGTCACCTACAAAGAAGGAGATACCGTCCCGATGTCTAAACTGACAGAATGGGCAAACGCCAATGTCAAACTAGCTTACAGTGGTGCACAAGCACAAGCGAGTACGTTAGGTATAACAGATGCAGACTTCATCATCGCGTTAGCATCCGTTTGCTTCCAGTTGGGTAATGCGTGGAATGATATTCATACCAAGACCTGGGGGTATATGATACTGAAACAGTATGAAAATGCTGCTACTGAAGCTCAAAATAGTCAATGGCATAGCCAAACCCCAACAAGAGTGGAAGACTTCCAGGCTGCATTGCGTGCACTTCCTGGTGGTGTAGCGGGGACTGGTGGCAGTGGAATTCCAAAGGCCGATCTCACCAGAAACGAGCATAGCCTTGCGGACAATAGATGGATAGATGATGGCATGCTTTCAGAATATGGAGAAGCATTCCTATTAATAATAGACAAACACATAAAAGCGATATTCGGTGCCTCTGAAACCAGAGATAGCATCGTCGATCAAATCTGTGAACTGGAAGCAGATGAGTGCACAGAGGAAGCTCATGAAATGCGCGCCAAGTTATTCAGAGCCAACCAATATGCAGTAATAGAAGTATTGGACGTAGAAAACAATGACAAATACAAACCAGGAAAAGGAAAAACATTCTGTAATGTATATGCCTATGATGTAGTCACCGCTTTAGGTGGATACCTACCAAGAGTTTGGTGGAATGCTGCCGCATTAGCAAAAATACAAAACGGAGAGCCAGTTACCGCGGTTTATGGAGATACGGTCCATGAGATGACCGCCAATATGATCAACGATTGGATTAGAGAATACGGGGATGATTTTGGATGGAGAGCAGAGAGCAATATGGAAACCGCACAATCAGAAGCCAACAGTGGCAAGATTGCAATCATCCTAGCCTCAAATGTAGTGGCGACGAAGAGCGGACACGTGGCAGTTATCCTCGCAGAAACGGATCAGTTGTCAGCAAATGGCGATAAACCATTGATTTCTCAAGCTGGAGCAACTAATGTTGAAGCGGGCGCAGCTTCCTCAAAATGGTGGGAAAATTCCAATCATAAAGATGGTTCTGCCTGGATATTTGAAGGGCCACTTGATAGTCCAATCATGACACCTGAACAGGTTGGTGGCAACATGGAAAACTCTGGCGGAAGTCATACGAACACGAACACAAATACGAACACCGGAAATGGTGGCAATACTAGTACTGGTCCATCCATTAATGGATCCGTAGGAAATGGCGGAGTGAATAACGCTGCAGATGTTAAAGTAGTCCAAGGGCTACTTGCAGAAGCCGGTTTCGACCCTGGACCAATTGATGGAATTGCAGGAAAAGGAACGGTGAATGCCATTAAAGATTTCCAGGCAGCCAACTTCAGTTGGAAACCTGATGGACTCGTAGCTGTCAATGGACAAACCTGGCAGAAACTAATTGCAGGAAGTACTAGTACAAATACAGGAGGATCTACTGGAACACCAGCAGGCAATACCATAACAGGTTCTGTAGGTCAAGGAGGAGTAAACAACGAGGCAGATGTCAAAGTAGTCCAGGGACTATTAGCTCAGGCTGGACATAGCCCTGGTTCTTTAGATGGCGTCATTGGTACGAATACGATCCAAGCAATCAAAGATTTCCAAGGTGCAAACTTCGACTTCACACCTGATGGTTTGGTCTCGGTGAATGGGCAGACCTGGTTGAAATTGGTCAGCGGCGAGTCTGCTGATACAACCGGAGTTCCCGAAGGTAAAACAATTAATCAAAGAGCAATAGTCGCTTTCGACAATCCTTCTATAAAGCTAAAAGTCAGATCAGCTCCAGATACCAACGACAGTAGTAATATTGTTGAGGAGTTAGAATTTGGAGCAATTGTTCAGGTATTGAGTGAGCCAAACGCTCCTGCCGGCTGGTACTATGTTTTAACAGAATGTGGAGAAGTAGGATATTCCGCCAAGGATTATTATTGGATGAATTTGCCCGAAGAAAACCCTACACTTTATCGGGTCAAATCTGGAGAAACACTACTAGGAATAATAGATCGGGAAATACCAAATTATGGCATTGACAGGAGAACATTAGTGAATGTCATTGCATATATGAATAGCAGCATCTCTGTACCTGATACAGTAAATGGCTGGAAAAATGCACAGATTAATGCAAATGATATTATTTTCCTTCCTAGTCAGTCGTATGCAAATGCAACGAAGGATTTGGTCAATTCTGGTTCTATCACACAGGAGGCACTTGGTCAACTTGCCGCCTTCACGGACCTTGGACACTTATTGAGTATAGGAGCCTTGCCTACCGATCCGGGTGATATTTTACAATTTTTCCTAGATAACTTAGGTAGTCTGTTACAATATGTTCCAGGTATTGGTCACATCATTGACGTATTAGATAAAATCAAGAAAATTTGGGCCTTCTTCGATACCGTAATTGCGGCAATTGATGAAATCACCAATCAAATAAAACAAAAAATCCAGGAGGAGATTGAAAAAGTTCAGAGTAAAGCGGAACAAGCTTTAATCGATCATGGTGTTCCTCCAAGTCATGTAGCTGGTGTAATGGCACACCTCAACCCAATGCTGGATGAGCTGTCCGAGAATTGGTGGAAAATGGTCAAAGATGGACTTTGGGATTTAGTCTGGCCACTACCTGGAGTTTGGACAGATGTACAAGCATTATTCAGCAATTTGCTGGTCGCTGGTAGTCATCTTTGGGATTTAGAAATTAGCAAATTTGTAGATTCTGTTCTTGATATCTGGGGCAATATTAATTCTGCCTTAGGTAGATTGGAAGGTTGGATATCCATTGGATTGATCGCCGGACCAACGGTTCTCGGAGCAATGGCTGGAGGGGTTGGAGCAATTCCTGGATTTATGGCAGGTGTTGCTGCGGCAGAGTCCTTCGGAATGGCGTTATTAGCTTCTACAGGTTTGGAGCATGCAGCAAAAATCGTAAAAGGCAGGGCAAGCTTGTATTCTGTCGATGAAGCAGGAGCCGATCCAGACAAAGCAATAAACAATCATATTTATTATGGTGAAATAGCAGCAAGCTCCCTTGCTCTTGGAGTATTGGGAGGAATGGTAGTCGTAGCCGCTATCGGCGCACAAGTAGGTAAAGCCATCTACAGAGGAGTAAAAGCCCGCTACAAAAAACCAACACCCGAGGAAAGTGGTTCAAATAATAATGGAGGCAGTGGAGATCTTACTGGATCTCAAATAGCAGCAAACAATGGCTGGCCAGAAGCTCCTACCGGCTATAAATGGGAAAAACAAGGCGACACCGCAGTTATCACCAAAAACACAGGAAGCACAGATGCTAACTTATTATTTGATGAAGTACAAGGTAAATTTGTTGCAGCAGACCAGCCAAATTTAGTCTACGACACCAATACAAAACTGTTTGAAGATGCAGACGGCAATAAATTCAAATATGAAGATGGAGAGTTCAAATCAGTAGAAGGATTGGCTGCCAGCTCAATGGCTGGAAAGGTAGTTCGAGGGGTTTCATTTGAAGACTTTGTCTCAGGGGCCAAAGGACAAACCAATGACATTGCAACAAACGTCAAACACGCCGAAGACGCCTTTACCCATTTTGAAAATGAGAATTGGGGAGCACTAGAAGATTTATTCACAACAAATGATTATAATAACTGGAATGGCACGAACTATCCTCCAAATAATGGCGCAATATCTGCACCGGAGGTCATACCTCTACCAGAAGGTACGGGTATCGACAGATTTGGTGCGCCATCTGGTAGTTTCGTTTCTCCCCAGGGAGTACCATTGCCACACAGAGCATTACCAGCTAGTACAAGTGGCTCACCTAAGTATTATACCTTATTAGAAGATATTCCAGGAGTTCAGCAAGGCACGATCATGCCTTGGTTCGGTCAACCAGGTATGGGTAAACAATATAAGTTGCCTGAATCACTCCAATATTATCTAGACAATGACATCATTGCCCTGGATAACTCAACAGGTAAAAAATTCGCATCGAACTCAGGATGGGCAGAGCCGCCTACTGGATATCGCTGGAAAAAACATGGGGATTCCGCCATCATCGTCAACAAAGCAGGAAACAATGGTGCTAAGCTGACTTATGTTGAAAGCACAGGAAAATTCATCGCTACCGATCGCCCCGATTTGACGTTGGACCCAACGACTGGATTATTCACTGACAGCTATGGATTGGAATTCAGCTTTGCAAATGGGAAATTTATAGTTCATGCGGTTGGACAGGCACCAGGCTGGGTAGAAGTTCTGAATATCACAACAATTGTTGAAGCGAAAACGCCTCACGTCTTAAGACTGGATGTAAATGGTGCGGGGACAGGTTTTGGCGGTTGTCATAGTAAAGTGGCGCTTGATGATTACGTGTCCAACAATCCTGGATCTTCCTATGCCTTCAACAATAAATCTACTGCCGATAGTGGTGGGATCTATACTGCCAATCCTGTAGTTACAAAAGCAGATGGCGCTCAGATGGTGAAGTACAATAATGGAGGTCAATCTTCCTTCTTCCCAGATAGTTGGACGGAAGCAAAAATAAAGGCGGAGACGGAACATGCCATTGCGAATAATCATGGCAAAATACCTCAAAATCCAACAGGAAATGAGTATTTTGGCTTTTCAAGTGATGGTAGCGTAAGGATTCACTTTTATCTTAAGAATAATGGTACTTTAGGCTCTTATTTTCCTAAAAAACAATAATTGATGGACTATCATTTTACAGTAAATACCTACAAAGACCCAAGCACAGGGAAGGAGTTTTCGAACCCGCTGGTAAACATTGAGAATAAAGAGAAATACGGATGGTTCTTTCAAGATGAAATTCAAAATTTGTCGTTGAATGTTCCGTATTTAAAAGAGATATCCGAAAAATTAGGCGCATTGATGTCGGGTAAATCTTCTTTCTATGAAGGATTTGGCCATCAAGTTTATATGATCGAATGCGACAAAAAGCAGGCGAAAGTAAAAAACATGCAGGAAGGAGAAGCGGTAGAAGCCACTATTCCTACCAAAGACATTTATCGCCTTATCAAAGATTGGTATCAGTATGTTGTCGATTTTGATAAAATTAAAAATGGGAATGCTGGAGAAAAGGCAACTCCCGTTGTCGATTCTGGTTCGTTTGCTTTTAAAAAAATTGATCTTCCTGCAGGCACTACCAACAAAGAAATCCATAGTCAAGAAATCACTCAAAAAGAACTGCCACTAACGATTGAAGTGGGCAAAAATAAAAATCTTCGTTTTGATATCGCGGCGCCTCTGAAGAGTAGAATGTGGCCTGACAAATTGAATGCTAAAAAACAGGTAGAACAACTCACCAAACTTCTCGAAGCAGATGTCAGTTTCACTAAACGAGGTACCTACTATATCAAAAAACAAAGCACCAGTCATTCGCTCAACACTCTATATTTGTCAATAGGGGTGCTGGATGGAAAGAAATGTCTGGTCAGTTATTATTATGGAGAAAAGCAGCCTTTTGTCTACCTCACTTATTTAGACACCGTCATACAACTTGAAAAATAATGCCTGATAAAAAGACCTCAAATTTAGTCCCCTCCATTGTTTTTAAAGACCTCGATCGGCTATACACCATCATGGATCAACTAGAATTGGACCGGAAAATTGTCGACCCAATTCTGGAAGCCTTTTCCAATGATATGAACATGGTCTATGAATTTTCAATTGGCAATTCTGAATCGCTCGGTATCATGATTCTGGTAGCAGGAAAATCCAACTACCAACGTTTGGCTAAGTTTATGGAAGAATCTGGAATGGCCCCAGAGGAAATTGAGTACTTTTTAAATTGTGGGGAGTCGTTTGGTTACAATTCGGTGTTTTTCAAAATTGATTTTTCTAAGGAGGGAGTGGAGGAAATTTCTTATTACTATAGAACAAAATTATCGCTGGAAGATCTTCAAATCTGGCTGACTAGTTGCCGAATCACTGTTGAAGAACAAGAAAAACTATTAGTCATTGCAAGGTTTTTAGACAAGGAATATGCACAGGTTGGCGTTTCTTTGACTCCTGGAGAGGCAGGTGCAGAGAAAGCGTACTTCAACATTCAAGGACATTTCAGTAACTGGTCAAAAATAGGCGCTGCCATAAAAACGGTCCTCAACATACCAGATACCATTATCACTGACCTTTTCAACGAATACTTCACCCACAACAAACAGCATTTATACTTCGCAGTAGGATTTAAAGACCAACATCTTATCCCTGTGGTGCAATTGGGAGTTTATGGTGTAGAAAAGCAACTCGCAGACACGATTTATCAACGATTTGGCCAAGATCAAGCCATTATTCAAAGTATTGACTATCTTTTTGAAACTTCTGAGAAACAAAACATTGACTACCTGAGTTTTAAAATTGCACCTCAAGGCATACAGTCAATAAAGACTTATTCCCATAAAGAATATGTAAAGGATTATCTGGTTTAGTTTATCCAAAAACTTTCTTTTTTCAAAGAATTGACTTATCTTAATAGTCCCACCTATCCAATCCACCTGTTTTATCGACCTAGCATCCATAATAGATTATGGAAAAAGGTCAACGCAACGTACAAAGAAAATCAAAACCAGATAAAAGAAAGTATCTGGCTGCTGCTTCAATTGATAAAGAAATTGAGGAGCTAGAAGGCCATTCACTTATGCCGCCTACGCTTGCAATTTTTACGGCTCCTCCTCCAGAAGACGAGGACAGTGCGGAAGAAATACAAATAGAACAACTAGCAAAGTCTGACGAAGTTAGCGATACGGAAGCCATTAAAGAATATAGTGGAGAAACTCCCCCATCCGATGGATCAGGTACTCAAGCCCCAGGTGAATGCTACAGACATCCCAATCACAACGCAGAAAAAAACGGATATCCAAGCGGCAAACCACCCTTCAAACTTAAACAGAAAGAAGACAACAAACCTTTAAAAGAAAAAAAATCAAAAGAACAGTTTAAACTCAACGATGGCGATGACGCTAATGCAGGTGGCATCGCTCCAAACGGACTTCCATCCGAAGTAAACAAAAAAATGGAAGCCGCCTTTGAGCTCGACTTTTCTAAAGTAAAAATCCATAAAAACTCCAGTAAATCTTCTGAAATTGACGCCTACGCATTTGCGCAGGGACAAAACATACATTTTGCCCCCGGACACTACCAACCGTATTCCCGTTCAGGGCAACAATTAATCGGGCACGAGTTGGCACATATCGCACAACAAGGCGCTGGAAAAGTAAAACCAACCAAACTAGAAAATGGTGTACAAGTCAATGACAGCAAAAAACTAGAAAGAGAGGCCGATATAAAAGGTAAACAAGCTGCCGACCACACCGGCAAATCGACAACTGGCAAAAAGAAAGAAGCACTGCCAGACAGTTCGCTAAAAGTAGTACAAAAAGCAGCACAAGGGGCTCCCGCACCAGCAACCAAAACAACTAAAACCTCCTCCACCAACCAACCATCCGGTCCAGCGATTCCTCTATTTACTTTGCTTGACCAGGTACTGGACATTAATTTCGGGAAAGTTTCCGGTAGTTCTACACTACAATTGGATTTGAACCTTGTTCCACTTCTTACTGCAGTTTCAGTCGATGTGGTGTTCCAGGACGGCGTATTCGAGTCTGGCCTGTTAACAGTGGTCAGTGAGCACCTTCCAAGGGTGAAATTTGAGCTCAATGTAGATAGTGAAGGGACTGTTGATCCTATATTGACAATTGATTTGCAAACAAAAATCATGGGGATGCCTGCTTACGTTACAGCAGAGGTAACTCCTGAAGGTGTATCTGGTACCGTCACTGCCTACCTCATGCAATCTAAAACAATTACTGACTACCTATCCGTAGATTCAGGAATGATAACATTCAACTTAGGAGAAGGTGGTAAATTTATTGGTGAAGTACAAGTTAGTACCACCGACGGATTTGCAGCAGGAAGTGCAAGTGTTGAAGTAGATTATGAGACAGGCCAATGGTCTGGTGTAGCCTCCCTTACCACATTACAACCAAAATCAATAGAACTTTTCCCTGGTATCGATGTCATTATTCCTGCTAATGAAGAATTGATGACTTCCTTTGGTCTTGAGGGTGTTCAAATGGAAGGTACTTTAAACTTACAAGTAGAAGTAGAGGTAGAAACAACTGCAGGAATGGAAATCGTCGGTTTTGCTGACATGGTCATTGTACTTGGTAATTCTGGCATTGAAATTCCAACCTTCTCTCTAACTGCCACTACTACAATTATGGGCATTGAGGGAACGGTCCAAATCACCATTGATGAAGGCATTTTCTCTGGTTTCATTACCATAGAATTAATAGACCAACAAAATTTATCTAGTTATATCGTTGTCCAAACCGGGACCTTAACCTTTGAATTAGGGAATGGTGGTTTATTTGTCGGTGCAATTCAGGTGGCAACAACAGATGGGTTTGCTACTGGAACGGCCAATGTAGTTGTCAATCCATCCCAGGATTACTGGGAGGGTGTTGCTACACTATCCACCGCCATACCTAAAACCATCCCTGTTGTTCCAGGTGTGGATCTTGAAGTTCCTGCTGGTGCATCTCTTGAAATTTCGTTTGGCTCTGATGGAGTACAAGTGCAAGGGGCTGCAAAAGTAACTACAGAGATCTTCTTAAGCTCTGACAGTATTCAAGCACAAGGGATTGCGGAGTTACTCCTTGAAATTGACAATGACGGTATTACCATAAAACCAAGTGTCATTGCTCTTGCAATAACAAGTGGACTAAGTACTCCAGATATTGATGCAATTGTCAATGAGGGGCACCTCACCACTGACACAGATACAGGTGGTGTGCTCACCTTGACCTTCAATGACGAAGGCAATTTAGTCCAGGTAGATTTGGAAGCGACTGGCGGATTCTCAACAACTGAAAAACGAATTGGAAGGATATCCTTCACAGGCCGAGCTAACCTGAATCCCTTTGAGTTACATGGTATGATACATGCGGTTTCTCAGGCAGAACTAGACATTTTTGTTGGTGAAAAATATGCGCTTGTACTTGTTGCAGGTAGTCAGTTTTTTGTTTCTCTGGATGAGCAAGGCGTTTCAAATATTGATGCGAGTTTGGGAGTCGACCTCAAAAAAGGGGAAGAAGCAATTGCCCGACTTACTTTGATTGGCATGCTTCCAAGGGGACAAGGATTGACGTTGATGGCGGCCATTGATCTACTTAAAGACATTGTCATCTCCGAGCCTTCCCAAGATAGCTTAGGATTTAAAATATTAAAAGACGCTTCCCTTGGAGCTACCTTCGAACAAAGTACCTTGACTCAAATAGAGGGTGCTGTAGAAATTGAGGTGGCAGACCAAGAGGGACTAATATTTAGTGGCGGACTTTCAGGTACTATTGGCCTTACCCAACCAGATCAAAATTTTTCTATCCTTACGGGGAATGCCAATCTTACCTTGGAAAGAGATTATGCCATATCAGAACAAACGGAGGACAATCTTGGCATTTATATTAATAATGGGGCCTACATTTCTGCCTCCTTCGAAGATGGTGCATTGTCAGAAATCGATGGCGGCTTAGCAGTCTCCGTCACTGATGATCAAGGACAACTTTTAAGCGGTTTCTTTGAAGGAAACTTTGGTTTCTCAGATACCGATCAAAACTTCTCCTTGTTAAGCGGCTCTGGAGCACTTACTCTTGAACGTGATTATGATATAGAGATGGGGGGTGGCGTAGTCACTATCAATTCAGGCTCTGGCCTTGATGTCACTTTTGCAGACGGGTCCATATCTGAACTAGGAGGTATTGTTGGTGCATCTTATAGTAATGGAGACGTTATTGTCACCTTAGATGCAGACTTCACCTACGACTTCATCAATAATGAAATCAAATCACTCGATGCAGAACTAGAAACCGATGCCGTCTTCAGCTTATTCGACGGTGATCTGCAATTTAGTGAATTGTCTGGCCACTTAAGTATTCGAAACAATGAGTTAGTCTCCATAGGAGGAGGCGTAACCATAACCGGACAGATTGGTGATTTTGAAATTACAGGGAGTGCGGAAGTTACCTGGTTAAGCGAAAATGACGAAAGTGTATTTATAGGAGAAGGAAGCCTGACAATTTTGGGCTGGCAAGATGATGATGAGCGAGATTTTTACGGGTTTGTTGCCTTCTCAATCAACAGGGACGAATTTGATCTATATGGAGAGGTCGCAGTCACCTTAATGAATGGTCTTTCTGGTGCCGCCAGTATAACCATGGACGAGCAACTGGATCCGATTATCTCTGCGACACTTACCTATTCGGCTACGGTGATGGAGCCTGATGAGTTGTGGGCATTTGATCTGGAATTCGGAATGACAATTCCGATTATGTATATCTTTTCGATTGGATTCGGAATTATTTTTGGAATAACGATAAACACTCGTCCGCTAATTGTAATTGGTTCAGCCAGTATTTATGACTGGCGTCCTAAGGAAGGTGGAATGCCTGACTTTTCTGCTACCCTTTCTGCCTCCTGGGGTATTGACATTGATGCTGAATTATTGGCCTACGTCAAATTGATCATAGGTTTGGATGGTATCCTTGCTTTTGCAGCAGGAATCCGAGCAGGTATTGGACTTCATGTGCCGATTGAAATTTCCCCTTGGATTAGTCTGTTTGGAGCAGATGGAGATATTTGGGGAGAAATGGGACTTGACCTTTCAATCAACCCAGTACTCAAATTAATTGTAGATGCCTTCATGGAATGGAATGCATTAAATATTTGGGAAGGTGAAAAAGTATGGCCATTAGTCGATCAACAATTAGGAGACCTTGGAGAAATAAATTGGTCTGGAAGTTTTGCATTTGGAGACAGAGATGATGCTTCCGAAGCTCCTTCCAACCTGCCGACTCAACAGGCAGCCCCACAAAGTACCAATAGTCCTCAGCAACTAGATGGAGCAGATTACGACGTCGAAAACAACCCAGTAAACGAAGTATCTACCAACGAGCCAGATGCCGAAGGCGGTCTAGGAAGTATGGCAGAGGAAATAGAAGCTCCTGCAGCAGATAAAAGTCCAGAAGAACAAGACACCGACACGATGGGGTCTGAAACGGATAGATTTGGCTCCTATGCTGAAGGGGTCAAGGCCGTACTACTATTGGTCAATGTGATCAAAGACGGATTATCCGCCTTCTTCAAAGGTGGCCCGATTGGTATTATCATCTGGATAATATTCGGAGACGCTCCTTCCTGGAGTGAGATCAAAGCGGCGATGGAGACAGCAGATGAATTTGCCGATCAGTTGGTTCAGGAAGGCGTCATCAAACCAACCGGTCTAGTATTCAAACTATTAAATGTTTTATCTGGCGATTATGGTATTCTTGATTTATTAGACAAATCCAAGCCATACCGGGATATGATAGATGCTGGCTGGCACATCGAAGCGACTTTAAATGAAAGAGCACAGATGTTATTGCCAATGATGGAGGACGATGGTTGGTTTGGTCATAATGCAGACAACAATGACGAAGAAAGACTAATTACGGTTTTGGCATATACCTTTGTCGCGGAGGGAGAAGGAGCAGTTAGAGAATTAGTTTCATTAACAGGTGGAAAAGCGTATTGGAGAGACCAATTTGAACATCACTTTATGGGATGGCCTGTAGATCAAGACAAACGGGCAACATTAGAATTTATTTTTGGGTATGTTTTTGAAAATGGGAATAATAATGGTGCTACATATACTGCAAAAGAAGGAGCATATATTCAAATTAGCACCAGTGAAGCGGGCCCGCTTACAATTGGTAACGAAAGATCATGGGAAGAATTAGGAATGGAGGCATTTGATCATGAAAGCTACGGTCTTTATATAGAAAAGTGGTCGCAAAATGTTGGACACGATGGTTTTGTTACCATTCCTTACAAATCAAATTTAGGCAATATTGCCAAAAATGAAGCTAAACCGTTCAGATACCCAATACCAACAGACTTGTCTTATTTGCACTTCTTTGAAACCTCCTACTTCCTTGCAAGAGAGGTGTATGATGATCAAAATTTATTCTGGAGAATAGAAGAGCATAATCCTGATATCTTTGATTTTACCGAAGGCCAGGAAATTTATTTACCCGCTCCAAGTGAGTTAGGACCTCCTACAATTGAGATTGATCCAACACCGATTGGAAATACCGGATATACCATCACTGTTACTCATCAAGTAGGAAATGCGCCTCAAATGTGGGCGGGACCACCAGATCAGTTAATTTCTGAGATCGCTTCTGAAGTTGAACAAATTGAAGCAGCCAGTGATGCGGCGCAGCAATTGCACAATGCAGTACAGTTTACCAATGGCACTAGCCAGCTGGATGTAGAGAATGCAGTAACAAAAGTGGTTAGTCTAGTAGAATTCTTGCTGACCAGTGAGTTATACCAATTTGAAGATGACGGCTCCGGTGCCGGATTTTCTATACACGATGCACAACCTGGAGATATTATCCCAAGAGGCGATCTCCCTATGTTTGAGATTGCAGACATCGTCTACAACCATAGAGAACGAGCTGCCTGGATCGAAGCACACCAACCCGTGCAGTCTACAGATCCTCCAGTAGCAATTGAAGCCGAAGCACAGGGCCTTGCAAGAGACGGGGGAGATGGAGGCACTGCCGGTGGAGGTTTGGCGAGTGATGCAGAAATTGGCGCCGAAAGATCCGTTAGCGACCAAATAAACACCAATGCCGGACTTTCTGGTGCAGCAGATACAACATCTGATCGCGAGCATGTACGAAGTAATAACAGCTCATCCAGTGTGCAAGAAACAGAATTAGTAGTACCTCCTGGAATGCTGGCACTACCGACCTGGCAAAACATGAATGATTTGGATGCCCTGCCTGCGGCTAAACGTGGTATTGCTCCAAGCTCCATTATTGAGGCAATTGACAGCGACACCTGGTCTTCATTAGCAATGATCGCCTATGGAACCTATGAAAAAGCATTGCCTCTTGCAGAACATGAATCCAATGAAAATGTTTCTTTAACACAAGGAGCAGAAATCACGATACCTAGTGCTGCAGACCTGATCAATTATGAAGTGGCAATTGGTCAGCATACCGTCGCGACTGCTGATGGCGGAGGGCTTGGAGGTGGACCTACAAGCGTCCTGAATGCTCTTGCTTCAGATGAGACTCTAAGTACAGGCGTCGAGGAGAGAATCATAGAACCGGATTCAAAAATACAAGCAATAGAAGGAGATACATGGGCATTCCTAGCAATGGAGGCGTATGGTGATTTCTCTTTGTTCCCAAAACTCGCGAACTATCCTGCAAATGCAGCAGTGAAGACGCTGCCTATAGGCGAATGGATAACGCTTCCGACGCTGGAAGACTTGATGGAGACGCCGACATTTGGACTAGGACTGTCTCCTACTGGTAAGCCGTTGTTGACGGAGATGGTACGGATACCTTGCAACGATGAACTGCATCATGTTTGGGTAGAAAATGTTGCACCAGAAGGACAGGATGTACAAGGCGTTTGGATGATGGCTTCTGATCCGTTTGATTTAAAAGCAAGAGCAGTGGAGTTGTTGGTCGAAACAGCGGATGATCCTGAGATGTATGAATGTGTAGAGGACATTTACGCCATGACTATCGGAGAACAATCCACGGATGCGATTGAAAATGAAAAAGAGAAAATTAGACTGCTTGTCATAGAAAAATACCTGGCTTCAAAATTTGCTGATTCTTCTACTATCTCAGCATCCGTTGGGCAAGGAGGAAGAAACAAAAAAGCGGACGTAATGATTGTCCAACAGCTACTCGAAAATGCTGAATTCTCTCCTGGTATAATTGACGGCAAGGCGGGTACAAACACGATAAATGCAATTAGCTCTTTCCAACAAGCGATGTTCCAATGGCAGGATGGATTGGTGGAAGTAAATGGCAAGACCTGGGATAAACTGAGCTCTTATATACCGATCGAAGGAGATCAATTCAGAGGAGAAAGTATTGATGAATTTGGTAAAATTTCTTCTCCGGCTGGCAGTTTTGACATTGTTAATACGATTGGAGTAAAAGTAAGAAAAATACCAGGTGGTGAGGAAAATGGAAAAATAAAATACAATACAGACGTAAGGGTCGTTTGTCATGAAACAGGTTCTACTCCTACATGGAAATATGTCATTAGCGCATCTGGTCAAGAAGGATGGATAGATGCAGCCTATGTCGTACATCCACTACCAGAACCAAACGCACAGTTAGTCCACGTCCAAAATGGCTGGTCAGATGTCTTTAAGTTTTACCAGGGAAGCTATACGCCTCAAACTGGGTTTGATGACCGACATTTGTTAGTTGCAGTGGCGATGGCGAATCATGGTAGAATTGGTGTTACGGTCAACCAAACCGACCTGAACAATCACATTAAAAATGAAAATGTATTATATAGTTGGTTTACTAACCAATCTCAAAACAATGCCTTGTACAATAGTATCCAAATCGTACAAGGCACCAACATTTGGTTGTACAGTTGGTCGCACGTTCAGCAGCTAGTCAGCTCTGGTGTGATCGACACGCAGCAAGGCATAACTAGTCAACTCTTAGATTTTGTCAATGATTTTGTGGAGTATGATCAGATCATGGCCTTCTTTGGTAATGCGACAGATATTATGAATGCCTTGACAGATGATCCAGCGCAGTTCATTCAAAATCTGGTCGATTCAGTAACGGGAGGTTTCCAGTTGTATACGGAGACGATTGGAGAATCGTTGATGGGCGGAGTAACCAACTGGCTACTTGGAGATCCTAACTTGAAATTCCCTGCTACTTTGGACTTTGCAAGTATGGCTAATTTTGCCTTGGAGATACTTGGTATAAATTGGGAGGACGAAATCAAGGCTGTTGTTGGAGAGCAATTTTATGAAGGAGCGAAAGCTGGTTTTGGCCTATTGACCACCTTGATAAGTGATGGCCCAAAGGCTGTATTAGAAGAAATGGGCAATACCATTGAAACTGAAGCGGAGGAAATAAAAAGTTCTTTGATCGAACAAATTAAAGGATATGCAAAAAATAAAATATTACTGGAGGCTGGTAAGAAAATCCTAGCAATGTTTGTTCCAGGTGCAGGAATCCTTGTTGCGCTGCAGTCCATTTGGAGGCTTATCAAAACGTTCTACGAACAAGCAGAGCAAATAGTAAATCTATTAAACGCGATTGGTTCTGCCATGGCAGATATCGCAAATGGCAATTTGTCTGGTGCTATAGTCTTGGTCAAAAACGGATTAGATTCAATTACAAACTTGCTGGTAAGTGCGCTTTTTGACTTCTTAAACCTAGGAGGAATACGAGACAAAATCCGCACCTTTATAGAGAATGTTCGGGGCAAGATATTAGGCATGATTCAGAAAATTGCCGACTATGTAAAAGGCAAATTCATTACCCATGCAGCCAATGAAAACCTACAGCTTACTCCTGGTGAATTGGATAATGACCGACCGGTACTTCAACTTAACACAGTCATTAGTTTGGGGTCAAATAAAATTTCAGCATTCCCACTTACAAATAATAGATCCGGCAGTTCAGATTCCAGTCCATCGATACATGGTTGGACTCATGCTCAAGATTGCAATGACACGGTAAACAATTGGGTAAAAGCCCACAAAATACATCACGACTTAGGAGGTCCTGGTAATGTTACCAAGCAACAAAATTTAATTATTACCTCTAGATCTGTTAATGTAAATATGGAAAAACAGGCTGAAAAACCTGCTATTAATAGCTTGGAGCAATTAGCAAACATGACTCCTTCACATACAAACTACGACAGTCTCAGAGACAAAATAATGTATTATGAGGTAACTTACAGTATGCACGGCACTTCCAGTACTGATCCACTTAGTGGTTTTGCTAAAAACATTCAGATAAAATGGGGGTATAAAAATGTAAATGGAACAGGCAAAAGTCAGATAGATTCTAAATCTTTTGTGAGTGAAAAACCTCCTATAAACCCAGCGAGTATCATACGTAATATTAACTCTACAGGCTGGAATAACCTTTGGCAGAAAACGAAAGCCGCCGGACCAAACCAAATTCCTTCTAGCTTTTGGCAAAACGTAACCCTTTGTAGAAATGCAAATGGATTCACCTATGCAAACAGTGAGGATTTAGAAAATAAATTATTAGCTTGGGACAATCTGGGGATGTCCGCCTCCCTTGTAGAAGATTACTGTGCACTGATAGATTACTATATTGATAATAATATTTTAAGCTTCTAATGAAAAAACAAATACAACAATTGATTTATGATTTTATTGACGTCGTAAAATCAAAAAGTCCAGAAATAGCTATAGAAGAAGAAGACCTTCAAATGTTTAATCAATTTATTGAAGACGCTGAATTTGAGGAGAAATTCTCCAAAATAATTGAAGGTCGAATCAGTCGGGTCATGGACAAACAGAATCTAACGATAAACGAAGATCAACAGATTCCCTTTTTCCTGTTTTCTGCCTTTATGAGATGGAAGCGAGTAGTTCAAGAAGAAAATGAGCCTCTAATTTATGGCGGATTTGCATTCAACGGAGGTCGAAATATTCTAAAGGCAACGTCAAAATTTTGGCAAATCAGCCACGACGAATTTCTACAATATGGAGAACTAAGCAAAAAAGAAACGGACCTATTACATCAGTTAAGTTGGTTTGAAAGCCCTACAAGAAATGACCATAGTGAAGCACTCTATACTCCATATAGTGGTTGTGTTCTAGTAAATTCAAAGACGTTTCCTAATGATTTTTATTTTTATGATGGTGGAATAAGTTATGCCCTTCCTTTTAAAAATTATGAAGAATATATCACTGCTCTACTGGCAAATGCTGGAGTAGAATATTGGCAATATTTTTACATCAAGCCCAAATTGTTAGTTTCAAAAAACAAGGGCGTCAACTATATGACTACTCAACTCCGGCACAATACACTTCTTGTTGAGGACCTGAATGGTTATTCTTATGACCCGTCACTAAAAATAGACAGATTAGATCTGATCCTTGAATATTTAAAATGGTGTGTCAGGTATCTGCCAAAATCATTTCCTTCCATTGATTTTACCCACCAACAAGAATACCTAAAACGACTAGAAAAACTCGTTTAGCATAGGTTCTTTTAGGCGGGAACAACTGGCGACAAAATTGTATCTAAAAATGGTGATGGTGTAATTTTATTATTGAAGACGCCTGTTTACTTCATCAATTCAACAACATTCTATAAAGAAAATTCTGAACAATCCGAAGGCTCGACCACACACCAAACTGCTACTAACCAACAATTTGAACATAATAACCACTACTCAACGCCTATTTTATCAAGAGACAATCCTTCAAATTTGTACCTAGTTTCAATCAATGAGTTCCTATATCTTCAATGGGACAGCATGCAGGTAGTGTGGCAAAAAATTAATACAAAAGCCACTAGCTTTTTTACTAAGGTTGAAAAATCAATCCTATTTTTTAGTGTTTTTATGGGAGAATCGGCAAAAATTGTAATTGATCAGAGTAACAATACGTTGTAAATTAATGTTATGAACTATAGGGAGGGACCCATTATTTGAATAAATGAAAAATGAAAGAGACATAAATCAAGATCAGAGGCAATTTTCTAATGCTGCTTCCGTAGAGGAAAAGGACAGTATTCAGGAAGGCACCTCGGCAATCCGTCCACCACAGTTGGCAATCAACACTTCTCCCATCGAAGAGGACAAGCCCTTGGAGTCTATTGAAGAAACTGCAACAAAAGAAGAAAAAACAGAAGACAAAAAATCAGGTAAAGAAACGGCAGACACCCCACCCGCTGACGACAACAACCAATCATCCAATAGCCGATTTCAACTAGACAATAACAACCATTCGGCATCAAAAAAGGCGGGAAAGCCAGCTTCCGATAAGGAAGAAGACAAAAATCAAAAAGAAAAGAAAAAAGAAAAATTTCAACTCGAAAGTGGTGGCGAGGAGGGAGGAAACGCAGGAAACGGACTACCAAATAGCCTAAACAACCAAATGGAATCCGCATTTAATGCAGATTTTTCGAACGTTTCCATTCATAAAAATTCGCAGAAAGCAAAAGAAATTGGAGCCTACGCGTTTACACAAGGAAACGACATCCATTTTGCACCCGGCCAATACCAGCCCTTCACCCCAAAAGGACAAGAACTAATCGGCCACGAGCTAACCCACGTCGTCCAGCAAAGCGAAAGCACTGTCAGTCCAACCTCCGAGGTAAATGGAATGCCAGTCAATGACAATAAAGCACTAGAACAAGAAGCTGACACCAAAGGGAAAAAAGCCACTAAGAACAATACACCCAACAAAAAAGGGGCAAAGAAAAAACCGACACCAAAACCTGTAGCACAAGGCAAATTTGTCTTGCAAAAAGCAGCCGCCCCTGGTAAAACGCCAAACTCCGCACCAGCAAATTCTAAGCAAACAACGAGCCCAGTAGCCCAAGTGCCAACTGCAAGTGCTCAAGTACAAGCACCTACCGCTGTATCGGGAGGAGATTTTAATGTAAAGGCTTTCTTACAAACTGCGACAAATGCACCATTCCAACTAGGCAAGAGCAAAATAAATGTACTTTCTACCAATGAACAAACTAAGAAAACTGCGCCCACAAAAGTAGAAGAATCAAAACAAGCCACTATCGCTCCAGCCGGTGAAACAGATACCAGAATAAAAGGCGATGCAGTAAAGACAACAGATAATAAACCAACACCGGATACACGGGAAGCGAAAGCGAAAAATGACCTAAAGTCGAAACTTTCCCAAAACATGCCAACAAAATTGAAGCATGTTGATAATTTCAAAAAAGATGGTAAGGCAGGGATCATTACTTCTGCTGGGAAAAGCGTAATCCGAGTCGACAAAGGGGGAATTGTTACTACCTATAGAGGTATAAATACCGTAAACCCACAAGCAGGCAGTCCTCCAACAGAACCAGAATGGGAAGATGCTTCTCAGGAAGAAATAAACGCCTATAATGCAGCCTATTCAGCATGGGAATCTTCTCTAAATGGTATCCCGGATGAAATTAACAATTCTGTCCCACTCCCAGATATTGAAGACGCGCCACTGACAGACGCCTTGAAATTGTCGGAGGAATTTATTCCCGATCTAAAACCAATCCAATCCCACTTCAACAAGGATAAAGAAGGAATTGACAAAAAAATAGCTGACGAAGGGATTACCAAAGTACACCTTGACATGGTAGACTCCGGCGAATTGTTGGAGGTAAAAGAGGGAGTGGAAGAGCTGGATAAAATCGAAGATGAAATCCCCGATGAGCTAGAAACTGTAAGAACGGAGGAACAATCCAATCTTGATGGGGAGCTCAATACTGCAGAGGAAACTGGCAGACAGGAAATGCGCACCGAACGGGAGACCGAACTAGAAGCGGCAAGAGATATTCAGAACGATACAAAAATGTCTTTTGAAGAAAAAAGGGCAGCAGTGGTCGCTCATATTTACTCGATTTATAACCCAGTAAAAGAGGAGGTTTCCCAAACCTTATCAGATCTGGAGACTCAATCTCACGCGGAGTTTAAAGCCGGAATGGACAAGGCCGCCCAGGAGTTTGAAGACAATGTTGACAAAAAGATAAAAGCATATAAAGATGAGCGATATAGCGGTGCTACAGGCTGGCTCAAATGGTTAGACGATTTATTAACAGGCATAAATGACCATCAAGAAGTAAAAGATACCCTTGAGACGGAACGGGATATTTATGTCGGTAAAATAGATACCCTAATTGCTACTATCACTACCCGCAATAAAGGAGTGATTGAAGAATGTAAGGTAAAAATCAACGATGCCCGTACAAAGATTGATGCGTTTATCAGCGGACTAGAAGGAGACCTCCTCGCTGCAGCTCAAAGTGCACAATTTGACATTGAACAAAAACTCCTGCAACTCGAAGAAGATGTAGAAAAGAAAGAACAGGACCTCATTGCCATGCTCCAGGTAAAAAGAGATGAGGCCATTCGTCTAATCGACGAAAAAATCGAAAAACTCAAGGAAAAATGGGAGGGTGTCCTCTCTAAAATCTTAAAGTTTATTGGAGAACTGGCGCTTGAATTCTTGAAATGGGCATTGAATAGTGTCGGACTGGATGCAGACAAATTTATCAACACCGTAATAACCATAGGAAAAGCGATTTGGGCGATTATTAAAGACCCCATTGGTTTTATCAAGAACCTAGTCGCTATTGTAAAAGGAGGATTCCAGTTGTTTTTTAGCGATCCAGTGCAAAATCTATTGTCTGCCCTTATCGGATGGTTGACTGGCAATTCTGGAGACATTCAACTCCCAGAAACTTTTGATCTCAAAGGCATTTTGATGATGGTGCTGGATTTCTTTGGTGTCGGCTGGGAAATGATAAAAGGTCTTTTTGCCGAGCAGCTAGGTCCACAATTAGTAGATTTTGCTATTTCTGGTATCGAATTGATTACAAATATTATTCAGGATGGCCCGATTGCTATTTGGAATATGGTGAAAGGCGAAGCCACAGAAAACTGGCCGGAAGCCCGTCAGAAAATGGTCGATAATGTTGGAGAAGACGCTGTCAAAAATATTGAAGACTTCTACAATCTGATAAAAGGTATTCAGGAGGACGGACCCGAGGCAATCTGGGAGTTTGTCAAAACCAAGAGCCAGGATATTGTCAAGGCAATCAAGGACATGATCATTGAAAAATTGATCGACTGGGGGGTCGGAGAAGTTCTGAAAAAAGGAATTGCCACCGTTATGGCCATCGCTACCGGATTCATTGGTGCGATAAAAGCTATTTACAACGGAGTCATGTTTTTTGTGAAAAATATTGATGTCATTGGTGCCTTATGTTCTGCCTTACTTGGTGCACTTGCGGATGCTGCGCTGGGCGCTGTTGGTTCTGGAATCAATCGAATTTTTACAGCTATCGGATTAGTTATTCAATTATTGATTGCCTTATTGGCGGAGCTCATTGGTCTATCTGGCATACCTGAGGCAGTTGGAAAAGTAATCGACGGAGCAATTGGTGCGGTGCAAAATTTCCTTGCAAAAGCAGTAGAATGGATTTCTAATATCCTGAAAAAAATCTGGGCCAAAATAAAATCCTGGTTTACCAAAGACGAAGAAGGGGGTACCGATGGCAACTATGATGATCTATCGCATGACCAAAAGGTCGCTCAAGGACTGTCTTATATCCATAAACTCGAAGACGACTTCGTAGAAGAAGATAGAATCAAAGAAGAAGATGCACAAGATATCGTCAACAAAGTAAAAGAAGGCGAGGAAGATAAAACTAAACGAACTGGCAAAGGACAAATCTTCTCCAAACTAGAAGTCACCGATACCGATCTCGCAGGAAATGAGAATGGTAGATGGAATTACTTGTGGTCGGCTAGCCCGGATGATGTTGAAGAAGGATGGTTCAAATGGCGGGACGGTGTCCGATGGTTGGTCAAAGAAGGACTGGAAGAACTTGGTATTGATATCGATATGTTTATTGCATTAGTTGGTGATTCAGTCGATGTGTTAAAAGCCTTATGGGATAATCCTGGCGCATTTATGAGCAACTTGGTCGATGCCGTAAAAGGCGGTTTTAATAGCTATACTGCGAATATTGGTGATAATATTAAAGATAGTCTGGCTTCCTGGCTTACGGGTTCTACCGGAATGGAAGTCCCTTCTGCCTGGGATGCGAAAGGGATGTTTGGAATGGCGCTGGACGCACTTGACTTAAAATGGGATACTGTCAAAGGATATTTGATTGAAGAACTCGGCGCACCGATTGTAGATACCGCGATTGCAGGCTGGGGTTTCTTGTCGACAGTGATAACAGAAGGCCCAATAGCACTTTGGAATGACATGGTGGATACCGGGAATGAAGTACAGGGCACCATCGTCGACAGCCTTAAACAATGGGCAATCACCGAAATTCTCGAAGCAGGCGCTTTCTATGTGCTAGGATTTCTGACACCTGCCACTGGGTTTGTAAACGTCGTCAAATCCATCTGGCGAATGATTCAGTTCTTCTACAGCGAAGCAACAAAAATCATGGAATTATTCACCACGATCGGTGCATCCATAGCAGACATCGCAGCAGGCAATATTAGCGGAGCAATAAGTATGGTCGATTCTGGTTTGCAGCAAATGACGACCCTTTTAGTTAGCTTCTTAGCAAAAATACTAGGGATCTCCAACGTCCGCTACAAGATTAAAAAACTACTGGATAACGTCCGGGTAAAAATCAAAAACGCCCTCCAAAAGGCTGTTAAAAAATTGGCTGGATATATTAAAGATTGGGGCAGTGACACGGGTCAGGATTTCAGAACGTATCAAGAGAAGGAGCAAGATCTCAACAAGGCGATCAAAGAAGCAGATGTACACGTATTAAATGAAGATTTGGATGATGATGAAACGGAAGCTAAATTCCCAGCCATCAAGCAGAAGTACCAAATGAAAGAATTGATTTTGGTGACGGAAAGTGAAACGGAATTTGAAGAAATC
>CALLWB010000033.1 GCA_938016265.1 uncultured Saprospiraceae bacterium
GTTATGGCGGTTCATCCCTTATCAGTTTTACGATATTGATTGCCGTACTTGTCAAGCTGGACAGCGTTCGTTTTCAAAGTATATAATTAGTAGTAAGTAGAAGGGAGAGTAAAGACGATTTAACCAATAATATAACTATAAATACAAATTGTTCTTAAAACGCCTAATAACTCCATAACCAAATTAATTCCATACAAACCATAGCATCCAGAAGGAGATCTCTAGGACTAGGAATAGCCACTCACTTTTTCCTCCTTTTTTCTTTGTTAATTACGTTCAATTTGTGGAAGGGAGACCGGAGGTTTCCAAGTATTCCAATTGCCCAATTTATGCCCCAGTTTCCTGGAATGCTGGATTTGTTTTTGCCAGTTTTGCTGATTGGCGCATTGTTGATTGGCTGTTTTTTTCGCCAACAATGGGTAGGCATTTTGACGGTGTTGCTGTTTGTGGTGCTCCTGCTTCAAGACCAGATGCGTTGGCAGCCGTGGTCGTATCACTATTTGTTGTTTCTGTTGCCTTTTTGTTTTTCGAAGGAGAATAAAGTCGGGTTGTATTATTTCCAGTTAATTCTAGTGGCGATTTATTTGTGGGGAGGGATTCATAAATTAAACTTCAATTATTTTGAGACCGTTTTTCCCCGGTTTTTCTTCGACTTTACAGCGTTCCGATTGCAAGGTTCCTTGAAACTACTCGGCCTGTTGATCCCCATCACGGAGATCGCAATCGGCCTCGGCCTTCTTTTCAAATGGACTCGAAAATGGGCAATGTTGGCTGGTATCGGCAGTCATTTGTTTATTTTGATCTGGTTGAGTCCAATCGGCGGGCATTCCAATACTAGTATTATCCCTTGGAATCTTGCGATGATTGTATTTCTTGTCTTGTGTTTTTACCAAACGGAAACGGGCAATTTATTGATGGAAGGCTGGAAGGAACGCAAGCGGTATTTGACTGCTGGATTGTTGGTGTTGGTATTCGTTTTTCCAGTGCTCAACTTCGGCCAGCTCTGGGATCACTATCTATCGTTCAATATGTATTCAGGCAAAAACAACATTTTATATGTTGCCATCGAAGAAAACGAATTGGAAAAATTGCCCTACAATTTCCAGGACGCTTTTATCGAAATGGAAGGCCTTGCCGGAGGCAAAATCATCAACATCAACCAGTGGGCAATGAATGAACTAAACGTCCCCGTTCCACCTGAAGATCGAATATTCAAAGAAATTTCAAGGCTATTTTGCGGACTCGGCATCCCTCCCGATAAAATGAGCTGCCTGGTGTTTGAACAACCAGTTACTGCTAATGTTTTTAAGGCCATTTCCTGTAAAGAAATTCAATAATTATCGCTAGAACTTGCTGCGCGGACTCGCCAGCCTTCAATTTGGTTGGCCACATTTGTCCATTGATTTGGTGCCTCTCGATGCTCCTCGGAGTTAAAATAAGAAATTCCACGCACCACAAATTGATACCTGTAGTCATGATAAACAATCAATCTCAAGGAGATGGTATCCTTCCTCTCCCAATTTACAATACGCAGGGAATCCAGATTCCTATCTAGAAATTTGTACTTATACTTTCCAAACGCCGAATTCATTTCTTGTACATCAAAGGGAAGAAGTACCAAGGAATCTAGCCGATTTTTATCGGTATACCGATCTCTAAAGTTTTTGATTCTAAAGGTGTCCAATCTATACTCAAACCCTTTTGCAACTACCTGTCCAGGTGTCTCCGAATAAATTTGGTAATAGGTTCTGAGTCTTCCAGTAGGTTGCACCCAATTATAATATCCACACTCCACAGAAATCTGTTCGCAATTATCCCGAATCAACTGAGAGATAGAAACATCAAACTGATTGTCGAAGGGATGGTAGTTTGGTGTTTGTTTGCAAGAAAGGATTAGCAGGATGACTAGAAGTTGGAAGCTAATTTTCATACTGGTGCAATAACGTTCGGTTTCCTATCAATATTTTACATTGTAAAGAAATAAAATTTATTGCCGTATATTAGCCGTAGGATAAAAATCATTACTGATAATGACCTCCTATAACAGACAAACCTGCCGATAGCCAAAAATGAAATTTGGATTTCTTATTTTTGCGCAACTAAATATAAATAATGAAAAAATCGACTGGTTTACTTCTTGCTTTTTTGCTCCTTGGATTTGGAGCTTACTTCCTGCTAAACAAAAAAGACAACACTTCCGATGGCTATGATTTTGCTATTGAGAATACCGACCAAATCTACAAAGTAGAATTGATCCACAAAAAGACAAACATTGTTCTAGAACGAGTGGATAAAACTACTTGGAAAACAGGCAAGCATATCGCCCGGCAAGAATCCATCGATCTCCTGCTAGAAACGTTCCGCAGACTACACATCAAGGAACGAGTGCCCATCGCCGCCGAAAAAAATGTAATGAAACGCCTAAAAGAAAATGGCATCCTGGCCAAAGCGTACGACAAGTCAGGCAACCTTATAAAATCAATGTATGTGGGCAGCTCTTCTCCTGGGAAACAAGGAACTTATATGATGCTGGAAGGTGCAGAACACCCATTTGATATCAATATCATGGGATGGGAAGGCGTTTTAAGACCTCGGTTTATGCTTGACCCAGAAGACTGGAGAGATAAGTCGGTATTCCACGCCAGCAAAGAAGACGTAGAGACAATTACGGTAAAATATTTTCTGAAAAAGGATCAAAACTCCTCTTTCAAAGTGGAAAAAGGAAAAAACAAAGATGAGTATTCAGTAACCAGATTACTAGGTGACAGCAAGGCCGATGCTGTTCCCGAAAAGGGCAAAGTATTGTTTTTCTTAAAAGCATTCGAAAACATCGGGGCAGAAGCCTTTGAAACTAACAACCCAAAACGAGATTCTGTAGTACAGGAAATCCCGTTCTGCGAGATAGAACTTCAAAAAACAAACGGCAACAAACGAAATGTCAAATTCTATCCAGTTCCAGGGCCACAAGTTGGGTTCAAACCTGATGGAAGCATCAAGCGTGGAGAACTGGAAAGGTACTATGCGAACATAAACAACAACCAGGATTTTATGCTCGTTCAGCACAGGGTATTTAGAAAGCTCTTCCCTCCCTACGAATTCTTCTATAGTAAAGAATAGCTCCATAACTTGAAGGCATGAAAGCAACAATACAGATTGATAATCAATGGTATGCCACCAATTTACAAGAACCAATAGACCTCTCTATCCCATTGAAAGAAGGGATGGAAAATGTAAATTGTTTTTACGCGCCTCCTATGCAAGCGGAGCCTGTAGTAGCTGGAGATTTTATAGGGTCAACTGCTAAAGGTGGCCCCGTGAACTTTCTTAATGTACGGATCAATCCCCATGGCAATGGCACACATACAGAGTGTGTTGGCCACATCGCCAAAGAGAAATACACGATAAACAAGGCCTTAACTACTTTTATGTTTCCTGCCCGGCTGATTTCTGTTTTCCCAAAGAAGATGGATAGTGGTGATCGGGTAATATGCAAGGATCAGCTTGAAGAATTGTTGGAAGGAAATACTATTCCTGAAGCGCTAATTATCAGGACGTTGCCCAATGATTCTTTGAAGTTGAGGACCAATTATTCAGGAGCCAATCCTCCGTATATTGATCAGGCGGCGACAGCGTATCTGGTAGAAAATGGAGTCAATCATTTGTTGGTCGATCTTCCGTCTGTCGATAGGGAAGAGGATGGCGGTAGCCTGCTATCTCACAAGGCATTTTGGAAATATCCAGAAACTCCAAGAACAAATTGTACGATTTCGGAGTTATTATTTTTACCAAATGAAATTAAAGATGGGTTCTACCTGTTGAATATACAAATTGCTAGTTTTGAACTAGATGTAAGCCCAAGTAAGCCTGTTTTATATAAATTAGTTAAAATGAAATAGGTTTTTATGTCGGCTGGACACTGGCTTTTTTGACTAAAATTTGGTATATTAGTTGCTAGTATTTTTTTAAGAAAAACCAGTTATTTTTCACGGAATTTAGTTTAAACTTTCATATCCTAGGTAATGTTAAAACGACCTGATACATATGACTCTAAGGTATTTTTGGAATTCTCCAGATTGGATGAGGAGAATTTCCGTACGGTAGTACACTTTTTCGAAAAAAACCAAGAGGCTGTTATCACGATGAACTTTGAAGAAAGGTTTATCATGCTGCTTACCTATGCCAATGCGTTATATGAGATCAATGCCTACAAACGGCACCTTCGCGTCGCGGATGAGATTATTGAATTATCCATTACTCATAACATCCAGTTTTTTAATGGAGAGGATATCTATCTGAAGACGCTGTTTCAAAAAGCAAAATCCTATTTCCACTTACATGAATACAAAGCTTCTGAGCACGTGTCTACAGAATTGGTGAAGATGGTTCCCAACCATTCTCCCTACAGTAAGTTGCTCAACAAATGTCTGATTCGTCAGCGGCCTGCTTATGTCAAAAACATGCTGGCTAGTGGGGTGTTTTTGTATTTGTTGTCTGTTGTCTTTGTGGTGGTCAATATTCTAGTCATCAAATCACTCTTTCCTGAATATCATCCAGGTATGGAAGTGGCCAGAATTGCCATTTTTGTTGGTGGCCTCTCGATGCTAGTTTTGGCAATGGTACTTCATCATTTTAACGTGTTCAGCCATATTCGGTCGATAAAACATAAGGCGGTTGATAAGAAATTGAAGCCTTAGTTTCCTTAAATATTTTTGCAGGCATTTTGTTTTTTGCTCCCACTAAGCAATTGGTACAGGGATTTGTTTTACTATGCAAATCTAAAGGCAGAGAGTAGAAAGACAATGCACCATCTTTGATTAATTAATAAATTATTGGTGGAAACACGAGGGGCTCTGAATTTGCCTCTATATTCTCTACGCGGAGTTTGCCCTAGCAAAACGAGTCCTTCTACTAAAAATACATTACCTTTACATAGTAATTATTCAAATCAAAAAAATAGAAATGAGATTATTATTTAATGCAAGCCTTTTTGTACTTCCTATAATAGCACTTTCATGTAGTGGAAACCCTGGAGGTGGAGGCGATAATCCTGGTGGATTAGAAATTACCATTCATTCTCCTAAGGATAATACAAAATTTAAGAAGGGCGAGACCATTGTCTTATCGTACACGGTGAAAGACGATGTCCAAATAACAACCATCGCCTGGGATACAAACAGCCAATTTGGTACAGGTTCTCTCCCTGCAGCAAAACTTTTAGATAAACCGAAGGAATATTCTGGAGAGTTTTCAATCGTTGCAAATGCGGCCCCAGGAACCCACCAAATAAACATTGCCGCAACAGATGAAGGGTTTAACAACTCCCTTGAAAAATCTGTTACCGTCATTATCGAGTAATTAATTTAGTTTATGGTTATGGAGGAATAGTTAATGGTAAAGGCAGACATTCTAGCTAAAACAATTAACCATTCTTCCATTTACCAATACCTAGCCAACAAGTACCTCGTACAAATCTTCTTCCTGGAAATATTGATTGGCCAATTCCTGCAGACGGCCAGGAGTAATCGTCTTAATAACTTCTACGAGCTTTTCCATATAAGAACCATCCAGTTTTTCTAACACCAACATTTTGTTTAGTGCCGCGACATTGATTGGGCCGTCCAAACTTGTCAGGATATTGCCTAGCATATAATTTCGGACACGAGATAACTCCTGATCGGTGACGGGTTTGTTGCGCAGACTTTTTAGCTCCTTGTAGATTTCTTTTTGAGTTAGCGCCGATACATCATGGCTGGTCTCTGTGCTGATGTAGAAATAACTTCCATTCAACATACTGTCTATAGAAGAGTAGATGCCATAAGTATATCCTTTTTCCTCCCTGATATTCATCATCAATCGACTTCCAAAATAACCGCCGAGCAGATTGTTCAACACAAAAAGACCCTGATAGTCTTCATGTTTTCTAGGAACAAGCGGCCGACCAATTCGGATCGCAGTTTGAAGAGAGTCAGGTATTTGCAAGGACAGTTTTTTATCCGATACCGGACTAGGAGTATGAGATGGCGTGTATTTTTTTCCTTTTTGGAAATCCTGGCCGAAAACTTCATTCAGAAGACGGATCATTTCTGGCGTAGTTTTTCCGCTCAAAAGTAACTCACAATTGGCCGAATGAAAGTTGGACTCAAAATGCGTCTGAAGGTCGTTTATCCTCAAATTGTTATAATCGTCGATGGTGCTGTTGTAGCCATAAGGGTGATCCTGCCCAAACATCAAAGCAGTTATTTCGCGATAAGCGACGATGTCATTTTTTTTCTGTTCCACAAGCAATTGTTGCTTAGTGGCTTGGACATACTCATTAAACTCTTTTTCTGGAAAGACTGGATTTGTTAGGATATCCTTGAGTAAGGGCAAAAGGTGCTTGAAATGCTTGGTTAGGCAATACAACGTTGCAAAAGCAGTATCAAGGCCTCCGTTTATTCGTAAAGTACCGCCATAAAAATCAATTTCTTCTGCTAGCTCTGCGGAATTGTAAGTTGTAGTGCCCTCCCGCAACATGCGCGTGGAAGAACGAGCAGCCAACCGTTTTTTCTCGTACCATCGACCAGCATGAAAAAGAATGTCCAGCTTCAATATATCCTGAGTGCCCATGTTGATTTCATGGACGAGGATTCCATTGCTCAACTGATGAACGATCGGCGCTTTTAACCTTATATTTTGAATCTCGCCAAGGGGCGGGGCGTGCTTTCTGAAATTCATGGCACTAAAAAATTTAATGCAGTTTACACAAAAAAATCACTTTCGTAAAAAAGGGACGTAAAGCTAACAAATAACAGGTAAACTTTGAGCAGTTGTTTGCCCCAAATTAAAAATTAGGGATAATATGAATGGACAACTTGAGATTTAACTTTCTATTAACAACGTTTTTTTTATAATTAAAAATATTGGAACTGAATTTGATTAATGCATAGATGGTAAGCGAAATCAGTAGGTTCTTTTATCTTGTTTTAATTGACAGAGGCAAAATTGTCCCGTCTACTACAAAATAACAATTGTATAGATGTAAATTAAAATTGTTGAATTATTCCTATATTGTTAGCGCAAAGCCATAATCCAATTCATTAAGCCTGAAGAACACCGAAAAACAGATTTACTAGTTAAAACTGTACTCAGGCCATAGGTGTAACACAGTGAGATCGAATCGCTAAAGTTTCACAATACCACTGAGGACAAAATTAAAGGAAAAGTGATCAACGTTTTTCGAATTGTTTTGTTCCATTTTTGTTAATTCAAATTTTTATTATGCGTTTTTTGCTATTTTTCGTTTTGATGGCGTGTTCCATCTTGACTTCCGCAGCCAATACAGTAATTACCGGCACGATTAGAAATGCCGTATCTAAGAATATCGTCGTTTATGTAGACCGATTGTACCTGGACAATACTATAATTACAGAGACCACCGCCTTAAACAGCGAAAACAAGTTTTCTTTCGATTTAGAAATCAATATCCCTCAATTGATCACTATTGAGTATGCTAGGAATACCGCCCAACTGTATCTGGAGCCAGGAGGACATCTAGATGTTGAGTTTGAAGCAAACAGCTTTAAATTTTCAATGGTTTTTGGTGGGAGTTGTGGTTCAGCCAATGAATTTTTATACAATTTCAAAAAACAATTCCCAGAAGAAACCAACAAGTTCAAGATGAAGCAGGTCAAGAAAGGCATCGTCTACTATGAAATCGAAGAACCAATGGAGAAAAAAATGAAGACCCTCGGGCCAATCAATTTTTCCAGCGATATGAATAGCCTCCGCGAACGCAAAAAACGATTCAAAGAGTCCTTCGAACAAAGAAAAGGGTACCTCCCGGAAATGTTCAGCAAATACATCAACGCCGAGATTGATTATGACTGGGGATACAAAATGATGGTGTATTACCATAGTTTCAAAAATTTGCACGCCATTCCTGATGACTTTGCCAACTTCATACAAGAGATCAATCTAGTCACAGATAATGTGTTGGGCAATAAGAAATATAGAGATTTCCTAATCGCTTTTGTCAATTATAAGCACGATACAAGCAACCCTTCAGGAAATCCATATATTGGTCAATACGAAATGGCAGAACAACATTTAAACGGTGTTCCACTAGCTTTTTTTCAAGCAGATATTTTGGCCCGGGGATTTAGAAAGTCAGAACTCAACGAATTGTTGCCAACGTACAACACATTCGTATCATCAGTTCCCTACAACGAGTTTTATCTGCGAGCAGTAGATGCTTATTTTAGCAAAAAACCATATGCTACTGGCAGTCCCGCTCCAAATTTCACCATGTTTGACGAAAATGGGAGCTCGGTTTCATTGTCAGATTTTCAAGGGAAAATTGTACTCATCAACTTTTGGGCTTCTTGGTGTCGACCATGTATTAATAAACTGGAATCCATGAAAACGCTCAAAAGCTGGAGCCATGACCAAGAAATAGTTTTCATTAATGTTTCCCTCGAGAGAGACGAAGAAAAATTCAAAAGCGAAGTTTACGATCGTAGCATTACAAATATGGTCAATCTCTACGCTTCTGAAGGAATGAAAACCCAAATTATCACTGATTACAATGTACAGGCGATTCCAGAGTTTTTCATTATCAGCAAAAGCGGTACATTCGCAAGAAAACCGTCAAAAACAGATCCATTCACCATGGAAAAACATCTAAAAACACTGTTCTAGAAATCGGATACAATCAGCTATTCGTCCTACTCAACAACTCAATACACCCAATAACTCCATAACCAACACACCATAAATGCCAGGAAACAGCGAGCCTCAAAAGCCTATGATTCGGCTTTTTCAATACCTACGTTCCTACTATCCTCAATTGGCATTTGCCTCTTCGTCGAGTATTTTAAATAAGGTGCTGGACTTAATGCCACCGATTATGGTGGGCTGGATCATCGATACGGTGAGTGGAAATTCGCCCCGCTGGATTGAATCCTTGATGGGGACAAGCGACAATTGGTCGATCGCTATATTTTGTGCCCTTCTGATTCTTGTCATATTTGGACTGGAAAGCTTTTTTGAATGGTTGTACAAGCTCAAATTTATGCAGCTGGCTCAAAAAGTTCAAAACGACATTCGGGTAGACACTTACAAAAAACTTCAGGACCGAGAAATTGCCTATTTTGAAGAAGAACGTACGGGCAATCTGATGTCTATGATGAATAATGACGTCAATCAACTAGAACGATTTCTAAATACCGGCTTCAATGATCTAATCCAGCTCGCCGTACTTTTCATTTTTGCAAGCATTACCATTTGGATGGTTTCCTGGGAAATGGCTGTTATTGGAATGCTGCCTATTCCATTTATGCTAGTCGGCAGTTTTTATTATCAACGAAAGATTTCGCCGCACTATAAAAAAGTAAGAGAAGCCGTTGGTGATATCAGCAACCGCCTTGAAAACAACATCTCTGGGATTCAGGTCATCAAAAGTTTTACCGCAGAAAAATTTGAAGCAGATCGTGTAAAACAAACCTCAGATCACTACGAAAAAGTAAACTTTGGTGCCATTCGCCTAAGCGCAATTTTTATCCCAGTCATACGAATGCTAATCGCTTTGGGTATGGCAGGAGCAATGTTGTTGGGGGCATACTGGATTTTGAATGGCTCCGGGAAAATTACTGTTGGCGAATTGACCTTTTTTGCAATGATGATCCAACGATTGTTATGGCCAGTGACTAGACTTGGGCAAGTGTTTGATGCCTTTGAGCGAGCGAGAGCAAGCGCCCGACGGATATTCGGATTAATGGATTCACCTAATCAATTGCCTGATGCCGAAGATCCGGTGGCCATTGATACAGTGAAGGGCAAGGTCTCCTTTGAGGATGTCCATTTTCAATACGGCAACGGGACAACCATCCTCAATGGACTTTCATTCAATATTCAACCCGGCGAAACCATTGGATTTGCAGGCACAACAGGCGCTGGCAAAACAACCATTGTCAAATTGCTCCTTCGACTGTATGACATCACAGCAGGCCGCGTGACTGTAGACAGCCATGACATCAGATCGCTTACAAAAGCAGATCTTCGAAAAAATATAGCATTGGTCAGCCAGGAAGTCTATCTGTTTCACGGTACGATTCGTGAAAATATTGCCTACAGTATGGAGCAGGCGAGCGAAGAGCAGATTATTGAAGCCACCAAAAAAGCAGAACTGCACGAGTTTATCCATTCCTTGAAAGATGGCTACGACACCTTGGTCGGTGAACGCGGCATCAAATTGTCCGGTGGCCAACGCCAGCGATTGAGTCTGGCACGAGCTATATTAAAAGACGCGCCAATCCTGATCCTTGACGAAGCTACGAGCTCTGTCGATACTGAAACGGAACGTGCGATCCAGAAAAATCTCAACAAACTGACCCAGGGGAAAACGGCCCTTGTGGTTGCACACAGATTGTCTACAATAAGAAACGCCGATCGAATTTTCATCTTGGACAAAGGGCAAATTGCAGAAGCAGGTACGCATGAAGAATTGCTGTCTAAGAATGGAATTTACGCAGGGCTTTGGGATGTCCAAATTGGCAAACTCTGATTGGTAGTAGATTCCTTTATGATCACCTAGCGTTTGGGTGAAAATCCCCAAAGTGATGGAACCGCAACGCCAGCTTCACCCTATACGATCCTCCCTGTGCGATAAAACTTTGCGTTTAAAAAAGACCTCAGAAGAGTCTATCCCAAACGATAAATTTGCGCCAATTTCTAAGAAAAAAAATCAAGATCTTCCTTAAAATCCAAGTCGGGATTCTCCGCTGCCAATTTCCTAGCTAATCCAACATGTTGCTCCCGAAAACGACGATGCTCCTCCGAAAGCAGGTCAATAGGACGGTGTTGTCTGGCAGAGGCTAGTTTTCTCAGGTCTTTAAGCAGGGCTGTACTCTTAATAGAGAAATATTGTTGTTGGAATTTTTCATAAACATAATCGATCGCTACCTGAGTTGGATGCGCCATGTCTTCCTTGAAAAACCGATAGTCCCTCAAATCATCCATGACCAATTCATAGGCAGGAAAATAACTGACATAAGACAGCAGACTACTCATCTGATCGGCAGCAAGCAGGAGTGCGGCTTTGCTTCTGTTGCTTTCCACTAGTCCATCGCGGAGATATCTTACGGGGCTAACCGTCAGGATAACCTGTAGTTTTTTGTTGACCCGTTTTAACTGCTCTATGGCAGGCATCAAGGTGCCAGTGATTTCAGTTAGGGAAAGTCGTTTTCTCACAAATTCTTGGGTTGGAAGCCGATGGCAATTCGCAACGATCTGTTTTGTAGGCTGATGGTAATAATAATGCGCCGTCCCAAGAGTAATAATCAAGAAATCCAGGTCTTTAACTAATTGGTGGGAGGTATTAATCTCTTTATTTATTGTTTTCAAACATGCCGCTTTGTCCGAATTTGAATAAGAGCCATGGTGGTCAAAACTATTCCATTTTCCTTCATGAAAAAAAATATCTTGTTGCATCAATGCATAATCGTTGATGATATATTTAATGGATTTGCTTATAGATGCAGGATTGTAAATAATGCCGAATGGATTAATAGCGGTATAAAATTTGTCTCTTTGAAGGCAGCCTCCAATATTTGTTGTGAAACAAGAGCCCATGCAAAGTATCCTTGAATGGTGAGTTATAGCTTGTACCGGAGCGTTTAATTTTATATTTGTACGAAATTTTGACATTGTTAACAGGTTGTTAAGAATTGGAATGGTTCTTGAAGAGAGAATCGCATTATCACATTATGTATTTTTTATTCGGCCAGATGGTTAATTACTGCCAAAGTTAGTAATTATTCTATTTGAAGGTAGAAACTATTTTTGGGATAATTCTGGCTTCTAATTTTGGGAGTCAATAATGCATTTTTTTTGACCTATCAAAACTTTATTATTATGAAAAAGAACTTATTAAAAGGTTTCGCGGCACTAGCAGTAGTTGCTATTTTACTTCCTTCTTGTAAAAAAGCAGTTAAATGTACAAACATTGCTATTGATATCAGTAATGCACAATCTGCTTATATTGCAGATGATTCTGAAGCAAACTGCATTGCTTACCGTGATGAACTTCAAAGAGGAATTGACAAGTGTGATGACAGCGCTTCTGTTTACACTGAAACAAGAAACGATCTTTCTTGTCTATAAGAAATTCGTTTTACTAAAAGTAAAAAAGCTGTTCCGACTTGTCGGAACAGCTTTTTTTATTTCCTATTATATAAATGGTTTAAGTCGCCAAAATCAGGTAATTGGTCAATGGTAATAAGTATTACCCTACTTTCTACCACCAATAGATAAGCCTAAAGTTGGGCTAAATCACACTATTCTTTATGTCTTCTACAATTTGTGGGTCCAGCAAAGTACTGGTATCTCCTAGATTTGAAGTGTCTCCAGAAGCAATTTTTCGAAGTATCCGTCTCATTATTTTTCCTGAGCGAGTTTTGGGGAGCCCTTTCACCAATTGAATCTTGTCTGGTTTAGCGATGGGCCCAATCTCTTTGGTTACTACTTGTAGTATTTCCTTACGGAATTCTTCCTCATTTACGGAGTCGTCAAGTGCAATGACATAGCCATAAATGCCCTGTCCCTTTATGTCGTGCGGGTATCCAACTACTGCAGATTCTACCACATTAGGGTGCTGGTTGATCGCGTTCTCGACTTCTGCTGTCCCCATCCGGTGCCCCGATACATTGATGACGTCATCTACCCGTCCGATTATTCGATAATGCCCATCTTTGTCTCTCCGACAGCCATCACCCGTGAAATATAGGTTGTCGAAAGCAGAAAAATAGACTGTCCGACAGCGCTCATGATCTCCCCAAGTAGTCCGAATCATTGAAGGCCATGGAAATTTTACACAAAGTAAACCCTCCACGTCATTTTCATGGATCTCCTCACCAGCGGCATTGACCAAAATGGGTTGTATTCCCGGCAAGGGCTGCATCGCAAAACAAGGTTTCAAAGGTTCCGTTATTCCAGGTAACGGAGTGATCATGATGCCACCTGTTTCTGTTTGCCACCAGGTATCTACTATTGGCGAATTGCCTTTTCCTATCTTTTCGTTGTACCAATTCCAGGCCTCCTCGTTGATTGGTTCACCTACTGATCCGAGTACTTTTAGAGACGAAAGATCATAGGGTTCTACAAATTGATCTCCTTTTGCCATAAGTGCCCGAATTGCAGTAGGGGCAGTATAAAAAATATTGACTTTATGTTTTTCGCATAGGTCCCAAAACCTCCCCGCATCAGGGTAAGTTGGTACTCCTTCAAACATGATCGTTGTTGCTCCTGCGAGCAGCGGGCCATATATAATGTAGGAATGACCAGTTATCCAGCCAATGTCGGCCGTACACCAATACACATCATCTTCGTCATACTGGAATACATTTTCGAACGAGTATTTTGTGTATATCATATATCCGCCACAAGTATGAACAACTCCTTTGGGTTTTCCCGTAGATCCAGAGGTGTATAGAATAAACAAGGTGTCTTCTGATTCCATCACTTCTGCGTCGAATTGATCAGATTTGCCAGCTAGTTCGTCGTGCCACCATTTGTCTCTGCCCTCTTTCATGGTGACCTCGGTGCCTGTTCGTTTGCAGACGATGACTGTTTGAATGGTATCGCACCCTTTGTTAAGTGCGTCATCTACTACTTGTTTGACTGGGATGGTTTTTTTTCCTCGGAAGTTGCCATCGGAAGTAAGCACCATTTTGCAGTCAGAGTCCTTGATTCTATCTGCTAGTGCGGTGGCGGAAAATCCTGCAAACACGACAGAATGGATGGCTCCAATTCTTGCACAAGCGAGCACCCCGATTGCCAATTCTGGTACCATCGGCATGTAAAAACAAATCCGGTCTCCCTTTTCTATGCCGTTTGCTTTGAGTACGTTAGCGAAGCGGCAAACTTCAGCATGAAGTTGCTTGTAGGTATATTTTATTGCTGGATCTTTAGGATCATTTGGCTCCCAGAGTAGGGCGACTTTGTCTCCTCTAGTATCCAGATGACGGTCAAGGCAATTTTCTGTAATATTTAATTGCCCTCCAGAAAACCATTTTACATCTGGTTTTTTGAAGTCCCAGTCCAGAACATTATCCCATTTTTTATGCCATTGGAATGTTTCAGCTTGTTGTTCCCAGAAGGATTCTGGATTTTCTACAGATTGTCGATAGGCCTCAAGATATTGGGCGTGTGTTTTAATTCTACTCATTCCAGGATTTATCTAGGTTAACAAATGGATAGTAATTTATAAAAAATTATAGAATTTTTTATCAAGGGATAAAAATTAGAATTGGAGATTCTTTTTGCTTATTTGGGAAATAATTTGGAATTAGGGACCTATATTGCTTATTATTGGATTCGAATCCCTCCGCTCTAGAAGTAAAATATAGTGACGCTAACTTTTATTGAACCTTTTTTATGCAAATCACGTAAAAAGGGATTAGTAATTTTACATACTATGTCCCTTACGATAAATAAAAAACTGACATTGGAAAAGAAAGCACTTCATAATAAGAATGAGGACTTCGATCTATGGCTGAAAGTCAAAGACGGAGATGAGTCTGCTTTCGAACAGTTTTATCTTGTTCATTTGAATATGCTTTATAATTATGGAATGAAGCTGTGCAAAGACCAGGGACTTGTACAAGATTGCATTCAGGACTTGTTTATTACGATCTGGCAAACTAAAGGGAATTTGACATTAACCTCTTCTGTAAAATATTACTTGCTGCAAGCGCTAAGAAGGTTGATTTTTAGGAAACTTGACCAGAAAAAAAATCTGGTATTGGATGAAAGTGCATTTTTGGGATCTAATCTAAGGTTGGTTGATGATAAAGAGGTTTTCTTAGACCAACCAAACCCTAAACTCAAAAGTATAAAGCAAGCTATAGGCTTTTTGCCGAAACGGCAAAGAGAGGCATTGTTTCTTAAGTACTATGAAAATTTTGATTACGAAGAAATCGCTTCTATTATGTCTATACAAGTCTCGGCGGTCTATAAATTAGTCTCTGCAGGAATAAAAAAGCTTCGTTCTGGAGCTAAGTAATAAAAAAATAATTTTTTTGAAGCCCCTGTTTTAAAGGGTTTGATAGGTTTTTTTAAAAAAAAGAAAATTTATTTTTAAAAAATGGGTAGAAATGAAAAATTGCTGCCTCTTATTACTGAAACAATTTGGATAGTGATTTAAATTTTTTTTAAAGAAATTATAATTTACCCTATTATAGGTCCCTTACCCAAATCACCTACTCAGTCGGCAAATCTACCCGATTTAAAATTAAGCGCTTGTGTTTGTCTGTTTGACAGACTCAAGCGCTTGCCGACACTTTTATAATCTAACCCATGCTATAGCTTACAATCATGAACTATAAAGATTTTAATTCAGAGGATTTTATTAAAGATAAATTTTTTGTAAAGTGGATAAACGAACCTTGTAATGAAACGACAAGTTTTTGGACAAAATGGATAGAAGATAATCCTGACAAAAAAACGATAATTGACGAAGCCAGACAATTTGTTGAAAATGTGGTTTTCGATATCGCTCCAGCCCCTGAAGGACTTGCCGATGAAATGTTCTCTAATATCAAGTCCTCCATTACCAACATAAGTACTACCATCACTCGCCCGGAAACAGTCAAAACAAAAGCAACTTCCGCTAAAGTAGTCAATCTTTGGACCAAAAAACTTGTAGCGGCTGCAGTGATCGGAGTAATGCTATTTGGAGCTACCTATATTATGTATCCCTGGAAAGTAAGCTACCAAACAGCTTTCGGTGAAACTGAAAAAGTAGAATTGCAAGACGGTTCTGTCGTTACGCTTCACGGAAATTCAAAATTGGTGGTGCAAGAAAAATGGGGTAAAAATTCAGTTCGTGAACTGACCTTTGAAGGCGAAGGAGTATTTGAAATAACGCAGACTCCCAAAACAGGCGCACGAAAATGTATTGTACGAACACCTAATGGAGCATTCATAGAAGTATTAGGTACCACATTTACAGTGACCACCTGGGACGAAGAAGTAGACGTCGTGTTGACAGAAGGAAAAGTAAACTTCACTGTACCTAAACTAGAAAATCAAACCACCGTTTTAGCTCCAGGTGAGAAAATCACCCTAAACAAAGATTCGAAACTTGTTAAAGAAAATGACGTAAATACAAATATCTACAATTCTTGGAAAAATGGCCGACTTACTTTCGATAAGACCCCTGTTTCTGAAATTGTAAGCCTTATTGAAAATGCACATGGCTACGACGTTATTGTAAGCAACAAAGAAATTTTAAACAAAGAAATATCTGGAACATTTAAAGAAGATGTTCCTACACTTTTAAAAGCATTAACTTTTGCATTTGACTTAAAAATTGAACAACTTAAGGAAAATCAAATATTGATAAATAAATAAGGAGTATTTATTAATTAATTTGTAACCGTATTTTGTCAATAAATTGCCTCTTGTATCGGTATTTTGACTACATAAGATATTCAATCTTTTTTGTTAGTCTTCTCAGTTTCCAACTTTGTTGGAGTCAGGAGACCTTGGATACTAATGTCCCCCCCACAACAAAAAAATCCAGTGGTAAAGAAAAATTGCCACTGGATACTTATTTGGGAAAACTTGAAAAAAGTTTTGATGTAAGTTTTCTATACGATGCTTCAATCCTTGATGGCTCCTACGCTCCATCTAGTGTCGTCAAAGAAAACAGAGGAATTGCTTACAACTTAAATAAAGCACTAAAGCCCAATTCACTTGCGTTTGTTCGAGTTTCCACTTTTACTTATGTTATTATTGAATCTCAAGACCCAGGCTATTTGTTCGGACGTATTCTGGACAAAAATGGCATCCCTCTTGTAGGAGCAGCTGTCCGAATTACAGGCCTCGCTAAAGGAGCAATCGCCAACCTTAAAGGAAACTACAAACTGGAAGTCCCCTACGGAAAACAACAAGTTGAAATCAGTTATGTTGGCCATAATCCCGAATATCGAGTGGTAGAAATAAATGGCAATGACACACTTCGATTGAATGTAATACTGTCTGGTCGGGCAAGCCTCGATGAGGTAGTTGTCGTCGGTTCCAGATTTTCAGTAAGCCCACTTCTGGAAAAAACAGAACCTGCTGATATCGTCAACGGAAAACGGTTGACCCAAGGTATTCAACAAAAAACAGCACAACTTCTTCACTATACTGTTCCTTCCTTTCATTCTACCGTCCAAACAATAAGCGATGGAACCGACCATATAGATCCTGCCACTTTGCGAGGGCTGGGGCCTGACCAACTGCTTGTTTTGATAAATGGCAAACGACGGCATCCAAGTTCATTGGTCAATGTCAACGGAACAATTGGCAGGGGCAGTGTCGCTACCGACCTAAACACGATCCCAACGGCCGCCATCGATAGAATAGAAGTCTTGAGAAGTGGAGCCGCCACCGAATACGGCTCTGATGCAATATCAGGGGTGATTAATATTGTCCTAAAAAAGAATACTTCCTTCCTGGACATGAATGTTTATTCAGGAATCTCTCAGCAAGGAGATGGACTAACCTATAAAGCAAGTGGCAACTATGGATTGCCAGTAGGCACAAAGGGCGGATTTCTGAATCTTACCGGCGATTTTATGAGCACAGATAGCTACAATCGATCCGGCAATTTTAAAGGCACTATTTATGGAGACGATCGAGATGCCGATCCAGTAAAAGTGAAGGAGTTTTTTGACCAAACAGGGTACAAAGATCAACGAGTAATGTCTGTGGGTAGCGCCAAATTAACAAACACCAATCTATTTGGTAATCTGGAACTACCAATAGGCCCTAAAGTGAAATTTTATTCATTCGCCGGATCAAATTATCGAGTAGGAGAGTCCTTTGGTTTTTATCGGTTCCCTTGGCAAAAAAGAAAGCAATCTGGTTTTTATCCGCTAGGGTTTTCTCCCGCCATTCAAACAAATATTTTTGACCGGTCAGCTACAATTGGAGTAAAAGCAGAGAAACTACCCTGGCAAATTGATTTTAGTAACTCTATCGGGAATAATCGATTTGACTATGCAGTCGGCAATTCTAATAATGCTTCTATGGGACTAGAGTCTCCTTCTGAAGCCAAAGCTGGGGGCTTTACCTATACACAAAACGTAACTAATATAGATGTAAGTCGAGAAGTAAATTGGACCTTCCCTGTATATGTAGAGCTTGGGAGTGAATTCCGGTTAGAAAATTACAGGATTCGAGCAGGCGAAATGGCTTCCTGGTATAATGGCGGAGATACCACGGCAAGCGGCCTTCCCAAAGAGTATGGCATTCAGGTTTTTCCAGGTTTCCGACCAGAAAATGAACTTAATGAATACCGACACAACATTGGGGTCTATGGCGAGCTGGAAGGAAAGATAACCGAAGATATTACCCTGGCAGCAGGGGGCAGGTATGAGTATTATTCCGATTTCAAAAGCAACTTCATTTGGAAAATCTCAGGACGGTATACCTTCAATGACTGGCTGACCTTTAGGGGAACTTATAATACAGGATTTCGTGCGCCTTCAATGCCACAGGTGCACTTTAGCAGTACAACTTCTCAGTTTGTTTCTGTTGGGGATGACCAAGTATCTAAAGATGTAGGACATTTTAATAATGAAAGCCCAGTTACAGCACAGTTTGGTATTTTACCGCTCGAAGCTGAATCCTCAAAAAATCTGAATTTCGGTATTGCCGCAAACTTGCTTGAGCGACTAGGCATAATGATCGATTTTTACAGAATTGATGTGTCCAACAGGATAGTCATAACTGGAAGGTTTTCTGATAGTGATGACATCCAGTTCAAGGAGATTTTAGGGCCAATAGGTGTCTCCAATGCCCAGTTTTTTACCAACGCTATTGATACAAAAACAGAAGGAATTGATTTGACACTAAACTATTCTCTAGGCATAAAAAAGACAAAAATAAACTTATCCCTCGTTTCCAATTTTACAAGAACAAGGCTTAAGAGGAAGGCAAATGGTGACGCAATTATCCGGACGTCTGACTTCCTTGAGGGCTTTGAAAATATTCTGTTCAACAGAGAGGAAATTTCTAGGATTGAAGTGGCTCAACCACAATCAAAAACAATATTAACAGGGCACTTTCAAGCCAAAAAAATAAACGTCTTTCTAGCAGCAACTCGCTTCGGAAAGGTAAAATACGTTCATCCCGGAGATGGGAACCCAGACAACTGGGTACTAAATACGCTGACGAATCAAGTAGAAACCAGAGATCAGACTTTTTCTTCTAAAGTCGTCACAGATCTTTCCATTGGTTATCAACTGACGAACACCGTCACTTTGTTTGTGGGGGGGAATAACGTCTTTAATGTCTATCCGGACAAGCATACTCACTCCTCAAACATCGGAAATGGCATTTTTGAATACAGTCGCCGCGTTCAGCAATTTGGTGTCCGCGGAGCATTCTGGTTTGGAAAGGTCAATGTCAAGTTCTAATAATCAATGCTATTCTTTTGTTTTTGCTTTTTCGAGCAGCCAATTGGTTTCCACTAGTGGTTTTCTTTCTTGTATCTCTTTGATTAAATCTGTCCTGATCCGCTTTCCCAATTGTTTGTTGTGCAGTTTTCGGACGATGTGGACAAAATTGAGATAAGCCGTTTGAAAGTTGTTCCCGATACTTCGATTTCTTCTCAGATAAGATTCAAAAGAATGCAAACTAGCAATAAGCTGCTCCGTTTCTTCCAATTCAAAAGTGGTCTGAATTTGTAGCGTTTTAAAATAGATATGGTAATAAAAATCGATGAATATTGAGTCTGAAAAATTCAAAATCCGCAGGTAGTCCCAGGCTTTGGTAAACTCCTTTCTGGCAAAATAGTAATGGGCAATATTATAATTAAAAACATTCTCCCGGTGCTTGGCAGCAACCAACTTTTTATAGTCATAAATAAATTGATACGCCCAGTTGTATTCCTTGATGTCTAGTGCAATTTTGACTAAATTTTTATAATGATGCGGAGAAATAGTCTTTGTCAACCGCCCTTTCCCAACAAAAAGCATCCCCTTTTCAAGCATTTGTTTATACCACTCAAAATTTTCCTGAGCATATTGTTTTTCGCCATCATTGACTCGCCACATCCCATAATTAATGATCAGTTGGTAGATTTGTTTTAACTCATAATCCGGGAAACTGGAGGCGTTTGCGATCAGATAGGTTTTTAGCTCGTTGTAATAGGAATGGTTTTTTAAATCTCGCAAGGCACGAACTAACAAGTATTTGAGGTGAATGGCCGGAATGTCTTCAAACGGATGGCCATCCACAAAAGCCATTAGTTCGTCTAAGTACCAGGATTCATGTGGTACATTTAGCACCTTTTGTCGACTGATCATGTAGACGGAATAACTCAGTTTGTTGGCCAGATAATACTTGTCAAGATGTTCCGCAGCAGATTGCAGGGTCGCTTTCACTTTGCGATTGTCGACGACGGTGGTATACCGAAACGATATCTCATCCAGTCGATATTGCTGATAGTAATACCCAATTCCTCTTTTTTGTTGGGCGTTCTGATACTTGTGAGCGGTCTCCAGAGATTGCTGAAACATCAAATTAAGATTGCGCTTCATCAACGCTTCCAATAGGTAATATTGTTGATCCATTTCTGACTCCTCGCTTTCCAGAAAAATTAAAAACTTTCTTGCTTGCTTGACCAAATCTGAAATTAGAGCCCGGAGGTCGGAGTCCTTGTAGTTTTTCCTTTCGGGGAAGACTTCCTTGTACAATTTTTGTTTAGAAATCTCTTCAAAAGTCGGCCGACCTTGTTTGATTAGACTGAATAATTTGATGAGTCGGTTGTTTTTGTTGAATATTGGTGAATTCAAAAATTCTCCGAATCTCCTTAGCTCACCGGTGGTAAACGTTCGTAAGATTTCTGGTAACCGCCCTTTGAGGACTTCATTCTTCAGTGGTATCAATAGTTTGTTCTTCATTATGAGGAGATATTGATTTTACTAGCCCTCCTTATATTTTGTTTTTTAGTATAAAGAAAATCAAGGGCTTGTAGATATAATTAAATTTTAATGTAAAAATTTCTACAAATTAAGTATTTTAATGTAAGAAAAGGTCATTGTTTACTGAATTAAGTTGGTTTTCTTCACAAAAAACTGATAAAAAATCTCTACAAAAGTAAAAAACTGTGTTCGTGCAACAGTTTTAGGAAGCGTAAATTTGAATCATAAGGCCTTACTACATTGTTAACATTGAAATTTTTGAGACATGAAAACGACTTTTTATCTACTTCTGTTTTTGCTACTATCTATCCCAATTACCGGATTTGGAAAATGTTTTGTAACGATAAGTCCATGTGTCGGTCCCTCTCCGTTTGCACCTACTGCATCAAATGCAAAGGTTTTGACAACTGGATACCCGATCATGCCCTACACTGGTGTTTTAATTCCGCCTAGTTGCGGAACGCTGGTAGACACTATTTATACAAATACTTTTACTGGTTGCGGAGCGTGCACCTTGACTTCTGGGTCATCATCCCTGACGACAGGATACACACCTCCCGCAGGCCACTGTATTTATGACGCTTTTTTAGTAGAAAATTGCCTTCCTAATGGACCTTGCTTGCTGGACACCGTTATTGTGACCTTTGTCACTCAGTGCCTGGAAATTGAGGAAGATACCTACTTGGCTCCTGTTGACTCAACGGTCATGCTTGTAGCCCACCCCGTATTGAATGACCGAGTTTTTGGAATCCCTCAATTAGACCCTTGCGACCTGACTGTGATCGAGCCAGTATCCAACGGAACGCTAATGATGATGGGATCAAGTTGTGACCTTGTTTATGCTCCCAATCCAGGCTTTTCTGGAGTAGACACCTTTATCTATGAAATATGTAGTGCGGGTGTCTGCAACTCAGGAGTCGTCTCGATTTATGTTACAAACGCCATCCCTACACTTTCTGAATGGGGATTGATTTTGACCGGACTTATGCTACTTCTTTTCGGAAGTAAACAAATCTTAGAATTATCGGCTCTTAGTTGACACAAGACCGAAATTTCACCTTAAAAAACGAATGAGTAACCAAGTAAACTATGAAAAAACTTTACTCAAAAATCTTTATTATGAAATCATTACAACTTCAAATATTAATTGCCTCCTTATTTTTCTGCTTGCTGGGAAGTATTGACGTGAATGCACAAGCCTGCAGAGAGGATACAATTGTTCTAAATACAGGATATGATCCCCTTACGGGAATGAGCATTCCTGCAGGAACGGCAGATTCCCGTTGGAGGGTTATCGCTGATCCGGATCCTAGTACCGTTGAACCCCGGCCAGCATGGGCAATAGTCCCACATCCAGCTTGGGCTCCTGCATTGCCCAACACTAGCTGGGTAAGTTCCTACCCAACAAATACCAATAATACAAACGGTGGTTATACCTTCGAGTATTGTTTCTGTATGGAACCAGGCTTGCAAAATCCTGAAATCCATTTTGGACTGAGAGCAGATGACTACGCCACCGTTTTTTTTAACGGTGCGTTGATTGGCAATACTCCAAACCCAGGGTTTAATACCCCAATGCCGACCCCATTCAGTATAGTAAATCCATTTTTGTTTGCACAAGGAGGCAAAAACTGCCTACAAATTGTTAACACCAATGCATTTGGAGTAGCCATGGGTTTCGATCTGCAAGGGTTTGCAACCGCCAATTCATTAACTATGCTTCAAGACACTTGTTGCAACGATGGAGGAAGAATTACTGGAGTAAAATTTAATGACCTTAACGGAAATGGCGCCTGGGATCCATTCGAACCTGAACTTCCAGGTTGGGATATTGTGTTGACAAATGGTACTTCTGTTTGGAATACCACCACTGACGCTAGTGGGTATTATTACTTTAATGCCTTATTACCTGGCACCTATACCGTCTCAGAAATCAACCAGCCAGGTTGGACGCAAACTTTTCCGGCAGGAGCCACACATACAGTATCACTTGGAATGGGAGATCTGGCCACAAACATAAATTTTGGAAACTACAGCGGACCACCGCCATCGGTTTGTGATAAAGCAGATTATAGCATTTTTCCTGCAGCTCAACCAAATGTCGATTGTTGCTGGCGGCTTAATATTGACAATGGAATGCTCGACTATTTTACTTCGCTGTCCCTAGTAGGGCAAGGAGGAGTCACACTTTCTTATAACCCAGGATCTATCAGTCCGGGATGGACGGATATTGCTTCTGGAGCAAACTTTGTTCAGTTGGCACCGCCAACAACTTATGTGCCTACCGGTTCAACTCCAGGACTGATCCAGTTTTGTGTAGGAAATATTACTTCTTCCCCTCAAGAAGTATTTCTAAACTGGTATGGACCCGGCGGCGACATTGAATGTATAGATACGCTGGTGCTAAATTGTCCACCGATGCCTGCCCCTTGTGCATACACAGAAAATGATGCTATTATTTGTGATCAGGGACAACCTGTATTAGAATTTTCGCTTTATAATCCGCCTGCTGCGGCATGGGATATAGAAGCATTTACTATAAATGTTGTTTCGGGAGGGTCTGTTACTCCTACCTTCTTCACAACAACACCAATTGCCGCAGGTAGTGTAGGTGGCCCATTTCAATCATCGGTAACCGGAATACCTGGGTCTACTATCTGCTATACTGTTACAGTCTATAATGCCGACCCTAATGATGACCCCAATGCCCTTCGTTGTACAACGGATACTATTTGCCTTCAAATCCCATACTGTGATCCATGTGGAGGAATATCTACTTCGGTACAAGGGAATATACAAGACTGTTGTTGGAGTATCAACCTTACTAATAGTTACGCACCTGGTTATTTCTATGGTGTTGAAACAGAGATTTTGACTCCTGGAGTTTATTTCTCTTCCATTGTCAATCCTCCTGGATCTGGCTGGACATATAATACTTCAACCCCTTATTCTACTAGCAATGTACAGTGGAATCTGGCACCGCCTTCCGGAGCAGCTTTACCGATGGGAACTACTTCGTTGCCTAGCTTCTGCCTAGATGGTTTTACGACAGCTCCACAGGTTATGTTAGTCAAATGGCTGGCAATTGACGGCACTGTCTGCACTGATACACTGGAATTCGATTGCCCACCTCCACCAATAAATGTATGCGATAGCACCGATATGGGGTATTATCCTGTAGCTCAACCAAATGATGATTGCTGCTGGATTATTGACACTTACAATGGGATGCCTAATTATTTTACTGCCTTGGAATTAGAAGGTTTAGGAGGGGTAACAATTTCATACAACCCCGCGGATATTAACCCGATGTGGACAGACAATTCGTTTGGACCAAATTTCGTGCAATTAGTTCCGGCCGCACCCTTGACTTATGCTCCAACAGGACCAACTCCAGGGCTCATAGAGTTTTGTGTAGGTAATGTAACTACCTCCCCTCAACAGGTCATCCTTAAATGGTACGGACCAAACTTTACGGTAGAATGTACGGACACCCTTACGATTGATTGCGATCCGCCAATACCTCCTTGTGCCTACACCGTAAATGACACAATTATTTGTGAACAAGGGCTATCGATTTTAGAGTTTTCCATACACAACCCGACAACAGCGACATGGGATGTAGAGTCTTTCATGATTAATACTATTTCTGGAGGTACGGTGACGCCAGCTTACTTTACTACGGCTCCGATCACTCCTGGTAGTACGGCTGGGCCATTCCAAACAACGCTTACAGGAACACCAGGCACCAATTATTGCTACACAGTAACCGTTCATGAAGACGATATTGCGGTAAATCCGAATGCGGCTTGCTGCACGACAGATACCACTTGCTTAATAATACCTGAATGTGATCCTTGTGAACGTGTTTCTGCATCAGTACAAGGGAATGTGCAGGATTGTTGTTGGAGTATCAATCTGAACAACGGATATGCTCCCGGCTATTTTTACGGTATTGAAACGGAAATATTAACACCAGGAGTGTATTTTTCTTCTATTATTAATCCTCCGGGTTCTGGTTGGACATTCAATACCTCCACTCCATATTCCAATAGCAATGTTCAGTGGAATTTAGCACCACCTTCAGGGACGACCTTGCCATTAGGCATCACCACGTTACCAAATTTCTGTATGAGTGGTTATACTACGACTCCTCAAGTAATGGTCATAAAATGGTTGGCAGTAGACGGCACCATGTGCACAGATACCCTCGAATTTGACTGTCCACCACCGCCACCACCAATTGATTGCGCAGATTTCATAAAAGATACCATCACCTGTAACCCCGACGGCACCTTCAATTTTAACTTTGCAATATCAAACTACAGTGGTCAGACGATCAATGCAGTAAATCTGCACACCTTTGCTCCCTCAGGGATCACGATCACTCCGAATCCTATTGGCTTGGGTACTGTTCCGCATTTGAATTCATCACTAATGCAAACGGTGAATATAAGTGGACCGGATGCCATACCTGGAGCGACTATTTGCTTCAAGTATACTGTTCACGAGTATGACGCAGCCGGCAATCCACTGTTTTGCTGTACGCCAAATGGGACAATTTGTATAACGCTGCCGAATTGCTGTTGTGATGAGGATCAGAGTATCGTAACGAATGGTTCCTTCACAGGTGGATTGGCACCTTGGATTCCTTTTGCAGGATCACCTCAGCACCAAGCAGCGGTAGGTTGTGATGCCTTAGGTAGTGCACAAATGTGGGGTAATCAAGTCGTGGGAGAAGCGATTCAGCAAAACATGACATTTATTGCTGGCCAAACTTACCAGGTATCTTACTGTGCAAAATGGTGGAACAATAATCCCGCTTTACCTCCTGTGGTTCGATTGAAGATGAGAGCTGCCACTGCAACTGGGGCAACTACCTTCACCGCGTGTCCAGCAGGCGATTGTGAGATCGTGGACATCAGTCCTGATTTGACTGTTCCATTCCAGACTTTTTGCTTTGACTGGACGCCAGCCAATAATTATTCAAGAGTAATTATCCAACCGGAAAACAACTTTGCTGTAAATGATGGGAATTTTGTTTCCTGGTTGCATGTGGATGATGTGTGTATTCAGCCAACAGACGTTGTAGTGCCCTGTGAAATGGATGCAAATGATGACTTTATTACTGTAAACCCATTGCAATCAACGCTGATAAATATTCTGCTGAATGATGTTGGCAGTTCTAGTGCTTGTCCAGTAGATCCATGCTCAGTTACAATAATAACTCCACCCTTAAATGGATCGGTATTTTTAGGCGGGGCTCCTGGTTGTCAGGTGGCTTACTCTCCAAACCCGGGCGCTTTCGGAACTGATTGTTTTGAATATAGTGTTTGCGATGCTTGTGGTTGTTGTGATACTGCACGAGTGTGCATTAAAATAAACAACAAACCAATTGCAGTCGATGACTCTGTGGATCTTCCAGCTGGTACAGCAACTCCGCTATATCCAATAGCGAATGACGCTGATCCAGATGGACCTCTTGACCCTTGCGATATCCAGATAATCACCCAGCCAGCAAATGGTATTCTTATTCTTGGTGATGCGCCTGCTTGTGGACTTACTTATCTTCCGCACAATGGTTTCGAAGGAACGGATTCGTTTGAATACGGGATTTGTGATTCACTTGATCTTTGTGATAGTGCATTAGTAAATATCGTTGTACATCCCTGGATTGCTGATGTTGGTGTAGAGGTGTTGTTGGAAGGTCCTTACGATGCGACCACAGGGTTGATGAATGACGACTTGCGAATCGCTGGGCTTATTCCTCAGGAAGAACCTTATACAATGCTAGGATATGAACGAGGAGCAGCACAAGGAGGGGAAATGTTTGACCCCTTGGTGCTCGGGCAAACTGGGCCAAGCGCAATTGTAGATTGGGTATTGATAGAGCTCAGGTCTGCTACGGATCCCGAACATATTTTAACCACTCAAGCTGGGTTGATACAAAGAGATGGCCGGGTGATAAGTGCTAAAGGAGAATACCCGATGAAAGTGAGAATGCCTGCAATCGAACCAGTCGAATATTTGGTATCAGTGCGGCATAGAAATCATTTGAGTGTTATCTCTCCACAGATTTGTGTTTGTTGTAATGGGATTTGTAGCAATGGATTTAGTCAATTGAATATCCCAGGACAAACAGAAGTCGCTCCGGGGGTTTATGCGATGACTGCAGGAGATGCAACTGGCAATGATGAGGTAGAATCCGGTGACCGATCTATGATCTGGAATGATCGAAATTCGGCAGGATACATGGAGTCAGATGTTGATATGAATGGTGTCGTAGAATCTGGAGACCGTTCCATAGCCTGGAATAATAGAAATAAAATGGCGCAAATGCCATAAATGAATTTGGATTGAACAATAGAGAAGGCCAGGGGTGTTAAACGAACACGCCTGTTGCCTTCCAATTTTCAAAAAATATTAAACGTTTAAAAAATGAATAATCTAAAATATTTGCTGGCAGTTTTGTTGGTTTGGACAACTGTAAGTGTCACTTCGGCCTCTGTCCATGTTTGTATTGCCAATCAGGAAATAAATGGAGACGAATTGTCTTTTGATTTATTTCTTTCTACAGAAGCGGAAGGAGAAGTTGCTTATTTGTCCAACTCCGATTTTGTTTTCACCTTAGAGGGGGTTGATTTGGAGGGCCTCACTTTTACGAAAGTAAGTACAGAAGGTATGTTTGATAAAGGGTATTGCGAATTGACATCCAGCCTGCATACTGACGGTGGAGCATTGACAACAATGATCGATGTGCAAAAACCCTATTTCGACAATACACAAACCGCAATAGTCGGTAACCTTCTGGTTGTTAATGTATATGGTCTTACAATCAATACTGAGCAGGATTTGAAAACGCGAGGTGCCAGAATAGACCACAGACAAGCCACGCACCGACTTGGTCGATTTAAGGTTTCAGGGATTGCAAATCCCCTTTCCAAGATAAAGTTTTCAGCATCTAGTGGTCTAAAAACCAAAATGTTTGGACACGATGTATTGGATGCTAATCTCCGCACAAAAGGATTGGAATGGAAAGAATGTACTGCTAGGAAGCCAATGAGTCAGGCTGGTGATATCGGTGATTTCGAACTTGTTTTGTCTCCTAATCCAACAGCAGATAAGGTGCAAATTTCAATAATTGGCGCTGAGGAAAAAGACCACAACTACCATGTGTACTCAATGGAGGGGCGCAATTTCGCAAGTGGTGTTTTGACGCATAGTAATTCTAATATATTGAATTTGGAGGCCGCACCAAGTGGTGTATATCTATTGAAAGTAGAAGGTCAACAAGCAGTTTATAAAGTAGTTAAACAATAAAGGCCGCTCCCATGGAGCATTTAGGGTTAGTGGTTTTCAATGTGCCACTAGCCCTTTTTTGTTTTTATTCCTAGGAGAAAACAGTTTTTTGAAACAAAATCTACTAAAAAAATGATTTTGTTTTGATTTTATGAATTATTTTGTTTTACTTGCAAATAATTGTTTGACTATAAACATAAAATCTAAAAGACTATGAGACGCATTTGTTTGTTTTTTGCAACTATTTTGTTTTGCAGCGCAACTTTTATTAACGAAGCTATTATTGAAGACTTTAGTGTAAAGAGGACATGGACGACCTTTACTGATGTAACTGTAGGAGGAAAATCTACCGCCATGCTCAAATACAAGAAAGATGGAATCGGTGAATTTAAAGGAGTTTTATCTGGTAATAATAATGCTGGTCTTGCACAGGCGATCAGCCCGGAACTAACTGAGTCATTGGAAAATCATAATGGTTTTCTAATACGAGTAAAAGGAGATGGCAAATATTATCATCTAGCTCTACAAGAGCAGGCAAACGTGAAAAATGGGGTACACTATGAGTACAAATTCCCAACTCGCGCTGGGGAATGGCAAATTCTTAAGCTGCCATTTTCAAAATTTGAAGCTTCGTATTTCGGTGTTCCTGTCATGGGGCAGGCAATGCAGTTAGAAACCATTAAAAATATTTCCTTTATCAATGCGCAGCAGGAAGGGAAGTTTCATTTGGAGATTGACTATATGAAATTGTACTAAGATTGGACTGCTCGGCAGTCTTGCTAATCGTAGACTGTTCTTGTTTGGAAATTCAATTCATTCTCATTATATATATTTGCGTAATACGCCTTTCACAAGATTGTGGGAGGCGTATTTTTGTTTGTGCTACTTATTATCCTTGCGCGATTACTTGCTTAGGGTTTTATTGGTCGCTAGACAGGTCTACTTTTTCTCGTCTAACTAAAGCACACCTAATCCAGCCGTAACGATTTTTTTATTAAAATAAAAAATAGAAAAATTGCGAAATGTGCAATTCTAATTCAAAAAAATAATGTCTTGCTTATGCAAGACAATCAGGGGAGTATGTATTAGTAGGAATAAAAAAAAGTATTTATTTTTGAGAGAAATGAACCAAACGTAAATTTTTATGGTTGGAATAAATTAACAGACCTTATATTATGTAATCTTTAACAATAAATTGGCATAATTTTAGGAAATGGTAAGATCGGTATGCGATTTTTAAGAAATAATTAAGCAACATTCAATCAAATAAGAATATTATAATTGGCGAAAGCTGAAATTTTATACCTTTAGTCTGTGAAACAAAACCAACTAGACATAGAACTCCAAAAAACACGCGTATTTGAAGAAGAATTCCTTCCTCAGATTGACGCACTCTACAACTTTGCTTTTCATTTGACTTACAATGAAGCAGATGCCAACGATTTGGTGCAAGACACCTACATGAAAGCTTTCCGATTTATTGAGAAATACGATCGGGGAACCAACGCTAAAGCCTGGTTATTCAAAATATTGAAAAATGCTTTTATTAATCAATATCGTAAAAAAAGCAAACAACCTACCAAGGTAGATTACGAGGAAATAGTTAGTTACCATGATGAGGAAGACACCAACTACTCTAGTTATCTCGACTTAAGAGAAGAGATATTCCAAGGGATGATGGGGGATGAAGTAACGAATGCTATCAACTCTTTACCTGTTGACTTTAAAACAGTTATTCTTCTGTGTGATATCGAAGGATTCACCTATGAAGAAATCGCGAAAATAATTGATATTCCTATTGGTACGGTCCGATCGAGATTGCACCGTGCTCGAAATATGTTAAAAGAAAATTTAAAAGTTTACGCTAAGTCTATGGGGTACGAAGACAAGCGAAACAAAACCTAAAACCGCGAATTATGAGTAAGCAAAACAACAACAACGACTTTTTGAATAAAGTCGCGATGTACCTTGATGGTGCACTCTCAACCGAGCAAGAACGTGATTTGTTAGCAGAAATACGTAAAAGCCCAGAACGGCTCGAAAAGTTCAAAATTGAAAAATCCTTCCGTGAGTTTCTTAGAGACAAAGTCAACCGACGCGCAGTGTCTCCTACATTGGTGAACGCTATTAAAGAAAAAATACGCACCACAGCCTGATCCTACTAATTCTATTTAAAATCGCGGGTTCCCGTTTATGAAACCATTTCTTACTGCTGAGTGGCGTAAGTTGATATTGTTAACCTATAGTGTTTCTCCTAGTCTGGTGCAGACTTATCTGCCAGATGGACTGGTGCCAGATACTATAGATGGCAGAGCTTTCGTCAGCTTAGTGGCATTCGAATTCTGTAATACTAAAGTTAGGGGGCTTCCTATTCCGTTTCATGTCAATTTTCCTGAAATCAATCTCCGGTGTTATGTAAAACACGGGGAAGATCGAGGCGTCCTATTTATTAAGGAGTTTGTCCCCAGGAAATGTATTGCGTTGGTAGCCAATAAAGTCTACAACGAACCATACGAAGCAATTGGCATGACGTCTGACTCCTACTTTCGGGGAGATCAGCTGATAGTAGAACATGAGTTTAACTACGGCAATAGAGTAAACGAAATAAGGTTTATTGTTGAAAAAGAACCTGTTATACCTGACATCGCCACAAATGATCATTTTTTCAAAGAGCATGAATGGGGCTATGGTGTCAACCACAAAAAACAATTGACTAAATATCGGGTAGAACATCCCGTTTGGAGCGTCTATCCATTAAAAACACGGTTTCACTTGGATGTTGATTTTGGATCGCTGTATGGAGAACAGTGGGCGTTTTTGAACGCAAAGATTCCTTACAATATTCTGGTTGCGGAAGGGAGTAAAATAAAAGTCTTCCCTGGGGAGGTAATAGGAGCGCTGGCACAGAAACAGCCTCAAGGAAATTGAGGAAGAATTGTTTCCGAAAACATTAACATTAAAACAAAAAATAAGCTCAAACTATAAGAAATAGTTTGAGCTTATTTATACCTGCATATTTGCAAAACAGCAAATTCCGTGAGGAAAAACGATTTACAAATGAGGTGGTTTTTATCCTTTCAACTTTGCGTCTTTGATTTGCTGTAGCATAGGCATAAGCTGCTGTGGCTGCTTGAAACCTGGTGCTTGTTGGATGAGGTTTAACTGTTCATCCATGAAAACAATCGTAGGAAAGGCTCTAACTCCAAAAGCACTTGAAAGTTGGTGTGTTGCATTTCTACGTTTTTGACCTTTGGCCTTGTCGTAATTTGGATTTGCAAACTTCTTTCCTTTGAAGTTTATTGGTGTTTCGTGTTGTGCATTAAATTTTACCGCATAGAAGTTGGTGTTTACATAATCTGCAACATCCTTGTTGGCGAAGGTCATTCTGTCCATCATTTTGCAAGGTCCGCACCATTCGGTATACACATCTACCATCACACGACGAGGTTGTTTTTTCTGTTTTTTCTGTAATTCTTCAAAGGATATCCAATCAATTTTCCCTTGTTCTCCTTTGTTTGGTTGCATTTGTTGTCGATTTGAAATGGGTCTTTGGTTGGTTGGAGCTACTGTTTTTACAGCAGGTTTGTTTTCTATTTTTTCTGCATTTCCTTGTTTACACGAAAAAAAAGTTCCTAAGGCAAATAAGCACAATACAGCTAACACAATTTTATTCTTCATGATCTTTTTATTATTCCCACTAAAATAACCCTATTAAAGATTATCGAGAGACAAGTTTACAATTTTAATTTTTATTTAACACAATTCTTACAAAAATACGGAATTTCAGTATTCGAAACAAAACCTTTGCGTCTGCGTATAAATATTTAATGAAAAATTCATTTTAAAAATCTCACATTTAAGAATTGATATATTTTTAACACCTTCATTAAAAGATAAGTTATAAAAAATATATCTGTTTTTGCAATTGTGGAATTTCAAAATCTTTTTTTGATTGGACTAACGTAAAAGTATGCATAAACAGGTTACATCGCCGGGACTACCTTCGTCGTATTTAAAATCGATATATGACGAGCAAAATATTGGACTGGCTATTATTGACGAAAAAGGTGTCATCCAAATCGCCAATCCTCAGCTAAGAAATTTTCTGGATCGCTATCATCAGCAAAGTGCTGATAAGAATATATTCAATTCGGATTTTTTTAAACCGATAATGGTGAAAACTGGAATATTAGAGCCGCTCGTTTTCAAACAAACCTTAAATTATAGTTGGGAAGTTCAGCTAAAGGATAAAAATGGAGCGCCTGGGGAGTATTTACTCAATCTTTCCGGCCTTTACCATGAAAACGGAGATTTTAGCAAAGCCATTTTTACCATTGAGCGCTTAAAGGATAGCGCTCAACAGACGTTTAGGCAAAGTGAATTGCGATTTAGGTTGTTGTTTAATGAAAGTCCGTTTGGGATAATTATCAGAGATATAGACAGTCCATTCATTACCTATGTGAATAAGAAATTTTGTGAATTGTTTGGATATTCCGAGGAGGAAGTGCAGAAAAAAGAAACGGAAGAATTGATTTTTGGTCAGAAGGATTGGCTCGCCAGTCTTGAAGAGGCTACTTCGGAAAATGGAACTTCTACAGAATTTGAAAAACAATTTAACACCAAATCTGGTAGGACTTTATGGGCCAAAGTCTCGATTGCCGTGTTGACGCATAACGGAAGGATAGTGCATCAAGCAGCAATGATAGAAAATATAACAGAACAAAAGAAAGCAGAAAAAGCACTAGAAGAAAACGAAGAAAAATACCGAAGTATTTTTGAAAATTCGTTTGATGCAATTTTAGTCCTTAACGAGAAAACCAATAAATTTATCGATGCCAATCAACAAGCATGTTGGCTATTTCAATACAATAAAGATGAGGTGGTGAACCTTTCTCCGAAAGACATTTGCCAACCAGAACAAGGTGAGCTCAAGATTCCATTCGATCAGTTTTTTAAAGAACAAAGAGAAAACCTAATACAAAATAAGCGGGTGTCTTTTCCATTGGTCTGTAGAAAGGCAAATGGGGATCAACTGCATTGTGTCGCATCGACTGCCCTTGTTGGTTCTAATGGATGGGTAGTGATGACTATTAGAGACATCACAGAGTCGATAGAAGCTGCAGAAAAACTCAAAAATCAGAGCCAATCGCTCAAGAAAGCACAAGAAGTTGCTGCAATGGGGAGTTGGGAGTTTGATCTAGAATCAAAAAATATAGATTGGTCAGACGAGCTATATACTATTTTTGGGTTGAAGCCAGGTATTTCGATTACTTTGGAATTTTATTTGAGCTTCATTCCAGAAGATTATCAAAAAGTATTGAATGCTTATATCAAATTGGCCATATTAAATAATGAAGCCTACCATCTAAAGCATCCCGTAAAATTGAAAGATGGTACTGAAAAATGGCTTTATTCTATTGGGCGTGCGGTTCAGGACAAGGAAGGAAAAGCAATCAAGCTTACTGGAACCTGTCAGGATATCTCCGGGCAAAAGGCCGCGGAAAGTGCACTGAAGGAAAGTCAGAAAAACTACCATTCCGTTTTCGAAAATAGTAACCTGGGTATTCTAGTAACCGATTATAAAACAAATAAAAAAGAATACAACGCCGCCTTCCTAAATATGTTCGGCTACAATCAAAAAGAGTTGGATGAATTGGATTTGCACAATTATACACTTAAGGAAGACTTAGAAGCAAGCCTTGTGCAAATGAAAAAATTGGAATCTGGTGAAATAACTAGTTATAACGTCAAAAAAAGGTTTGTAAAGAAGGATGGTTCTGTGTTTAATGGGAACACGATGGTTTCTGCCAACTATAATGAAGATGGTACCATCAAAACCTCTATCGCTATCATTGAGGAGCTGACAGACTCAAAGTTAGCTATGGATGCACTAGAATCTGTTGGTAATGATTTGGCTTTGACGCCAGGGGAGTCTTTTTTCGATGTGTTTGTAAAACGCATTTCTGAAACATTGAGCGTACCGTATGTGATGATCACTCAATTTCAGGAAGATGAAAAAGTCCTTCACGTTAAGTCCTTTTGGAAAAAAGACAAAATAACCAAAGATTTTCATTTTAATATTTTAGACACCCCTTGCGGTAAAGTATTGGAAGCCAGGGAAATGCAGTTGTTTAATCAAGATGTCAAAAAAACTTTTCCTGGGTCTGCAATTTTACAAGAACTGAATGTAACGAGCTATCTTGGACTTCCCTTGAATGATTCTAGAAATAAGATTGTTGGCAACATTACCATAATGGACCACAAACCATTAGAAAATATTCAATTAATAGAATCCATTCTGAAAATTTATTCTTCCAGAATAAGTGCGGAGTTAGAGCGGAGTTTAAGGGACCGGGTGCTGACCGCCAGTGAGCATAGATACCGAGCGATATTTGAACATGCCGTTGATGGGATTTTGATTTTAGATATAAATACGCTGGAAAGGGTACAATACAACCCGAATTTGCCCAAACTATTAGGGTATACAATGGAAGAATATTCGTCTGCTCCTTTCGGAAGGTATATGCCCGTGTACCAAGAAAATGGAAAGAAATCTATTGACCTTGCCATCAAAATGGTTGAGATAGTAAAGGAGAAAGGATTCCATAGGTTCGACTGGATTTCCACAAAAAAAGACGGCACATTATTACCAACAGAAACGACCGTTGTACTCTTGCCTCCTCCCGATAACAACTTGATTGTAATACTCTTAAAAGATATTTCTGAGTCGAATAATCAAAAACTGGCCATTCAGCAAAAAGTAAAAGAGTTAAACGACAAAAACAGGCAACTTCAAAAGTATATTGATTCGAATATGCAGCTTGAAAATTTCGCCTACATCGCTTCACACGATCTCAAAGAACCGCTCAGAACGATTGGGAATTTCACTCAAATCTTAAAGAGAAAATACGAAAATCAATTTGATAGCTCTGCCATTGAGTTTATGGATTTTATTGTAGAAGGTGTTCAAAATATGAATCGATTGATTGAAGACTTGCTGACCTATTCAAGAGTCAACTCTCAAGGATTTATAAGAGAAAATGTCAACCTGAGGGATACCATTTTTCTTATTCTTCGAAACCTGAGCAACATCATTGAAGAAAAAAATGGCGTTGTCAATATCAATAATATTCCTGAATTTATAAGCAGCGATAAAACCAAAATTTCACAACTATTCCAGAATTTAATTGCCAACGCCATTAAGTTTCATAGAGACGGAGTTCCGCCAGTTATTGACATTTCAGCAACTGATGAAGGCGGATATTGGAAGTTTTCTATCTCTGACAATGGTATCGGTATCAAACCAGAGCACTTTGACAACATTTTTAAATTGTTCAAAAAATTGCATTCCAAATCAGAATATTCTGGAACAGGAATTGGCCTTTCTCTTTGCAAACAAATCGTAGAGCAACACGATGGGGAAATATGGATCGACTCTATTCTAAACAAAGGCACGACCTTTCATTTTACCCTAAAAAAAGTAAACGAATAGTAGATTTCATTACGATCTCGCAGAGTTTTGAATGTGGTCCGACTTTCTACAATTCAAAAAGTGATGGGACCGCGAGGGCGGCCATTACATACCTCAGAACCGTCCTTGCTACCACAATAAAATTAAGGACCTTTCCCATCTCTGCGTTTTTTTAAAAAAAACATGATAATTTTCAGATAAAAAAACGGACTTCTTTTTGCCTGGAATTTTTTAAAAAAAATCGCCCATCGCCAACCATCCTGCCAATAGAAAGGCATCTTACCAACCAGAAAAAGGAACATTAAAAACAAAATTAACCTATTAAGAATCGTTAAGCTGTGGTTAAATTTAATAGGAACTCCTTAAACTAAATACAATTTACTATTTTTGCAGACTGCTTGAATTAATAAATTTTTTATTTAGAATAAATCGCTGAGGATATATGTAGTGTCAGCGATAAGATATACAACCCTGAAAATATATTATGGGATCATTTAAACAACTTAACAACATTGTCGGTTGGATCGTTTTTGCCTTCGCCGCAATCGTCTATATTTTATCTGCCGAATCTACAGGAAGTCTGTGGGATTGTGGAGAATTTATCGCGGGAGCCCACAAACTGCAGGTAGTACATCCACCTGGGGCACCTCTGTTTTTGATGATTGGACGGATGTTTACATTCGTAGCAGAAAGCTTGTTCGAAGATCCAGCGCAAATTGCACACTCTGTCAATATACTCTCAGGTATTTGTACCGCTTTTGTTGTCCTTTTCGTTTTCTGGACGACCACCATCTTGTCGAAAATGACCTTGGTTGGAAGATCTGATGACCTTTCCAAATCGCAAACGATCGTGATATTGTGTAGTGGTATCGTTGCAGGACTTGCAACAACATTTGCTACATCCGTATGGTTTTCTGCTGTAGAGGGAGAAGTTTATGCGATGTCCAGCTTTTTTACAGCGATTGTAATGTGGTCTTCTGTGAAATGGTACCATTTGCCAGACAATAAATATTCTGATCGATGGCTGATCTTTACGATGTATATGATTGGACTTTCTATCGGAGTGCATTTACTTAGTTTGTTAGCCTTGCCGGCGATTACCTTATTGTACTATTTCAAAAAATATAAAACAGTCAACTTCAAAGGAATTGTTGTGGCTTCAGCGGCAGGAGTCGGGATTTTTGCAGTAGTCATCATGTGGTTTATCATGAAAAAATTGCCTGCAATCGGAAGAGAATTTGATTTCTTCTTTGTGAATTCCCTCGGAATGCCCTTCAACAGTGGGCTGATGTTTTTTGTTTTGGTAATAGCGGGTGTAATGTCTTTCCTGATTTATTATACACACAATAATCGATTGGCGATGTATAACAAAATCGTAATGGGAGTAACGATGGTCATGCTAGGGTTCTCGACTTACGGACTTATTGTGATCCGTGCAAATGCGAACACCCCAATCAACATGAACAATCCGAGTGATGCATACAGTTTGATCTCTTATCTAAATAGAGAACAATATGGTGCTAGACCTTTGCTGTACGGTCCTCACTTCGATGCAAAACCAACAGGCACTAAGTCCGACGATAAGTGGGGACGCGCAGGCGACAGATATGAGGTCATTGACAAAAAATTAGAATATACTTATAGCAATGGGAAAATGTTGTTCCCAAGACTTGGTAGCTACGATAGACCACAAGAATACAGACGCTGGCTTGACCCTTCCAAACCAACAAGCAAAAAGCGAATTACCCAGGTAGACAACATCAAGTTCTTCTTCCAATACCAAATTGGTTGGATGTACTGGCGTTATTTTATGTGGAATTTCGCTGGAAGGCAAAATGGAGACCAAGGATACCAGTCCTGGGATGTAAGAAATGGCCATTGGATTTCCGGAATTGATTTCCTCGATGAAATGCGCCTCCACAATATGAGCGAACTGCCAGAAACAATGAAAAGAAATCAGGCAAGAAACTCCTACTTCCTTCTGCCTTTCCTTTTCGGGTTTCTAGGGCTGTTCTTCCATTTTAGAAGTCGGCCAAATGAGGCACTGGCTATTTTTGTTTTATTCTTAATGACAGGAATCGCCATTATTCTATACTCGAATCAACCACCAAACGAGCCCAGGGAAAGGGATTATGTTTTGGTGGGCTCTGTATTTACCTTCTGTATTTGGATAGGGATGGCGGTCACCGCAATATATCGATTGATCTTAGATCGGAATTCATTTTTTGGGAGTGCTGCTGATCCGCTTCCTGCACTCGAAGAAACTGGGAAGAGCACGGGCGTTGCTTTTGGCGCTTTCGCCCTTGTCCTTATTGCTCCGATCATCATGGGTATCCAAAACTGGGATGATCATGATCGGGGATCGCATACTGGATCAAGAGATTATGCGACCAACTTTCTAAACAGTTGTGAGCCCAACGCCATCATATTTACCCACGGTGATAATGATACGTATCCACTGTGGTACGCCCAGGAGGTAGAAGGCATCCGTACAGACGTTCGGGTGACCAACTTAAGTCTGTTGGCAGTAGATTGGTACATCAATCAGCTTCGTAGAAAAGTTGGAGAGTCAGATCCTATAAAAATGACCATGGATGAATCTGACTACAGAGGAAATAAGCGAAATGTGCTTTACAATAACCCCTACAAAGCGACGAACAGAATGAGCATCCAGCAAATTGTGAAATTTATGTCGGATGACCACCCTGTAGCAAGTGGACAAGGAGATGAAATATTAAGTTACATTCCTACGGATAATGCATTCATTCCTGTAGATAAGAACAAGGTACTTTCTAATGGGACAGTAAGCCCAGCTGATGCTGAAGTAGTGCTTAGTGAACTGCCCTTCAAAATACCTGGCAACCGACTGATCAAGGACGAATTGGCAATTATGGATATTATTGCTTCCAATAATTGGGAACGACCGATCTATTTTGCAGTGACTTGTCGGCCAGAAAAACTACTTGGTCTTCAGAACTATCTGCAGTTGGAAGGACTGGCGCTTCGCTTGGTCCCTATAAGCACACCACAGCCCAATTCGCCATGGGGCAATCTACCTATTGGACAAGGACGAGTAAATACCGATGTCATGTATGATAACATCATGACTAAATTCAGATGGGGTAATTTTGATAAGGAAGAATTGTATGTGAATACCAGCTATATGCCAAGTGTATCCAGCATCAGATTTTCCATGTTGCGTCTAGGACGAGAATTGCTAGCAAAAGGCGAAGTCCAAAAAGCAGTCAATCTTACGGACAAGTTTTTTGAAGCATTCCCACACAAAAATTTCGCGTACGATTTTAATGTGATGTATATGCTGCGACTATATGATGAAGCAAAAGCATATGATAAAGCCAAGCCACACATCAAAAAACTGGCCACGGAAATGGCAGACTATCTTAAGTTTTATGAATCCTTGGATGATGATGATTTGAAAGGATCTTTCCAGGGAGATTTCCAGAAAACCGCTTCAACGATGCAGGGAGTGAAAGATCTGATAAAAGGAGTTGGGTATGAAGATATTCGAGCAGAGATAGAACAAATTTTTGCACCCTACAATTCATCAGTACCCATTAGAAACTAATAGTTGAAAAAAATGCGCTTTTTTTAAACCAATTTTAAACTAGCGTGTTTCATTATCAGAGAGTAAATACAGTCTTCTTTTAGAAGACGGAGAACGCACCGATAGGTGCGTTCTTTTTTTTTGTATTCCTTCACGAAGAGCGACCGTTCAAAAAAGTGATGGACCGCGACAGCGCAAATACACAGTACGATCCATTCAGAAATCGCTATCCATTGTGAGCTATTCGTGCTACTGGCTACAAAATTTATCAGGTTTATTGGCAAATAGTGATTGTGTTGTCAAAACAAAAAGATAACTTTGTTATACAAAACACTTGTTTATGAATAAGAAAGCTATAGCAATTGGCTGTGATCATGCAGGATTCGCCTACAAAAAAATCGTCATGGACGTACTGGAGGAAAATGGTTTTTCTGTGCTGGATTTTGGGACGGACTCAGAAGAGTCGGTAGACTATCCAGACTTTATTCATCCGGTGGCTGAAAGTATTAAGGAAGAGAAGGCATTGTTGGGGATTATTATTTGTGGTAGTGGGAATGGGGTTGCCATGACTGCCAATAAACATCAGGGTATCAGAGCTGCGGTTTGCTGGAATGCTACGCTAGCAGAGCTGTCCAGGCTTCACAACAACGCAAATGTGTTATCCATTCCTGCGCGATTTGTTACAGAGGAGGTGGCGAAAGAAATGGTGTCCGTTTTTATTAAAACAGCGTTTGAAGGAGGGCGACATCAACGGCGAGTTGGGAAAATTGATGTTTCTTGCTAACGAATTAGATTAGTTTTCATTCAATATTTCAAGTTTTGAGGGGGATTCTTTAACTTCGTTTATCCCAAATGAATATTCATATGTCTATAAAGATAAATATTGTCTTGTTTTCTATCCTGCTTTTGTGCACAGGCCTATTAGCGCAAACGCCCTCGAATCCAGTCGTGAAAATCGTCATTGGGGGTAAAACCTTTATTTACACAAGTACAGGAGAAAAAATTGAGGTGAAAGACGACGACGAAACGCCACTCACAAACCCAAGTACAGAGAGCAAATCACTAACAGAAACCGCCGAAAAAGAAATGCTGGATGAAGACGATAACTGGGAAGTCACCGACCTCGCCAGCCAATTGGCCGCTACCATTTCTGAAAAAGACTTGAAAACCCACCTTACCATTCTTGCTTCGGACGAATTTGAGGGAAGAGAAACTGGCAAAGAAGGCCAGAAAAGAGCAGCAGCCTATATCGCCAATCAGTTTGAAGAATACGGCTTGCCAAAATTGATGGATCAAGAGTCTTCCTATTTTCAAACAGTACCACTGGTTTCTGAGCAATGGCGAAATGTTAGCTTAAAAATAAATGGGAATGATTATAAATATAAAAAAGACTTTTATTGCTTCCCTAAGTCAAATAGCCCGAGAATTAAAACTGAACGAGAGGAGGTAGTTTTCCTGGGCTATGGTATTGATGACAGAAAGTATAGCGACTATCTTGGAGTGGATGTCAAGGGAAAGATTATCATTATTTATCAGGGAGAGCCTTTCGATCGGGATAGTATGTCGTATATCACTGGAGACGATTATGCTTCTGAATGGACCACCGACTATAAGAAAAAGCTTCAAACTGCTAAGAAAAAAGGGGTTCGCGCCGTACTAATGATCGAACGCAACATTCCATTCTACGTAAGTAAATATAACTATCAACTGAATAAGCCTTACCTCCGAATTGGAGACTTGGATCCAGCAAGAAAATTTGCCAACAGCATGTATATCTCTCCTAATGTAGCCAGAGATGTGATCGGAAAAAAGTTTGATAAAGTAGTAGAAGCAAGAGATAAAATCCGAGAAACAGGCACCCCAGAATATGTAAAGCTAAATTGCAAAATTGCGATCTATCAGGATGAAGAACATAAACGGATCGAAACAGAAAATGTGTTGGGCTATATCGAAGGCACAGATCCTTATCTAAAAAATGAAGTCGTTGTGGTAACTGCCCACTATGACCATCTTGGAAAATTAGGCGACGATGTGTACAATGGAGCAGACGACAACGGCTCAGGGACCTCTACCGTCCTTGAAATAGCTGAAGCATTTGCCCTGGCGAAAAGTACTGGGAAGGGAGCTAGAAGGAGTGTGCTCGTAATGGCGGTTTCGGGGGAAGAAAAGGGACTTTTGGGGTCGGCCTATTATGCGGAAGAGCCCTCGTTTCCTATCGTCAATACCGTTGCAAATGTCAATGTAGATATGGTAGGCCGGGTAGACGAAAAACACAAGGACAATCCCAACTATATCTACGTGATCGGAGCAGATCGAATTAGCACCGACTTGCATAAAATCAATGAAGCAGCCAACGAAAAATACACAAAGTTGGAATTGGACTACACCTACAATGAAGAGGATGATCCCAATCGATACTATTATCGGTCAGACCACTACAACTTTGCACAGAAAGGGGTTCCGGCCATCTTTTATTTCAACGGTACACACAGGGACTATCACCGGATAACCGATACCGTAGAAAAAATCAATTTCAAAAAAATGAAACGAATTGCGCGCCTTGTATTTTTGACGACCTGGGAGCTCGCCAATCGAAACGATCGAATTCGCATAGATTCTTTCCTGCCTAAAAACTAATTCCCTAATAAAAATAGTTGTTCAGTGCTTTGATAAACCCTGTCTTCCTTCTGGCAGAGACGTCTACTGTTGATCCATCTTCCAGTATAAGATACCCTCCTTTTCCTTTGATGTATTTTACGGCCCATTGCAAATTGACGATGTGAGATTGATGCGTGCGGTAGAATGGCGGACATTTCAATTTGCGTTCAAATTCTTTTAGGGGTTTGGAGACTAGGAGTTTTTTGCCCCCGGCTAAATAGAGTAGGGTATAGCTGTGGTCTGCTTCGAGCCGGATGATGTCTTTTATCTTGATGAAGACGATCCCCTCCAATGTAGGCAGTGCTACTTTTTGATTCGGTAGAGCGTGTGGGTAGGGTTGGCGTAATGAATTAATGCTGGGGGGGTGCTCGTTGAGCGTAACGTCCATTTCTATAATTGGTGTATTGGTATTCATAACTTTCCTTTTGGGGGATAACTCCCTTGTTTAATAATTGGAAAGCATTACGTTGAGCTCGGTGTCTTGCTTATTTCCTTTGACAGTTCAAAGATAGGTGAAGTCGGTTCTTCTATACAAGAACAAATGATGGAGTGAATTACGTAAAAAGTCGCTACTTGTTGAAGGGGTGATGCTTATAAGGTGCTGTTTTTGAATTGTTTGATTGTATTTTTCGATTGTATATAATTACGATTTTCCCGAATTATTTTTTAAGCTGTCTTGTGTTTTATGCTATGCTAGAGAATGTTTTTTGTTCTAGTGAATTTAGTTTGAAATTGCAACAAAGTTTTAATATATACGTACAAGAACCTTAAACTTTAATTTAAATATTGTGCCCATTAAAAATAAACTTGGACATTCTAATAATCCTGACCTTCCAGCCTCATTTGACTATTCAAAATTAGTAGAACAAAATGAAGCAGGGATACTTTTATTGCACAACGATATTATTCAATATGCAAATCCTGCATTTTTGGAGATTCTTAGTTCTACTAAATCAAGTTTAGTCGGATTGTCCATTCTTGATTTTATAGTAGAAGAAGATCAAAAAATACTTGCCTTAGTTTTTGAAAGAATAATAGCTGGAAATCAGCAGGTATCCTCTCATAACTTGCAATTGTCTATGGAAGACAACTCTCTAAAATACATTTCGTTGCATTTGAGAGTGTCTAACCGGACGCTAGATGGGAAAGTTGAAATTGTTGGCTCTTCGAGAGATTCAACTAGAAGGGTAATTGACAAAAGAGATGCAGAGACAAACAGAAGAAGATATGAAGCACTTTACGAAAATATCGTGGAAGGCATCATTGTCTATGATTATCTATCGGAGGAGACATTGGCCTGCAACAATGCTGCCGTCAAAATACTTGGGTACGATTCAGAAGAAGAAATTAAATCCTCTAAACGGTTTAATTTTATTCCAAAGACCTCCGTTTATTTCCCGGGTCAAGACTTGCATGAAGTTACCAAAGGGCATGGTGAATTGGTAGTGAAAGGCCAGTCCTTCAAAACTCCCGGCGTTTTTATTAAGAAAGATCAATCTCATATCTTAGTCAGCGTCAACGTGGTGCCTACCTTTGTCAATAAAGGAGTGGCCTTTGTTGTTTTTAGCGATGTGACCAAAAAAGTACTCAACGCTAAGGCACTCAAAAAAAGCGAGACGAAATACAAGGATATCTTTGAAAATAGCCATGAAGCAATTATTTATTCTGATCTGACAACAAGAAAAATTATTGATTGCAATGGCAATGCTGTTCAGCTGTTTGGATATGCATCTGTGAAAGCATTGTTAGATAGTGATCCATTATTGTTTTTCAAGGACACAATTATCGAAGGGACTGCCAAATCCGAATTTTATGAAGGCAAGATCAAGGAGGCACTAGAGAATGGACGAACTAAATTTACATTTAAGGCGCACAGAGAGGATGACGAATTGCTGTTTTTAGAAGCGACAATGGTGGCTGACCTGACAGATAAACGTGCGCCAAAAATGATCCTTTTTGCAAGGGATATTACCAAAATTTATCTTGCTCAGCAGACACTGAATGACAAAAACGAGGAGCTTCAAAAGTATATAGATTCCAATCTGCAACTAGAGAATTTCGCCTATTTCGCTTCGCACGATTTGCAGACGCCGTTGCGGTCCATAATCAGTTTTACGCAGTTACTAAAGGGAAGCCTAGGCAAAAAACTATCAGAGAATGAGTTGGAATACATGGCGTTTATCATTAAGTCTGGCAAAAACATGCGGTCCTTGATTGATGACTTGCTTACTTACTCCAGAGTGAATAACTCAAAAACTAAATTGGAGCAGGTCAATCTTCCAGGAGTACTGGCAGACTTAGAAACTGAATTTTTGCCTACAGTCAAGAAGAAAAAGGCTGTTATCGTCTTTGAGGATATTCCTCAGTTAATAGAAGCGGATTACACCAAAATACGCCAGCTATTTCAAAATTTAATAGGAAATGCCCTCAAATTTACTGCAGAGGAAACCACTCCAGTGGTGAAAGTTTCTTGTACGGAAATCAAAGATTACTGGCGATTTTGCATAGAAGATAATGGCATTGGAATAGACAAAACCTACCAGGATCGGATTTTCTTACTCTTCAAACGTCTACACTCCAATGACCAATTTGAAGGTACAGGTATCGGTCTGGCTATGTGCAAAAAAATTGTCGATCAGCACAATGGTAAAATCTGGTTGCAGTCTAACGAGGGAGAAGGCTGTAAATTCTATTTTACGATTTTAAAAAAACATAAAAAAAAGCAGGAAGAGGAAAACGAAGAGGGACTCAAGAATAATTTTCTTCTTCTGTAACTCCGATGCTGCTATTGGAGGCCAAACATAAATTCCTTAAAGTCCCGGGTCTCGGTGTATAGCCGATCAGAGTATCCCGTCGCCATTAGCCGCAGGTGATGTGTTTTCTCATCTCTGAAAACAAGCTCTATAGTGATATTTCCAAATTGTTGATTGATTGGCTGGGAGCTGTCTGCTTGCGGATTCGGCTTTAAATAGTGCCGTTGGACGCCTTCTACAAACGCTCCTTTCTGGTAGGTTTTTTGGTCGGACATGTACGATCGATACCCCATTTCCAAAGTCTTTTCCTTCAAATAATCCAGCAAAAACACATAGTCCGATGCTAAATGTTCTTCTTGGTAATGGATAATAAACCCTTGTGCTCTTGAATTGTCCATAAAGTCAAGTGCAGGATCAACATTCCCCGGATTATTTTTTGAACTGGTATATTCTGCAATCAACCAATCTGTCAGTCTCCGCCGTTCCAGGCGATCCTTCCAATTTTCGTACGCCACCAATTCCTCCTCTGTCCGCTTTATTACTTCATGAATAAACGGTTGAGACGTAGAGCTGGTCTCTGCCTTGTTAAAAAGATTCTTAAAATATTCCCAGATATCCAATACCTAATTTTTTGTTGAAGATACTTGTTTTTGAATTCATTGGTAAATGCCTCTCTGTCTTCTAGCGTATTTAATATGGAACAAAACAATTATTCTATAAATAAGTCCACTCTAAATACTCAATTATACTCAATCGCAAATTAAATTTAAAATAATTTTATGCGTAATGCTGTAAACGATTTGGTGGTTTACCGTCTACATTTGAAGCACCCGTGCGGGAGGCCGATATTATATGTTCGAGGGACGAGTTCATAACAATAATAATAGGAATAAGGTTTTTGGCCGGACGGCAATCCACCTGGCGACGAATACTCTAGACAGGTTGCATTAATCAATGAAATAAATCACTTAAACCTAGCAAAACGCATCAATGAAAATTGTCTACACTAAATAAGTGAGTTTTAGTATAGACTCATAAATAGATAGTTTCTATCATTGATAACAAGGATTGAAACTTACTTTGTATCTTAGCACCCATGAATTTTTCATCAAAACTCATAGAAGACGCAGTCAATGCGTTCGCCACCTTGCCAGGAGTAGGCAAAAAAACAGCGCTAAGACTTGTGCTGCACCTGCTCAGCCAAAATGAAGATCAGGTAGAAGGCTTCAGTGCTGCTATTGTCAAAATGAAAAAAGACATTAAGTTTTGTGCTATTTGCCATAATATTTCTGATGCGGAAACCTGTTCTATCTGCACTAATCCAGCAAGAGACAAGCAGACGGTCTGTGTAGTAGAAAGTCTAAGAGATATCATGGCCATTGAAAATACCGGACAGTTTCGAGGTGTCTATCATCTCCTAGGAGGCGTCATCTCTCCAATCGAAGGCGTCGGGCCCGGAGATCTGAATATTGACTCCTTGCTCGATCGAGTACAGAAAACGGGGATCACAGAGGTGATTATGGCAATAAGCCCAACCATAGAAGGAGATACCACGATTTTTTACTTGAACAAAAAATTGCAACCCTTAAACGTGAAAACATCTACCTTGGCTCGAGGAATTTCATTTGGTGGCGAATTGGAATACGCCGATGAACTAACCCTGGCCCGCTCTATCACTGCCCGAATTCCTTATGAAAACTCTTCTCCATCGACCTAGTTCGTATAAGATCATCCTATGAAGTTGTCGGTTATCATTGTCAATTACAACGTTAAATATTTTCTTGAACAGGCGCTGCGCGCTGTTCGGAAAGCGGCCCAACACATAGAAACCGAAGTTTTTGTCGTTGACAATAATTCTGTAGACGACTCCGTAAGCATGGTTCGCGAAGAGTTCCCTGAAGTGAAACTCATAGCCAATAAAGAAAATACTGGATTCTCGGTCGCCAATAATCAAGCCATCAAACAAGCAAAAGGGGAGTACATTCTCCTGCTCAATCCTGACACTGTTGTAGAGGAAGATACATTTCTGAAAACGGTGACGTTCATGGACGAGCATCCCGATGCAGGAGGATTGGGTGTCAAAATGATAGATGGAAAAGGTACTTTTCTCCCAGAGTCAAAACGAGGCTTCCCTTCTCCTAAAGTAGCTTTTTATAAAACGTTTGGATTATCTCGATTATTCCCTAAATCCAAGATGTTCAATGGGTATCATTTGGGTTATTTGGACAAGGATGAAAACCATCAGGTGGATGTGCTCTCCGGGGCTTTTATGTTGTTGAGGAAGTCAGTACTTGACGAAATCGGGTTGCTGGATGAGACCTTTTTTATGTATGGGGAAGACATTGATCTGTCCTATCGGATTGTAAAAGCAGGGTATAAAAATTATTACTTTTCGGAATCGACCATTATACACTACAAGGGCGAAAGTACGAAAAAGGGAAGTCTGAATTATGTACGTGTTTTTTATAATGCCATGATCATATTTGCCCGCAAACACTTCAAAGGAGAAAAGGCGGCAGCATTTATTTTTATGTTGCAGTGTGCGATATATTTGAGGGCTTTCATGACTATTTTTAGCAACTTTGCCAAGAAGGCTTTTTTGCCAATTCTAGATGCACTGATCTTGTTTGTCGGACTGTACTTTCTTAAGGATTTTTGGGCCACTTATGTGTATAATAACCCCAATTATTATCCGGCGGTCTACATGCAATTTAATGTGCCGTTGTACATTTTTATCTGGTTGACGGCGGTCTTTTTTAGCGGCGGATATGATACACCGAAGAATTTTTGGCGCCTTGTGCGGGGTATTGCTTTTGGTACGTTAGTCCTAGCTGCGGTATATGGATTTCTTGATTTGGAATACCGAACCTCCAGAGCGTTGATTGTACTTGGCGCCTTGTGGGGAGTTATTAGTCTTTGGTTGGTGCGGTTGCTACTTCATTTTATTAAGTACCGCAATTTTAATGTGCGTAAGTCGCGCCCGAATAATTTGGTGATTGTCGGCAGCCAGGATGAAAGTAAAAGAGTCCGCAGCTTGATACATGAAGCCGAGATATTGAAAAACTATATTGGGGCGGTAGCGCCAGATTCTTCTTTCGATAATGCGCAGTTCCTGGGAGACACTAGTCAGTTGGATGAGATTGTTGATATCTATAAAGTAAATGAGATTGTTTTTTGTTCTTCTGACGTTCCTGCGCAGCAAATTATGCACTGGATGACCAAACTTGGGCCGGAGGTAGATTACAAGATCGTTCCAGAAAAAAGCCTAAGCATTATCGGCTCCAACTCAAAAAATTCTGCAGGAGATTTGTACACTATTGACATCCGATTTCGGATTGCCAAAACGATGAATCGTCGAAACAAGAGATTGTTGGACTTGATCGTGGCTGCTGTTTTGCTGATCTGTTGCCCATTGTTAGTGTGGCCTATTCGACGTAAGTCAGGTTATTTTAGCAATATTTTCGAGGTAATAAAAGGTACTAAAACATGGGTTGGCTATTATGGCCCAAACGAAGGGCTAAGCAACTTGCCTGTACTCAAAAAAGCGGTCCTCTCTCCACTGGACGCGCTAAAACTAAAAACAGTAAACGAACCTACCTGGAAGCGCCTAAATTATCTCTATGCAAAAGACTTCTCAACTGGTGGCGATTTAGAAATAATCAGAAAGGGTTTCCGCGAATTGGGCCGATAAATTTTGCCGATCAAAAAAGGCAAAGTCATTATATTTTTAAATTGTATTCCTGGTTTTGATTCCAATCTTTCCAAATTGACGAGCAAATACCTTATATTTGTTAGGCCGACACTATAATCCGAAACCCAATTTTATCAGTTTTTATGCACGTCCTAAAGTGATTTGCAAGAAAAGGCAACTATAATTTTTATTCTACTAGAAAAAAATGGTGATTGGTATACCATCCGCCTGTTTTTTTAGTTTTAAAAGTAGTTTCTTAATCTTTCCAGTCATTTTGCTGTTGAACTTATGCGCCATTATGAGAATAGGCTTCACTATATTCTGGATTTTTTGCTGTTTGTCTTTATTTGGGCAACAGGTTTCGGTGCAGTCTTTTCCTATAGATTGGCAATTGTTCCCAAGAGATGTTGTCACCAACCAAGCAACGATCAACATTGCAGGCGAGGTAGTAGATAGTAATTTTCAAATCCTTGCTCTAGAGGTTTCCAAAGATAGCATTGTACAATATATTGATAGTGTTTTTTTATCCGGACAAGCCAATGAACCCTTCATTTTTACTTCCACCATCCAAGCAGAATTAGCCAATTACTCCTATCGATTGCTACTCGCAGATACAAGCAATCAATACGTCATTCAAGAAGCAAATCAAGTAGTAGCTGGCGATGTTTTTTTAATTCAGGGACAGTCCAACGCCTACTCCAGATTAATAGCTGGCAGCACCTACACGGAGCCTGGGAATCAATGGGTGAGATCCTTTGGAAGCACTGATGTCGATCCTGTTGTAGTACAAAACAACCTGCTTTGGTATCCTGCCAATGCAATAACAAACGACAATGGCCGCATCGGAATCTGGGGAATGGAAATGGCCATAAAAATCCGTGACTTCCACCAAATCCCAGTTGCAATTATGAATGGCGCACTTGGCGCCACCTCCATTTTAACCCATGGACAAAACACTAGCCTAAATTCGATTTATGGCAGATTGCTTTACCGGTGTCAACAGGCAGGGGTCGATACTTCTGCTAGGGCAATATTCTGGTGGCAAGGGGAGCGGGATTGCTCTGGTACTACGGTTGCCAATCAACAAGAATACTACGATCAGTTTGTCCTGCTACAAAATGCATGGCAAGCGGATTTTCCTGGACTTCAAAATACTTACATCACTCAAATTCATACTGTACATCGCTACGAAATTGGTAGCGAAATCCGCGAAGCACAGCGACAATTGAGTCTGGATTTTCCGGAAATTGTCATTCAATCATCGCATAATCTCCCAGACTTTGATGGATTTGCGCATCATTCACCTACTGGGTACCTACTGTTTGCAGACTGGATATTCCATCAGGTACAAAGAGATATTTACAATAGCAGTTTCATCAATACGGACCCGCCTAAAATACTATCCGCCAAATATACCGATGGACGGAAGAATAAAATTGAATTGGAGTTTACACAGCCTGTCAATTGTCAGGATGACACCGTTATCACAGGATTGGGATTGGTACAATTGGAAGACTATTTTATGTTGGACAATCTTTGGGGAAATGTGGATAGTGCCGTAGTGATCAACAATACAATCGAGCTTTATCTAGCGGAGTCGGTTTCTGCTGATCACGTTTCTTATCTTCCTGGAGGACAATACCACAATAGCTCGCAGGTCTACGATGGTCCATGGATTACCAATGATCTTGGAATAGGCGCCATTTCTTTTTATGAATTTCCTATTGAAGAACCGGAATCCGTACTTCAATTAAAGCTATTTCTGGAAGGGAGTTATATGGACAGTTTGGGTAAGATGCGAGTGTCTTTGAATACCCCGCATCACCTTTTGCCTGGACAGTCGGGCTCTTCTGGCCCTGTAGGCCAGCCATACGCTTTTCCTCCTTGGAATTATATGGGGTCAGAAGGCATGTCGTTTGATGATCGTGGGTACAATGGAGATGTGGTCGATTGGGTATTGGTCAGTTTACGAACGGATATTTCTGCGGATTCTGTGGTCTATCAGGCGGCCTGTTTGCTAGACAGCGATGGGCGAATTCGGCTTGTTTCTCCAGTAGCTATCAAACTTGTGGATACGGACTCTTTTTATGTTGTTGTTGAACATCGAAATCATATTGGAGTGATGTCGGCCAATAAAGTACCAGTTATGAATTGTATGCTTGAATACGATTTTACTACTCAGAATACATATACTGGAAATGGAGGGAGTGGTTCTGTAGAACTAACGTCTGGTGTATGGGCATTGTTTGCAGGAGATGGTGCTCAATTCAATGATGTGGTCAGTTATGACATCAACGGAGAAGATCGTGCGTTGTGGGAAGACGAAAATGGTGCATTTTTTATCTACAACCCGGCAGATTATAATATGGATGGGGAAGTGAGTGGGCTTGATCGGATTAATTGGCTTAGGAATAATGGAGTGAGTTCTAGAGTGCCTAAGTAAGGTTTCTGTCCATACAATTTCACTGTCTAATGCTACTTTTACAGAAATTACAATGAGTTTTTTGCAGCAATTTGCTGAACAAAATCTATAGAAACACTTAAAAGCGGCTATTTTTTCATTTCCTCTGGTGATTTGGATGTTAATAGTTGTTTTATCATCCTAGTTCTCTCTGTTTTTGTGCAACCCTTTTATTTTTTAGTTGTCCTTTAGGGCATTGTTAATCAATAAAAGAATTCCACCATGAAACATTTCTTTCTATTATTATTCCTCTTTATTACCGCTACATTGATTGCTCAGGACAAGGATACCGCAAGTGAAGACTCCAAACGCCTAAGCAAAAAAGAGATCAAAAATGATTTAAAACACAAATTCCACCCTGGGAAAAAAGGAGCATTCGGATTTTATCTTGGGACCAATTACAATTATGGGTTGATTGCTGATGAGCATGCGCTTATTTTAGGAGGACGACTAGGGTTTATCGTCAATCACCATTTGGCATTGGGCTTTGCTGCCCGCGGGATTTACAGCCCACAAGAAAAAGGGAATTCAGGGAGCAATGACTACTTTGCAACTGGTGGATATGGAGGGTTCTTTGTAGAACCGATTCTTTTTCCTAGTAAAATAGTCCATCTCACGTTTCCGGTCAGTCTGGGTGCTGGGGCGTTTGGCGGAGTGACTTATGACTTTGAAGACGAACCAACGGCAGAGGAAGAGGATTGGGATTTGGTTATTGTATTGGAGCCGGGCATCAATATAGAATACAAAGCAGCCAACTGGATTCGAATTGGTGCAGAAGCGAATTACCGCCTAGTTGGGGATCACCAAATCGATCAATTTAAGAATGGTGATTTTGACGGTTTTAGTGCGGGGATTTGTTTGAAAATTGGCTGGTTTGGCAAGAAATAATTGCAATCACCTACAAATGCGTAGCATTCGCGAAAGCTAAAAATTCTCCCAGTAAATGGCCTTGTAGCCCCTGCATAACGGAAAAAATCCGCATATTTACAGTAAAGAAAAGGTATGCGGCAAACTAAGCTGATTGCATTGTTGAAAAATTTGGATGCTTTAGAAATGAAGCATTTCGGAGAGTTTGTAGCCAGTCCTTTTTTTAATAAAGACAAACGATTGTGGACTATCGTGCAAATGCTGCGAAAACACCATCCTGATTTTACAACCCGGACGTTGGTCAAGGCGGAGGTGTTTAAAAAGCTGTTTCCTGGTCAGCCAATTTCTTTGTCGCTGCAAAACAAGATGCTGCACACGATAGCATCGTTGCTGGAAGATTTTCTGGTTTGGAATCGCTTGCAGCAACAATCCAACAAGAAGGAGTTTTTGCTGCTGGAGTCATTTAAGAAACGCGGAATGGACAAGCAGTTTTTTTCGAAAGCCGAAAAGCTACGCCTGGCCTTGGCAGACAAGAAAGTCGGCGATATGGATTATCATTATGATAATTATTATTTGAATTTTTTGATTTATGGGCATCCGAATTTGCCAAAGGCCAAAGGGGATGAGTACGCTCACGACTACAATCTTTCTCTGGATCAGTTTTTCTATGGAGCAAAGTTTAAAAGCATTGCTGGTATTCGATGTTTTAAAAAATATTTTAAAGGAGATGCGGATGGTTTGGATGGAGATCAGCTACTTGAGTTTGTAGATAAGGACAAGCTTTCTGGTCCTCAAAAAGCCTTTTATCTATTGGCAGTTGCCTTCGGGGCTGAAATTACAGTTCCTAAATATTATGAACTCAAAGATTTTGTATTCAAAGAACTCCACACTTTTGGAAGTGATCTTGTAGATATTTATCAATTACTATTTAACTATGGGGTCTATTGTCCATTGAAGGATAAAAAGGATAGAGAACTGTTTGACTTGTATGTTCTAGGGTTGGAAAACGACCTTTTATTGGAGAATGGATATTTACTGGAAGTGAACTTCAATAACCTGATAATTCTTGCTTGTAGACTGAAGCGATTTGAATGGGCAAAGAAGTTTCTTGAAGAAAAAATTGATCTGATTTATATTGATAGTAGAAAAAACGTAGAAGCGTATTCTGATGCATATATCTCTTACTCGGAGGGAAAATATGAGGAGGCCGTTAGGAAATTGATGAACGGTGATTTAGAGTTCTCTATTCAGTTTTATACGGTGAATGCCAAATTTGTTTTGTTGAAGACCTACTATTTGATGGATGATTTTGACAATTTGTATCGGTTTATGGATAGTTTGAATGTGTTTTTAAGACGAAACACAATACAAATTTCAAAAGAGAATCAAAAGGGGATGTTGAACTTTGTCAGTCATCTAAAGAAGATATATCAATCCGACAATAAGAACGAGCTGCTTGATTTGAAGAAAAGAATGGAGAAGGAGCCCATTTACAGTAAAAAATGGCTGTTGGAGCAAATCGACCTAAAACTATAAAAGCCGCGCAATAAATTACGCGGCTTCAACCTGTTGTTTTGGGATTCTATTTTGATACCACTATTTTTCTGAATTTGTTTTGCCCAGCTTCCGTATATTTTAGGAGGTAAACGCCTGGGGAGGTCTGCTCTTGAATATTGACATTTGCTCCTTCATTATTGTATCGAATTCTAGCAGCCAACTGTTCACCAGTCAATCTGAAAATCTGTATTCCTGAAATTGACGAATTGGAGGTAAGTGTGAATTGTCCATTTTCAATCGGGTTTGGATATATGACAATTTGGTCTTGGTTGGATTCTAGGTTTAGCCTGTTTGTATTGTCGGGTACCGTTATTTCTGAAAAGCACATAGAATCACCATTTGGGTCAACCTGACATTCCTTATTTCCATAATTTACCAGAGTTACATCATTAGTAATATCAACTCTCTGGGAGTTTGGACTGCATATTGCTTGATGAAAAACTTCAAGTGTTTGAATGAAATTCTTATTGCCTGGTGTGCAAGTAACAGTATGAGTTTCTGGTTTACAATTAGGGAACTCATGTCCGTCTAGTGGAATTGCTTCTACAACTCCCAATACTGTAGTCCCACTTGATGGAGGAGATTTGGTTATGTATCCACTTCCTGTATGAAAAACTTTATTGTCAAAAGTATAGCTAGAATTTGGAGGTAAGTGTATGTTAAGTTTGAATTTTTGATTCTGAATGGAACTATAATTTTCCCAAAAAATTGTTTGAACACCTAACCCTGCATATTGGGTTGGAAAATCTTCGTAGAAAAAATTAAATTGGATGGATTCATCTGTGTCTAGTTCCAAGTCGCCTCCATGAAATGTGACCTTAGTCACACCATTCTGCATAGAAAATTCAAGGTGTATTCCTGAATAATCAATGTTATTGGAGAAACATTGCCCAGAAGTACCAACACTAAGCAACATAAACACCGCCATCAAACCAGCAGCAAAAAATCGTGATAAGTTTGTAATAAAATTCATGGTTATTGTTTTTTAAGATGTATTATGAAATGAAAGCTAATAACTGAATCCAGGAAGTCATACCACAA
>CALLWB010000034.1 GCA_938016265.1 uncultured Saprospiraceae bacterium
TTAGATTGGAATTCTGCTTATGCCTCGACGTATTGTCCTGGGTGTATCCAGCAATTTTATGTTGGACTAGGTACCGAAACGACCAATTGTCTTTATTCTGGGAGTACTTCATCTCCTAGATCAGGTGCAGAATCGTTTACGTTTACTGCGCCAACTACGCCTGGGGTTTATTACTTCCATGCAAGCAGCAGTCTTCAGTTTTCTTGTATTCTTCCTGCTAGTTATTCCACTTCTAGTGTGGGAGCGATTGGGGCGATTGTGGTGGGTGCAACTCCAACCACCATTTTGACCGTGACCGATGCTTCTGGGAATTCTTCTACTTGTTCTGCGAATGTTACTGTAGTTGACAATATTGCTCCAGTGGCTATGTGTCAGGATGTAACGGTGATGTTGGATTCGAGTGGTGTCGCAACAATTACGGGAATGGATATCGATGATGGTAGTACGGATAATTGTAGTATTGACAATATGACTGTTTCTCCTTCTTCATTTGACTGTAGTGCTATCGGAGTTAATGCGGTGGTATTTACGGTAACGGATATCTTTGGAAATACTTCTACTTGTACTGCTAATGTTACTGTAGAGGAGGATATTGCACCGATTGCGTTGTGCCAGGATCTAACTGTTATGCTGGACTCTAGTGGGGTGGCAACAATTACGGGGATGGATATCGACAATGGAAGTTCGGACAATTGTGCTATTGATAGTATGAGTGTTTCTCCTTCTTCGTTTGATTGCAATTCTATCGGGAGTAATCCGGTAGTATTCACCGTAAGGGATATCTTTGGAAATACTTCTTCTTGTACTGCTAATGTAACTGTAGAGGATAATATTGCGCCGATTGCTATGTGCCAGGATCTAACATTTACCCTCGATAATAGTGGAACGGTTGTTATTTCGGAAACCGATATTGATAATGGTAGTTCAGATAATTGTGGTATTACTAGCATGACGCTGGACGAAACTACATTTGATTGTAATGACCTGGGGATCAATCCAGTGGTTCTGACGTTATCTGATGCATCCGGAAATACTTCTACTTGCACTTCGATGGTAACTATTCTGGCAGGAAATGCTTGTAATAATCTTGCGGTTGTTGTACGGTTAAAAGCTTGGTTGGAAGGACCTTACAGTTCGACTACCGGGTTGATGAGCGACAATCTCCGATCTAGCAATTTGATCCCTCTTACTGAGCCATATACTGGTTTGGGATATACTCCTGCTTTACAAGGAGGTGGAGAAACCATTGACCCTTCGGTGTTAGCTACAACGGGGCCGGATGCTATTGTTGATTGGATACTTGTTGAGTTACGAAATAGCACTGACTTTACGATTGTAATGGCTTCAAAAGCTGTGTTGATTCAAGCAGATGGTGATGTTGTTGACTTGGATGGTTATTCTCCTGTAACGATAGAAGGATTAGGACCTGATACTTATTATATTGCTTTAATGCACCGTAATCACTTAGGAGTAATGACTCCAGGAGCCATGCCTCTTTCGTTGACTTCTGCTGTCTATGATTTCAAAACTGGCCAAGCCTATGGTAACCTTGGCGGTGGTGTTCAAAAATCAATAGGTCCTGGTGTTTTTGGATTGTATGAAGGCGATCTTGATTTTTCTGGAATAATAAACGCATCGGATAGAAGTACTGCCTGGAATACCAGAAACACTTCAGGTTACATGCTGGAAGATTCTAATTTTGATGGGACTTGCAATGCTTCTGAAAGAAGCCAAACTTGGAACAATAGAAATAAAGACTCGAAAATTCCCTAGGAAAAAGTAAAACAACTTTTCCAATGCGAATTAGTAAACAGACTTACAATAAAAATCCGCTTCTACTAGGGAGCGGATTTTTTTATGCAGAGAAAGTAATACAGTGTTTTTGACAAATTCTTCTCAGCAATAGTGTTTTTTTGTGACATCTATTTATCAAATATACGATACCCGCCTTCTTAAATACACATATTAACAAATTCATATCACACCTAACAATCAACAACTTAACCCATACAAAATAAGAAAATCCCTTACCCCCTTCAGGTTACACCACATTGAAATTCTGTGACTCGCACAATTTAATTAACTCTCCAAATAAGTTCACTCAGGTCTTTCATCTTATCTAATTTTGCCCTATAATTGTATAACAGAACCAACAATAGGCATTGTTAAAACAAGCTTATTCTTATAACTCCCCCTCCTGATTTCAAAAAACGTGATTTTCACTGTTTTTTTATATATAATTTTATACCCCACTAAAACTAGTGGCCAATAATTTAATAATTATCAGCATTTTCTTGCTGTATAAAGATACTAGGGTAGATTGATTGTAATAAAAGCTATCTCGGGAAACGTTCCGTAGATAGCTTTTTTTTAGAGCCCAGCTCCAACTACCTAAGGGAATTACCTATTAACCGTCAGCTATTAATACAGATAAAACTATATTAATGTCAAACAATTACAGGGACAATATATTTAAAATGTAATTGTATCAACAAGTATTGTAGCGTATTATTACAATGTAGTTTATTCGTTTCCTCAATTACAAACTACTTCTTTACACCAATATTTAAAAGGCTAAAAAAATTGGTGCCCTATCAATAAATTTTTTATTGACTTACCCAAACCGGATCTAAACCATCCGGTTTTTTTTTGCCTGTTATGAATGGTACTATAGTAGTCGGTAGAAGGTATAAGACAATGTTGAAATTGCTGCGCAAATTGGAGTGTTTAGCAGGCAACAGCTTAAGCAATAGTAGTAATCCTTCGATGGTAATTTACTTGTCCAACGTGGTAAGCTAGGTGAGTGACAAGTTTGGTCAAAAAATACCGGATTGAGCCTGGTTTTCCAAACAATTCTGAAGAATAAGGCCTATCCAAATCTTCTATATTTTCTAATGTTTCCACGACCATTTTTTGTGTAAGAACAAGCTCCTCAATCAATTTTTGAGCTGGAATAAATTGATCATTAAACTCTTTAATCCGATCTCTTTTATACCCAGAATTTGCTAACCCATGTCCAATGAAATGATTTAAATTTCCTATTAGATGACAACATAGATTTCCTGATGTGTTTTTGATTCCTCCTGCTCTTTCCCACATCAACCGTTCATCAGGATAACTTTCAATTTCCTTGATCAGTTGACCAATATAGTCTTCGTAGTACTCTGTAAACTCATTTTTATATTTCATATTCCTTCTTCATTTTAGTCATTCCTTACTCAAAAAACAATCCAAAATCATAAACGTTCATTTCTGTTAATTCCTTTTTTATTACTTTCGTGAATGGGTCTTTTAATTCAATCTTATTGACAAAAATGATACAGGACGATATCGCTAAAACTTGTATTCAGCTCTTGCTAAAGGAGCCCTTTTTTGGGCATTTTCTGTCTCAAATTGTACGGGCACCCTCTGACCAAATTGAAACAATAGGTATCCAAGCGCTCCCAGGAGAGGTTTTCCAATTGCTAGTCAATGAGTCCTACTGGGGCAATCAGCTGTACCATGAAAAAACGGACAAACGCCATGCCTTGCGAACAGGCGCTATCAAACACCAAATACTTCATTTGATGTTCGGTCATTTATGGAAAGTGCACGAAGTGAAAAACAAACGAATCTTTGGTATCGCTGCGGATCTGGTAGTCAATCAATACCTAACGTCAGACCAGTTGACTGAAGATGCGATCACCCCTGATAAATTCCCCGACCTCGATATTCCAATTCAGCAATCCGTTTTTGGTATCTATAAGCTGTTGGAAAACTATTTTGACGAAGCTTCTGATAATTTTGAAACGTTAAATGCCTCTCAGGAATACCTGCTTGATTTGGTTTTAAATGAACACCTCCTTCTGGAAGAACACCATATTTGGGAAAAGCAGCTGTATATCTCCAGTGTAGGAAAAAAAATGATCAATGATTGGCTGGATGAGTTGTTAATCAACAGTAAAAACCGAACAAATCCACAGCATTACGGCAAACTTCCTAGTTCACTGAAGGCTCTTATCAAACAACTTGAAATACAGCGTTCGGCGACCTTGGATTGGCGCCGAATATTAAAACTATTCGCCGCTACTAGTCGAAAAACGTACCTTAAAAACACCATCCGGCGTCCTTCTAAAAGATATGGGACCTCTCCAGGGATTTCGCTCAAACGTAAGCAGCAATTGCTGGTTGTCCTTGACACCTCTGCTTCCATTCAGGTGAAGGATCTACAAATGTTTTTTCAGGAGATTCATTTAATATGGAAAGCTGGAGCGGAAATCCTTATCCTAGAGTGCGATACGGTGATTCACGATCAATATCGATATAAAGGATATCCTCCCTCCTCTGTCAAAGGTCGTGGTGGAACTGGTTTTGATGCTGCCCTTGAATTTGCTAATAGTTTTCTGCCAGATGCGGTCGTCTATTTTACGGATGGTTTTGCTCCATCGCCGACGGTAAACTGCAGGAAGCCCATCTTGTGGTTGCTTACTTCAAATGGGATCAAACCGGAGGATGCTGTCTGGGGAAAATTGCCAGGAAGGAAAGTAAGAATGTAATTTGTATTTGGTTATTGAGGAATAGCGATTGGTTGATGGACGATTGGGCTTACCAATCTCTTCTATTGATCAAGCTTAGTAGCTTTGATGCTCAGCCTTTCAGGTGCTGTCTTTCTACTAACTAAATCAAATCTTCCAGAAAAAAAACAAACTTCAATTTTTCGTTTTTCCGGTTTACTTTGATTCGGATTTTTTTGCCGGCTTTCTTTTGCAAGAGTCCCATGACCAATTCGAGTTTCATGCCACCACGGAGAATACTATTTAGTTTTAGGACTTGGTCGCCACGTTGTATTCCAACCCTGTATGCTGGAGAGCCTTTTAGTACTTCATTGACCATGATCTTATTGAGTGTTTCTCCCTGGGCGATTAGGCTCATCCCACTCCGGTCGTAGTCAAAATCGCGATTGTAGTTGCGAATGGGTTTTAGGTATAGTTGATGTCCTGGAAAATCGAAGATGGACTTAAAGCGTTTCAGTAGTCGGCTACCAATTATTCCTTCGCGGTTAAATTGGGGAATGGTGTCATTGATTTCGGGCATGTTTTGAAAGTGCGTCACCACATTTCTGAATTCAAATCCAGGGATATTTAATAGTTTAACTCTTCCGAGATAGCCATCTAAAAATCCGCCTAACCCCGATCCGATTCTTCCCTGGATTACATTTTCTGGTAGTTGAATACTGTCGTTGGTGTTTGGGTGTAATAGCAAGGACAAATCTGCGCCAGTATCAATTAGCAATTGAGCTTCAAGTCTGGTTCCTTCATCGAGCGTTATTGGAACATTCAAATAGGGTTTGTTGGTAGAAAAATTCATGGGCAGATGCTGCCAACCTTTCCTCGGGGCTTCGAAAAAACGAGCATCAAAAATGGTAAGTATTTTCTTTTCATAGTCGATTTCCAGCACATGGTATTGAAAGATATCGATTCCTAGAATGCCATGAATTTCTGTGCCAATTACATTTTCAATTTGAAGATAATCTTCTTCTAACACTAAAATAGACATGACGCGATCTGCCTGAAAGTTGATATTTATTTCCAGGTTTGGAATAAGATATGCATTGATCTTATGACTACGATCGGCCCCATAAACAACAAACTTTCGATTGTAGGATATTGCCTCTGGATGGACTAACTCTTTCTTGGTCAAGATCGTGTACCTCGATCCAGTATCCACTATAAACTTCAAAGGAAGATAATTACCAAGGCTGACAGTGACTACCATAAAATTATTGACTAATTCAAAGGGAATTTCTACTTTTTTTGCGCCTTTTAACAAGGAAGCCTCTATCAACCTTTGCCCATACAGACTAGTAGAAACCAATGTACTAAGTAGCACACAAATCAATAACAAAAAAGCATTTAGCTGACGTACCAATTAAATCAATATTTAGGTAAGAACATTTATAAGCATTAATCTTAAACAACCCCGATTTTCCAACAAGAACAACTATTGGTGAGCATTAACAATATTACAATGTATTCAAACAAATTCCAAGGAAAAGCAATGTTAATGGTTTCTTCGACCCTGCGCCATTCACCCTTCCACCATTAATCAATAATCAAGATAATATTTTCAGTTAACCAGGTATTTATTTTGAAAAACTCAAAGGGAAATCCAGTTCTAAACAATGAGAAATCACTCAACAAATTACTGTAATTCAGCAAATTACCAACAAAACCTATTAAAAAAAAGATACAATTTCAAAGGTTCTACCCCATTTATGTAATTGTTCTTTCGCGCGAATCGGGTAATATTTGTTACACAATTGACAAACGTCAGTTATTAAGATATCATTTAGTTCTTGCTTGTAACACACGCTCCCTGTAACTCCAAAATCAGGCGATCCATTTTTTGTCACCAAGTAAAAACGCTATAAAGAATATTTTTTAACAACATAGTTTTCGTAGGAAGGAAACGTTGTTTTTGAAAAGAGGTTGCTTGGAAAAGTCTTAGCAACCTCTTTCTTTTTTTTAAAAAAATCAGTAATTGTAGATCGAAAACCAAGGCGGGCATGATTAAAAAATGTTGTACTTTTGTGATTGAAATCGGACAATATGATTAATATTCCTTTAGCAGAACGGTTGCGGCCAAAAACGTTGGACGACTATGTTGGCCAACAGCATTTGGTCGGCGAAAATGCGATCTTGCGGAAAGTGATCGAAACGGGAAAGCTGCCTTCCTTTATTCTCTGGGGACCACCAGGCGTCGGCAAAACGACCCTTGCAAAAATCATAGCCAACAAACTAGAACGCCCTTTCCAAACACTCAGTGCCATCAATGCGGGCGTGAAAGACATTCGCGAGGCGATTGCCGAAGCCAAAAAGAAACAATTCTTCAGCAGACCAAACCCGATTTTATTCATTGATGAGATTCATCGATTTAGCAAATCGCAGCAAGATTCATTGCTGGGAGCAGTGGAGCAAGGAGTCATTACACTTATTGGAGCGACAACAGAAAACCCATCTTTTGAGGTTATCTCTGCCTTATTATCCAGGTGTCAGGTGTATGTTTTGAACGCTTTGAACAAGGAGGAATTGGAGGAACTGCTGCAACTCGCGCTAGCTAAAGATGAACAGCTACGAGACCTTGATATTGAAATCAAAGAGAAGGAAGCATTGTTCAGACACTCTGGGGGCGATGCCAGAAAATTGCTCAACATCCTGGAGATTGTGGTCAATGCGGAGACGGGTGATAAAATAATCATCGACGATAAAACTGTCACTGAGCGCCTACAAAAAAACATTGCCCTGTATGATAAAAACGGGGAATTGCATTACGATATTATTTCGGCGTTTATCAAATCAATTCGTGGGAGCGATCCGAATGCAGCGGTCTATTGGCTGGCGCGGATGTTGGAGGGTGGCGAGGACATCAAATTTATAGCGCGCCGCCTAGTGATTTCTGCTGCGGAAGATATCGGCCTTGCCAATCCGAATGCGTTGCTACTTGCCAACAACTGCTTTCAGTCCATCAATGTTATTGGAATGCCGGAAGCGCGGATTGTTTTGTCTCAGTGTACTATTTATCTTGCTACTTCTCCTAAGAGCAATTCTGCCTATGAGGCGATCAATGATGCACAGCGGTTAGTCAGGGAGACGGGCAATTTGTCTGTTCCCTTGCATATCAGAAATGCGCCTACTAAGTTGATGAAAAGTCTGGGTTACGGCAAGGATTACAAGTATGCTCATGGCTTTGAAGGCAATTTTAAAAAGCAGGACTATTTGCCAGACGAATTGAAGGGGAAGGAGATTTATGCGCCGCAGAAAAATGGCTCAGAGGAGGTGATTCGCAAGCGGTTGCAGGCTTGGTGGAAGGATCATTATAAGTATTAACACTCCCCTATTGTGTCTGTATTTTTACTTGCAATTTGCAAACAGATCTAGTGCAATATCTTGTTCTTCCGCTTTCAACAATCCATATAGGTTTTTACGTTTTACACCGAAGAAGGTAATGTAATTCATTTTGCCATTGGCTTTAAAGGAATATACTGGTTTTGCCGCTGCTTCAGAATATTCTCCTTGGCTGACGAACACTAATTTGTCTTTCCAGTAAAGGATTTGTGTTCCTTGTCCTTCTAGGAGTTTGAAGTCTTGATGGCTTTGTGTGGTCATCTTTTCTAGTTGGATTTTTGTGGAGTTGGTTTGGCATTTTCCATGGAGGTCTGCTTTATTGTACAAAACTGTTTGGTTGGTGGTTTGTTCCTTTTTCCATTGATATCCGTAGCATTTTTCGAGGCCTTGTTTATCGCCTCTTAGGGATTTGGCTAGCGGCTTTTGGAAATCGCGGGTTGGCCAGTTTTCTTTGATATTTGTTTTTTCCTTCTGGAAAGCTACTTTTTGGAAATCAACTGGGTGAACTTCTCCTTCTAGTAATACAAGCAGATTGCCTATGGTTTGGAGGTCTTTTTCTGCGAGGTATTCGACGACCATTCTTGATATGGGGTTGCCGTTTTCGTCTTTTTCAATTTTTGTTTCGGTCTTTTTTAGGAAAGCTTTGGAGTATCCTGTCTCGCCAACTACGGTGACTAAGAAGTAGTCCATTTCTCCCATATCTAAACAAGGGAAGCCGACTTTCAGTTGTTGGCCGTTTATCTGGGTGGTTTCACTTTCTATGTGGGCGGGTAGTAGGTTGGCATTGGCTGAGGGTAGGTTTGATTGGGATGATGCGCTATGGGAATTGTTGTCTGTACATGCTGTTAGGAGGAAGATTACAAGTAAAAAAATGATCAGTTGGTATTGGTTTGACATGGTGAAGGTGGTTGTTGAATATTGGCAATGATAAGGAACCTGATTTTAAAACGGCATCTTCCGGTTCCTGGTCCTTGATGAATGTTGGGGCTAGTCTACCTTGAATTCGTCTCTGATAGCTCTGTTAGGCAACGTTATCTTCGATTTCATGAACAAAAAAGCTTATTAGGAAAGCATCTCTTTTAATAACATACCCTTTAATTTGACTAGAAGAATCCCCTTGGATATAGCTATACAATTTATCTGTTTCTTTTTTCATAGATATAAATTCATTCCACCTTTCTTCAGTGTCAAAAATATCATCTTGCTTTGCTGCTTGTTCAATTTCTAATTGTAGTTCAATCAATTCGTTAGCAGACAATTCATGTATTAGTTCATTATGTTGCACGTGTGAGGTTTCCCATTCACTTTCTTCTCTACCTTGAATAGTTTTTCCTAGATAAATATGGCAATGAGCACACCAAGCTTTGTACTTAACTCGGTCAGCAACTGGATTTCCGTCAACACTTTTCATTCGCGCCCTGAAAATTTGTTCTGTTTTAGTGAGTTCAGAATTGCAGATTTTACAATTATTCATTGTTGTTTTTTAATGTTCAACAGTTAACAATTTCTTTTTCCTTCCATTTACTTGTCTGCCTAAAATAATAATAGTTTTACAATTCGCTGATTTACCTTCACAAAATAAATGCCGCTGGGCCAAGAAGAAACGTCAATCTTATCTAAATTATTCGAATAAAAAAACTCCTATTTCAACGCACCAAGTAGATCATAAATCTGGAGAGGACGATGGTTCGAGGATCAACAATAGTCCCCAAGAAGAAGCGTCAATCCCACCACCTACATCCAATAAACCCACAAAAACACCCCAGCCAAATACGTCCACAACAAAGAAAACAAAACATGCACCCCAGTCTCCAATCGCTTCCCCTTCCAAAGCGAAGGCGAATAACCAAAAAACTGAATCAGCAACCGAATAAACCAGAAAATCCCAAGAAAAAGTGCCAATCGCTTCCCTAGCGGCGTATGGCAGATCTCGTAGGACGAAGTCAAGCACAAGATTCCCATAAAAAACACCACCAGAGCGATAAAAAAAGTATGGATTATCATGATCTGCTTGTTGATCAAACTGACCCGACTTAGCTCTTCTTCCCAATTGAAATATTTTGGAAAAATGAAATGAACAGCCGTTAAAATGACCAATAAAACGCCGATGATATTAAGATGGATTTCCATTTTTTGTGAGGATAAAGGCGTTGATAAATGGGGTGATTGTAAATCGATCAGCTTGTTTTAAATCGGTGTTTTCAAAGGTAGACAACCAGGTTTTTTCTGAATGAAAATGGAAAGCGCCGATATTGTAAGCCAAAAAATTAGGCAGATCTCGCAGGTGCTCCGTGATAATAATTTTGCCTGTTGGCTTTAAGAGGCGTTCTAGTTCCTTAAAAAAGGTAATCCGCTCCTGCTCGTCTCGGATCTCATGCGCCGCCAAAAGCAGAAACACCTTGTCAATCGATCCGGTGGGCAGTGGAATGTTGTAGGTATTTGTGCGCTGTGTACCAGGATAAGGTAAACGGGATTTCCGAGCTCTTTTGATGGAAATCTCTGTGTGTTTTAACGGATCAAAAAAATCAAAAACCAAGAGGTTTGATTTTGGAAATCGTTCTTTTAGTAACGAGGTGGTCTCGTCAAAACCAGCATGGATATTGACAATCGTTTCTCCCTTTTTTTCATCCATTCCCCCCAGCCAATTAAGCTTGTACAAGTCCGACCAGTCATAAACGTAATAGGAAACTACCAGCGAACTAATCGTTGCAATAAAGGCAAAAAGCGCCAGCAAAACCAACAGCCATCCAAAAGATTCCGGCACAAAATTGCCAGCAATCAGCAGTCCCTCCATCGCCACAAGCGCCAGCAAAAAATAATGCCAGTTGAACCGAATAATATTGGATACCCCTTCAAAAGGTTTTCTTAGTTTTTCCATTGGTCTGTTCGTCCTTTTTTCCAACTGTAGGGAATATTTTTTATGATAAATGCATTTGCCAAAACCGCCTGATTGATTGGCAAACTATTGATAAATGACTCTTTATAGTCGACAATATTTATGGGATTGGGGGTCCAGTTTTGTCGGACGCCTTCGATGATTAATACCTCCTTTTTTTCTTGCTTGTAGGTGAAGGTGAAGGGCAAGGGTCCAGCAAATCGTCGGGCTTCCTTCCAAGTAGAAAATGGGGAGTTGGGAGGTAGCGGAATAGGGTCAGCGGATTCTTCGTAGACGACATTGAAGTCTGCGGTTTGAGAACTTATCGTGGTTTGAATGCCCTTCGTAGATTGTGTCAGGTCTATTGTTGAGTAGTTGTAGTGTGTAAAGATATTCCCAAGCAATTCCATTTTTTTCTTGTCGGTCGCCGACTTCAGGATGTACAATCCACGAAGTCGTTTGCCCTCACTACTATAGTACTTCACAAAAACCCGATAACCGATCAGGAAAAAATTGTTGCCTAAGAACTTAGGAAGTCCAGCAGGCCGAAGCTCCTTTGCAGCCACCATTGCAATGGCAATAAACGCCCATTTATCCTGAAAAGTATCCAGCTCCAAACATTCCGGCAACAAGGACGCCAACTCCTCCTTCAAAATGGCAAATGTCAGTACCACCGAACTATCAAAGTAGGCATTTACAGCAAATGGGTGATCTTTTAAAAATGCAAGCATAGGAAAACTTTGGGGTTAGTTATCACTAATTTTATATTCGTTGTAATATACTAAAACAATAAAGAATCCAGCAAAAACCGCGTTGAAACCGCCCCACAACAAAAGGTCAGGTACGAGGATAAATTCGAGCGTATTCATCACCGCTACAATACCCATTTGAGTCCAGGCATTCCACTTGCTTTTGATACCTGACAGCACCCAAATCATCATACCGATCTCAGACAAACCGATCAGTATCGTCAACAATCTGGAGTGCTCCTCCCCTAGTATGCTTGCTACAATTTGCTGATGTCTGGGCACCAGGTTCAGCACCTTGCAAAATAGGCCGTTGATGAGCCATACCAAGGCAATGAAATATGTTATTTTTTTGTGGATAGTGGCGATTTTTATAGCCTAAATTTAAGAAATTATTTTTATTGTTAATTTGGCTACGCTTTCGTTATTTTAATCGTGCATTCGTAATCCGTATCGGCGAATGAATTCGACCTGTACAGATAAAATTGGGTGCCAGCCATAAAATGGATTGGCATTGACCGCACACTTTTTTTTTGAATAATTCAGAAGGGACGACCGACAAGTCATCGGGAGATGTACTTATTCCTAATCAAGCACCAAGTCATTTAAATTTAATTCAAACAAAGCTCCTTTTCCACCCATTTCTACTTCTGTCGAAATCAATAATTTTTGTGTTTCTAAAAACACAATTCCTTCTGCCTGTTCGTAAAGCTTCAAATCAATAAAGTGCTGTTTGCCGCCGAAAAAATCCCGACCAGAAAACCCATAAAACAACCAGACAAATGCCTCAAATTGATCAGCAGCAGGCATTCTATATCCAACTAAAGCCAATGTATTGGAGGAGAGATCGTAGTCAGCACCGGTAATCAACCCATTGCTATCAAAACTATCCATTTTTTGAGCGACCCCATTATTGTTCGCTATATCCAATTGATAGAGATTGCATTGTTGATCTGCTCGGTTTTTCGAAAAAAGATACAACTGTCCTCCTAGAGCAATCATCGCTTCACAATCAAAATTATGCAGATTGCCAGGATGATTATATAGTTGTTGATCGGCATACTGAAAGGAGAGGGTTCGGATATAATTTGCTTCCGCGAATGCTGCCGACATTGAACTTAGTGGCACTTCGTAAATAGTGAGGTTTTGACGGTTGCCGCCATTGTTTCCAAAATCACCGATATATAAGTTGTTTTCGTCGGTAGCCAATTCTTCCCAATCATTGTTGGAGGCATTGTTTATGGTGAGGGTGTGTAGCAGGGAGTCCGAGTCTTTTGCTACTTGATAAAGTACAGGTGGGTTTCCGCTATCATTGATGGTCCAGAGTTGTTGTTGGATAATTGCGAGGCCGGAACTTTCATAGACTGAAGTAGGGAGATCTGTTGTTTTTGTAAGGCGTTCTTCCACGTTCCAGACTGGTGTTTTCTTGCAGCTGACGATTAGAAAACATCCCATTCCCAATAAAAAAACTAAACAAATAACGGGTCGGAGGCTACTATATTTTGTGCGTGTAGAATTGTTGTGTTTTATTTGTTGCATTACTTGGTTCAATTGCTGAAACATTCCGAAAGTATTCTTAATTATTCATAACAAACCGAGTGACATCAGTAGTCTTACCATCCGTCGCTTTCAAAAAATATACCCCGTCTGCCAGGTGTGAAAAATCGGTAACGACTCGTTGTCGACCACCATTAATCAGTCCAAAAGGGATTGATTTTATCGTTCTGCCTTGTACATCGTAGACGGTCATTTCTATGGTAGAAGGCTGGGTAAGATCCAACGTAACTTCCAATTTCTTGGCTTTCACAGCGGTGCTAACGATGGTTATATCTTTTGTATCCGTTTCAAAATAAGCAATGATTTCGTCATCCGCTTCAAAATTGTAGGCAATTGAAGTACTAAATTCCTTATCCAAAATCGTGTTGAACGACTGCCAATGGCTAAACGTATAGCCAGGCTCCGCCTCAATGGTCAAGGTCACCGGAACTCCGTCAAAGTAAATACCTGCCCATGGGAGTTGATCTGGAATGATGGTATTAATTTTAATTTTTCCTGCGCCTTCGGGAAAGGTATTGAGAGTGAGCGCTACTTCTTTTTGCAACTCAAAATAATCAATCAAATGCTGCCGGACGTGGGTCGGTCGGTTGTCTACGTATTCATACAAAATGGGTAGTCTACTTTCTTTCCAACAGGTATAACTACAAATTGGCCATCGATCAAAGTGCCGCTGCATATCAAAATCCAGTATCTCTGCTGTCCGATCGATCTCCTTGCTAAACTGCTCGGGCTTGAAACTGGTATTCAGGATATCAGCATGTCTGTTGAGGAAATAATTTCGAAAGGTCGTATTATTCAAAAAAGACTTAAAGATGTTAATATGTCGGTTGGTTCCCGGATCGGCCATTTTTTCTTCAAATAAATTGTAATCGTAGGTAGTCCAACCGTGGCGTCCCATTGCAATATCCATATCAAAAACCAAGTAGCGCCAGCGGGCATTTTCTTTCCTCTCGCGCCAATATTTGATGTTATTGCCCAACCAATCATTGTTATTCAGGCAAAGTTCAACGATAAAGGTTTCTGCTAGGTTTTCGACATCAAAAAAGGTAGTTGCTTTTTCGTAATTCGTTTCAATGCGTAGATCATTGGTAAAAACGAATTGGTACATACTATCAAAAATATGGTAGTTGCCGACGTTGACAAGCGTGTCTTCCTCAAGGAGATCCAGGTTCTCGATGTCGACGCCATAGTTATTTGCCAAATAATGTTCGTCCGATTTTTCGCGCATATTGATGACTCCGTAGTACTTTCCATTTAGATAAATCGCTACAGGTTGGTAGGCCATCACATCCAAATTCAGCCCTTCTTTCATAAAATATCTGGAGAGAAAGGCATCTCTAAAGTGTGCATTATTGTAGTCTCCACTAGCGTTGCGAAGCACCAACCGCTTGTAAGTGGTCCGTGTTCTATCCTTAAAAAATGGGTAGGACACCGTGGCATCTCCATACTTCTTTTTAGTAAGCAGACGAAATGGTTTTTGCGGATTGGTACGCGCACCTCGCCCTCCATGCACCCTAGTGTCAAATTGATGCGAAAATGCTAATTTTTGGTGGTCTTCAAAATACTCCATGTATACAGGGACTTCTTTATCTGACCAATAGTTTGCCCCCCAATAAGGCCAGGTCGGCTGCGCATTCCCACCTTGAATCAATATGCCTTCCTCGTAGTCCCAAAAATTGTAGGGGCTGGTAGAAAGTGCAAGCACGGGCAATTGGTGATCGACTTCTACAAAAAAGGTAAAGGTGCTTACGGAAGACGGCAGATGGCTCTCCACAACTGCAATCGCTTTGATAACGACCGATTTGTCGATTCGGATCGGTCCGGTATATCGTTGATTTGCGGTAGTAGGAATGTTTCCATCCGTGGTATAGTAAATTTGTGCTCCTGGAACGTTTGATTGCAATTCGATGGTGGAGGAGGTTGTAAAAAACCGAGCACTTCTTGGGTATTCTGGCGGGGCTATTCTTTCTAATAAAGGTGGGCCAGTATTTTCTGTCAAGGGAGTTGGGACGACTTGTACCTGCCAATTTTGGCTGGCATCCGGCATTCTCGCCCACGAACGATCTTGTCCATGCGCAGGGTAATTGACCTGATCTACGAGCAAACTATCGGGTGTGCTCAATGAAATGGTTTCTCCAGCACTAGATAGTTTGAAGTTGGTACTTGGAAATTGTAGCCAGGTATCTTCTTTGTTCGCAAAAATGATCGCATGGGTGTTTGGAGCAATTGATATCTCTGGAATTCGCCACTTGTGTAAATTGGTGTCGTCGTCGCTCAAAAACCAATTTTTTAAGGAGACTTCATTTGGCCCAGCATTGAACAATTCGACCCAGTCCGCGCTTCTTCCAAAGTCGTCATTTATCGTTTGGCTATTGCTTGCGCACACCTCATTGATTAGGATTTGCGCATTAATATCCAAGGGAAATACAACGCATACTATCAGAAAATGCGACAATAGAATACCACCCTTTATATTTAATATAAAGTCATCCATAGAAAGTTTTCTTAAGTGTTAACCTAATATAGATGTTTAATGAATCACATTCAACTAATAGTGTTTTGACTGCGTACTTATGACGAAATATTTACAAATGTTTTACTGTAAAACCCTTGAAAAAAGATCGCTTTGAAAGAAACAATCCAGCAAAAATTAAGTTAAATAGAGTTGATTGTTCTATCAAGCGAAGTCAAGATAGAAAAAAGAAGGGTATGATGGCGTCCAAAACAACTAAAGACAAATTAAAAAGCTACTGGCAATTTTTCAGTAATATTGGTATCAATGTGAATCTAGGGTCAGCAGAAATTCATAGGACACGATTGGTTAATCAGTATTCTATTGGATTGTTATGCCTTATTGTATTTTCCTTTTGTTTTCAGGTGGTTCAGCATTTGATAATTTCAGGAAAGATCTTAAATAACAGCATTTTAATGTTGGTGTCGTTCTTGCCTTTTCTAGTTGTGCCTATTTTGAATTATAAACAGAAGTACTTTCAAGCACGAGTTGCGTTTATTGTAGTGCCAATATTGAATATTATTTTCTGGATCTTTTTGTCCACGGGTCAATCGGCGAATATTCATTATGTATTTTTGATGTCTCCGATCCCAATTGTTATTTTATTTAAGAATGTACGGACGCAGGTTATTTTGATTGTGCTGAATTATCTAGCTTTTTTGACGTCGCATCTAATCATTCAGTACTTTCCTCCAGTTGTTATGTCGTATTCCAATCCGCATCTGACCGTTATTGTCTTTGGAATTTGGCTGGGCATAAGCTTCTCGATGCTTCGATTTTTCACCCGCGAACTATTAGACAGCGAAAAAAAATTACACCTTAAAAATAAGGAGCTGGAAGATTTTGCCCATATCGCTTCGCATGATCTCAAAGAACCACTGCGTACCATAAGCAGTTTCAGCAGTTTACTCCTGCTAAGGCATACCGATGAAATTTCTGAAGACGCCAAAGAGTATCTTGATTTTATTTCGTCCGGCGCCAAACGGATGAACTCTTTGATCACCGATCTGTCGAGTTACTCTATGGTCACAAAAGACAGTAAACAATCTACCGATGTCAATTTAAACGACATTCTCCTACAAGTAAAAAACAATCTTCAAGCTAGCATTTCGGCGTCCGGCACTATTATTAATAGCAGCCCACTACCAACTATAAAAGCGTCGTCCAATCACATGATTCAACTATTCCAGAATATCATTAGCAACAGCATCAAATTTCAGCCACTCGAGAATAAACAACCGCCAGTTATATCCATTAAAGCCCAACCTCAAGGAGAATTTCAAACCCTTCAATTTACTGACAATGGGATCGGGATACCTAAAGAACATCTGGATCAAATTTTCACCAAATTCAAACGGCTGCATAATAGAGAACAGTACGATGGAACAGGCCTGGGACTCGCCACCTGTAAAAAGATTATCGAACATTACCATGGAAAAATTATAGTAGAATCTGAAATCAATGAAGGAACAACCATCTCGTTATTTTTCATGAATTGATTCCTCTTTTACAATATCCCTCGATAAATCTACAACCTAGTAATCAGCTTCCGCTCATCCAAGCGCTGGGAAACCTAAATAATCCAGCAAAAAGTAGTAATTTTACGTCTACTAAAAATCAGCAGTTTACAAGCTTCCTCTATGAAGAAAGACAGGACATTGGTACTCCCCAAACATATTGATCTTGGGATCGAAAAATACGAAGGGAAAATTTGTAGCACAATTGCCAAACATCTGGAGAATAAAGGCTGGAACTATGTCCCTTACCGATTCAATGATGACCGTATTTTATTGGTGTATCCGAATAACACCTACGCAATCCTATATGCCAATGAAGAGGTGTTGTTTGGAGAAATGGACGACACGGAATAACGCTCGCGTCAAGACAATTGAAACAACGATTTACTTTGTGGATTAGTCAGCCTTAGTTTTTTAGAAATACTAAAATTGACGGTCGTACCGACCCCCACCATAGATTGGATAGATATTTTCCCGTTGTGATTTTCGATAATTTTCTGACAAATAGCAAGACCGATTCCTGTGCCTTCAAATTCGTTTTTTCCGTGCAATCGACCAAAGATGCTAAATATTTTATCCGCATATAGCTCGTCAATTCCAATCCCATTATCCCTAATCGAAAAATTCCAGAAAGAAGCATCTTCTCCCATAGTCACGTGCACCATTTTTTGAGATGATCGGTTGTACTTCAATCCATTATCAATTAAATTTAGAAAAAGTTGACTGATTTGATGTTTATTTCCAATCATTTTTTGTGGTGCTTTTCCATGCAAAGTGACCATTTCCTGAATTGATCCATTGGGATCATCAAACAGATGAAGCTCATTTTGGATCATTTGTTCCAGATTGAAAATGGAAAACTGTGGAACGCTGTGGCTAATATTGGAATACCTCAGCAAGTCTTCGATAAGCGTGTTCATTTGCTTCGCACCGTCTTCTACATATTGGGAGAATTCTATCAACTCTTCATTTCCAGTATTGCCGACTCTCTTTTTTATTAGGGAGGAAAACGACCCGATCGTACGAATTGGGGTTTTTAGGTCATGAGATGCAATGTGCACAAACTGTTGCAACTCTTTATTTTTCTCCTTCAATTCATTGTGCTTTATTGCCAGGTCTTTTTTTACTAAATCCCACTTTGCGAATACAAGAAACTGGGCAACAACTATTACAATTAGACTAAAGGCCATATGGAATCCGTTACCTTCTGGATTTGGCAGAGAATGAAAGGCATAGAAAATAACCATTCCTATATAGATATAAAAGGAAACCATTTCCGCCCAATTTCGATGAGCCATCCCAACACAAAAGGCAGACACCCATAACCCAAGAGAGTAATCCGTTGAAAAATTATTGACCATAACGACCCAGACAATCCAGGTCCAGCTTACCCAATTCCCCAGATAAGCGAAAAGAACGATGTATTTTTTTATAAATGGACTTATAAAAGAACCAAAAAATAAACTTAGAAGTAAGGCTGTCAACACCAAACGGTGAGACATATAATCAATTGCATTTCCGACGGACCATTGCAAAACATAGCCATATACAGGCAGAAAAATGCCAACTAATACCATCCATAACCTATAAAAGGTTAGCTGGTAACTTTCGATTGAGAAATAACTACTCAAGGTGAATTGAATATCCTGATATCTGCTCATTATTAAAGTTTACGACAAAACAGATTAAAAGTTTTCTAAAACTTCATAGTTTAGAAATATCAGGTACTAGGATAGGGCGGAGCACAAAAGCCAATCTTACATATGTTGTTTTATTTAATTTAATTTACTCCGACAATCTGAAGGATAGAACACCGACAACAGCACTTTAGATGACTTTTTTAATATATGTATAAATATAAATTGTTTTTCATTCCTAAATTTGATCCAGCAACAATTATATTAATTCTTTGAATATAGTAAATTTGTGGAATGAAGATTCAGATAAGCTCCATATTGGCACTCTTTTTTGTCTTCCAGATGAATGCTCAACTAACACAAACAGGTGAAAGTCTGCTATTCGGCCCTTTGGTTGGAGCAGTGAGTTCTGGAGAGGCCCCTGTTTTCTTTTTGCTGGACAAAGGGAATGGGAATTCCCAATTCACCGTTCGACTGGAAAGTCCCACTTCAAGTAGTATCTACCAACCCAATTCGATCAAGTCTTTCTGTCAAGGAGACACCTGTAGTTATGTAGCCACCTTTACCGGATTGACAAACAGCTCAGCACTAGAAGCTGTTGTTTATATGGATGGAGCGATGGTTGGCAAAAGTTGGCGTCCTTTTGAGGTACCAGATGCGACCCCTTCCGATTTTAGTTTTTTACTTGGCAGCTGCGCATCTATGGCAAACAATGTCAATAGCCCCAACTGGGCCAGAGAAGACATTTATACTCAAATGGCATTAGAAGATGCAAAGTTTATGCTTTGGGCCGGAGACAATGTATACCTGCCTTCCAATGATCTGGACACGTCGCTTGTGTTTGACACTTATGTCAAATATCGCACTAAAAGCCCGGGGCGCAATCAATTTCTAAACAGTTTTTTCCATTTTGGAATGTGGGATGACCACGACTATTCTTATGACAATGGATCTGCGGACTATCCTGACAAAACATTCTCCTCAAAGATATTCAAACACTGGTGGCCAAATGCTGGATATGCACATTCCAATGAAGCAGAAGGCATTCAAAACACCTACCAATACAAAGACATTGAGTTCTTCAACACAGACCCACGGTATTACAAATCAAGGAATTCCCAACTGGGATCTTCGCAACTTGACTGGCTAAAAGACAAGCTCCAGCAGTCAACCGCCACCTTTAAGTTTATCACGCTGGGCGCTCCAGTAATGGAAGAAGAAAAATCGTCGGCAACAACAGAAACCACTTTATTTAGAACAGGAGAACGAGCATTATTATTTGATTTTATTTATGATAATAATATCGAAGGAGTCGTCTTTTTATCGGGCGATTATCACCGTTCCCATTTTGCAAAATTTGACCCTGGATGCAATTCTACCTATCCGCTTTATGAGTTTATGTGTTCTCCCCTCTCCTCTTCGCCTTCATCGGGATCAAGCAATTACGCTGGCGTTTTTTTTGAAGACAATACCAACTCCTACGGGAAGATAAGGGTCTCCGGTGCGGTAGGCGCCAGATCTTGCACCATAGAAAGCAAAGACGTTGATGGCAACGTAATTTCCAGCTTTACAATCGATGAAAATGAACTAAAATTTTCAGGGCAACCCGACATCATCCCAGACGACCATCTAAGGGCCCATTATCAATGTAATACAGAACCTTATGATATCAGTGGGAATGCTTTCCATGCCACATTCACAGGCAATTCATTTATTGGAGAGGAAAATCGATTTGACGAATCCGGGTTCGCCAATAGAATCAAAACCTCCAATACGACACAAACAAACACTTTTGTGTTACCTCCTGAAAGTTTAGACACCGCAATAGATTTTACGATTTCTCTTTGGGCTCGGCCGATTTATGCTAACTGTGGCCTTTTTTCTGCTTCCTCTGCCACTACAGGAAATGAGATCCTTGTATACTACAAATCTACTGGCAAATTTTCGTTTTCCTTTCGAAACATAGAAATAGAATCCGACCTTATTTTTCCTACTAGCGAATGGTATCATGTAGTTGCCTCCCACCGTGGCAGTGATGGCCTGGGGCGATTGTACATCAACAGTGTTCTGGTAGCTACAGGGATTCAGGTCGCAGGGCCTACTAGTATCGTTTCTATGCTTTTCGGTAATGATCAGGATGGAGCAGGTGGTGGGAATCTCGATGTCAATCAACAATTTTATGGCGCATTCGATGAAATCAGATTGTACGATGGACTCTTATGTGAATATCAGCTAAAAGAACTATTTCAAGAAGGGTTATTTTTAATAGAAGCCGTTCCGGGTCCCCCTGAATGCACCTCTCCTCAATCAGTTACCTTCGAAGTATCTGGTGCTCCAAATGGAAGTTTCTCCTGGTATAGAGACAGAGAGTCTGACACCCCAATCCCAGGCCAGTCCAATGCAACATTGAGCCATACAATTACAGAAACGACAACACTTTGGGCTTCTGCGAATAGTGGTTGGATTGATGGCCCTAAAGTTCCTGTTACGCTGGAGGTGGCTCCTTCGATATATAACGAAACTGCTGGACTCACCTATCCTTCCTCCTTGGTAGCAAGCTATGATTTTTCAAGCAATAGCGATCAAACCGGAACCTATGCGAATATATGGTCTACGGGGGTTTCCCCTACTACGGGTTTGGACGGTACACCTTCCAGTGCGATAGAATTTGATTCCTACCCTGACATTGCAGTTATACCTAGTGCCACACTTCAGCATGCAGCGCGTTTTTCTGTATCTATGTGGATCAAATCAACGGAAACTGAGGTGGCGATTTTATCTGCTTCAAATGCGCAGAACAATAATGAATTACTACTGTACATTGCCGAAAACGATGGAATAGGGCTGGTGCTCAATGAGGCTCCAAGAATCTACCATACCAATACGCTTACTGATGGCAATTGGCATCATTTGGCAATCACCTGTGATGCGATTAATGCATTGGGCAATGTTTATCTGGACGGACATCTTTTGAGACCGAAAACAGATGGATCTTTTAAGGCCGGAGCACTGAACATTTCTCAAGGCGCTTTTATCCTAGGAAATGAGCAGGATGTAGCAGGAGGAGGAGGTTTGTCTCAGGACTATCAGTTTGAAGGAAGCATTGATGAACTAAAGCTCTATAGAAAGGTATTGGATCAGCAGGAAGTACTCGCGCTTGCTACCCAATCAGATTATTTTCAATCAAACTTTCAGATTGACGGTCATGCGGAGCGGGTTTGCCCAAATGACTCTTTACGGATTACTATTTCCCCTTTCCAAAAGGAGGTAGAATATTCCATATTAGACAAAAATAATATGATGGTGAATGGGCCTTCGATTGTTGTTGAAGATCGTCTGATTTTGTCTGCGCCAGTCCTTGCTCAAGACACCTTCACTGTTCGTGCGACGCATCAACTAACTGGATGTTCGAAAGACTTTTCAACCGTTATTGCTGCAGAAACTGGTGGTTGTCTGCAGATGGAAGCCTGGCTGGAAGGGCCTTATGATCCTACGACCAATAGCATGTCGGACGATTTGAGAGCACGCGGCCTTTTGCCCTTGTCTGACCCTTACACTAACCAAAATTTCATCACTCCCGACATATTGGATATAGACGACTCCAAGTCAGTGATTGATTGGGTAAACATAGAGTTTAGAGATCCTCAGAACATGTCGCAACTCGTTTATTTGATGCCAGCGTTGATCTTAAAGAATGGAACGATAACAGGAACGGATCGCCAGGGATTGACATTGCCTGATGGATTTATTGGCAATTTTTATGTCTTGCTGAATCATCGTAACCATTTGCCTGTCATGACTTCTGCGCCTATTTCTTTTGGAGCCACTAGCGTGAGTCAAATTGATTTTAAAACGAATCCGGGGTTCAGTAATTTGGGATCTAACCAAAAAGAACTGGTGCCTGGCATCTATGGACTTTTTTCAGGGGATGGCGATAAATCTGATCTTTGGGGGTACGATATTCATTTGGCGGAGCGCATTCTTTGGGCGCAGGAAAACGGATATTTTGGTTACTACAAGGCTTCGGATTACAATTTGGACGGCGACGTCAATTCGGTGGATAAGATTATTTATAGTGGTAATAATGGGGTGTTTTCTAATATTCCAAAGTAGTCTTTCTGGATTCAACCTTCTATTTTTTGATTAAACGCTAAGAAGCAAAGGTTTTTCGCAAGGTATCGATCGGATGGACTATTTGCTTAGCCAATTTCAACTAATCAATTTTCAAGCATACCATATCCTTTCCAAATGCCTGGATTGCCAGAGAGCACGCATTTGTAAAACCCGTATTCGCCAGCATTAGGCATCCGAATCTCTACCGTTGTCCCTTTCAAATAATAGCCGGATGTCGGAATCGTATCTGCAATAAGTCGCGGTTTGATTCGGACATTGGTATCGTAAAAACCAGCCGACCCCTGCTTGGTCATATTCCAATCTTCAATATCCAGTTGTTCTTTGATGATAGCGGTATACCCACCTGCATTATCCAACAGTTTAAACGTATTGCCGGTGACCTGAGAATAATCATTATCATACAATTCCAACTCTGCAAAAAAGGAGCTATACGTCCCTCCCTGTATTGCAATTCCCGTGCCTGCTAGTCTTGAGTTTTTTATAACAAAATGCCCATTCCCATAGTTATTAACTGAACCAAACGCTCGTTTATCAAATTTGCAATTGGTGATATAGCAATTCATGTTCGGCGAACCGATGGGTATTTTGGCGTTGTTATTTATCAGATATCCAGTGGGTGTGATCGTCTGGTCATCGCTGTCAATAACAAAATCACAATTCACAAATTCCAAATTAGAATCATAATTCTGACTGGTATATCGCGTAGGATATACAGGCGAGATGGCATTTGTAGCCGGATCATAGGGTACTTTAATTTGACAATTTACAAATTGGCCGTTTGGAGAATTAAAAAAACCTCGAATGTTATCAATAAAAGCATTTTCCACCTTAAAGGTCACATTTCTCAACGTCACCACTTTCAGGAAACAATTCATGACGCTTACTTCGCTGTAGGGAGCGGCGCTATTGGCTTCGGTGTATTGAAGATTGCCGATATTACAATTGGTAAAAAAAGATTTCCTGGGAGTTAGGGCGGTTGCCAGGCCAGAATTGACAGGCTCAATTTGCATGTATTGTACGTTGACTTTATCAAACACAATCTCGGTTGAAAAACATCCGATTTCCAGCGTACCCCGATGCCCAAATCGTCCGCTAAATGGCTCGTCTGTTATGTTTTCTAAGATCACACTTCCATATTGCGTGGACATGCTACTGATATTTATGCCCGCTCCAATTTTGTCCTTGATATGAATATTCTGAAACAAAACAGATCGTAGGTTTAGCGGTGAGGTGTTTGCCCTTCCTGAAAACCCGATGCAATGTGCTTGTTCCCAAGCATAATCGCCTGGATTGTCTCCTCCCGGAAGGGTGCTGCTCCGTCCGTTTTTGTCTAGCGTAAAATCTCTAAACACAATATCCCCGACATCGTTTTGCTGATTTAGATAAATGTAAAACATTTTGGTATATCGGCCGGAGGATTGCGTTTTCCCATTGTCTTCCTTGAAGATTGTTAAGCCTTTCCCTGCTCCAATCAAGGAGAAATTGTTATCAGGACTGTCCACCAATTTTATACTAATAGCGGCATTTCCACCCTCTCCATAATCAATAATGTACGTTCCGGCTTCTGCATAAAGGGGTACATTTTGAGCAATTGAAAAATCGACAGCACGTTGAATTGCCTTGTGATCTCCAGTTACGCCATCTCCTGTTGCCCCAAACCATTTTAAGTGTACTTCATCATACCAAATTCGCATCCAACGACCAGTCGTGGATAGTTTGCTTTCGATGATGGTTCCTCGGTTGTCTGGATCAGTGTTGGCTGGATCCCAGTAAAAAAATCCGCCGCCGCCATCATTTGGTCCGTAATAACCGGTAACATAAACCAATATAGAATCAATCATGGGGATCGAATCCAATGCACGGATGGAGTCTAGGCGCATCCAGCACTTGTCCAAGTCAAAATTGTTGGCAACAAGCGTCCCATTTGCATCGGCATAAACTGGCCGCAATCCATTGCCAGAAAGCGTATCTACCCGCACTCCGCCATTGACGTGCAGTTTCTCAAGAGGAGTCTGGGTCCCAACACCAATATTCTGAGCAAAAATGGCACTACTTACAAGTAAAAGCGCAAAAAGTAAACAAAGTCTTAAATATTGAATCATGGTTGGGGGTTAAAAAGTGAAAGTGGGAGCTAAAACCTTCCAGCGTTACTGATTCAAGTTAAGTAAAATGTATTAAAAATTAATATATTAGATGGCTAATTTTCTATCAATTTTTTCATGACTTCAATGACCATATCCCATCCTGTGAGTGACTCTTTGTAGCGTTTTTCAGCATCTGCCGCAGATTTCGAATACACTTGATTTATTAGGAGGCGTGCTCCGTTTTCAATGGGGGTCACCTTATAAGTAAGGTGGACATAGTTTTCGGGAATGTCCTCTATTCCTGAATTTGGGTCCAGCATGGTAAAGGTAACTTCCTGGCCAGGCTGCACGGCTGTGATGTTTCCTTTTACATAAACGACTTCTTTGCCGTCTTCCGTTTTGCCTTTCCATATGACTGCGCTCCCAAGCTGCCAGTCAGATAATACTTCACATCCAAACATATACTGCTTGGTCATTTGTGGATTGGTGACTAAGTCCCAAACTTGTTCTTTGGAGGCAGAAAAATCAATTTCTTTTCTGATGATAAATGAATCGTTCATGGTTGTTTTTTTTATGTTCCAAAGATGTCATTTTTTGGAATGGTGGACTGGTAAAATCGGGAGGCATTGTTGTACAATCGGGAAGGCTGCGGATTGATTTCTTTTGATAACTGATAAGAGCGCGGCAACAGCTCATTCAACTCCTCCTTTCCTACGCGCATGAGAAGGGGCAACACCAAATTCCTTCTTAAAGGCTTTCGAAAAATGTTGTGGAGATCCAAATCCGGTTTCATAAGCAATTTCCTTTGCAGATTTGCTCGTACCTAGCAATAGTTTTTTAGCCAATCCCATTCTGCATTTGTGGATGTAGCCAAAGATGGTGGTTCCAAACAGTTCTTTAAATCCCTTTTTCAATTTGTATTCGTTGAGCATTACCAATTTGGACAATTCGTTGATCGTTGGTGGGTGGTCCATTCTTGTGTTTAGTAACTCCTTGGCATCGATCAATTTACGTTTGTCAGCAGCTGTTTTGATGTACTGATTCGTCATTTTTTGAGCATAGAGGTCTGCTTGAAGGACAAGTAGTTCAATACTTTTAGACAACAAAAATAAATCTCTTAGTTGATTCGTATATTGGCAATTGATAATTTCTCCGATGACTTGCTGTATCTTGAAATTATTCGTTCTCCAATCGCTGGACAATATCGCATTCTTTTTGTTCATCACATTATCTGCTAATCTTTTGAGCGGTTCATTCCCGTTTTTTGCAATCTCGACGAACGAATTTGTTGTGAAATTTATTCCAAATGTTTCGATGCGTTTAGTCTTGTTTTTTACTTCGATTTCCAGCCCATTCGAGTACATGATATTGTTATGATGTCCTGACAAATCAAAGGAAGCATTCAGCTGACTAAAGTTAAATTCATAGCTGCCTTGAAGTCCGAAATGCAGTCGGACAAACTCTGTATCATTAGACGATCGGTTTACCCCTACCCCACTATAATCAATAATGTTATGTGAAATAGCCATCTCCTCCAATTCCCAGGAATTCGAAATCCGATTTTTTATGTTGGTAGAAGGATTCATAGTTTAAATAAAGATTAGGCATTCAGACTTTTTCTAATTTTACGAAGGGTTGTTTAGGAAGTTGCACGCTAATTTTATCATTTACCAAGACTTTGCCTGCTTCGAGCACGATAGCCATAATACCGGATTTCCTAATCAAATTTCCGTTTTCGTCCTTGTCCAACACAGCTTGCATCAATCCATCTTTTATGGAGTTTATCTGATTACAAGGATTCCTCAAACCAGTGATCTCTATAGCAGCAGTAGCTCCAATTCGCAAAATAGTCCCCTTGGGCAATTCGAGTAAGTCAATTCCTTTTGTGGTAATATTCTCTCCCATTTGTCCAGGGCGGACTTCAAATCCTTTCCCTTCCAGTTCCTCAAACAATTCGGTATGAATAAGGTGTACTTGCCTCAAATTGGGTTGTGTTGGATCATGAGCAACTCTCGACCGATGTTTTACCGTTTTTCCCTGGTGAGCATCTCCCTCGACACCCAGTCCCTTCAATAATTGAATAGCGGCACAGTTGTACTTATTAAAAGTATGGGATTCACTTTTGCTCACAGAAATTACCATTCCATCTTTCATGTAAATGTTTTACTAAAAAATACAATACTACCGAATCGCTTTGACAAAGTCAATTTTTTGAATGTTGGCTACCCAATCATTTCTTTATAAATCCGACCACGAAAACTAATACCCGATTTGATGAAACAACTATTTGTAGCGCCGGAAAAATTTTATAGCGACAGTTGTTACCCGCTCAACGCTTACTAGTAAATTAACATTTTTTAGGCAAAACTGTAACAACTTGCCCGACTCAATGATTAACCTCCAAATACTTGAGCAAACCTTTCTTGCATAAGACATAACTCTCTTTGTATAGCCAAATCCCAGCTTTACAAAACCAAACCCTTCCTTTACAAATTTGCACTTTAGAAACTAAATCAAATTCGACATTATAATATTCGTAAATAATTATTAATTAGAATTTAACAGGAATATTCCTAGGATAAGAAGTTATTATTACTAGTTTTGCACACTGTTACAAAATCGACTTTATTATGAATTCTTTTTTTCTGAATGGAAGCACTGTCTTAAGCTTTGTTTTCCTTCTTTTTTTCGCAACTGGATGTACGCACGAGCCTACCGATCCAGCGGATTTTCTCTACGAATATGATCAGGCCTCAACAACCTTAGAGTGGACTGCTTACAAGTATACCAGCAAAGCAGGGGTAAGTGGTACTTTTACCGAAATTGGTGTTTCTGGCACAAAAACAGCTTCGCTCCCGATAGAGGTGTTTGAGGATTTGAATTTTATAATCAACACCAATTCGGTCGATTCCAGATCTGTATTCCGGGACAACAATCTGATTTTGTATTTTTTTAATCGAATGATTGCCACCGATCTTATCAAAGGAAAAGCCAGCCGCTTCCTTGGAGATATCAACTCCGGCCAACTATTTATCGAACTAACCATGAACGGAACAACAATAGAAGTCCCTTTCAACTATAAACTATCAGGTACAGAGTTCTCCCTAGAAGGTGAAATTGATCTTGGAAGTTGGAATGCCATTTCAGCGTTGGATTATATGGAGAATTGTTGCACTAGTTTACATACTGGCCCCGATGGCATACATCTACTTTGGCCAACTGTGAAAATTGAAATTAAAACGTTCCTAAATCGTAATAAAAGCTAAATAGACTTCCCAGGCAGAATTAATTATCTTTTGTTAATTGTTACTAGGGAAAAGATCCGCAACTTTGGAGTAACAAATAATAATAGTTATGACAAATTATCTTGAATCATTTACTACACTCTATTCCATTATTGTAATCCGATATTTGGTGGTAGCCAGCATTTTCTTTCTAATCTATTACGTATTCTTCAAGAAGAAATGGAGTTACAAGAAAATTCAATCTAAGTTCCCAAAATCAAAAGACTATGTGCGGGAAGTATTGTATTCGGTTTGCTCGGTGGTCATGTTTGCTTGTATGGGCGTCCTCATTTTTGAGTCTCCGCTTACTCCATATTCTCAAATTTACTGGGAGATTGGAGAGATGCCGATCTGGTATTATGGATTGTCCTTTGTTTTTATGTTAATCGTTCACGACAGCTATTTTTACTGGATGCACCGGACAATGCACCACCCAAAAATTTTCAAAGTAACGCATTTAGTGCATCACAAATCGACCAATCCATCTCCTTGGGCTGCCTATTCTTTCCATCCGATTGAAGCGTTTTTTGAGACGGCGATACTGCCCATCATGGCCTTTACCTTCCCGATACATTTTACGGTGTTTGGACTATTCTTTTTGTTTCAAATCATATACAATGTTTATGGCCATTTAGGGTATGAATTGTACCCAAAAGGTTTTAACAAACATTGGTTGGGCAAATGGATCAATACGTCCACCCATCACAACTTACACCACAAGCATTTTGACAATAGTTACGGGCTGTATTTTACGTTTTGGGATCGAATGATGGGCACGATGGCGCCAGAATATGACGAAACGTTTGAGGAGGTAAAAACAAGGAAGGCGATTTCATAACAAAAGAGTATTATCCATTCCTACCAGCAAAATTAGTCTATATATAGATTAGCTGGCATGATAAAAATGGAGTCATTTTCTTTTATATCATAACACCCAATGGTTTTTTTTAAATCTAGCCATTCTCCGTTATTGATAGTTAGACGATAAGGTATTAGATTTCCTTCTGGTGATATTTTATCCAGAAGTTCATTTTCAATCAAACCTTCAATTATTTCTTCAATAACAGTGTCTTGTGTAATGGTTGCGTCATAGTCTTCACCATATGGGAATAGAATGATTTTGATGGGAATTTCCTTCATTGAATTCTGATTAGTTAGGAGGTAAACTTACTATTATTATAACAAACTAGGATGACACCATAATATAACAAGGCATTCGAGGAAGTAAAAACAAGAACCATCAATTCATTCCCTTCTTAATTTTAAGTAGTTTTTAGCGCGTTATTGCCATCTCAATAAGGTATTCCTGAAAAGGATAAAAACGTATGAATATAAGCAGCTCAGGCATAACAATACTCGAAGAATATATTTTCAAAATTATTTTAGGAATAGAAGGTTTGAAAATATAGGCATGGTCTACCTTCTTTCTAATCAATTTTTTTCGAAATCTCGTACAGCAAGCCTTAACTCACTTGCCAGTTCTAGATCGATAAACCATCCCCAGCAATGTACCTAGCAACGTAGTAATTGCTAATTTTGGGTCCGCTCCAAAAGCAAGCAAACCTGCAAACAAACCAACACTTCCACCCAGAACAGAAGCCAAATACCGCCCTGCATTTTTTTTCTCTAATAGTACGTAGATCATTGGGACCGCTAAGACCAGGCGAAGCGCCGCACCTACTATCGTAATCTCCACTATGTTTTTCCAGAATAGCGCTATAACAACCGAAACCACAATCAAACCAACCGTTACCAAACGTACCGTCTTCACCTTATTGTCCGTCTCCAGATTGGCAGTGATGTGGGCGGAGACCGCAAAAACAGACGTGTCTGCAGAGCTCATCAGTCCAGCAAAAAACAAGGTGATCAAAATCGGATACCAGGAGGCAGAAAGCTGATGGACCATCGCATGAATAAATACTAAATCACTCTCCAGACCGCTCGTTTCCCGAAGTACATTCAAACCAATTAGCATAAGCAAAAAAGCCACCAATACGACAGGGATAATTGCAGAAGCCATTCCCCATTTTGCAGCATTTTTATTCGCAGCAGCAAAACAGAGCTGATATCTGTCCGCCATCCCATAGACCGATAGACCGCCATATAGCAAGAGCCCAACGATTTGACCGGGCTTGATGGAGGCTACTTCCAATTCAAAAATTGCCTCCATCGATCCAGGCGTTTGCAATAAATTGTTGACAATTAAAATCAAAAAAATAAGGATGATAATTGCTTGAATCATGTCGGTAATGATGACCGCTTTCAAGCCGGAAAGAAGCAAGTAGGCCAGGACAATTGATCCTGTCAACAACAGGGCAAGCGGATAGGAGAACAACCCAAATTGAGCGATCACCTTTGCCCCACCCACCAAGGACAATAGCACCCAGAAAAACTGGATCAACACGGTCACCCAGTTGGTTATTTTTCTAGCAGATGTACTGTCGGTCATGAAACCAGGGAGATCTCCCTGCGAGGTAAATTGATGTGCGGCAGACAACTGATTGATCTTTGGCGCTGCCCAAAACGCAAATACGGAATATCCGAAAACTGATCCGATGAGGAGCGCAAAAACTCCCACACCAAACTCATAAGCATACCCTGTGTAGGTAATAAAAGTAGCAACGCCAATCGCCCCGGCAAATTTGGAGGTAAGAATCCGCAACGCACTGTTTGATCTGCCTGCTACTAGAAAATCGTCTTCTGATTTCCCTTGCCCTGCAAGAAAGGTGATGATTAACAACAAGGCGATGTATGTAGCAATATAAATCAACCGTTTTTGGGTTTGTAGGTTATAATTGCTTGCAAAATAAGGCTAAAAAGTAGAAAGTAGTTGGTAGAAGGTAGAAAGTTCCTTCATGACAATGCCTGAAATAGCTTGACCGTTTAATTCAAGTTAATACTAGCATGACCATCTCTCCATGAAGTCTAAACTAATATCCAGAAATCATCTTCCCATTTCCAATCAACATCCCATCATAAACTATTCTATAAAAATAAACTCCAGTAGCCAGTCCACCACCATCAAAACGATAAACAGCGTCGTCAGAAAAAACCGCAGACCGCACCAATCGACCAGTACCGTCATACAATTCGAAGGATTTATTCCCGTAAGGAACGCCCTCCAAAATAAAATCTGCATAGGACACAAACGGATTGGGCTGTACACTGATCCTTAAGTCAGGATAGGCAGGCACAAAAGGATTGGAAGAAAGGACCTGAATAAAATCATCCCCAATTTGATGGTACGTCTCATTAGTGATAACTGGCGCATTGAAGTCAAAATAAATCGCAGCACTGTTGTTGATTATCGTCCCTAGTGGCAAGTTGTCTTTTTGGGATATTTTGAATTTGACAAAGCCATGAGATCCCGGTTCGTTAGTCGTTGAATCTACTAGGAGGATATCATTAAATGTAAATTTTAAAGTACTACCAATGATCGCCAAATCATAAGTATGGCTCGACGTACCTGGAAGCAAAGTTCCAATGTCCAGAAATTCTGAAATGGTATCTCGGATCACCACCGTAAACGCAGTGTCTGTACCTGTATTTTGAAATCGAATATGATAATCCAAATCATCGCCCACGTTGATGTAATGAGCGGCATCGACACCAGAAGGTTCTGCTCGTTTATCATTAGGATCAAAAGAACCTATACTTTGCTGGCAGTCTATAGAAACATAGTCCATCACATCATCTTCTGGCAAGGTGGTGACGAAGCCAGTACTGTACGTTTGCGTAATTGGATTGATCCCACACCCTTCAATAGCAACCGTCGGCAGATAAGTCGTCGGAAAGTAGCCCGGTGCCTGCTCTGCATAAAGCCGATAGGTAGATCCATTGGCAGGCAACTTGAAGGAGTACTCTTCGGAAACTTGTAGCATAAACTTGCCGGTTTTCATAATGATATTATCTTCAACGACTAAGTAGTCTTGAAGGCTGGACATATTGCTTGTTCCCGTATTTTTTATCGTAAAGGTTAAGGAATCTAAATCACAAGTTGATCCTACTGTCGTAATCGAGCCATCCCAAAGTGTACCCGAAGGAACACAGATCGTATCAGGATAAATATGCGCTTCCACACAATGGGTCTGACCTATCATGGTAGAGTCGCAATCTACTGTCACGTTTATCTGGAAATCATGGCATTCCCCTACTTCGAGATCGCCGATCAAAAACGTGTAGGTTGTTCCTGACTGCGAGTCCCATGGCAAGGTGCTAGAATTGACCGTGAGGTATTCATCAAAATCAATTTCTAGGTACGTGCCTGTAGAAGCTATCGTCCCTTGATTGCAGTAAGAGACATAATAGGTTGCGTCAAAACATCGTCGTAAAAATGGGGTAGATATATCAGTGGTCAGATAAACACAATTCTCCAAGGGCTGAACAGGGAAGTCCGTCGTTATGGTATCCTTTGTTGTTACTTGCACTGAGTGAAGCGCTTGACAAGGCTGCCACAAGTTGTTTGCGGGAATCAATCGAAGATCATAGGATCCAGAATCAACATTGATAAAATAATTACCTAGGGAATCTGTTAGCCCGTAAAACAATTGAGTGCCCTTCGCTTCTAATATCCAATTTTCTAGGCCAAGTTCTATCGGATCAATGGTGCAGGTCATATTCCCATCATTGGCAACATTGCCAGCCAAAAAATTGGTATACAAATTTCCATCTGGGTTTAATTTTACTAAATATCCTTGATTGTAAGGAGTAGTGAGGTCATTTCTCACCGTACCTGCAAACAGGTAATTGCCATCCAATGTGATTGTCACGCCATTAAATCGGGCTTGTTCCATGTTCTCTCCAAAATTTCGGCGCCAGATCTCATCCCCAAGGGCATCTACTTTTACTGCTGCTGTCAAGTCAAGAATGCCTGAAGAAATGGGGAGGATATAACCACCATCAGGAGTGGGCATGATATCCCACGTAAAATAATCTTCCGTTTGACTTAACAGGGTGGACCATTCTTCTAAACCGTTGCTGTCTGTTTTTACCAAAAAAAGACTAGAAGGATTACTTCCTGACCTTCCTGCTGCGATAAATCCTCCGTCGAGCGTTGGCGCTCCTGCAAAAAACTCATTGATTTCTTGTGGCGCACCGTATAGCTGACTCCAAAGTATGTTACCTGCAGCATCTAGCGTAATAATAACTCCATATTTTTCGGTGTTAGAAACCCAATGGATTCCCATTACGGTAAACGTTCCGTTGGCATTTGCGAGTGCTCTATACCCTCTTCCATTATGCGGGTTGGTATAGGTTTGCTCCCATTCCACTATTCCAGTATTGTTCAGTTTCAAAATATAAATGTCTTCATAAACAGAAGTTCCATTAGATTCAGTAAAGCCAGTGACTAGGTAACCGCCATCTAATGTTGGGGTAATGGCATAAGCTAAATCTCTAGCGTTTTTACTGTAGGTATTTTCCCAAATGAGGTTGCCTGCCTGGTCAATTTTTACGACATAGAAATCGTATTGCCCCCCAAAACCATTTGCAATTTGATATCCAGCAAGGATGTACCCGCCATCCAATGTCGGTTTGATATCAAATGCTACTTCTTCCCCTCCATATCCAAAGAGTTTTTTCCATTGTACTACTCCATCGACGTCTACTTTGGTGACTTGCATGTCTCTGTAGCCTTGACCGATAGGGTAAGCTGATCCAGCAAAAATGGAACCTCCATCTATTGTTGGGGCTACTTTGTATACTGCGGCTGTGCTTCCTTGTGAGTCGTCGGAGTATATCCGTTCCCAGCCTTGCGCCTGCATTGCAGAATTAGAAACACAAAAGGTAAGTAGGCAGCAGAAGCTGTATAGAAAGACTTGCCTTGAGAGACTATATTTTTTGATGATTTCCATAACGTACTTTTATTTTCTTGGATTTGTTATGATTCAAAAGTCTTGATTATTCGGCTTCAAACAAAGAACAAATTATTACAATTGTCGACACTTTTTAGAAACAATTAAACATAATTAACTGATTTTTAGTATTTTTAGTGTAAATAACTGTCGACAATTATGATAAACTCAAAATTGGTTTTGGTGTTAAAAACGTTGGATAAATCGGAGTTACGTCTGTTTAAGCGGTTTTTATTGTCAAAAATATTCAACCAACGAGCGCCAGTTGTTAGTTTGTTTGATTATTTGCGAGAAGAACTTCCGTCTTCAAACCCTAAACTCGCCAAGGAAATAGCCTTCAAAAAACTATTCCCAGACAAGCCATTTAAAGATAAGCAAATTCGAGACGTAATGTCTTATTTGTTTGCAGCACTCGAACAGTTTCTGACTTTCCATCAAATGCATGAGGATCGAGGTGCTGAATTGCTTGCACTATGCAAATCCTATCGCCAGCGCAATTTGCTAAAGTTGTTTGAGTCTACCTCAGAGAAACTAGTCTCCGTCCAGCAAAAATCGACCTACCGAGACATCGAATTTCACCGAACGAACTACCAGTTGGCGCAGGAACAATATTATGCAGGCATTAAAAAGGCAAGAGCACACGCGACCAACTTGCAAGAAGTAACTCAAAGCCTAGACATTAGTTATTTTGCCAACCGCCTGCGTCAGTGTTGCACGATGTTGGCTCATCAAAACGTGTACAAAACGACTTATGACTTTGGGATGATCGAAGAAATCATCAAGGAAGTAGAACGACAGCAGTTGCTTCATATTCCTGCCATCAATATTTATTATTACACCTATTTGGCACAAACGAATCCAGACAATTTGGATTATTTCAAGGAGCTTCAGCAGAGTTTGACTGCAAATGCTAGATTGTTTGACATTGCTGAAATGAAGGACATGTATCTCCTCGCGATGAATATTGCCATCAAAAGACTTAATTTTGGAGCTATCGAATTGATTCCTTATATGCTTGAACTGTACAAGTCTGGTGTGGAGCAAAAAATACTATTGACCAATGGGTTATTATCCAGATTCACTTACAAAAATATGATTGCACTCGCACTTGGGTTGGAGCAATATGACTGGGTAGCACAGTTCATGCAACAGTATACGCCTTTGCTGGAACAAGATTTTCGGGAGGAGACGTACCACTACAATCTGGCAAAACTACACTACGCTAAAAAGGAATATGGAGATGCGCTTCAGCTACTCTTTTTAAACTCTTCGAGTGATGACGTATATATCAATTTGGATACAAAAATTTTGCTTTCGCGAATATATTACGAACAACGCGAACTTGACGCTTTGGAAGCATTAGTGGACAGCTTCAAGACCTTTATTCGAAGAAAACAAATCATCAGTTACCATCGGATCAGCTACCAGAATTTCATCACTTGTTTAAATAAACTGACCGTGCTGAATCCTTATGACAAACAAGCAAGAGCTGATTTATTGAAAGAGGTAGAGGCCCTGCAACCCTTGGCAGACAAGTTTTGGTTTGTAGAGCAATTGGCATGATCTGCACGGAAATTGGTCGTTGATTTATAAAATCCTACCGCTTCTTTAGTATCTTAGCCTAATTATTACAGCCTACATTTGTCAAATTACTAGTAGTAGTAATCAATTTTTCTTGGCAAATTCAGGGTTAAATCAATCAATATTCAAACACAAAACTACTTACAAAATGAAAATTTTTACGTTCACTTTTATACTTTGCCTCTTGTTCTCGATTCAGCAAACCGCAGTTGCACAATCAAACAACGTCTCTTTTGGTCCTAAAAAGACAACCACCAAAACCAACAGTCAAGACTACAAAGAGGCAGCAGCTAAAGAAGAAGCGGCAAAAAAAGCAGCGGCCCGTGGAGAAATAACACCCGCCGGAAGTTCAAAGGGTAACAAAATAGTTTACGGATTTTTAAGAATGGATAAAGAAGGCATCGTCCTGTTTGACAATGGTAAAAACTCAGAAAAACTGATAAATCCTAAAAATAGAGATGTTTTTCGTTCCGTCATTACCGCCCTAAACTATCTTTCTCAAAAAGAAAAATGGCAAATATCTAATACATACGACCTCACATCAGGAAGTCCAAACCCTGCATTCATCCTGTATCGCTCCGAACCGATTGAATAGAGATTTTTTTGTAGAGATAAAATAGAGGAGGACTCTTAACGTATTTTTTCGAGGGCAAAACTTAACGCATTTTCCATCTTCTGGTGTGTCGGCCGAGCCTCATCCATCAGTTTTTACAGTAGCAAAACGAGTCCCTCTACCTTCTTACATTCTGGAAAGCAACAACTTAGAAACCACCGGATCAGCCATGATCAGCTTGAGGTGGGAGTTGCTGCTATTGACCAGATCAGAAGCCAAATTGAACCGCAAGTCGTTGGGTATGAAGTCGATATTCATAAACGCTTTGATGTTCTTGAGTTGATCACGATCCGGTTTTATTTGGTGGGTGACTAGATAATTGACCAACCGGGAGCAAATCGTTGACAGAATATCCACTCTTACATTTTTAGTTAACGCTAGATGGCTAAGTGGCTGGAGGACTTCTTCTTCAAAACTCTTGGCGCCGAGAATCGTTTCTGGTGCAAGCAATTGCTTCAAATCATTATTTACAAATGCAATGAACCCAGCCACAGTTTGCTCATCCATACAAGCATCTCCTAGTAGTTGGATCAATTCAATCTCCTTGCTCAAATCAGGGATTGTTGCCAGGGAATTAAAAAATTGTACCAGGGAGCGTGGTGTGGTCCGATTGCCCTGTACCAACTCAGGGTAAGTTAACACGAAACTGATTCCCCTTGTATCAATGCCAGCTTGTTCTGCCCAACGGGCCCAGGCTTTAGCATCAAAATTCATAGAGATATGCATCATTCTTGTCAGCATAGCGTCATCCAGTGGGGTAACGGAATAGTCCCCGCCATCAGGATTAGCTGTCAATACAATAAACCAATTTTCAGGAAGCTTCCAACTTACCAATTCTTTGTTTTGGAGGAGCTGCATGATGCCTCGAAGTATTCGATCGTCTGCTCTGTTGACGTCATCAATCAATAAAATACCAGGACCTTGTTGTGTGGGAACCCAGGACGGCGGGCTGAATTCTGTTTTCCCGTCTTTTACCACGGGCATTCCAATCAGGTCGCCCATTTCTTCAAATTGAGCGGGGGCGATGTAGGAAAATTGGTACTTGTGTTCCTTAGCAAATTGTTCGACGAGTTCCGTTTTACCAATTCCGTGTTTTCCCCAGATGCAAATTGGCGTTGGGGAGTTGCTTCCTAGGCAGTGGCTTAGGAATTTTGTCACCTCTTGACTGGTCGACATGGTGCCGTAGTATTGGTAATTCATCGTAGTAATTTACTAGGGTGTTTCATTAAGTTGATTACTCTTGCATTGCTTTAGTTATGAATGCTTCCAATTCCGACCATTGCAGTTTGCCGTCTTCATTGACGTCTAGCTCTTCTATTATTTTGGAGGCGGCAAGTCCGCGAATGAATCCACTGACTTCTGCATGTTTAAGCATTTTGGACAGTTCCTTTTTGTTGAGTCCTGCATCATGATCTTCGTCAAAAAAATTGAACGCGTCTTCTGCCGAGCCATGGCTTCTGGTAATCATGATTTTTATTTTCTGTAAAATCTGTTCTTCTATGGACATTTTTTTCTTTTTTTTTGAAAAATAGGATACAAGTATAGGGAAATTTATTGGTTTATGGAGGAATGAAAAATGGGTAGTTGATTACTTCAGCAAGAAATAGTTAAACGTATTATTTCATAATAAATCACCTTTAAAGACACTTCGTCAACCGGATAGTTGGTTTCGCAAAACGAATTCTTTGGTTATCGCAGACTTGCCTTATGTTTGAAGTGAGAATATTATTAACCATTAAAACAAAAATTAAAAACATCCGCCGCCTTCAATGTTCTTTGAAAAAGGTATAGCAGAGAAGATGAGAAGAGAGCAGTGATGTTCATTCTTTTAAGAAAGGTCTTTCCCCTGGGGAGTGGAGAGGCCTTTTCTTATTTTGGTTAATGGTGTTGTTTTGAAAACAATGCTATAGGGGCGAATCATCGTTCGTCCTGCCGACCCTGCCACTAGCAGAAGCCAAGCCAGCAAGTTTTGTGCGAGCAAAACGAGTCACACTAAAAAAATAACTCAAAGGACATTTCGTCAATCGGATTGCCTATCTCGGAAAGTGTATTTGCATTAATTAAATCTTCCCTGTAAGTTAGTTATTGAAAACAACGTGTTAACACATTTAAAAAAATCATCAATTATTTCAATGGTCGAATGGTATTTTATCTATATTCGTATTTATTAAGTAACATGCTAGTAGAAAGGCCATAAATAATTAAAGATGAAGAACCCTGTTTTTATTTTATTACTGTTAATTGGATCCACTTCAATATGTTTTGCGCAAAAGGCGAGTATCGAAGAATTGAACGAAAAATTGGCAACAGCAGAGAATGATAGTATTCGAATATTTTGCCATAAAGAACTGTCTAAAAAATTTCAGTACTCTGATTTAGAAAAACTGCTTTACCATACCGACAAAGGATTGGGACTGGCTACGGCAAACAAGGACACGCTTTTTCTTTGTTTTTTTTATGGGAAATTAGGCAAATACCATTTTCTTAAGTCCAATCAGGATTCTGCTTTTTTTTATTTGAGCGAGGCTCTCCGTTACAGTAAATTTTTGAAAGATAAAAAATCGTACATCGCCTCCTTGATGGAGTATGCAGACGTCAAAGTCCGAAATGGAGAAGTGGAGGAAGGGATGAAGATGTATCTGGAAGCCATACCCGTTTGCGAAGAAAACGGGTATTACAGCGGGTTAGTCGGCTGTTATTTTGCCATGGCTAATGTAGCAGGCACGCAGAAAGATCATCAACAAGCCTTGGAATACATTCAGAAGGCAGCCCCCTATTGTGAAAAAATACCGGAACACCGGAGAGCATCTTGCAGGAGCGCAATTATTGGAAATTACTCCGCTACTCACTACGAATTGAAGCAATACGACAAATCTATTGAATACGGCCTTGAGTCCGCAAAACTTAAGAAGGAAGCAAACTATATTATGACCTTAGACCATACCTATAACATGATTGCGAATGCCTATTTGAAGAAGGATGATCCAGCTAATGCCATCATCTATCATCAAAAAGCCCTAGATACTTCCATCAAACTGAAAAAAACAAAAGGGATAATCAAGGCATCCAACAAACTGGTAAAACTTCATTTGCAAGAAAACAACCTTCAGGAAGCTGGACGGATCCTTCGCACCCAGGAGGAAAAAATGGAAGACGTCAAAAATCAATTAACCCTCCGTGAATACTACAGACTGCAATCCCTGTACAACGAAAAAATAAAAAATTTCCCAAAATCAACCGCCTTTTACAGAGAGTTGGTCGCTATAAACGACAGCATAATGACGGCGGAAAGAGACAAATCAATCAACGAAATAAAAATCAAATTTGAAACCGAAAAGCATAAGCAGGACAAAATTCAGGCACTAATCAACGAAGAACATGCCAACGAGTCGGCTGCAAAAAGCAAATGGTTATTTATTACTACCCTAATTTCCGGTATTCTGGCGCTGCTCGCCGGATCCTTCTTATTCTATCAACAGCGATTGAAAAAGCGGGCCGAAATAGCAGAAGTCAAACTTTCAGAAGCCACCACCAAACTGCAATTGGAGCGAAAGCTAAACAACGTGGAAAAAGAAAGAATAGAATCGGAACTAAAAGCCCTACGTTCACAGATGAATCCTCACTTTATTTTCAATTCCCTAAACTCTATTCAGGATTTAATCCTGCGAGAGCAAACCGAAAAATCGTACGACTATATCGTATTATTTGCGGATCTGGTGCGCAGCACCCTCAATCATTCCGATGAAAAATTTATCCCGGTAGAAAACGAACTTTCCTTTCTGGAAGTCTACTTAAGCCTTGAGAAATTGAGGTTTGAAGAAGATTTCACTTACGAAATTGACTACACCGGCGACAAAGACATCGAAGTCCCTTCTCTGATTGTTCAGCCCTTCATTGAGAACTCCTTGATGCATGGACTGTTGCATAAAAAAGGGGCCAAAAAACTAAGCGTCAAATTTGTTTTTGACGACAACAACCTCACCTGCATCATCACAGACAACGGAGTAGGTAGAGAAAAGTCCAAACAAATCAAAGAACGACAGTCTGGCAGCCACAAGTCCTTCGCCCTCGAAGCCATCAAAAGCCGAATGGAAATGCTCAACGAACAATACAACAAACTTGCCTCCTACGAATTCATAGACCTCTTCGATGAAAACGAAGCACCTACAGGCACAAAAGTCATCATTTCCCTACCCCACAATTCCCTATATTAACATAAAGAAAAGGAATGCCTTTTCTCCAACCCAAAAACCATGAACAAAATAAAAGCCATCCTGGTAGATGATGAAAAAGCAGCCCGCAATGTCCTGTCCAAACTCCTAGAAAAATATTGCCCAAAAATAGAACTGCTCGACCAATGCACCAACGTCCCTGAAGCGGTCATTTCCATAAACAAACACACCCCTGAGGTGGTCTTCCTCGACGTCGAAATGCCGGAATATGCAGGATACGAACTGATCAACTTCTTTGACAAACCCAACTTTGAAATCATATTCATCACTGCCTACGACAAGTACGCCATCAAGGCATTCGAACTCAGCGCAGTCGACTATCTCCTAAAACCAATAAACAGAACCCGCCTCAAAGAAGCTGTCGATAAGTTAAGCGATTCCCTATTACTTAAAAGAGCGTCAGAGGACTATAAAATTTTACTAGAATCCATCAAGGAACGCAAATACCAAAAAATTGTCATCCCAGAGTTAGGAAACAAACGCGTCCTTCTCCTAGAAGACATCATTGCCATAGAAGCCCAACGCGCCTATAGCTGCATCCATCTCGAAAAAAACGAAAAACTCATCGTCAGCAAAAACATCCGATATTTTGAGTCCGTATTACCAATGGGTAAAGACTTTTTCCGCACCCACCGCTCCTGGGTCATCAATATGAAAAAAATAAAAGCACTACAAAAAAACACTGGAACCATCCTAATGGAAAACGGCCTAAAAACAAAACTACCCAAAAATAAATACGCCGAATTCGAAAAACTACTCGCCCAATAAAGAACTGATTCCCATCCACCGCTCCTAGTAAAAAAAAGCGCTACTCCCCACTGGCGCGGGTTCCGGGAATGGATTCGACGGGCCAACGTTTCAGCGCAAAAGCTTTTGACTGTTTTGTAATTCGCTTCCTAACCACTTTTTTTATAAATTTATACAGTGCGTATAAAAAAGAAGCAGATACTCAATGGCCAAATTGTTTTACTTTTATAGTTACAAAAGGCTTTTATGCTCGAACTTACAAGTACAGACTTTACAAATCAATCTCCCTTCTCATGAAAAATTTCCTACTCTCATTAATCTTTTGCCTGTTTTACTGCAGCGCGACTTTTGCACAATGCACCCCAGTAGATTGCTCTGCTTCCCTGCCTGCCTATGGAGGGATATGCGATACACTATTAGCAACAGGAGTCGTAAATACCCCATACACAGATTCTGAATCATTCGTCATCACCGATAACTGTTTCGACGCAGGGCTAATCGATCCTACACAGGCTGGAACTGCCATTAAAATAACCAATGTAGACAATTTTACCTTTTCAGGAATGCCTGCCGGTATTACTGGTGCCACTAATATGGCTAGCTACTCTCCTCCTGGTGGAGGATACATCGTCGGCTGCTTTGGAGCAACAGGCACCCCTACAGAAATCGGTACTTTTGCTGCGACAGCCAACTTCCTCGCGGATATTCGGGCCTACCCGTTTGGTGGAGGCAACTGCTCGGGTTTTTCTGTTGGCAACAATGACAATGCCTCTTCCTATGCTTTGCAGATGATCATCTTACCAAACCCAAGTTTTACAGGACTCAATCCCTCCTATTGTGAGTTGGATGCCACTGCAACACTAGCAATCACTGGAACTCCCGGAGGCACCTTCTCCGGTCCAGGAGTAACTGGCAACACCTTTGATCCGATGGCAGCAGGTCCTGGTACTCACATGGTAATTTACACAGTTTCCGCCCAGGAAGGGACCGCCATCGCTCCTGCAATAGATAGCTCAGTAGTCACCGTTACCGTAAACGCTTCCATGACCTATTATGCAGACACGGATGGAGACACATTTGGTGACCTGAATGCTCCAATGACAGCCTGTGGATCGCCTCCAGCGGGTTTCGTTACCAATAGCACAGACTGTGACGATAGCAATTCCTCCATTTTTCCGGGTGCAACTGAAATATGCGATAACTTAGATAATAATTGCAATATAAGTATAGACGAAGGCTTAAACCAGGTAACCTATTATCTAGACAGTGATGGCGATAACTTCGGAAACGCCGCGACCTCAGTTACCAATTGTTCCGGCCCTCCAGCAGGGTATGTAGCGACCAATACGGATTGCAATGACAATGATGCGACCATCTTTCCAGGGGCGGTTGAAATTTGTGATGGTATTGACAATAACTGCGCAGGTGGTATTGATGAAGGCCTTAATTTCGTCACCTATTATTTGGATAGCGACGGCGACACTTATGGAGACTCCACCGTTTCCGTAACAAATTGTTCCGGCGCACCAATTGGCTATGTTGCAAACAATACGGATTGTGATGATAACAACGCCTCTATTTTTGCAGGAGCAACGGAAGTTTGCGATGGGATAGACAACAACTGCGATGGAAACATCGATGAAGGCTTAAATTTTGTCACCTATTATCTGGATAATGACGGAGATAGCTTTGGAAACGCTGCCGCTTCAGTGACCAATTGCTCCGGTCCGCCTGCAGGCTATGTAAGCAATAATACAGATTGCAACGATGCCAACGCTTCCATTTTTCCGGGTGCAACAGAGATCTGTGATGGAATAGATAATAATTGCAATAACAGTACCGATGAAGGCTTAACTTTCGTCACCTATTACCAGGATGCTGATGGCGATAATTTTGGCAATCCAAACATCATCGTTACCAACTGCTCAGGTGCGCCAACAGGATACGTTACCGACAATACTGATTGCGACGATTCCAATGGTATGATATTCCCTGGAGCTGCAGAAATTTGCGATGGTGTAGACAACAACTGCAACAGCAACTCCGATGAAGGCTTGACGTTTATTACCTATTATCAAGACATTGATGGGGACAACTATGGAGACCTTGCCGTATCAGTAACCAATTGTTCCGGTGCTCCAACAGGGTTTGTCACCGACAGTACCGACTGCAACGACATGGCAGCCACCATAAATCCGGGCGCCCTGGAAATACCAGCAAACGGAGTAGATGAAAACTGCGATGGCGTAGATGGCATCATCGACAACGACGGCGATCTGTTCGACAGTACTGTCGATTGCAATGACTCAGACAATACTGTTTACCCAGGCGCACCCGAACTATGCGACAACCAGGACAACAACTGTGACGGAATGATAGACGAGGGTCTTCCTTTGAATACCTATTATTTGGATACAGACAACGATGGATTTGGTGATCAAGCAACTTCTACCACGACCTGCTCACTTACTCCTCCAAACGGTTATGTTGCCGACAATACCGATTGCAACGACAACTTAGCTGCCATAAATCCAGGAGCATCGGAAGTGTGTGACGGTGTCGACAACAACTGCAATGGAAGTACTGACGAAGGGCTAACATTATACACCTACTATCTTGACGCTGACAACGATGGGGCGGGTGATTTGTCTTCACCAACTTCAACCTGCGCAGTTACTCCTCCTGCAGGTTATGTAGCAAATTCTTTAGATTGCAATGATAGCAATTCTGCCATCAATCCAAGTGCTATGGAAACGTGTGATGGCATCGACAATAATTGCGATGGCAACATAGATGAAGGACTAACTCCAAACACCTACTACCTTGATAACGATAATGATGGAAATGGAGATATTGCCTTCCCAATCACCACTTGTGCCCTGACTGCACCTACAGGATATGTAGCAAACTCCTCCGATTGCGATGATTCAAATTCAGCGATCAGCCCAGACGCTACAGAAATCTGTGATGGCATCGACAATAACTGCGACGGAAATATAGATGAAGGCCTCGCTACCACTACCTTCTACTTGGATAATGATAATGATGGGAATGGGAACCCTGCAGTTTCCATAGTTAGTTGTAACGCAAATCCACCGACTGGTTATGTTTCTAATTCTAGTGATTGTGATGACAATAATGCTTCAATCAGTCCAGATGCGATAGAGATTTGTGATGGCATCGACAATAACTGCGATGGCAATGTAGATGAAGGACTTGTAGTAGCCACCTACTATTTTGATAACGATGGAGATGGTTATGGTAATTCTGCTAGTACAATTGTTAGTTGTTCTGCTGGCCCACCTTCTGGATATGTAGTGGTTGGCAATGATTGTGATGATCTAAGCTCTGCTATCAATCCTGGCGCCACGGAGATTTGCGACGGGATAGACAACAATTGCGATGGAAATATCGACGAAGGACTAACCCCAATTACTTACTACCTGGACAATGACAATGATGGCAATGGGGATCCAGATGTTTCTATAGTAAGTTGTTCCGCCACTGCTCCAGCTGGTTATGCGTCCAACTTCAATGATTGTGATGACACCAACTCCTCCATCAATCCAGACGCCACAGAGATTTGCGATGGATTGGATAATAACTGTGATGGGAATATTGATGAAGGATTAGCCATTAACACCTATTATCTGGATAGTGATAATGATGGGTATGGAGATATAAATTCTACTACTGCTACTTGTTCTGCAACTGCTCCTTCTGGATACATCGGAAATGCAATGGATTGCGACGATACAAACGCTTCCGTAAATCCAGCTATGATGGAAATCTGCGATGGCGTAGACAATAATTGCGATGGCAGCATAGATGAAGGATTGCCACAAAACATCTACTTCGAAGATGCCGATAATGATGGATATGGATCAGCCGCAGTCAGTATTCAGGTATGTAATGCTAGCGCCCCTTCTGGTTATTCTGTAAATGACACAGATTGCAATGACAATGATGATGGTATCAACCCAGGAGCAACAGAAATTGTAAACAATGGGATCGACGAGGATTGCGACGGTCAGGACTTAATGAGCTCCACTATTGATCTGGAAACTGTATTTGGACTTAGCATTTATCCTAATCCTGCTCATTCTTTCTTATATATCACAGGAGATTTAAGGGAGGAAATATACTTAGAAGTCATAGACATTCAGGGAAGAGAAGTATACACTACAATAGTGTCATCCTTAAGTGATGAAATTATGCTTGATCTGTCTGGATATTCCAGTGGAGTTTATTTGTTAAAAATAACAGACAACAAATCAAAAGTAGGAACACAGAAATTTAGTGTGCTAAAGGATTAGGAGATAAATGTCGCCCCTTGTTGACCATATTGCCCCTATATCCACTAAAACCTACAATAGATTTTAGTGAGAGGACACTATTCACACCCCATTGAAAAAAATCACACAGCATGCTAGTGTGACAGCGGTTTTACACTTCTAATAAATAATTATATTCATAATACAAGTCACCTTTTTGCATTTTTTGGTGGATTTCATTTTTTCACAATGAAAATATTACTTTTTTTTATGCTATTCCAGAAAACAATGCATTAGGCGATTTGCACTGATTACCAGTGAGGTACAAGTTCGTAATTTACATAACCCCATATTTCAATCCTATCTTCTCTAAAAAGACTTGACTGTCACACAAGTTGTACAAATAGGTTAGGAAATATACAATTTCTTATATTTTTACATAACCCCACAGTTACAATCAATTGCAGTACTTGCAACCTCTTTATCTTTTTAGGTGCTACCCAACTCAAACAAAGATTATTCTTGCAGTAACGTACTATAATTGTTGAAAAACTTAAGCTATTGGCTTTAATAAAGCCATTTAGATTACAATTATTCTAAATTCTCTGCTATGAAAAATTTCCTTACAAAGCCCAATCTCACTTGTTTTCAATCAACTGAAAACAATTATTTCAAAAATATAAACCTGCATTTAAGAGCGTTCAGTTTAACGTTATCGCTTCTACTAAGTGCCTCGTTTTTGTTTGCCCAACCTCCAGTTTGCGGAACAACTGTATACGATCCGGGCGGACCTTCCTCAAATTATTCAAACAATGAAAACTTCATAGTTACTTACTGTAGCAATCCGTTAGGAATAGTTACACTCGACTTCACCACCGTTTCCATAGAAGCGAACTATGACTACTTAAGGGTATACGATGGTACAGGGATCAATGGCCCCTTGCTTAATGGTAATATTTTAGCTCCGGCAAGCTTTACCTCCACCGCTGCTGATGGCTGCCTTACGATTAGATTTACCTCAGATGGGAGTGTTACAAGAACAGGCTGGGTAGCAAATGTAACCTGTGCACTCCTGGGAGACTGTGCAGACACATGTGCTGATGCAGCAACCAATTCCTGTTCTTTTTGGGTGACTCCAGCAGATACTCCTAGGGCCTCCTACGCTGAAATTCAGACAAACGGTGGAGAATCTTGTTTCTTTGTCCCTAAGGATGTTTCTATGGGTGACTCCACGGTTACTCAATGTTTTAGCTACCTCCACAACCCTCTTGGTTCAAACTACGGTTCTAATAGTTTTTATGTACTTTCTGAAACAGCAGTTATAGAAAATGGAGATACAAATGGTACGAATGACTGCACCCAATCCATTGATAACGTAGAAATTTTTGATGCTTCCTGTACAAGCTTAATAACTGGAGGAGATAGTCTCGTGCTTACTTCAGCAATCCCAGGCAACACCTACACGATTTGTGTAACCGGGACGGCAGGAAATGGTACTGCAGAAGGATCCTGCGAATTTCAGTGTATGGCACATTCCATAACACCAACACAATCCTGCATAAACCCTTCCATGCTTACAACTTCTGGAGTTACCTCTAATTCTGTCACCCTCGGATGGACGGAAGTAGGAACTGCAACATCTTGGAATATTGAATATGGACCTTCTGGGTTTACTCCAGGTTCAGGAACTAGTATTTCCACCAGCACAAACCCATTTGATATTACAGGATTATCGGCTGTAGCCACCTATGATTTTTATGTACAATCTGATTGTGTTGCGGATGGCTTGAGCAATTTTGCAGGACCAATCTCAGAGACAACTCCTTGTGGCCTAGTGATTGCACCAACTATTGAGGATTTTGAAACAAGTCCGGGGTCTACCCCTGCATGTTGGGAGAACCTCGGATCAGAGAATTGGGAATTTAACACCTCCGATGGCCACTCAGGAAACAACGGAAGCCCGGGCGACCACACGACTGGATCTGGTTACTTTGCAAACATAGAGGATAGTAGTCCTCATAATGTAGGTACCACGCTTCGGACTCCATTAGTAGATATTAGTGCCCTTCAAAATCCTATTCTTTCATTCTGGATACTCAGTGACAATGAAGGAAATTCAAACATCGATTTTGAACTTAATATTTGGGATGGGAATATGTGGATTTCTAATGTTTTCACCAGCAACTCTAACACTGGAGGCTGGTTAGAAGTCGTCATTCCTTTAAACGCATATGCCGGGCCTATAAGGGCTGAATTTGTTGGAAATGAAAGAAATGGAACAGGCTATTGGGATGATTTCGCAATTGATGATATTGCATTTAAAAATGATGAAGAATGCGCTGCCACCTGTGCAGATGCTGTTACCTTGTCTTGCAACTCATGGGTAACACCAAACGATACTCCCAGATCCTCCTATTCAGAAATACAGTTAAATGGCGGAGAATCTTGTTTTCTAAATGTTGTAGATGTTTCCTTGGGGGACAGTTCGGTGACGAAATGTTTCAATTACACCCATACTGCTATAAACGCGAGTACTTTTTATATCCTTTCCGGGAATGGGGTTGTAGAAAATGGAGATACAAATGGTACTAACGATTGTAGTCAATCCATTGATCTTGTCGAGATTTTTAACCAATCGTGTACAAGCCTTATGTCAGGTGGAGATAGTTTAGTGTATTCAAATGCAATACAAGGAACCACCTATACCATCTGCGTAACTGGAACTGCAGGCAACGGTACGGCAGAAGGCAGTTGCGAATTTCAGTGTATGGCGCATTCAATAACTCCAGTTTCTGATCCTTGTGCAGCAACCTGTGCAGATGTTGCCACTAATGCATGCGATGTCTGGGTAACACCAAACGATACTCCAAGAACTTCCTATTCCCAAATTCAAGCAAATAGTGGCGAATCCTGTTTCCCTGCTCCAATAGACGTATCCACCACTGCAGCTTCAATTACTCAATGCTGGGAATATACACACAATCCTACTCCGTCTGATTATGGGTCATCAAGTTTTTATGTCCTTTCTGGGACTTCTGTTGTTGAAAATGGCGATACGAACGGGACAAACGATTGTGTTCAAACTATTGATAATATTGAGATTTTTGATCAATCTTGTGCAAGTCTTTTATCAGGAGGAGATAGTCTGGTTTACACCAATGCGGTCGTAGGGACAACTTACTCTATCTGCGTCACTGCAACAGCAAGCAACGGAACTGCTGAAGGATCCTGCGAATTTCAATGCATGGCACATTCAGTAACTCCTGTAGAAAATGAATTGTGCGGAGCAACTGTTTACGATCTAGGGGGACAGTTTGGGAACTATGCAAGCAATAGAAATTATTATGTCAATTATTGTAGTGATGTCATGGGAGAAGTAGTTACACTTGACTTCACTTCTGTGGTAATAAATGACACCGATGACATATTACAAGTTAATAATGGGTCTTTCAATGGATCTCCTGGTTCCAGCGCAGATAGACCACTTCATTCTAATATAAGAACACCAGGTATATTCACCTCAACCGCACCGGATGGTTGCCTTGCAATTCGCTTCAAGTCTGACGGATTTACCACTGCGGCGGGATGGGCAGCTAATGTCACTTGTGGACCTCCGGTAGAATGTGCTTCAGCCTGCACAGAGATTCCTTCTATAACTTGTTTTAGCTGGGTAACACCAACAGACGCTCCTGCAACCTCTTATAATGATATAGAATTGGGAGGAGGGGAATCGTGTTTTGTTACTCCTTTAGATGTTTCTACAACAACCATGACTGCTACAACATGCTGGGAATATGTACATACTACTATTCTATCTGAAAGCTTCTCCGTCTTGTCTGAAAATCTAGTCGTCGAAAATGGTGACACCAACGGCACAAACGACTGTGGCCAATCGATTACAAGTATTGAAATTTTCGATGATTCCTGCAATAGTCTGATGACTGGAGGCCAAGGACTTGTATACACCAACGCAGTCAGAGGCTTCTCCTATGTAATTTGTGCTACTGGTTCTGCTGACAATGGCACGGCAGAAGGGATGTGCGAATTTCAATGTATGGCAAATTCAGTGACTCCAATTACAACACCGACTTGTGGATATACTTTTTATGATACTGGTGGTCCAAATGGGAATTATTCAAATAATGAAAACTCTTCCAATGATGTGATATTTTGCGCGGATTACCCTTATGGGGTAGTTACGTTAGAGTTTACGTATGTTTCGACTCAGAATGAAAATGGCGAATACTTAAACGTTCGATCAGGTATAGGAAACAATATTATAGTACTTGATAGTGATGTGGATTCTCCTGCATCGTTCACCTCGATTACTCCCGATGGTTGTATAGGAGTTTTGTTTAGATCGAACTCCCAGACAACAGCAGGAGGCTGGGTGGCTAATGTGACTTGTTCTCCGCCAGTAGACTGCGCATCTAGTTGTGCTGAAGCAGATCTGTTATCTTGCTTTAATTGGGAAGCACCTATTGATTCTCTGCCAACTACCTATGCTGAAATCCAGGCGAATAATGGAGCATATTGCTTTCTTTCACCAATAGATGTTTCATTAGGAGATTCATCAGTTACTCAGTGTTTTGAATACATTCATACAGAATATAACGCTTCTAGTTTTACTGTATTTTCGGAATCCTTGGTTGTAGAAAACGGAGATACAAATGGTACCAATGATTGTATGCAATCGATTACCACAGTTGAAGTTTTTGACACGGCATGTGTTAGTTTGATGGTTGGTGGATTAGGACTAGAGTATCCTCTACCAATCGCCGATTATACTTATACCATTTGCGTAACAGCAACAGCAGGGAACGGCACTGCAGAAGGCATGTGCGAATTCCAATGTATTGCTAACTCGATCACGCCAAACTCGGGTTCTTTCTGTGGCTATACCATATATGATCCTGCAGGACCAAATGCTAGTTATGGGCCAAACGAAAGTGTTTACAACACCTACTGTCCTGACGTTCCAGGTGAGATTGTCTCCGTCCTTTTTACTGAATTTTGGCTAGGGAATAGTGGTGCGGGGTGTTCTGACTGGATAACAATCTACGATGGTGATGATGATTCTGCACCAGAAATTTTATCTCCATCTGGATCAACTAGGTGGTGTTGGTCTGAATTTCAAATGCTTGGTGGTGGTGACCTGCTTGGTAGAACAATTAGGTCAACTGACTCTACAGGATGTTTGACGATTTGGTTTCGTTCTGATGGAGGAGCTGATTATTATTCAGGATATACTGCAGACATTTTGTGTGGTCCTGCCGTAGATTGCGCAGCGAACTGTGCAGATGCAGCAACGAGTTCTTGCAATGTTTGGGTAACAACACCGGATGTACCAAGAGTCTCTTATGCAGATATAAGAAGGAATTTCGGGGAATCTTGTTTCATTAATCCTGTTGATGTTTCGACAACTCCTGCATCTGTTACACAATGCTTCGAATACACCCATGACACAGCTGGTTCTACTTTTTTTCATGTACTTTCTGAAACACAAGTTGAAGAATTAGGCGATGTAAACGGAACCAATGATTGTGTTCAAGCTATTGATAGTATTGAGATCTTTGACCCATCCTGCACCAGCCTCTTAGTTGGTGGAGATAGCCTAGTTCTTACTACAGCAGTACTTGGCACAACCTATACCATTTGTGTAACTGCATCAGCTAGTAACGGAACAGCAGAAGGCATGTGTGAATTTCAATGTATGGCAAATTCAGTGACTCCAGAAATTGATTTATGTGGTACAACCGTCTATGATTCTGGAGGACCAACAGGTAATTATAGTAGCAATGAATTAATTACAACAGTATATTGTCCTGATTTAGCTGGAGATGCAATTTCAGTTACTTTTACCTCCTTTAAATTAGAAACCAATTCGACGGGATGTTATGACGAGCTGTTTATTTATAATGGAAATAGCGCAGCTTCTCCATCATTCTTAACGCCTTCAGGGACAACAGGGTGGTGTTGGAATAGAGACTTAACAACACCATCTGGAACAGGAGACCTTCTAGGAAAGACGATAACGTCAACAGATGCTACAGGGTGTTTGACTTTTGTTTTTGATTCAGATTCTAGCTCTCAATTGGATGGATGGGAAGCAAATGTTACTTGTTCTGTTTTGTCAGATTGTCCTGCAACTTGCACAGAAGTTGGTCCCTTGACCTGTGCCGTTTGGGAAACACCAGCTGATCAATCGAGAGCTACCTACGCTGACATACAGATGAGTGGAGGTGAATCTTGTTTGTTAGATCCGCTTGATGTTTCAACAGCGTCCATGTCCGTTACACAATGCTGGGAGTATACACATACCAACCCGTTATCTTCTGTTTTCTTCGTTTATTCCGAGACATCTGTTGTCGAAAATGGAGACACTAATGGTGCCAATGATTGTGATCAATCCATTACAAACATTGAGGTCTTTGACCAAACCTGTACATCTATTATGTCTGTAGCTGGAGATAGCTTAAGATTTACCAATGCAGGACAAGGAACTACCTATACTGTTTGTGTTACTGGAACGGCAGGCAACGGAACTGCAGAAGGAATGTGCGAATTTCAATGTATGGCACACTCTGTTACTCCGGATATCGATCCAATTATTGCTTGTGATTCGACCATATACGATACGGGTGGACCAAACGGCGATTACGTAAATGCAGAAGAATACAATACCGTCTATTGCCCGGACGTTCCCGGAGAGTCGGTCACTATGGAATTTACCGATGTAACTACGGGTCACCCATACGCTATTTTAAGTATTTACAATGGCGATGGAGTGAACGTCCCAGTCCTGATTTCTAATCTTATCGGACCGGCGACAGTGACTTCAACTTCACCTGATGGCTGTCTTACCCTCTATTGGTACAGTTCATTTACGGTAAATGAAGGATGGGAAGCCAATGTCACTTGTGGTGTAGCCACAGACTGTGCTGCAACATGTGCCGATGCCGCCACAAGTACCTGTAGCTTTTGGGTGACTCCCGTTGACGACTTAAAAGATTCCTATGTAGAAATTGAATCAAATGGAGGAGAATCTTGTTTCCGCACTCCAGTTGATGTTTCTACGACACCTGGATCGGTAACACAATGCTGGGAATACACCCATGATACACCAGGCTCCAGTCGATTTATGGTATTGTCAGAAACTTATGTTGTTGAAAATGGAGACACCAATGGTTCTAATGACTGTATACAAGCAATAGACAGTATTGAAGTTTTTGATGCGTCTTGCAACAGCCTGGATTCAGGACCAGATGGTTTTATTTTCTTCAATGCATCCCAAAGTACAACTTATACGATCTGTGCTACTGGTACTGCAAGCAATGGACCCGCAGAAGGAATGTGTGAATTTCAATGCATGGCCAACTCCGTAACCCCGTTATCGGATATATGCGGATCAACCGTTTATGATACTGGTGGAATAGGTGGAAGTTATTCCAATAATGAAAATTATACTGAAGTATACTGTCCTGACTATCCAGGAGAAAAAATCACACTTGACTTCGCTACAATTAGCATATTATCTTTTGGTGACAACTTAGCGATTTATAGTGGAATTGGTACAGGCGGTCCTGTTTTTAGTGCAGACCTTCAAGTACCTGAAACATTTACCTCTATCACATTGGACGGTTGTATTACCTTGGCTTTTGTTTCTAACAATAGCTCAGTAAGTAGCGGATGGATAGCCAATATTACCTGCGAGCCTCAAGTTGATTGTGCAGTTACTTGTGGAGATGCATCCACAAACTCTTGCAATTTGTGGATCACTCCTTCAGATATCCCAACACCTAACTATAATGATGTTTTGACAAATGGAGGAGTAGGTTGCTTTCTAACTCCGATTGACGTTTCAACTAGCAACCAATCAGTAACTCAATGTTGGGAATATACTCATGATGCCTATGGATCAACAGTTTTTTCAGTTTTTGCAGAACCACTCGTTGTAGAAAATGGAGATACAAACGGAACCAACGACTGTTTTCAATCCATTGATAATATTGAAATTTTTGACGCCTCTTGCACCAGTTTACAATCCGGAACTGGAGTTGACTATACTAGCGCGGTAACTGGGACAACCTATACCGTTTGTGTAACTGCAACTGGAGGAAATGGAACTGCTGAGGGAATGTGTGAATTACAGTGTGTTGCCAATTCTGTTACTGCAATTGGAGAACTGCCACCACCTATCACTTGCTCGGACTTGGAGATCATTGATGCATTTGCACCACCACCTCCAACAGGTTATTGTTCAGGCAACAATGAAGTTAATGTGGTTGTTTTTGAATTCTGTCCAGAACCCGGCGCAATAGTCGGAATAGAATTTTTATTTGGCTCTTTCGATCCAAATGACTCTTTATCCTTTTATTCAGGTCCTCCAGCCGCTGGCCTTGGTGGTACCTTAATCCAATCAAATACAGGTTTTTTATCTGGTCTGATAGTTACTGCAAATCCTGGAGAATGTTTAACAGTAGTCTCTAATACAGATGGTTTTGGAAGTTGCCAGGATGAAAGTTTTCCTTTTGTTGAATTTGAGCTATTCTGCCAATTTCCTGCACTTGAGTTTACCTGCGGAGTTGATCTTGACCCCTATATTTTCTGTTATTCTAATAATCTAAATGATGCAACTGTAGCAGAAATTTGCCCAGACGATCCTAATACGATAATAGAACTTTTGGTAAATTCAGGAACTGTAGAAGAAGAGCCGTTTGAATTTTGCTATGATGTGTTAAGTGTTTTTTCTGGAATCTCCGGTTCTGGTTCATTTGGAATTTTGGTGAATCCAACAGGAATAAATTTACCCCCATGGGGAAGCTGTGGTGATTTTGCTGGTGCATCTTATGTAGCAGCCAATCCTGGAGATTGTTTGAGTTTTGTTTTCAACTCAGATTTTTTAGGATCTTGTGTTAACCAATCGGAAATACCATTTAATGTTTCATGTTCAGCATATACCCCAACTTGTGCAAATACTCCTCCAGGTCAGTATTGTTTCGGGAATAATGAGACAGGAATAATATTTCAAGACATTTGCCCGACAACCCCAGGAGAAACAGTACAGATAGAAATATTTAGTGAAATGGATAATGGGGACACACTATTTGTTTATTCAGGTATGAATGGCACAGGAACAAACGGAACGCTGGTTCAAACCATTTCTGGTCCATTTTTCGACGGTGTTGTTTCTGGATTAGTCGATGAATGTGTCACCATGTCAATAAACACAGATGCAATTGGTAGTTGCCAAGATCAATTTTATGATGAAATTGAATACTTTATTTCTTGTGTACAACCTCCACAATTGTTTACCTGTGGTGTTGATACAGATCCATTTACTTTCTGTTATTCGGATAATTTAAGCAATTCAATCGTTGCTGAAATCTGCCCTCAATTTCCTACAGAAACGCTTTCGATTTTAATAGATGCAGGAATAGTAGAGGCGGATGGAACATCTGATTGTTATGATGAATTATATGTTATTTCAACTCCTCATGGCAGTGATGTAAATTTGGGTACACAGGTTTTAGCCACTGGAGTAACCCCTGTTAATGACGTGTGTGGAGATTTTGCAGGTGGTACATTTACTGCCGATGCTCCTGGCGATTGTTTGTTTTTCGTTTTCTTTTCTGATGATATAATTTCTTGTGATGACCCGGATGGTGAAGTAATTACACCGTTTAGTATTTCATGTCCAGTACAGTTAAACCAACCTCCAACAGCCATTTGCCAAAGCCTTATTATTCCAGCCGCCGCAAACTGTGAAGATATTACTACCGTAGCCGCTGATTTTGATGATGGATCAACTGATCCAAATATAGGAGACATCTTAACATTTAGTGTACTCCCGACAGGCCCGTATCCAGTTGGAACAACAATGGTCGTATTAACAGTAACCGACCAGGATGGACTTTCCGATACTTGCAGTACAACTGTAACTGTAACAGATGGTATAGCGCCAATTGCAATATGTCAGGACATCACTGTATTCTTAGACACCGCTGGCAACGGATCAATTTCTGCAGCAGAAATTGATAATATGTCCTCTGACAATTGTGCAATTGACTCCCTGGCAGTAGACAATGATCAATTTGATGGCACCAATCTAGGGCCCAACACTGTTATACTCACTGTTCTTGATGTAAATGGCAACAGCTCAACTTGCAGTTCGATAGTAACTTTATTAGATACAATTCCGCCAATTGCTATTACGGAGGATATTACTGTAGAATTAGATTCCATGGGAATGGTATCAATTACTCCTCCAGACATAGACGATGGCTCAACAGACAATGTCGGAATAGACACCATGTTTATTGATTTCCCAGACTTTGATTGTGATGATGTTGGACCAAACACGGTAGTGCTAACGGTTGTTGATGAAAGTGGAAATAGCTCAACAGAAAGTGCCATAGTAATAGTAGAAGACAATATTGCACCAATAGCAATGTGTCAGGACATAACTGTTCAATTGGACTCAACGGGCAATACATCTATTTCAGCAGCTGACTTGGACAATATGTCCACCGACAATTGCGCAGTCGATTCGCTGGCAATAGACACTGATCAATTTGATGGAACGAATGTAGGACCTAACACCGTAATACTTACTGTTTTTGATGTAAATGGGAATAGCTCTACTTGTAGTTCAATAGTAACCGTGCAGGACAATGCACCGACTGCTATTACACAAGACATCACCATTGGTGTAGATTCTACGGGTAACGTAACAATCACTCCAACAGATATAGATGACGGCAGTACGGACGATGTGGGAATAGATAGTCTTTACTTGGATATTGTAGATTTCAATTGCGATGATATAGGACCAAATACCGTGGTGTTAACAGTCGTCGATGAAAGTGGGAATAGCTCAACTGCAAGTGCCATAGTAACCGTTGCAGATAGTATTGCGCCATTGGCAATGTGCCAAGATATTACCGTACATCTAGACACCATGGGAAGTGCATCCATTATGGCTGCTGACATAGATAATATGTCAACAGATAATTGTGAAATTGATTCACTGGCTATAAACAATGATCAATTTAATGGCACCAATCTAGGACCGAATACAGTAATACTCACTGTTTTTGATGTAAACGGGAACAGTTCAACTTGTAGTGCTATAGTAACTGTAGTAGATACCATCCCGCCAACAGCAATTACAGAGGATATAACCGTAGAATTAGATTCTATGGGAATGGTTTCAATTACTCCACCAGATATAGACGATGGCTCAACAGATAATGTTGGAATAGATACCATGTTTATTGACATCCCCGACTTTGACTGTGATGACGTTGGACCAAATACCGTAGTGCTAACCGTTGTCGATGAAAGTGGAAATAGTTCTACCGCTAGCGCCATAGTGACCGTTGAAGACAATATAGCACCACTCGCCATGTGTCAGGACGTAACTGTTCAATTGGACACTGCAGGTATGGTTTCTATTGATGCAGCAGACGTAGATAATATGTCAACAGACAATTGTGCAATTGACTCCATGGCAGTAGACATCGACCAATTTGATGGAACCAATCTAGGACCAAACACAGTAATTCTCACTGTTTTTGATGTAAACGGGAACAGTTCAACATGCAGTTCTATTGTAACTGTAGTAGATACCATCCCGCCAACAGCAATTACAGAGGATATAACCGTAGAATTAGATTCTATGGGAATGGTTTCAATTACTCCACCAGATATAGACGATGGCTCGACGGACAATGTTGGAATAGATACAATGTTTATTGATATCCCCGATTTTGATTGTGATGATGTTGGACCAAATACTGTAATATTGACGGTGGTAGATGAAAGTGGCAATATTGGAACAGCAAGTTCAACGGTAACTGTGGAGGACAATATTGATCCACTTGCCATGTGTCAGGATATAACCGCAGAACTGGATATTACAGGAAATGTAACTATCACTCCTCAAGATATAGACAACATGTCAACGGACAATTGTGCAATTGACTCCCTTGAAATTGACATCAATCAATTTAATGTCAATGACTTAGGGCCAAACCAAGTAATTCTTAAGGTGACAGATGTAAACGGGAACAGCTCCACTTGTAGCTCTACAGTAACTGTAGTAGATGGATGTATCCCTGCAGCAGTAAATGCCATACTAGAAGGGCCCTATGACATATCTACCGGACTGATGACTGATCAGCTTCGTGTTTTAGGTGTTATTCCAACCACAGAACCATTTACAAATGCAGGGCTAGTACATGTTGGTACTGGAGGAGGAGAGGTTGTTTTGCCTAATGTTTTTGATGTAACTGGAGAAAACGCAATAATTGATTGGGTATTTCTGGAGTTAAGAGATGCGACCGACTCCACCATAGTCCTTTCGACGCGATCTTCCTTGTTGCAGGCAGATGGAGATGTCGTAGATATGGATGGGGTTTCTCCTGTGCGTTTTTGCGGTTTGTCTGAAGGAAACTATTTTGTTGCCATAAGACCACGACACCATCTTGCGACTATGACAGCCTATGCTATTCCACTTAGTAGAGCGATCATCAATGTATATGACTTTAGAACAGGTAATACTTATGTTGAGAATCAAAACTCTACCCCGCAAAAACAAATGTCGAATGGCAATTGGGCAATGTACGAGGGAGATTCCACGACAGATTTCATTATTGATGCATTTGACAGAAGTCAGGTCTGGAATACCAGAAACCAAACAGGTTACCTGAATGAAGATAGCAACATGGATGGAGTAAGTAATGCTCAAGACCGTAGTCAAGTATGGAACAACCGAAACAAACGAGCACATATCCCTCGTTAAGCTTTTGAAGACATTAGCTTTAGAGCGGTATAAATTTTTGAATGGGTGGTACTTTCAGTGCCGCCCATTTTTATTAATCTAGTAAATAGGTGATAAACTGTAGAATTTGTGAAGAATTAAACTAAGTTTAGATTAGAATATTTGTTGAGATCAGGTTATTACATACATTTTTTATAATTTTGACCGCTCTTTTATTGAATTCAACAAAAAACTAACTCATGAAAAAATTCTATTTATTCTCTTTTCTATTGTTTTTATATTGCGGGAACCTAAGTGCCCAGTGCACACCTGTGGACTGTTCTGCTAACTTGCCTGCTTATGGTGGTATTTGTGATACCCTTTTGGCTACAGGTCTGGTAAATTCTCCTTATAGCGACTCTGAGTCTTTTGTCATTACTGACAATTGCTTTGATGCTGGGTTGTTAGACCCTACACAGTCAGGTATAGGAGTTGTAATCACAAATGTTTATACTTTTTCTTTCACAAACCTTCCAAATGGAATCAATGTTGCGACAGATGACTCTTCATATGCACCACCAACTGGTAGCTATACCGTTGGGTGTATAGGAGTTTCTGGCACTCCGACGGAGGCCGGTGTTTTTCCAGCTACCGTCAATTTTCTTGCTGATGTTACGGCGTATCCATTTGGAGGAGGAAACTGCGGTGGTATTGCCGTTCCAACTGCAGGAAATGCGGCATTTTATTCTTTGACACTAGCAATTTTGCCGAATCCCTCTTTTGCTGGATTGAATCCTACCTATTGTCAGACAGATCCTGTGGTTACACTTACACCTACTGGAACTACTGGAGGCGTATTTACTGGCCCAGGGGTTACTGGGTCTACTTTCAATCCTGGTACAGCAGGTGTTGGTACTCATATGGTTACCTATACCGTTAGTGCTCAACAAGGAGCAGCAATAGCTCCTACTATGAACAGCTCTAGTTTTTCAGTCACTGTTACTTCAGGTTCGAATACGTACTACGCGGATACTGACAATGATGGTTATGGAGATCCAAATGCTGTATTATCCGGCAACTGTGCTGGAGCTCCTGCAGGCTATGTTGCTAACAATACAGATTGTGATGACAACAATAACATGATCAATCCGGGTGCTAATGAAATGTGTGATGGAATAGACAACAATTGCAGCGGTACTATTGATGATGGACTAACTCAAATAACTTATTTTATTGATAGTGATAATGATGGTTACGGTTCTCCTACCGGGACGACCATGACTTGTAGCACGACTGCTCCAGCAGGATATGTCACGAGTAGTGACGACTGCGATGACAACAATAACACGATCAATCCTGGAGCCAATGAAATGTGTGATGGAATCGACAATAACTGTAATGGGAGTATTGATGATGGATTAGCGCAAAATACCTATTATGAAGATGGAGACAGCGACGGATACGGAAATCCTGATGTCAGCATTATGGATTGTGCGGCAGCTGCTCCTACAGGATACACTACCGACAATACAGATTGTGATGACAACAACAATACCATCAACCCCGGCGCAACGGAGATAGTAAACAATGGAGTAGATGAAGATTGCGATGGCCAGGATCTAATGAGTTCAACAATTGATCTGGCTAGTGTTTTTGGGTTGTCTATTTATCCTAATCCTGCTTCTTCCTTCCTAACCGTTTCTGGTGATTTGAATGCAGAATCACTGTTGGAAGTGTATGACATTCATGGAAAAAAAGTATTCGGACAGGTAGTTGCTTCATTTAGTGCAGGCTACCGATTGGATGTTTCTAATATGGGTGCAGGGTTGTATATTCTTAAGATCACAGACCATAATGATCAAGTCGGCACTCAAAAATTCAATGTTATTCAATAAATAGTTGGTTACTAAGTTTACTAAGTAATTGAGGAACATACTACCTAGGAAGGGCGTCATAAACAGTCCTCCTTTTCTAATAACTTAATTCACTAAACAACTAAGCGATAAGATTAGGCAGAATTTGTTTTTGCCTAATCTTATTTTTTTGTCTGTGAATGCGCAAATTTTTACCCAAAAAAAACAACAAAACACTAAAAGGAACCTTGTCCGCTTCCACTTTGTTACGCATTTATAAAAACTATTTCTAAATTTGCCGAAAGACAAACCATCGTGGAGGAAAATCACTACCACGAAAAAAGACAATAATACAACATGGAAGCTAAAAACGAATCGCTCAATTTTATCGAGCAAATCATAGAAGAGGATTTAAAGACCGGAAAAAATGGGAACCTAGTCCATACCAGATTCCCCCCGGAGCCTAACGGATATATGCACATTGGCCACTTAAAGGCAGTATTTGTTAATTTTTCCACAGCCAATAAGTACAATGGCAAAACCAACCTCCGATTTGACGATACCAACCCAGCCGCTGAAGAATTGGAGTTTGTCGAAAGCATCAAGAATGATATTCAATGGCTGGGATATCAATGGGAAGATGAAGTATTGTTTGCTTCCAACTACTTCGATCGGTTTTATGAATTGGCCATTCAACTCATTAAGAAAGGAAAAGCCTATGTGGATGACTCCAGTGCAGAAGAAATCGCCACAATGAAGGGTACGCCTACTGAACCAGGCAAAGAAAGCCCTTTTTATTCAAGAACAGTAGAAGAAAACCTCGACCTGCTAGAACGCATGAAAAACGGTGAATTTGAAGAGGGATCAAAGGTCTTGCGTGCAAAAATTGATATGGCCAACGCCAATATGCACCTTCGCGATCCATTGATGTACCGGATCAAAAAAGCCACCCATCATCAAACAGGGGACAAATGGAATATCTACCCGATGTACGACTGGGCCCACGGTATCAGCGACTCTATTGAAGGGATAACCCATTCCGTTTGCACGCTGGAGTTTGAAGTACACCGCCCCCTTTACGAGTGGTTTCTCAACGAATTGGAGATCTTTTGTCCACAGCAAATAGAAATGTCCCGGCTAAATCTTAGCTACACCATTACCAGTAAACGCCGCCTCCGAAAACTAGTAGAAGACAACTTCGTCAGCGGATGGGACGACCCACGAATGCCAACAGTATCAGGCATGAGACGAAGAGGCTACACGCCCGCATCCCTGCGAAACTTCATGGAGAAAGTAGGCGTTACCAGAAGGAATCACGTCATCGATGTTTCCCTGTTGGAATTTAGTGTTCGTGAAGATTTGAATAAAATCGCACCGCGAGTAATGGGCGTGCTCAACCCAATAAAACTAGTCCTCACCAACTACCCGGAAGGGCAAGTGGAAGAACTGACCATGATCAATAATCCAGAGGATGAAACACAAGGCACTAGAAAAGTCCCTTTTTCAAGAGAATTGTATATAGAACGCGAGGACTTCATGGAAGATCCTCCTAGGAAATTTTTCCGATTAGGACCAGGAAGAAACGTACGGCTTAAAGGAGCATACATTATTACTTGCGATGACTTCGTCAAAGATGCAGAAGGCAATGTTACTGAAGTCCATTGCACTTACCACCCGACTAGCAAAAGTGGATCGGATACTTCTGGGATCAAAGCAAAAGGAACCATGCACTTTGTATCCATCGAACATGCATTAGATGCAGAAGTCCGCCTTTACGACCGATTGTTTATGGACGAAGCTCCTGACAGCAATAAAGAAAAAGATTTCATCCAATTGCTTAATCCTGATTCCTTATCTGTTATTAAGGCAAAGGTAGAGCCTCACTTAGCAGACGCCAAGCACCTCGACAAGTATCAGTTTATGAGAAAAGGCTATTTCTGCATCGACCCGGACAGCAAACCCGGTCAATTGGTCTTCAATCGAACGGTTACGTTAAGAGATGGGTGGAAGAAAAAGAATTCATGAACGATCCCGAAGGTTTTGAATGTGGTCCGACTTTCGGCAGTTCAAAAAGTGAAGGAACAGCGACGGCGGGTATTTCTGTAGAGAGACTTTTTTGTAGAGTAGAGCGATAAATAGTAGACTTGGGCTTAGTTTTGCAAAGCAAAATGAGTTTATCTAGTCAATAGTTATCAAACCTTATAAATACCGTCCTCCTTCAGCAAAACTACCTTTTCTCGATACAATGCACCGATAGATTTTTTGAATAGCTTTTTGCTAATCCCAAATGTTTGTCGAATATCATCAGGGTCACTTTTGTCGGTGAAGGGCATGAACCCATTATTTTCCTCCAGGATATCCATTATCTTTTGGGCATTCGTTCTGATGCTTCTTCGTCCAACAGGATTTAGGCTGACGTCTATTTTTTTGTCGGGGCGGAATGGTTTGATATATCCTTTCAACTCCTGGCCAATCTCTAGGGGCTCCGGAATTTCGTTGGTGTAAATAAGACCAAGATAGGCTCTATTGATAATGACACTATACCCGAGATCTGTTTTTAGATATACAATAAGATCGACCTCCTGCCCTTTTTTTAAGTCGTCGTCTGCTACTTGTTTTAGGTAGCGCTTTAGTTTGGTGGTGCCTACCAGACGGTCAGTGACTTCATCCAACATTAGGTAGACGATCACTTCCTGGCCGACAAAGAGTTGATGTACCTGATTTCGAAAAGGGATAAGCAGTTGCTTGACAATCCCCCAATCACAAAAGGCACCATATTCATTAATATCAATCACCTCCAAACAAGCAAACTCTCCTACGGTAATGAATGGTTTTTCCGTCGTCGCTACATCCCGTCCCTCAGAATCTACATAAACAAAAACATCCACCTTCGAATTGATGACCATCTCTTCAGTGATGTATTTGCGAGGCAGCAGCACCTCGTTTTCCTCCTCATCAATTAAGTAATAACCCTGAGGCATTTCTCTCCAAACGGAAAGTGTTTGATATTCACCAATTTTTAGCATAGGACAAAGATAGGAAGTAGGATTACTACTTCCTACACTTCAACAAATTATCCTGCAAATTCAATCGACGGAGAGCAAAGGATGACTCGCCTCTACCCTATTCAATCGACCAATAACCAATTTATTGAATCCTTTTTCTTATCCGAGATAAAGATACAGGAGTAATTCCTAAGTAAGAGGCAATGTATTTCAAGGGTACTCGTTGGGGTAAGCTTGGATTAGTTTCCAGCAAATGGAGGTAGCGCTGTTCTGGATTGTACAGAATGTAGTTATCACTTTTTGTGATCGATTCTCCTAGGTTTTGTTGGAGCATCAGGATGCGTGCTTGTTCTAATTTATTGCTTTTTGCAAGCAGTTTATTTAGTTCGTCATAATTGATAGTTGCTAGCATCGTTTCTTCTGTAGGAGCAAAATACCTACTGGAAGGTAAGCCCAGCAAGATACTTTCAAAATTACCGACGACCATATTTTCCATTCTGAATTCGCAAGTAATGTCATTGCCGTCTTTTAAGAAAAAAATGCGAACTATTCCCTTGAGGATAAACCCCAATGTCTTTCTTGTTTCTCCTTCTTGAAACAGGTATTCGTCTTTTTGCAGCACTCGAATTTGGACTTGCGCTATGACACTATTGATCTCCTCTTCCGATAAAAAAGGGAATTGGCCTTTGAAATAGGTCAACAAATGTTCTATTTCCATAGACAGAAAGGTAATTCATTTTCAGGAATCTACCAATTAGCCAGGGAGCATTACCTTGTTTATTTTCCATCCTATCATAACAAATGCGCTAAAGCAATACCCGCCGTCGCATTCCTTTACTTTTTGAACTGCCGAAAGTCGGACCACATTCAAAAATCCTTGAGATCGTGAAGGAACCTGTGAGATCGTTCTGAGCAAAATCATGGATTTTTTTCAAACAATTCTATAGAAGATTTGTTATTAGTGTAAATGAAAATTATAAAACTACATCAATTATCCTCACGAGACGTCGATCGAATTGTCGAAATGGCTTGGGAAGATCGCACTCCATTTGATGCCATCCATGAGCAATTTGGGGTGACCGAAGCGGAGGTGATCAAAATCATGAAGTTCGAAATGAAGTTATCCAGTTGGAAAATGTGGAGGGAACGTGTCCAAAATCGAATGACTAAACACCGTAAAAAGTCAGTGGATGGTACCAATCGGTTCAAATGCAGTCGTCAACGTCGAATATCTAACAACAAAATTGCCAAAAGATAGCAACTATTTGCCTGCTGCCAGAATTTTTTTCCGCTCTTCCCCTTTAATGTTTCGGATGGCGTAAAGCGTCACCACACTAGACACTCCTCTGACTCTTAACTCCTTGATGTAGGTAATGACCCGAGCAGGATTACTCACCAAAATATCCTTCAATGCCCAACCAACGCCCTTCAACACTAGATCCTCAGGATCAAATACGAGGTTTTCGCATAAGGCCAATGCCTCCTCAGTATACCTGCCAGAACTACCTATTTTCCGTGTAAAAAGTACGACACTGGTACGGCGAAGCCATTGATTGGGAGACCGATTCCATTCTTGCGCTAGTTGTAGGAGGGTGTCTGGATAGATTTCCAGGAGGGGTTGAAAAAATGAACCGACATAACTGTCCACTTTGCTCCAGCCGTGCAATTGCCGTCCGATCCAATCAATTTCTTCCGATTTTTCTGGAGTGAAGTACTCCAATATTTGTGAAAGGATGGCTAAAGCCACCTCCTGTTGTTCTCCATATCCAGATTCAATTAGGCGATAAGCCAATTGGCGTTTTTCTTCTTTGGCGAGTTGTTTGATCGCAGGTCGGTGATTTTTGACGACCCTTGCCTTTCCTACTCTACGAACACCGTAACTGCGATAATTGGGGTCGGGTTCGTTGGCATCTGCAATATATGGGCTGGCTGCTCCTAACGTTTCTAGCTGGGTAACTATGGAATGGTATAGCAGATCGATTTTTTCCATTTCTTGTTAGGTATTGGAGTGCTATTTTTATAGTCAACTGTTGCTAGATTCTTCTGCAGTTGTGAACCTACGTTTGCGAATAGCCCGTTTTTCATGTACCCAGTCTGGCCAATTGTCGGCATCCTCTGCGTCGTAGACTCTTAAGGTTTGAGAAGGGTCATCTACCAACAACTCCTGGGAGCGAATCCCTAGTATTTTTGAGGCGGCTTCTACTCCAGAATGGGTGGCCCCTCCTACCCCATGAGACAGAGTGCTTGCTCCGCAGAGGTATAAATTGGCAATTTCAGTTCTGGCTTTGTAGGCAAACGGACCGACTCCGCGCAATGTTTTTTCAGTCCCATAGACACTTCCTTTTGTGGTGTTTATGTAGTATCTGTTGGTCATCGGCGTGCCTAATTCTGCTTGTACGATGTGATTTCTAACTCCTGGCAATACTTCCTCCAGGGAGTTGATCATTTTTTCTCTGAGCTGATTCTTGAATTTGGTATATGCTTCGGAATGGTAGTCTGCATTCCCTTCAAAGTCATCAAAGCTGCTGTTGTCCAGGAAAGTAACTACTTCGAAATTATGGTAGCGACCATTGAAACTTGCGGGGTCTTTTAGGGTGGTGCAACTAATAAACACGCCACCGAACTCCTTGCCTTCGTTGATCTTCTCTTTTGTCAATTTGCCAAAGACCGCATCCAGATCTACGGTTTTCGTTTTCCAGATATTCCCCGAGTCCAATCCATGTTTTGTCACATCCATATCTACTGTCAAAAAGAGGATAAGGGAGGTGACCGAATATTTCGTATTGGCCAGTCGTTTGTTTAGTTTGTTGCTAATATTTTCCTTGCCTACCAAATCTAGAAAAGTGATATTAGGATCTGCATTTGAGATGATGTTTTTTGCTTTGTAGATCGTTCCATCTTCTGTTTGTACTCCGTAGGCCGTGTTATTCTCCGTAAGGATTTTAGTAACTTTTGCTTGCGTTTTAATGGTTGTTCCTAAGCTTTTCAATCGTTTAGTAAAGGCTTTCACAATACCGCCACCGCCGCCTAGCGGATAATAACCGCCTTCAAAATAATGCGACATCAACACACAGTGCACCAAAAAGCTCGCTCTCGCAGGAGGCAACCCATGATCTCCGCACTGAATATTCAGTAACGTTTTTAGCATCGGATCTTTTATATGCCAGTCTATCACTCTTTTCAGCGAAAACAGACCATATTTACCCATATGCTTTGTTCTGTAAGGAATGGTTAGGTGTGCCCAAAACCCTTGCAATTTAGGAACGAGTTGCAGCTCTGTATTCACCGTTTTTACAAGATCGAGATAGGTATGAATATTTTCTTTTTCTTTAGGGAATAAATCGCTTAGGTACTTTTTCAGATTTTCAAATCCAACGGGAAGGTGAAATTGCTGATCGCCGATCCAACAATGTTCATAGCCTTCTTTTTTCATTTTGAAGAAGACCATGTCATTAGCTACGCCTAGTTGGCGATAGAGTTCTGAAGTTCCCTCTCCTTCACCAAGCAAACCTACGTAGTGCACTCCGGGACTAAACCGCTGTCCTTTGAGCATGAAGCTATGACACCAACCACCAGGGACATCATGCTGTTCAAGCATTAACACCTTTTGTCCTGCTTTTGCCAGACAGACACCACAGGACAATGCACCTGCTCCTGTACCAATTATTATCGCATCATAGATTTTTTCCATTTACAGTAATTTATTCCATCTGTAAGTAAAACGGACTCCTGAAGATTACACAAGAAACAAGCTTTTTTGTCAAAAGTTGCTAATTGATTAATCTTTTCTCTTATTTTTCTTATTCGTTTTTTTTGATTTTTTCTTCTTCGATTTGGTCTGTTCTTCGACTGCTTCTGTTGCCCCGTTCACATAAATTTTATCGAATTCCTTTTTTGTGAGTACTTCCAATTGATTTGTTTTACAACTCCAAAGATTGACATAGTTGGGCGCCATAACGATGTGGCTACTCCAATCGCCATATCTCGAATAAAGCATCAGTGTGCAAATGTCAGTAGAAGTGATCAGTTCCCCTGTTTCTTTAGAATGTGTATGAACGCCTCCAAGTTGATCCGGCTTCCCTGGCTCGAAGGGGATTCCGATAATGTCTTGATGCAACTGTCTGGCTGCCGTAATTTCGTTGTTGTCATTAAAATTTATCAGATAATCATTGCCAAAAATGACTATGCCTGTTTGTTGAGGTCCAGTTAAGATGAACACTTTTTTTTCTCCTCCTTCGATCAACGGAATAAAATTGAGGGTGGTGTTTTCATAGGTCTTAAACATAGAATTGTTTAGGGTATACTCAATCGCTGTTTTTCTTATTTGGAAAATGTCGTATTCATAATCAGTCATTCTTTTTCTATCCGTCAGAATGCTGACTTCTTCAGGATTAAACGTCTGCTCGAATGAAAACTGCACCAGAATGTCTGGTTCTTTTTCATTGGAGAAAAAAATACAATTGGTTAGGTTTCCTTTCGTGTAGGAGAAATAGCCACCTGCTTGTTCTTGAAGATGCGGAAACTTTTCCCGGAATAGATCCGTGCCTTTCCAGGAGGCCATTTCAGATTTGAAAAGGGCATAGCCTTCTAGGAGCACAGCCTGTTGGTCTTCCGGGGATTGTCCAAATAGAAAACTGTGGAGGCTACCGACGATTAGAAGTAAAATTATCTTTTTCATAAACAGAATTAAAGAAGAAAGTTACTATTTTTCTGGCATTCCTTCACCATTTCGAGGTGTTTTGAAGGTTGGCTGGTTTTCGACAGTTCAAAAAGTGATGGAACTGCGGCGGCGGCAATCCAATGCAATCCATCCAGTGCGATCCATCCCAAAATTGAAGTCATATGCCGGTTTTTTTAGCGTGAAGAGGGATGACTATTACCAAATTAATGGAGACTTTGAGCTAATAGTAGAAGAGCTAGAAACGTTACAAGTAACGTCTCTAGCCGTGTCCATACCATTAATATTATTTGAATTCTGAAACGACTTCAATTTTACCGACAATCTGGTCGTTAAATTCCTCCATTTTTTCAGAAGGTATCCAAAGTTCGTCATGGATTTTGCTTCCTACGTTTTGTACTTTAAACTGGCTAAGATAGTTCGTGTTTACTTCAAATTTGACTACAAAACCAACGCCATACGTTGGGACGTTCCACTCCTTGGTGATTTGAGTCGCGTACGCCTCATTCATTACTGGGTAAAAAAAGGGTTGTTCAGGAAGTCTGGGAGGAAATCCTTCAAATAATAAATCCCTGATCAATGCCAATTCTTTGTCATTTATTGGCCTGAATAGAGTGGTTGTCGTTTTCATGATTAATAAATTTAAAAAAACAAATTGTCTTCTTTTCAAGCATTGATAGTTCTAGCTGCTAAAAAATAGAAGTTTGTTTACTAAGGAATTTAGTTTCGAATAAGTTCCCACCCGTCCATTCTTAATATCTTTTTTCCTTATTTATAGGTAAACACCAACAAAAAACCTATAATTTACCCCCATACCGCCAAAGCGTTTTCCAGACTTTGACAAAATCAATAAACTGGTCTTCTCGTTGATCTACCAGGCAATTCGTAACGAAGACAACACCATATCCTAATTTTGGGTCGAGTTGGATGTAGGTAAAAATACCTGGATCGCCGCCTGCATGTCCGACTTTGCCATGTTTGTCTATGCTCCAAAAAATACCGCCGCTTTCTTTTCCATCCTTGACCGTTGGTGTAAATAGTTGATCAAAAGAAGGGGCAGTCAGAAAATCATTTTCGTGGTAATAACCACTTAGCATGGCTTGCAGGTAGTGGCATAAATCCTGACTGCTGGAGAGTACACCGCCATCAGGATACGTGACCAGGGTGTATGGAGGTACTGGTGCGTCATTTCCCAAATACAAGGTGGCGTGTTGCTCCATGTCTACTTCGTCAAATTTCCAACCGGAAGCGGTCATGTTTAGTGGCTGCATGATGTGCTGTATGATGTATTGATCGTAGGGTTGACCGCTTGCTTTTTCTACTACTAATGCTGCTAGGGCCGAACCAATATTTGAATATTCATAAATGGCGCCGGGGGCATCATTCGTGTAGTTTTTCTTTTTGTATAATTTCTCTCCTGGCACCAGATAGTCTTTTAGAAAATCTCCTAGTGGACGTTGGGTGTTTTTTTGTAGTGGTTTGAAAAATTTTCGGTCTGCTCTCGAAAGGGTGGACAGATCTTCTGGCAATCCGTCAATTAGCACGTAGCACTTTTTATTGTAGTTGGGGGTGTCTTTAATTCCGGAAGTATGGGTGGCGAGGTGCCTTACAGTTATTGCCGTTTGGGGATATTGGGGGTGGTTTATTTTGAAGGGGAGCAGGTCATTGATTTTTGTATCGAGCGTGAGTTTGCCTGCTTCTACCAGTTGCATAATGGCGACTCCGATAAATGTTTTGGAAACAGAACCAATATTCTGGATGGTGTTGGGGGTGAATGGTTGGTTGGTTTTTCTGTCGGCCCAGCCGTATCCTTGCTGAAAGAGGATGTTGTCTTTTGTAACAATGCCGACGGCGTAACCGGGGAGGGAGGTTTGTTTGCTGAGGGCGGTTAGTTTTGTTTGGAGGGTATCCTTGTAATCTTGGGCTTGGAGGAGGGTGGTTATTGCCAGGAAGAAAACGAAAAATGGAATGGTTTGATAGCGCATACTATTTGATTTGGGTGGAATTCACACCAAAGATAAATACAATTTCAAGAACATCCGCAGTCAATTTCTGTAGCTAGCTCATCATCTAAAATAAGGCACAACAAAACATGTACAAATAGGTAGTAGACTTGTTCGCAGGTCCGTTGAATTTGGTCGGCAGGTTTTGATCGGTAGAACCTTCAGGCGACTGAAGTCGGCGCTCAGGGACTTGTTTCTTATTTTAGAATAATTTTATCTGGGAATATTCACCATAAAAAAACCAACAACAACCGTCAGATTATCAAACAATTAGGCAGCATTCCATAAATCAAAAAACCACTACCCGCACCAACTAATTTAACTAATCTCCAATTAATCAACCCCAAATTTGCAACCCTTGTTTTTTTGTGTTGTCCTTATCACCAAACACTATTGAAATTTCATGTTTTGCTTTTTTAATTCCGAATCATCGGACAACAATTTTTAACAACCAAATATTATAATAATGAAAACGATCCAATTAATAATCCTTCTTATCAGCATAACTATAATCAGTACTTCTTGTAGCAAATCTAAATTGATCCGGGCTTCTGGCAATGTAACCGAAGTAGAAAAAACCGTTTCCAATTTCGATGAAATAGAAGTATCCCATGCCTTCGAAGTAGAAGTCAATTATTCAGCAACTGAAGAAAGAGTGGTAGTGGAGGCAGACGACAATATCCAGGAGCACATCGCAGTAGAAACCGTAGGCAATAGATTGGTCATCCGTTTGGCAAACCAACTAAGCATCCGTGGGAAAGAGACGATGAAAGTGCATATTACGACAGCAAACCTCCATACCTTTGAAGTCTCAGGCGCTTCAGAAATCCAACTAAACAATCCACTAGTCACCACAGATGCTAACATCAAACTAAGCGGCGCCAGCCAATTTGAAGGAGCGATCGATGCTGCCAATGCCAACATTTACCTTAGCGGTGCTTCCCAAACAGAATTGACTGGATCACTAAACAACTTGGAGATAACAGGATCTGGCGCAAGTACATTGGAAAGCTACAACCTGCAAACAAATTCGCTGAGCACTGACTTATCAGGAGCAAGCCAAGTAGAACTTACCGTAAATGGAACGCTGAATGTGAATGCTTCAGGAGCCAGTCAGATCAAATATAAAGGAACAGGAGTGGTTGCCAGCCAGGACTTATCTGGTGCTTCTACGATCACCAAAATAGATTAATATCAGTTTTTGATTAAAGACGTGTTTTGTAATACTTAAAGGTGTAGTGCTGGTTGGACAATGGTCTGATCAGCATTCTTTTTGTAGGATACTTGTTGTCATCTCCTAATTGATAACTGATAGTTTTTTGTAAGTCTTTTGTTCACCGTTTTGAACTTCTAGTATATAAGTTCCAGAAGGCACCGCTCCTAAGTCGACATCCGTTATTAAGTTACCAGATGAAAATTTGAGTGTTCGTTCGTACATCACTGTTCCTAGGGTGTTGGAGACTTGCAATTCTAGTTTTTCTGTTGGTTTGCCGGCGACTTCTAGTTGGAAGGCGCCCGTGTTTGGATTTGGAGATATGGTTAGGTTAGCGAGCATGTTTTTTTCTTGGATGTTGGAAATTGGAGAGAGTTGATAAACCCTGACATGCCCTGACGAGGTGCCATTTTCATCATTGTTAGTTGCACCAATGGCTACTCTTTCACCATCTGAAGAAAGCGTTAGTTCAATTCCTGAAAGGTCACCAGCAGCTTCGCCATCAATATCGTTCATCAATTGTGTCCAGACACCACCGTTTTCTTCATAAATCCTTGCATGCCCTGAATCTGGCCCACTCCCATCGTTTAGATAGGCACCGATAGCCACTCTTTTGCCATCCGAAGAAAGGGATACAGACCGACCAGAAAAATCATCTGCAGCTTCTCCGTCAATATCATTTCCGATTTGTGTCCAGACACCACCGTTTTCTTCATAAATTCTGGTGTGTCCTGAATTTGTGCCATTCCCATCGTTTAAAAATCCGCCAACAGCTACTCTTTTGCCATCTGAAGATATTGACACGGCTCTACCTGATCGGTCACCTGCAGCTTCACCATCAATATCGTTTCCTAGTTGTGTCCAGGTACCATTGTTTAGTTCATAAACCCTCGCATGTCCAGAATTCTGTCCATTTCCACTATTAAAACTTGCGCCAATTACCACCCTATTGCCATCTGAAGAGAGGGAAACAGCCCCTCCAGAATTATCATTATGCGTTTCACCGTCAATGTCACTACCAATTTGAGTCCAACTGCCTCCAGTTTCTTCATAAATTTTTACATGTCCAGGGGAATTCCCTATAACACCATGACTTGGTCCACCAATGGCTACTCTTTTTCCATCTGATGAAATAGAGACAGAAAATCCAAAATAATCAGCACCATCTTCACCATCAATATCGCTTCCAATTTGAGTCCAACTGCCTCCATTTTCTTCATAAATTCTTGCGTGGCCTGCGGCGTAGGCAGTACCACTATTTCTAGGAGCTCCAATAGCTACTCTTTTGCCATCTGCTGAAATCGCTACGGATGCGCCTGAACCATAATCTTCCCCATCAATATCATTACCAATTTGAATCCAACTGCCTCCATTTTCTTCATAAACCCTTACATGGCCGGAGTCGAATCCATTGCCATTATTACCCTCAGCACCAATGGCCACTCTTCTGCCATCTGCAGAAATGGCTGTTACTCCCGAATAATCACCAGCAGCTTCCCCATCAATATCAAGCCCGATTTGTGTTTGTGAATAAATTGGAAGGAAAAAGAAGACCAAAAGGAGTGTAATCAAGTGTTTCATGTTGAGTTTTTTTAGTTCTTTATAGGAATGCTTTATTGATATTCTAGGGAAATAGAGCGTTTTCAATTTATTATAGGATGTATTGATGACTATAGGTTTCAATGATATGTTCCCTAACCAAAAAAAATGTTACCTAGTAATTATAGATTTAGAATAAAAACATGAATTTTGTGAAATATCATTATCTCCGCATATTTTTAAAACACTACGCAACGTTTTCAACCGAGAAACAGATCTTTCTTGACATAGCGGGGACGGAAAAATTAGGTTTCGCTAATTTCTATTGATAATAAGGCCCGGATTAGAGAATGCATCGAGATTAAACAAAATAAACTTTACGTCCTATTCCCTTTCAACCAACAAGTACAGCTCATTTGTAAAGAGAAACACAACAAATTCACGTTTATACTTTCTACATTTTTCCAACTACTTTATACCATTTCACATGCAAGAAAGCGGAGAATTGAGTATATTTACAGCCTACCTGCTGACAATTGAAGTCCCTAAGCTAAACTTTGTTTGATGATTAACTTGTACATTAGATTAATAGGTTGTTTCCTATTATTGACATTCCTATTCTTTGGGAGATCGCCGCTTTGTGCCCAGGGGTTTACTGATGTTAGCCTGGATGCGGGGATTGACTTTCTGGTAGACGAGCAGTCTTATATGGGCGGTGGCGCTGCTTTTTTCGATTATGACAATGATGGACTTTTAGATATTTATATCACAGGCGGGGAAGACTTGGATCGCCTTTATAAAAATGAAGGAGACGGAACCTTTAGCAATCAAACATTAGCCGCTGGTTTTGACAGTACGAGTACGTTTTTCTCTCATGGAGTGACGACTGGCGATATTGATAACGATGGATTTAGAGAAATATTTATCACCTCCTGGGACTACAATTTCCAATCTGCCTACGCCCGCAATTACCTTTATTACAACAATGGAGATGGCACCTTTTCAGATATCACTACCTCCGCTGGTATGCACCTGGATAGTGCCTGGAGCACAAGCGCCACGTTTGGTGATTTCAATTTGGATGGCTACCTAGATTTGTATGTTACCAACTATGTAGAGCAAGTTGGTTTCATAAGAGATACCGCAGGCAATGGCAACATCAATGGGTTTGCTCATATCTGTTTCCCTGATCTTTTGTACTTCAATAATGGAGACAACACCTTTACCAACAAATCCATCGACTACGACATTACCGATTTAGGATGTGGGTTGGCCGTCGCTGCCACCAACTACAACAACGACGACCATATCGACATCATGCTGGCCAATGATTTTGGCGAATTTATCGTCCCCAACAAACTTTACCAAGGCCCGGACCTGACAGAAGTCAGTGCAACTACAGGCACAGACATCGGCCTCTATGGCATGGGCATTGCCATCGGCGATTACGATGAAGACGATGACCTGGATTATTATATATCAAACCTTGGCCGGAATGTTTTGCTACAAAATCAGGGAGACGGCACCTTCATAGACAATACCACTTTTGCTGGAATAGAAAACACTGCCGTTGACACCTTATTAGTGACCAGCTGGGGAACTGCTTTTTTTGATTATGATAATGATACGTACTTGGATTTGTTTGTGAATAACGGGTTTATTCCTGCAGCAGATTTTATCGCTACCACCTACACGGATCCTAACAAATTGTACCGCAATAATGGCGACGGCACCTTCTCTGATCTAGCAGATTCTCTAGGGCTGGGTGATGTAAATGTAGGCCGCGGTTTTGCACAAGCAGATTATGACAATGACGGAGACCTGGACATGATCATCGTCAATTTAAATCGTTTTGTCACCATGGATCCGCACGTGACGTTGTATCGGAATGATCTCAATAATGGGTCTAATTACATCAAATTCGAGCTGACTGGTGTCCTTGCCAATCGGGATGCTTTTGGGGCGCACCTTCGGGTACATGCAGATGGCAGGACCTTTTTGAGGGAAGTGGGTGGCGGCTCAAGTCACGCTTCTCAGAACACCAGTATTGTCCATGTAGGACTAGGAGTGATTGATATGGTGGACTCCGTGTCAGTGCAATGGCCGGGGGGACGCACACAAAAACTGTGTAGCAATCTTTCGATTAATACCCTGCATCAAATCCTAGAAGATACTTCCGCCTTGATGGCTGCTCCTTGTTTTGATCCTAGCACTAGTGTCGTTGGTCTTTCTTTCGAAGGGCTTGGATTGACAACCGTCCCCAATCCTTTTACCAGGAACACAGCGATCCAGTATCGGCTGCGCGAAGCGGCTAGTGTTCGGTTGTCTGTACAGGATGTCCTTGGACGGGAAGTGGCTTTATTACAAGAAGAAAATTTACAGGCAGGTGCACAATCTGTTTTGTTTTCGCCTGGTGAATATGGGGTTTTCGAATCTGGTGTTTATTTTTATTCTTTGCGAGTGAATGGGCAGGTTTTTACTCGGAAGATGGTCCTTTCTCGATAGAACGAAACTATCATAATTTAGATCTACTCCCAAATTAAGTTATAGTCCTGTTTAACCCAATTCAATTTTCCTTACACGTATTGATTAATACAGATTGGTTAATTCTTAACAGAATTAGCGGTGGGATGCTCAATTATAAAAATCATTTCAAAAGAAAGTGGCATATTCCAAAAATAAAATAGCGGGTAGAGCACATTCATGAATGCGCTCTACTGGGGACTGGCTTTCTGGAATACGCTTATTTTTCAGGTTAGGTCAAGGTGGATGTTGCCAGCCTTCCGAAGTGCCGCAGGCAAGCCCTACCTTTGGAGATAAACCATTAAAAACCCAACCATTACTCAACCCATCAACTACCTAACAAATTTTCCATTGTGGGCATGTATGCCGCCTGATCCGATGGAATAAAAATAAATGCCTCGACTTAATCCGGGCAACTCTACTTGAATGGTGGATTGATTCTTATAATTTATTGTTTCAGCAATGACCAATCGGCCGGCAGAATCCGTGATTTTTAGTTCGATGTTTGCTGGATCAAATCCTTCCACATCAAAAAACAACGTTTCTCCTACCAACGGATTTGGATAGACTTCTAATATGCTCGATTTCTTATAAGACAATGCGATAATTCTGGAAAAGGTAAATCGACCATCCTGATCAACTTGCTTCAAGCGATAGTAGTTTTCTCCCGGGATGGGGCGTGGATGAAGAAAGCTGTACGTTTGCAATTGTCCTGGACCGCCAAGTGCAGGCTGCTCGCCAATCACGGCAAAATCAGTCCCATTTATACTATGCAATACTTCAAAATAATCATTGTTGTGTTCTGACGAAGTACTCCAATCTAAGAAGGTTTGTTGCTGTTCTATTTTTCCTGAAAATCGGGATAACTCGATGGGTAAAATTTCCTGGCTTTCGAACTCCCATTCGCAGTTTGCTCCTGCGTTTCCATCCACAAACAGGTAATAATCGCCTAGCGCTAAATTCATAGGGCCAACAGCAACATTGCCTACGCCGACCGCACATTCGACCAGGGTTTCGATACCAAGATCACAGCTATTGGAGTTGGTCCAGATGCCCATTTGCATATTTCCGCCACCCGTATTGTCACAAACCACATTCAAGATCTGAATAGAAATTGGCTGGGGTGTTGTCGCGTCTACGGTAAACGTATACCAAACACCATTTTCATTAGAACTCCAATCTCCACCAGCGCAATTGTTGCCTGCCATGCTTTGGTTTGGTGCCCAGGAATCTGGTTCTCCCAAATCGGACGCCTGGTAGTTGCACCCCGTTCCTTGCAGGGGGAGTGCATCAGAGCAGAAATCATTTGGCGGAATCACGACGGCCTGTATTTCGATATCGCTGTCTTGATTGTCTGTTTCCCAAACTCTTGCAATCAGTAGGTCTCCTGGTTGAAGACTGGTGATAGATACATCAAAACTACTGGAAGGGCTAAAGCTGTCATCACCTCCACAAATGAGAGGCGTTAGATTATTGCAATTGCCAGCATTGGCTATGTAAACAGCCCACCCAGGATTGGATACACAAAAGAGCCCACAGCCACTCCAGGTCATTTGAAATCGAATTCCCTGTTGGTCTGCAGGTACTACTGCAGATACAAAATAGTCATTTCGACCATTGCTGAAGACGCCGCTGCCACAGCCACCCGGATCGCCTAATCCACTAGCAGTAGCCGCGCCAAAATTGCCGGTTACGACCGATGAAACTGCTCCACAATCGCTGGAAGCGAAGGTCAGGGGTAAGGCTGTACAAGGGGTTTGTTGGGCAACTAGGTTCGCTTGAAACAAAAGCAAAGTAAATACGGTGAATATATAGTTATGAATAGCGTGCATAATTGTTCTATTGGAAATAATTGGAAATTAGGGTTTGGACGCGGACTGCTTACTATTTTGGAAGAATAAGAAGTCGGCGTTCTACAATTTCACCACTTTGGGCATTCAACCGGACATCAACTTTTGAAAGCGTGCCCGTAGGGAGATTATTGAGGTCTCCGGTATAGTCTTTTTCAAGAATGGTGATGGTGGTCCCGCTCACGTCTGTCTTATCCACAAATCGGAGCATTTTTTCCTTTGGAAAAGGGTTGGGGTTGGTCTGAAAGGAGCCAAAACCCAAAACAATAATTGCAGGAACTAAAAAAGTGTAATTTTTTTTCATAAAAGGTTCATTTTAGGAACATTAGAATACCTAATAAATCCATTTCATGCTAATTTATCACATTTTACATAAAATTACAACTCTGAATATCTGTTGATTATATATGTAATTAATTTCATTTTTTATACTTTAAAAACAACCGATGTTATCCTATATGTAGGAGACCTAGATTGAAATATTTATGCAATTGGAAATAACCCAAACGAACGTAAGCTCCTTGTTTCAAATAAGATAATTACGTTTTATTTTTATTTAACCTTTTGTTGAAAAAGCGCAATTAATGATTTTTCAAGGGAGAAAACAGTAAAAATGGAGGGTTTTATTTTTTAATGCTCTGTATATCGTATTTCTATTTATGATTTATTGGCTCCAACTGAGCGGCCTTGCCTGTAGCTCAGTGCGTAATGCCTGGATATTCGAAGTAAAGCTGCGAAGCACCGACCTGCCTGTTGCGCAACGGAAGGCAGGCCCATTCATTAACTATTTCACAATTTTCCCATTATGATAACCGACGCCTTCCAAATCGATGGTATAGAAGTAACTGCCTTTGCTCAAATTGGGTAGTTGGAACTGAATGCTTCGCTCGTTTTCGTAGTGGAGGCTTGCTGAAAATACCTGTTTGCCAGTGACATCATAGAGCAAAAACTGAATTTGGGCAGGATCGAAACCTTCTACATCAAAATTCAACGTTTCTCCTACAATTGGATTGGGGTATACTTCGACAATCCGCGATTGGAGGTAGTTCAAAACGATCGTATTGGAAAAGGAATATTCCCCATCAATATCATATTGTTTGAGCTGATAGTAGTTTTCTCCAAACGAAGGACTGGTGTGGATATAGTCGTAGGATTGTCCCTGATTGAGAGCGCCTGTACCTTCTACAGTGCCAATTGCCACAAAATCGCGGCCATTGGTGCTGTGAAGAATTTCAAAATAGTCGTTGTCAATTTCGGAGTAGGTTTTCCAGTCCAGATAGGCTTGTTGTTTGACTATTTTTCCAGAAAACTGGCCTAACTCGATCGGCAATATTTCCTGACTTTCAAACTCCCACGTACAATTCGCACCAGCATTCCCATCCACAAACAAATAATAATCGCCAAATGCGAGATTGAGTGGCCCCAAAGTAACGTTGCCCAAGCCAACCGCACATTCAATTCTTGTTTCGGACGCCAGATTGCAACTATTGGAGTTGGTCCAGATCCCCATCTGCATATTCCCGGCTCCGGTGTTGTCGCAATTTACATTCAAAATCTGGATGCTGATGGGTTGGGGTGTTGTCGGGTCGACAGTGAACGTATACCAAACTCCGTTCTCGTTGGAGCTCCAGTCTCCGCCTACACAATTGTCATCAAACAGCCCTTGGTTGGGCGCCCACGAATCTGGCTCGCCAAGGTCAGAAGCCAGGTAGTTGCAGCCTGTACCTTGTAGTGGAAGGGCATCGGCACAAAAGTCGTTGGGTGGAATAACGACTGCTTGTATGTCGATATCGCTGTCCTGATTGTCCGTTTCCCAAACTCGGGCGATGACTAGATCGCCGGGCTGAAGGCTCGTGATGGACACACTAAAACTTGTGGAGGGCACCAGGCCGTCATCTCCGCCACAGATCAGTGGAGCCAGGTTAGCGCAATTGCCACCGGTCGCCGTATAAACTGCCCATCCGGGGTTGGATACACAAAATAAGCCGCAACCGCTCCACCCCATCTCGAAGCGAATCGCTGTTTGGTCTGCAGGAACAACTACAGACACATAATAATCGTTCAGTCCGCCACTGAAAATGCCACTTCCGCAGGAGCCAGGATCTGGTAATCCACTAGCAGTCGCCGCACCAAAATTTCCGGTAACGGTGGTAGATATTGAACCGCAAGTGCTCGTAGCAAAGGTAAGTGGAAGTGCGGTGCAAGGAGTTTGTTGTGCAACGCTACTGGTGGAAAACAACAACATAGCTATCGCTATAAGTATATGGTTATGAATGGATTTCATACTATTCTATTTAGATGTGATTGGGAAGAAAAACTAGTTTGGAGTATTCCTTTTTGGGATTACTCTTTTGGTAGCACCAGTAGCCGGCGTTCGGAGATTTCTCCTGTGCTGGCATTTATGCGGACGTCCATTTTGGAGACGGTTCCTCTTGGGAGATCATTGAGGTCTCCGGTGTAGTCTTTTTCGAGGATGGTGCGGGTGGTACCGTTGAGGTCTGTCTTTTCGACAAAGCGCAGCAGTTTTTCTTTAGGAATGGGTTCGTTGTTGGTTTCGAAGGAAGAAATTCCTCCTAGTAGGCCGACAAATACGGCAAGCGATAAAAAGGTGTAGATCTTTTTCATTGGGTTGGGTATTTAGTTTTGGTATTGATCCGTATTCTTTCAAATACGTCTTACTAAATTATCATTTTATCCACAGAATTACAACTTTGAACATTTATATTTTAAATATGTAATTTTAACTTCTTCAAATAGCAAATCACTTACTTGCCAAATAAATACGTATCCCACAATTTAACAGCGACTTACAGTCAACTACTTTATCGCAATTAAAGTGCGCTAACTGTTAAGGCGTTACGCGATTTATAATAATATTTTTTTTTAAGGGCTTTATATTTTATGAATTGGAACTATTCTGCTGGACCTTCTTGCTATCCGTCAAAGCAATCGGCCATATACTAGGCACTTTGGCTCCTTTCGAAGAATAAAATTGAAGAATTATGGCAGAAGGTTACTATCTAAAGTAAATAGTTTTATTTTTGTGAAACTTTTTAGGGCGAATTTGCTTTATAGAAGTATTGGTTCTTGGCAGCAAGGGCTGATTGTAGATTGAAAATTGCTCACGTGACGGAATTGGTAGACGTGCTAGGTTGAGGGCCTAGTGTCCTATTTGGACGTGCTGGTTCGACTCCAGTCGTGAGCACTTTTAAGAAAAACCCGAATTATTGAAATAGACTAAAGAGTCAGCAAAATCAATGGTTCGGGCTTTTTTATGCCTAATGGCGACTAATCGAATAGCATAAAGAAACTAAAAAAAGTGACCCCCAAAGTGACCCCCAACTAAAAAAGTGGTATATTTAGTATTGGAATAATTCACGATAACGAAATACTAAATCAATGGTCAATGTATCTTTTAACCTAAGAGATAGGAACGTCAACAAAAAAGAAATAGAGCCAACCACACCAAACAAAGCAAAAGTTCTCAAAGAGACTCCGATTGTCATGATGGCGAACTATTCAAACAGTCAAGGAAAACTTCGTTTAAAGTATCCTACAAGATTGAAAATAGTACCAAAGGATTGGAAAACAACTAAAAAAAGAGCCAAAGCAACTAACGAATATAGAAGCCTTAACAAACAACTAGACGAACTGGAGGCAGCAGCAAAGCGAGTATTTAGAGATTTGCAAAGCGAAGGAACGATTCCAACACCAAACGATTACCGCGAAGCCTTAGATATTGCCCTTGGACGTAAGAACAAAGAAGAAAAAAAGATTGTTACTGTTGAATCCTTTATAGTAGACTACATTGAAGAGAACCTTACCCGTAAGAGCAAAAACACGATCAAGACTTACAATACTACCCTAAGACAATTTAGAGCATACCAAAGCAACGAGAAACAAACCTATCTCTTTGAAAATTTAGATAAATCATTCTTTGAAGGATTCCGAGACTATTTAGCTGGTAAGACCTATGCTACCAACTATATTGCTAAAACCTTTTCGATATTGCGCCACTTTATCAAAGAGGCTGACGATCTGGAGGACGTTGATCTAAAAGTGAATCCGGCCTATCTAAAAAAATACGCTAAGATTAAAAGTGTAGAGGTTGACAGCATTTATCTTACTCCAGAAGATTTAGCAACCATCTTTAACTATGACTTTAGTAAAAACAAAGGTTTGGAGTTTGTGAGAGACTTGTATTTGTTGCAATGCTATTCAGGCTTACGATATTCAGACCTACATAAATATGATGCAAATAAGATTAAAGTCATTGAAGGCAATGATATGATTCCAGTACAAACCCAAAAGGGAAAAATCGAAGTTTGGATTCCCTTACACCCCGTATCAAAAAAAATAATAACTAAGTATACTGACACAAATGGAGTTGTTCAATTGCCTAGAGTTTACGCCAATGGTGTATTTAATCGCTATCTAAAAGACATCGGTAAGGCTGTAGGATTCTATAACATCATTGATATAAAGAAAGAACGTGCCTTCAAACAAGAGATCGTGAAGTATGAAAAATGGGAACTCATAACCACCCATACAGCTCGAAGGACGTTAGTTACTAATTTACTGGATATGGGAATTGACCCCAGAACGATTGGAGCTATTACGGGACACAAGAAACTAGCTACTATCCAGAAGTATGACAAGCAGAAGACCGCCAAAAAGGCTGGTAAGGTTTACGACAATCCATTTTTTCAAGGGTAAAATAAAGATCAACAATGAATCCAATCGAGACGAATACAAGATACTTTGGTGCAATTACCAATGCTATCGCTACATTTAGGCATTCCTATATATGTGATACATGTTTGGCAGAAGATAAACACCCTCACCAATGTGATAAAAACATTGAGTACGGTAGTGAACGACAAATGAAAGTAAATGAGAGTTTAGATTTGCTTACCGGAGTTACACACGAAATACTTGATGTTGACCGTAAAGCAAGGAGAATAAAAGATATACAAGAAGAAATAGAGGATAAGTTTAGGAATAATCAATATCTGTATCAAGGAAAAAATTACAAGCTAGATGAACTATTTGAAGAAACAATAATAGAAGAAACCAATCCCCCCAATTGGGCGAGAAATATGAAGCCAATAGAGGGGCATAAGGTTGAACCTATCTACAGCAGTAAAATAACCCTTTTGCAAGGAATTGAGTATAGATACTTATATTTTAGTATTGATGCTGATTTAGCCTTGTGGTTCCGGTTAAGAGATCGACCAGAAACAAAGTATAAAGATATAGCAAAGGAGATGACAAACACAATTATTAAAACCTACCAAAGTAACGTTGATTCATTTAAATTTGAATATGTACGAGCATTCGATAAAAAAATGTCTGTAGAAACTGAACTTCAAGAGACAAAAGATTTTCTTAAAAATTCAAGCTATTACAACAAATTACTTATTGGCAGATATGCATTTATTGACGAGAATTTTGAGATAAGCCTAAATGATTATAAGTCAAAAGTGGAATTTGTCAATCTTCTTTTAAGTCATGAATATTGGAAGTTTGCAACAGACTTTGCAAAACTGAAATACTATTACTTTCTTGAAAAGAAACTGGAAGATTTGAAAAATGGGAAACCAATATCTATGGATAAGAAGGCTTTAAAAGATAATCAGCATGTAATTAATACTCCGATGCATCCAGATCATCTAATAGACGGAATGGAACTATACCGTGACACCTTATTAATACTTTTCAAGTTGATGTACGATGCAAAGATTTTTAATCCTAAAATTGGAAAAGAGAATTTGTATAAATGCATTTCAGGATTAACAGGCTTTAGTAACAATACAATTAAAAATGAATTCAATTTAGTACTAGGCAGAAAAATAAAAGAACAACAGTACGAGAAACTAAACACTAAATTAACGCTAATAATCAACAAGTTAGCTAAAGTTTTGAGAGAACCTTGATTTTCTGCAACCTTACATGTAACCCCTAAACACCCTAAAACCATTATAGATTTGGACTAAGATTTTAAACCATATAAAAATTTTAGTCTATGAACTTTGATAACTTATTCCAACAACTTGCAGAACGTGTTGCAGAAGTAGCAGCCCAAAAGACAGCCGAAAAGATAAAGGCTGAATTTGACCTTACCAAATCAGAACCAACCCTTCCAGAACTACTAACCAGAAAACAAGCAGCCGAGTTTTTAGGTATCTGCATTGCCACCCTTGACAATTGGGTTAATGCCGGAAAAATACACAAGCATAGAAACGGCAACTCCGTGCGTTTCAAACGGTCTGAATTACTAAGAGACTTCCAATCTATTGAGAAGTATCAAAGAGCGTAAGCAAGTGATTGACTTCGTTAAATTAAAAATACCTAAAGGTCAAATACCTACTGGTCATTCATTAGTTGAATTTGCCGGAAATAGAACTAGCAATGATGTTGTTATTTCTGAAAGGTTCAAAGTAATCAACCGAGATGAATTTATTATCGAGCATAGAGAACATTACACCTATATTTCTTTATCCCTGCATTGCTTGTGGAACTTCGTTAACTACGACACTTGGACTAACTCTAATGATTTTGGTATTAGTCAACTGGGAGAATCAATAAACTGGCTAGTTCAATCCTTTAATATTGACCCAAAGAAAACCATTCCAATAAACATAGAATCTGGAGTGAATATAAGCCTGTCTAGGCCTGTTGTTCCCGTTCTTCGTAATCTTGCTATAGTCCAAAGCAATAAGCGACCTAGTACGCGTAAAAACTATATAAAAGGGTATTTCTTGGAATACTCAATTGGCGCAACAAACCGATCATATGAGTACATCAAGTACTATTCAAAGGGAGGACAAAAAGGAATATCCAACCATTTGCTTAGGTTCGAATGTAAGCTAATGAGAAGCGAGAAAATTAGAACGCATGGTATAAACTGTCTGGAGGATTTAACCAACCCACAAGTATGGATAAGCCTCCACAACCATCTTATGAAACGAGTAACCGACTTAGTGATCGTTGATCAGTTGGAACCATTCGAAGCAATGACCAAACCAGAACGGAAAAACTTCGAGAGAATGATCAATCCGGTTAACTGGCAAATAGGCAACAAATCTAAGCGATATAGGGAACGAGAAATGTTCTTTAAAACGCTTCAAAAGCACAACCTTGATAAGTTAAAAAATGAAGTCGTTGACAAGGTAAATTCCAAGATTACTGAACTGCAAAAAACCGGAACCAAAGGTACATCCCCACTAGATAGAAAAACCGGAACCAAAAGTACACCCCTCGAAAATGAAAAAACCAGAACCAAAAGTAACCTAAGTATAGTTACTTCTCATAGCGATCTTACCCCAAACCAACAGCAACGATTTGAAGCAAGAAAATGTGTCATTTGCTGCAAGGATATTTCAATGAGATCAGAGGACACTATCACTTGTTCCAAGCAATGCAGAAATAAGAAAAGTAACATCTACAACAACCCACGCAGAAAGATATTGAAGGAACTAAAAAACGGGACTAGGTATCTATTCCCACTAGACCAGATTATTGACCTTACGATATTAGAAAATCGAAAATTAAGACTATAAACAATGGGTAGAGATTCCACCGGAGCAGTAACCAATGAAGCCGCTAGACGAATAGAATTATCTTACTTGATAAAAAACAACTTCCTTACAAAAGGACAAGCAAAGTACTTTACTTTAAGCTGGACTGGTGGTAGCAACATTGGTGTTGAGGGCTATTGGTTGGACAAAAGGAAAGAATTGATTCTTTATTACACCCATACAGACAGGCACGGAGAAAAAACGGAGTATCGTTATTCTGTGCCAATTGTTACGGTGCCTAGTAATTTAGGAATTGGAGAGGTGCCGTATATGCGTTGCCCAGTGTCCGGTAAACAATGCCGGATTTTATATTGTGCGTATGGTTCACACTTTTACAAATGTAGAGAAGCCTATCAAAACCGGATATATTATGTAGGTCAAAAAAGTGCAAAGTCTTTCTTACCTAGCGATAAATACTGGCAGTTGATAAGATCAACCCGATTTAAGGAACTCGAAAAACGACTAGATAAGAAGTATTCAAAGACTCACTATAATGGTAAATATACGGCATGGTTTCGCACATACTTAGACCTTAAAAATCGAATTTGGGAACTACAAATTGAAAAAGATATAGAGTTCGACAGGAAGATAAGATCAATGTATTCCAACTTTTGGAACTAGGAAAAAGCAGGTGTTCCTCTAGGGATTTAGGTTATTTTAATTCAAAACTAGGAAAAAGCTGTGTAAAGCTGTGAAGGATTCACTTTTCAAGAACATCTACGGAAATTGCGTATACATTTATTTTTTTTATAAATTTGCGTAATTATGAATTTGATTGACTTTTTGTTTAAAAATAGAAACTGGAAAGAATTTAGAGACAACCTTTGGGAGAACATTCGAATTGTCCCAATAATTGCGGTTACATTAGGATTGATTTCATTTTTCAAAGCATTCAACATCGTCCTCCTAACGGTTTATAGAGGAATTGGAATCATTCCCATAACGGGGTTAATAGTTATTTTATGTGTTTCGGCTTACTACTTATTTATTTCTTGGCCATCAAAGAGCACAAATACAACCAAGCTAGTTGGCAAAGAAATTCTTTTCAATCCTTCCGAAATCTTTTATCCAGAATTAACTAAAGTTGGAGTTACAGGATTAGGCTTCGTTGGAAAAACTACATTAGTAAATGGTTTAAAACAGAAACCTAATCCATTTAAAAGAACTCAAATTTTAACCCTGCATATTACTACATCTGCAGAATATCCGTTGAAATATTTTGGAATCCTTGATGGAGAGGGCTCTAACTATTCACAACAATTTGAAGTAATAAACAATTCTGACATATTGATTATTCTCCTTGATCATAATGACCAAATTTCAGGTTACCAGAAACTTGACGAAGAAAGGCTACGAGAATCGTCCCAATATCAGATACAACTGAGAAATTCACTCAAACAGAAACAAAAGAAATTCGAAAGAATTCATATTCTCCTGAACAAAAGCGATCTTTGGTCTCAAATGATTCCAAAAGAAAAGGCAACCTTAGAAGAGTGGTTTGTTGTTGAAGTAGAAAGGTGGAAAGGTTCTGGATTTGCCTCATATATAAGTTCAGACAAGAATCATTCAAGTATTAATCAAAATAATTGTACTCTCATTCTTTCTAAATTAAGTACTAACAATGATTGATTTACCTATTATTATAGATTCTCCTGAAATGGATTTTGTTATAGTTGGCCCAGTTTCCACGAATGCCGATGGCATTTTAGTTAGGAGTAAAAACTTAGACAATAGAATTCTTGCAAAATCAAGAATCCTTTATTCTGAAACAGATAGTAAATCATTTAAAAAGGATGAAATTTATGCACAAAAGATTGCAAAGATTACTCAAGAATTATCGACTGCTAAGTTTAAGTGGTTTGAAATGGATTGGAATCCAAACAGATCAAGTTTAAATATTGAGGCAAGAGATTTTGAAATTCTATTTGGGTGGTATTTCCACAACTATGATGAAAGTAAATTTTTGGTGCGTCCAGTTGACAAAAGAGTAGCAAATAAGTTTGAAACAATAAAATACCAGATAATTCAAACTATTTTTCACAAAACGTATTCTCCTAAATTTAAAGATAATCATACCTTATGGCTTATGTCAGAGATCATATCTTTGCCTTTCTTAAGGTTTTAATTCTTCAAATGTGTATCCTTAACCCGATCATAAAACAACACATCCGGCCTAGTAAACCCAAATTCCAAAAGTAGCTTCTCAATAGCAATCTTATTTAATTCCCCCTGCTTATATCGCTTCTTATAGGTTTTAACCCTATTGTACACCGTCTTATCCAATTCCTTAGAGGTAAGCCCGAAAATGTATTCTAAGGCTTCTAACTCGGTGTATTGCTTATTCGATTCCATTCTTTTTTCTCAAAGTTAAGGCATTAATTCGAGTCGTACAAGTTGTACAAAAATAAACACACAAAACATTGTACAAGTTGTACAAAAACATTATCTTTGATTTGTACTTAATAGTAAACCAATAAACACTAACCAATGTACTCAAAGACCATCCAAGCAAGAAAAGAAGTTCTAAAAAGAGCACACGCATTAAAGAACAAACTCAATCCCATTACCAAGCAACATTACACCTTTGGAGAAGCCCAACGCCACGCATGGAAGGTACAACGGATTAAAGAGCAACTAAAGACCGGAACAACCTCTTTTGCATTCGTTAAGAAGTCAACAGGTCAATTGTCCAATCGAGTAGGAACCACCAACCTAAGAACGATACCAACGGACAAACACCCCAATGGAAGAGGTACTTCTAAAAAGATCAATCCTTTGGTTATCCGGTTTTTCGATTTAGATAAAAAGTCATGGCGTTCATTTAGTGCCGAAACCCTAGCAGCATGAAAAAGAAGATCAAAAAATTGGTCAACCGATTGGCGACCATGTACGACACCGATAAGAGCCACCAGCTAGAAGAACTCCTTCACATCGCAAAAGAGATACAGTACAACCACAAAGACACGCAGCAGCGTTTAAAACAGATAAGGAGACTAACCAACAGATAAGATTAAAAGGCTAAGTGTTGGTTAAGCCCGTTACTAGGAATAGTTACGGGTTTTGTTTTTGAAGTTATACTTAAAATTGAGTATATTTGTAATACCACAACTTGCAGTGGAATTATTCCAAATTCGTTATCGCTGCAAATTGTGGTTTCTTTTTGCACGAAGTGACCCCCAAAGTGACCCCCAATATTTTTTCCTAAACTATAAAAAACTAACAACTAGTAAGATATAAAAACTCATTCGACTCCAGTCGTGAGCACCAAAAAGGGCGCAACACTTTGCAAATCAACGTGTTGCGCTTATCTCAAAAACAAAACTGTGTCAGTTTTGTGTCAGCAAAAAACCGCATTAAGGCCACACTGCTTAGCAAACTTTACAAACTCGATCTAATGGAATATATACCAGCTCGACTTGTAAAGGCGAAGGATAGATGGTATGTAATCTACTATACCCAAAATCCAGTTACCCGAGAATTTATAAGAGAACGTAAAACATTTAAACTAAATCGGATCAAGGATAGGCGGGAACGTTTACGCCTTGCGAATAGTATTATTCAGGACTTAAACCAAAAATTGCCTAATGGCTACCCTTGGAATGAGATAGATCCCAATTTGCAGTTGAAGCAAACAAATATTTTGGTTGCGCTGGAATATGCTTTCTAAGGAATGCCGAACAACGGAGATTGAAAATTAGACATATAGACCTGGAGCACGGAGTTATTAACGCGGTTTCAGAGGTGTCCAAAACAAAGAAATCAAAGGGCATCACTATTCCAGATACTATGATCCCTCTACTAGAAAAAATGAACCTTAGTCAATTTCCTCCGGGCTGGTATCTATTTGGTGAGGGATTTAAGCCCCATCCGTCCAAACAATGGGGTAGAAATGCCTTTTACAATAAAATGAGGACCATTGTCGCCGAACTATACAAAACGGGTCATATGGATGATATAGAAGGAAAAACGTTCTATAGCCTTAAAGATTCTGGCGCAATATCTTTAGTGGTGGAGGGAATCAACATGTTGGATATTAGAGATCAATTGCGCCATTCTGATTTGTCGACTACCCAGGTGTATCTGGAGAAATTTAAAAATGTATCTGCGGAGATCAAAGGTCAAAAGAAAAAGCTATGAGCAATCCACTTAGAAGCGAATGGTATTTTCTAACCTTTAAAATAACAGATCAAGAAGTACATCTTGTTAAGAAGTCAGGGAAATGGATAATTATTTCTAGGGAGCGTTATGATAATGCTGTTCTTGCTTGTGTCTATAAGGAAGTATGGGGACGGGGTGTTGATGGTTGTTATACTGTTATGGGATTTTGGAAGGAGCGATGAATAAGCATTATTTTACTATATTTGTAATGCGTATATTGACATTATGCGATATAGGTGTAAAACACTAAACCAATACATTAATCCCCTCAAATAAATTAGAATGACAGAAGGTTCAATCTGGAGAAAGTGGAATTTTCATGTACACACAAAAGGTACAAACAAGAATGATCAGTTTACTTCCTCAACAATGGATGATTTTTTTCATCTGTTTTTTAAAAGTGCATGCAGTAAACAAATTTGCGCCATAGGTGTCACTGATTATTTTTCTATAGACAGATATTTGGATGCAATAAAATATAAAGACCAGATTGAAACAAAACTAGATTCAAATGGGGTGTGTTTATTCAATAATATTGAAATTGAATTCATCAAAGGTATGTTTATTTTTCCTAATGTTGAATTGAGAATGTTACCATCCACTGATAAGGCTAGGCTTATTAATATTCATTGCTTATTCAACCCTGAATATGTCAAGGATTTAGAAAATGACTTCTTCTCTCATATTAATAACCAAGATGGTTTTAAAATGAACCGTCACGGTTTAACTGAATACGGAAAATCTTTATCACCAGACATTCAGATTAATGATAAACAGTACAGAATTGGAATAGATAATTTCGTCCTAGACCCAAGAATTTTAAGCGAATTATTAAAAAATAATGCCAATTTCAAAAAAAACACTTTATTGGTAGTAAGCAACTCTAATAAAGATGGTGCTTCAGCAATACAAAGCCACTATGATCTATTTGAAGATGAAAGTGGTTCTTTAGTAGGTTTAAGAAGGAACTTATATAGTATATCTGATGCTATATTTTCTGCGAATAAAAAAGATATCAAATATTTCATTGGAAAAAGATTGGAAGGAAAAGATGAATACAATAAATCTATTTACAAAAAAGAAGTAGAAAGAGTCATAGAGGAAAGAGGTTCATTAAAGCCTTGTATTGTAGGTTGTGACGCACACACTGAATCTGATTTGTTCAGGAGGTTTACATGGGTAAAAGCCGATTTACATTTTGAAGGCCTTAAACAGATGGTTTATGAACCAGAAAGTAGAGTGAAAATTCAAGATTCTAAGCCAGAATTTAAAGAAAAAAGATTAATTATTGATAAAGTAAGATTTGTTTCGCCGAAGAAAATATTCACACCAAAGTTTATTAAATTAAATCCTAACCTAAATGTAATAATTGGAGGGAAATCATCGGGAAAATCCATCTTACTTTACTCAATTGCAAGAACGTTGTCAGCTGACCAGGCAGCATTAAAAAATAAAGAAGGGAATTATAAGTATGATTTAAGTAGGGATGATAAAGATTTTAATTTTGAAATCATTACTAAAGCTGGTCATTCTCAATACTATAGGAGGAATTATGACGACAATTCAATCTTACCCGAAATTAAATATATACCTCAGAATTATTTAGTAAAGCTTGCAGAACCAGACTTGAATAAGAAAGGAAAATCTTTGAATAAAATTATCCGTGATCTCATAATTGAGGATGATTCATCAAAAGAGTTGTATCATGCATTTGTAAGAATGCTTTCCCGGAATGATAGAGCAAGAGATTCTGAGATTGATACTTTTTTTGAAACTCGAAAAGAAATAGAGATCCTTGAGCTTGAGTTAAAAACAAAGCCTAATAAGACTGTATTGCTAGCCAATATTGAAAACAACAAGATAAAAGTTGAAGAATTAAACAAGAGCATAGGACTTACTGACGCCCAAATCAAACAATATGAAGAGTTAAGAACAAAGATAGTTGAAAACCAATCCAATTTACAACACCTAAGAAATGACTTTCGATCAATTAGTAGGTTTAACTCCGATGTATTACTAGCTTTAGACCGATTAGTTAATGATAAAGAATCTTTATTTGAAAGCACTCAGGTCGATGAGGTTAAAGATTATTATTTAACCGAATACTCTGAACTTGATAATTTATATAAAAAAATAGAGCAGTTAAGCCAAGATTTTATCATGGACCGAATTGATAGAGATAATGTATTGAGACATGAAAGTAAATTCAAAGAATTGCTTGTTAAGGTCAAGGAAAATGAAAAACAACTGAACAATGAAATTGAGCCCTACTTAAAAAATGATCAAATTAAAAATTCTATACAGCTATTAAATAGTTCAATTTCCAAGGACAAGCAAGACTTGTTAGATATTGATTCTCTAACAAAAAGAATAGAAGATAAAAGGAAATCATTAGATGAGACAAAGGTTAATATTTTTAAGATATACGAAGATAATTATTACGAATACACTAGCGTAATTGATTTATTAAAAGTTAGGACTGTTGAGTTAGAAAAAGATGGTTTAAAAATTGAAGGGAAAGCGCAATTTAACTTCCCTAAGCTACGTAAAGAACTGTACCTTGTTAGTGATGGTAGAACTGCATCTTATAGTCAATACACGATCTTAGATAAGAATAAAAAATCAAACTATGAGACTGATTTTCAAGACATAAAACATGAGTTATCAAGTCTGTTTGATGATCTTTTGTCTCAGAAATATACTCTTACAAGTCAAATTACCATTCGGAATGCAATTAAGCTTGTCCTTAATGATTACTTTTTCGACAATTGGGTAATTACTTACAAAAATGACACATTAAGGGAAATGTCAACAGGTAAAGCAAGCCTTGTAATTCTTATGTTAATTATTGGATTAAGTAGATCAAAGGCACCTATACTTATTGACCAACCCGAAGATAACTTGGACAATAGATCAATTTCAACTGATCTTGTTAATTATTTAAGAAACAAGAAGACTGAACGTCAAATCATACTTGTAACACATAATGCAAATGTAGTTGTTAATGCAGATGCAGAAAACATTATTGTTGCAAACCAGAAAGGTCAGAATTATGAAGCATCCTCAAGTGTTTTTAAATTTGACTATGTGAATGGTTCTGTGGAAACCACACTTGATAAAATACCTAATGAAACTGACATTCTTAAATCCATGGGAATAAGAGAGCACATTACTGAGGTAGTTGAAGGGGGAAAAGATGCTTTTCTTATGAGAGAGAAAAAATATGGTTTTAAGAATTAATTATATTCATTTAATATAAGCGACAAACAGAACGGTATCGTATTAAAAGTGATCACTTCTCCAAATAAACAACCCGAGCATTAACCCCAGTACTATTCCGAGACTTCCGAAAACTACCCTCCGGCAACTGCTCCGAATATCCATACTCATCAACAAACTCCCGAAAGTCAACCGCTTTTTGCTACCTTCTAAAGAATGGACTTTCACTCATAACAGCAACCAAACGGCCACCCTCCGTAAGTAAATCAAAAGCATGTCGAACGTGGTCAATGTCTTGTAATTTCTCAAATGGTGGATTCATCACAATAACATCATATTCACCTCCATAGTCAAGGAAATCACTTGCAACAACATTGTATCCTTTCATTTCCAGAATTTCACGCAAAGAGGGATTTATCTCTATCACATCGGCATCAATAGAATAATCCTTACGGATAGCGTCTGCGAACTACTTATGAACACCCGAATAGTAAGAAGTTACTACAAAGACACACAGCACCGATTAAAAGAGATTAGAAAACTAACCAGCACCCAGTCAAAGAGAAAAGGCTACTTGCCGGTTGCTCCGTTGCCAGAAGTGGTGACGGGTTTTTTATTGGCTATCTCAATGTTGCCATTAACCATAATTTCCATTAACTTTGAGTAAATCGAATTAGCATGAATTTACAATCCGAAAAAATCAGACTTACCCAGATGTTACTGGAGACAGACAATGAGCAAATTATCAAGTCGGTTAATGAAGTATTCGAAAAAGCAAAAGAAGCCACGTTAAACGAAATTATAGGTATAACCACCGATGGACGACCTCTTACCCGTAAGGAGTTAATCAAAGGACTAGAATTGTCCGAACAACAAATCAAGGAAGGAAAAGTAACTAATTCGGAGGATCTGGCAAAAGAGATCGAAGGTTGGTAATAAAGAAAATTAAATATACCGACTTAGCCAAATCCCAACTAAAGGAAATAATAGTGTTTTACAAAGACCTAGAAGCACAACATGTCGGTAAAGCAATTATTCGAAACATTCAAAAAAAGGTCAACGCCCTTACCTACCAACCTAAACTTGGAAAAGTAGATCATACCGTTTCTACTACCACCAACAGATATTATTTTCTAGTCATTAAACATTACAAGATATTCTACACGATCAAAGGACAAGCTATTTTTATTGTCTATGTCTATGATACTCGTCAAAATCCAAGTTCTTTGAAAATTGATGAATAGGCTATTCAAAATTTCCGTAATTTAGTACATCCACAATTCGCAGTAAGAAGTTATTCCAAATTTCGTTATCGCTGCAAGTTGTGGTTTCTTTTTGCCCATAGTGCCCCCCAACAATTTAATGCAATTTGTTAAATACTGATAGTCAATGTAAAATATAAACCTATTCGACTACATTCTGAGCACAATTAAGAAAAACACCAGTCCAATCAATGGTTCGGGCTTTTTTATGCCTTCCAGTAGTTCAATTATTGGAAGTTCATCAGCAAATAAGACGGTAGCTTGATAAGCGATTCGAGATTTCACCTGATAGAGAATACATTCGCTTTGTGCGTGACAACAATCAATATAAAGTACTTAATATCCTTTTGGCTGATTTGACTAATGCTTGGCATCTATGCATAAGCATAGTAGTACCTAATACGAACTAGCAATTACAACCGCTTCGCCGCCACCAATAAATCCATGGTTAGACGTAACATACAAAGTGATTTTCGTTGTGCTGTTAGGTGTTGGATCTAATGGAATTTCTTCGCTAGATAGGGAAGCGTGCGAATTGTTCTCATAAAATAAGACGCGAGGGTTGGTGCTTAGTCCGTCATGCTTTACATATAGGGTTACGAAGTAGGCGTAACCTGCTTCCATATACTCTGCTGGTGTACTAGCATTATCGTAGGACGGTTGATCTTGTATGTGTACTCTGTACGTGCCGGATGTTGCGCCTATGTTGAAGGTAGGCCTTAGAAATAGATGATTAAATCCACGGTCTAAGTCCAGCATAGATCCCATGTCGAGCGGTTGTCCTGTAGTCGCTGTCTGTGCTGGATACGCTAAGATTCTGTTGTCGCGTCCGTCACCTGCTATTGTAGGTGCTTCGTAAGAGCTCGCGATTACTATCGCTTCGCCACCGCCAACGTAACCATGGTTTGACTTGACATACAATGTGATTTTTGTTGTGCTGTTGGGTGTTGGATCTAATGAAATTTCTTCGCTAGATAGGGAAGCGTGTGTATTATTCTCATAAAATATTACTCGGGGGTTGGTACTTAGTCCGTCATGCTTTACGTATAGGGTTACGAAGTAGGCGTAGCCAGCTTCAAAATACTCTGCTGGTGTACTAGCATTATCGTAGGACGGTTGATCTTGGATGTGTACTCTATACGGGTAAGATACTGCACCTAAGTTGAAGGTAGGCTCCATGAATAGGTGATTAAATCCACGGTCTAAATCTAGCATAGATCCCATAGCGAGAGGTATTCCGGTAGTCGCTGTCTGTGCTGGGTACGTTAAGATTCTGCTGTCACGTTCGTCGCCTGACATTGTTGGTACTTCGTAAGAGCTAGCAATTACAACCGCTTCGCCGCCGCCAACGAAACCATGGTTAGACGTAACATACAAAGTGATCTTTGTTACGCTGTTAGGTGTTGGATCTAATGGAATTTCTTCGCTAGATAGGGAAGCGTGCGTATTATTCTCATAAAATATTACTCGGGGGTTGGTACTTAGTCCATCATGCTTTACATATAGGGTTACGAAGTAGGCATAGCCAGCTTCCATATACTCCGCTGGAGTACTAGCATTATCGTAGGACGGTTGATCTTGTATGTGTACTCTATACGAGTTGGATGTTGCGCCTATGTTGAATGTAGGTTCTAGGAATAGGTGATTAAATCCACGGTCTAAATCTAGCATAGACCCCATAGCGAGAGGCATTCCAGTAGTCGCTGTCAGTGCTGGGTACCTTAAGATTCTGCTGTCACGTCCGTCTCCTGAAGCTACTGGAGCTATGTAAGATGATCCGATTAGAAGGAGAGCGTCTGCTTCGCCACCAAGGCTACCGTGCGTAGCAACTGATTTGAATACTAAAATTGTCTCTGCTCCAGATTGAGGATTTAACAAGATTCCGCCAACTGTTTGCGTGTTGTGTACACCAGATAGAACAAATTCAAACTCTGGTGCAGTGTCTGTACCGTCGTGAGATACCTTAACCATGAAGGTAGTTTCTATAGCGCGGTATGGTGCCGATGTTCCGTAATCTGGTATGCCGTTTAGTACACCAATGTAGGGGCCCGAACCAGAAAAATCAATATCCCAAATGTTTACTTCATGGGTAAAGTCTGCATTTTCAATTGCTGGAGTAGTTCCTGAGTGCTGGGGAATTAGGATCGCTTCAGAATTCTCCACTCCGCCTACTGAAACTACTGGAGCTTCGTAAGATGATCGGATTAGAAGGAGAGCGTCTGCTTCGCCACCAAGGCTACCGTGCGTAGCAACTGATTTGAACACTAAAACTGTCTCTGCTCCAGATTGAGGATTTAACAAGATTCCGCCAACTGTTTGCGTGTTGTGTACACCAGATAGAACAAATTCAAACTCTGGTGCAGTGTCTGTGCCGTCGTGAGATACCTTAACCATGAAGGTGGTTTCTATTGCGCGGTATGGTGTCGATGTTCCGTAATCTGGTATACCATTTAGTACACCAATGTAGGGGCCCGAACCAGAAAAATCAATATCCCATGTATTTACTTCTTGAGTAAAGTCTGCATTTCCAATTGCTGGGGAAGCACCTGAGTGCTGGGGTATTAGGATCGCTTCAGAATTCTCCACTCCGTCTGCCCCATCTGCCCCGGGAGGGCCTTGTGCTCCTACTGCACCATCTATCCCGTCTACTCCTGGAGCACCATCCATTCCATCCACTCCATCTAGGCCTGGAGGACCTTGTGCTCCTACTGCTCCATCAACTCCGTCTACTCCAGGTGGGCCTTGTGGTCCTACTGCACCATCTATTCCATCTGCCCCATCTGCTCCTGGAGGGCCTTGTGTTCCATCTGCACCATCGATTCCGTCTGCTCCACTTGCTCCTGGAGGACCTTGCGCTCCTACTGCTCCATCAACACCATCTACTCCCGGAGGGCCTTGTGGTCCGATAGGTCCAGCAAGACCTTGACAATCCAGACTGTTACCAACTCCGTCATTTACAATGTCTTCTGTTGGATCTAGTATTCCATTCTCATTTAAATCCCAACAGTTGATTCCATCAATACCTGGAGACGTAATTTCAATCCAGCTTTCATTTGTCAATCCATAGTTGTTCAGATATTCTACACAACCACATATGGAGGAGTATCTTATCGTACAATAGGTTTGCCAGGCTGCTGTTTGAAATACATTAATACAATCTTCGTCCAAATTAAAAATTACTAGTCCTTCTGCTGGAGAGACTATTGCATTTCTTTCTGTGGTTGTTAGTTTTGGTGGTAGAAATCCCTTTGTTTTGCTAAACACTTCTAATACCGCTGACGGGTGTGCAGGAGTGAAAGAGCTCGTATCTGATGCTATTTTTACTTGAGCAAAGATAGATACCGGGACCAATAAGAATAGAATAAATTGAATTGAAAATTTAGGGAATAGTTCCTTCATAATATGTAGATTTAATTGCAATATAACAACATGGATACCTGTCACATTTTCACGTATTTATGTCATTAACAACATGCTTTGCCTGTATTACTAAGGTAATTAAAAATCTTCAATAAACAGACTACAAAGTGCAAACTATGAAGTATATAAAAAGAATAGCTGGCGATATAGTTTTAGTGTAGGATTAGAATGACTTTTTTTTGTTTAGAATGGACTAGATTACTAGTGTATCCCTATCAACAAAAAATTTGAAATACCTATTGTCTAATTGTTGATCATCACAAAGTTTATTATCCCATTCTGGAGGTTTCCATTTTGTGCTTTATGTATTTGACACCAGGCAAGATCTAGCGAAGCTGAAGTTTGTACGTTGCTTCTTCTTCTTAATAAAAACCCGAACCATTGAATAGACTAGACTTCTAGCAAATTCAGTGATTCGGGCTTTTCAATGTAATAGACCCAATTACTTAACTACTAAAACCTAGCAATTGCAAGGTCCTAAGAAAAGGCTTGACCCACCTCCCTGGGCTATTCCTCTACCTATGCAATCAGTCCATGCTCTAAACCAGCTCCAGTTTGTCTGTTTGCATAAAGCCAGAAAAAGCTCCCCAGTATGGATATTGCGGCCAAAAGCTTGGCAGCAACGAACCTTAGCACGTCCACTAGGTCCAATAGCAGATGCAAGATCAATGATGTCAGCTAAGGCAAACTCTAAATTTGAGGGCCGATCATTGGACTCCAACAATAGGGTAACCACGGGCTCGATGGCAGTTAAGTATTCGCCAAAATCCACGACGGCCTGATCATCTAGTATTACAACATCCCGACGTCCTTCAATTGGAGTACCGGCCAGTGTTGATAGGGCTAAGTTGCTTGCTCTAAAGGCATCCCAAGCAAGCTTGACATCTCCAGACAGTTCGTCTCTAGTGTCCATTTTTTGAACTTCCTGCTCCAGATTGGTAAGTGTCTTTGTCAACCCATCATAAAGCTCGTAGTTGTCTTTTGAAACCACTCGTTCGACATCTTCTGTCACTACTGAGTCTTGAAAATTTTCTTTGCCACAACTGAAGATGAATAACAATCCAAGGGCAACGATCCATACTTTTAAATTCATGATTTTCATATCAAAATAAAATTTAGTTAATGCCTACTCTATTTAACGGTTTTCGGCTTCTCCGTTTATATTTTTTAAATCGAAGTACTTTATTCGGAAAAATGTAATGAGTAGTTTACTCCGTCAAAATCAACTTCAAGGTCTCCACACCATTCTCCGTTTTAAGTTTCGCGAGATACACTCCAGGAGACAAGCCCTTAGGAGTAAATGTAACTTGGTGGTACCCTTCCGCTAACTGTCCGTCCATAAGCAGGGCGATTTGCCGACCTGAAAGGTCATGGATACTAAGGGTCGTCTTACTGTCAGCAGGAAGCACAAACTCAATAACAGAAGACCGATGAAACGGATTCGGCGCTGCTAGTAACACGCCTTCAGAAATACGGACGTCCGACTTGTCCTGGTAAGCCGTTGCAAGCGTTTTGTCAAGTACAAAACTGCTCTTAGACGTACCGACAAACTGTGGTTGGGACACTCTGGCCGAAGTCGAAAAGTCGCAATCCTGGTCAACGGCAGCCAGGAAAGTAGATCCATTTGCCGCTAGAAATCCTGGTCGCATAATAACTTCGTTACACGACTTCATCGTCGCGCTTTTCCCAGCAGGAATAATAAAATCTTCCTTTGCTTCAATAGTATATTGATACCCGAATTTCTCATCTGTCGTTGCGGTATTGCTTACGGTGTATTTGTCTAAAACTGCCAGCCCGTTTTCGGCGTAAAAGATGCCTAAACTTCTGGGATCGACAATAGCATCAGGATCAACGGAAGGTAGCAAGTCCCCCATACCATTGACAAAAGTTCCATCATATCGTGGCATATCTGTCTTGATGTAATAATCATTGCCAGGAGTGTGATGAGTTTTATGCCATTCAGCCCAAATTTTATCGATCATGTTGTGATGGAAAAAGAAAACAGGGTCTAATGGAGAGTAATGGGAAGACATAATTCCTCCTGTCCAATTATGCCCTACACTATGGATATCAGCCCCTTCTACCAAATATCGAGAAAATTGATAGAAATTTGTTTCCGTTTTAGCATTGTCTATGTCTGCCTGGACAGGGAAAATTAAACTGCTTGTTGCCTCTCTAAGAAGTCCCCATTGATTGTCAAATGGTCCGATCCAATCAGCCCCCCAAAGTGGGTCAGACTTCAAGTTAGAAATCGTCCAATCCCAATAAGGGATCGTTATCCATTCATTATTCATGGTATCCTTCATTGTTCTTTGCAACTCTACGGAGGCTAGTCGATGCCAAGCTAAAAACACATCAGTATCCGCAGTATTACTAAAATGTATGTTTGTGTAATTATTGCCATGGAACGTGCCCATTTCGCCAAAGGCACCCAAGATTGGGCCATCCATATTTACATCATCCGCCACAGCCCAATACGCTTCGATTAGGGCATTACGTTCAGCATTTGTCATTTCCAGATGTTCTTTGCGAATTCCTTGTGCAAAGAGCTGTCCCAACAATAGGATACTTATTCCGAATGCTACTCCTATTTTTATAATTGTATATTTCATTATTAATAAATTTAAAGTGAGGAGTACATTATTTGCTTGCTTCGATCTGTCCTTTCAAAGACTTGATTTCTTTATTCATCTCAATCAGGTGCAACATCAACTTTTCGATGGTTTCTTGTTGACGTTTGGTGACGTCGCCTACCTGGATTGCTCCATCCATATCCTGCTCCGATTCGAAAGACATTAAATGGCCATTTTCTTTGATGAAACTCGCTTCTTCTTCCAGGGTTGGCATCTTGTATTCATCAGAAAATACATAGTCGCACCATCCGGAGGCCACACGTACTTCATTGGCAAGAACATCCCCACAGATGTCTACCGTACTGTTGTCTTTGATGGTCACGACGGTTTTACCTCCGGCAACAAACTTGATGGTTTCGCCAGCATCTTGAGCGGATCTAGTGTCGAATACCATATTTTTTCCTTGGCCAAGTAAACGGAAAACAACATCACCTTCTTCTGCTTGGGTCGAAAAACAACCATCGCAGGAAGCCGCTCCAATTTCAAGCATTGAAATGGAGTTGGTGAGTCTAATAGCTGGGTTTTCAGATCCATTTACATGTAATTTCGCAGAGGGTGTGGTTATGCCGATACCTACATTACCATTTGTTCTTCTAATCGTTAGCCGGCTAGTTCCATTGGTCTGCAAGCTCAGATTGCTGCCTAAGGAACTAAATCCACCTTGACTGGAAAACAACGCTTTGTCAAAAAGGAATCTTGGACGGTCGGTACTAAGGTGTGCAGCTGTTGCATTTTGGGGACCAACATCAAGAAGTCCAAACCCAGTGTTTATCCGTATAGCCCCATTTGTTGGTCCTCGGAGATCATCGCTTGTAGATATTATTGGGCCTAAATCTGTCCATTGTCCATACGCTAATAGACTACAAACAACAAGCAAGCTGGTTAATATTAATTTCGTTTTCATGGTTAAAAATTTTCAATGTTATATAATAATTGTGTTTAAAAATGTACTTGACCAGTTAGGGAGTCAAGCGTTGGAAAATCAAATCTTGTTGTCTTATAATGGGCACGACAATGCTGGTTCCAAATGAAAATTAGTTTGGATTTGGGCATTAGATTCTACTACCATCAAAAAGGATAGCGATCCGAAAATTGAATTTTAGATGTACTTTTTAAAGCAAGCGAATAACTTACGTGGGTTAATCAATAATTGCCAATATGATGATTATGACGGTGGTAAATAGCAGCTGTGATAGATACTTTTTTGTTTTTCGAAACCCTATGGATTGATAAAACAAACAGCTTAGCATAAACCATCGCCCATAATGGCTGATGATTCAGAAGGGGGACAGAAGGAAAAAAATCGGTTTTACTAGAACCTTTGACTACTAGTTCTTTTGAGGTGGGGAAATGTTACCTAGGTTTTCGTTTTTTTGTTTTGGGGGAGGTATTTGAAAATGCTAGTCCTCTTCTTTTAAACATTTCATCGAACTAATAAAACCAACAATACCAGTTATTTATCTCCTAAATAATGCTCTCCTTCATAGATTTATCACTATATTTATAAATAAAACTAATTCCTAATGAAGATCGTTGTATTCATAATATTCAGCCTATTCATAAACAACCTATTCGCCCAATGTGGTCCAGGAGAAACTCAATTTAGTGGCCCAACAGCCACTAATGTTCTATATAGCACTCCAGGGGCATTTGATGTGGATGTTATCCCCACCACCAGTACAATCCCTGCCGGATCTACAATAACTTTAGAAAACTTGTTTTGGTATGATGAAAATCCAACTTGTGATATGGAGGTTACGATATCTACTCAGCCAGGCAATCAGCTAATATTGCGTTTTGGATATTTGGGAAATTTTGTTGGAAATATTGTAACTAGTGGGACCTATGCTTCTCCTTCTCTTACTTTTGTAAATACATTTGACCTTACTGGAATAAAGTTTACTTTATTCGAACCAACAGGTTGTGATGATCAAGGTACCAGTGAGTTTCAACTTACTATCAATGGAGGAATTTGTGCGGTGATCCCAAATCCTTGTGCTCCTTGCACCCCTAGTGGACTTGGAGCTAACTGGACCTGGACAGGATGCAAGAATACGGACTGGTTTGACGCCTGCAATTGGGATCGTTTAAGTGTTCCAACAGTTAGTTCTAGTGTTATTATTCCAAACGTCACCAATGACCCGACCATTAGCGGAGCGACTGCCAATTGCCTCGACATTACCATTCATAACGGAGCAATTGTGAACCTCAATTCAACTAGTAGTGGAGTTTTAAATGTTCTTAAACCTTAGTAATAATTATTTTATTGAGAAACGGAGATTGCATTTTTCTGGAATAGGCAATGAGGCATTCATTTCTCCTATTTTGCAATTACCACAAACAAATTTAAAACCATTCGTAATATAAAAAAACCTTTAACTCAGTTAACCCTAGACGAAAAGTCATTAAAAATCAATAAATAACAAACTAACAATTAAAATATAAATAAAACTGAACAAAGAAACCCCTTCCTTTTTCCCTTTTTCAATCCCCCACTCCCCCCTACCTTACACCAACCACAAACAACAAAAAAATCACTATTTTTAAGTACGGAAAATTCACCACACCATGAATTCCCCCATTCATTATTTTATCCAAAAAATAGCACACATGGAAAACAACTTCTACAAAACCACCCTAACCTGCCTCTTTTTTTTCCTATTATTTAATATCAATCTGACATCGGCAGCCACCTGGGAAGTTGGCCCCACAAGAACCTACACCGCACCCAGCCAAGTAGCAGGACTAGTTAGCAACGGCGATACGGTAGCCATTGATGCAGGAACTTACTCTGGAGATGTCGCCTCCTGGTACGCCGACAACTTGGTACTAATAGGGATCGGCGGCAAAGCCCACTTACAAGCCAATGGCAACAATGCGCAAGGTAAAGCCATCTGGGTCATTTCCGGCAGCAACAACCAAGTCATCAACATCGAATTTTCAGGAGCCACCGTCCCCGACAACAACGGCGCCGGCATCCGACAACAAGGAACCAACCTCACCATCAGCCATTGTTATTTTCATGATAATGAAAACGGGATATTAGCCGCCAGCGACCCAAACAGTACCATCCTCGTAGAGTATTCTGAATTTGCAAATAATGGATACGGCCAGGGATTCACCCACAATATATACATCAACAACGTCGCCTCTTTTATTCTACAACATTGCTACATGCACCACGCAAAAGTAGGCCACAATGTAAAAAGCCGAGCCAATCAAAACATCATCCGATACAATAGAATAATGGATGAAAACACCGGCTATTCCAGTATGCTTTTGGACCTGTCTAATGGTGGCGAGTCCTTGGTAATCGGCAATCTATTTCACCAGGGCGCTAATGCAATCAACAACAACTGCCTGACCTACGGAGTGGAAGGACTGACGAACCCCAACAACGAATTGTATGTGGTCAATAATACCTTCGTCAATAATAGAGCAACCTGCGATTTTGTCGTCGTACAGCCAGGAGGTATCGCCACACTCACCAACAATGTATTTGCAGGAGTTGGTAATATAGTAGATGGCACCGCCACACAAATCAATAATGTAAATGTCCTCGACCCCACCACCCTCCACTTTATCGACCTCACTAATTTTGACTATAACCTCACCGGAAATTCGACAAGCCTGATTAATATGGGCGCAGCCCCAGGCAATACCAATAGCGGACTATCACTCCACCCAGACAACATCTATCTGCACCCCCAGGAAACAGCCCCTCGCCCGACGGAAGGTCCAATTGATGTAGGAGCCTATGAATATGTATCCGACACGCTACCTCCAGTCGATGAAGAATTGACGATCACCTTAAATGGGAATTCCGCTTTATGTCAAGGAGATTCTGCCGAGCTCAGCATCGCAACCACCTATACTGCTTTCCTTTGGTCTACCGGTGAACAAGTGGCCCATACCATAACAGTGACCGAACCTGGTATCTACTCCGTCACCGTCATCGATGCGACTGGAACTAGACAAGTAGCCTGTCAGGTGATTACGGTAAGTGAAAACTGTGCCGGCGCTCCAAACAAAGTCATCATCACAGAAGCAGAAGGCATCACCACCACCAATTATCCAGTGCAAATCGCTCGCCCCTTCAAAGAAGGAGAAATAGCAGGATTCCCACAAGTATTGATCAATGGTAATGCCATTCAAACACAAGCCCTAGTTCAAACCAGATGGAATGACGGCTCCGTAAAACATGCCATTTTGAATTTTCTAATCCCACAATTATCCGCAAATCACAGCCTTGAAATTACGTTTCAAAATCAATCTGATGGTCAGCAAACTGGCTTCCTGACACCAACAGAAATGCTACAGAGTGGGTACGATTTTGATGCAGAGATCAAGTTGGAACAGAATGGAAATTCTAGGACAGCCTCCGCTCGTCAGATGTTGACCAATGGTGATTTTGAATATTGGTTAAAAGGAGAAGTAGCGACGTCTATTATCCTCCAGGATCATTCTATCACTCGCCAATATGACATGGGATTTGATACCTACCGATCCTTCCGCCCATTATTTTACGTCACCTTCTGGCATGCTACTCAGCAAGTTGACATTCGCTATGTTGGGGAAATTACGAATTCAGAATCCCTGCAAGACATGGGCTATGCCCTTGAATTGTTCCTTGGAAACAGCAATCCGTCTACCGTTTATACTAAGTCGGATTTCAACCATCATGCACTCAGTAGATGGACCAAGCGATTTTGGTTGAATGGCGAACCAGGTAAAACCAATATTAATCATTACTTGCCCTACTTAGTAGAAACCACATTGATCCCCAATTACGACACCAACAAAGTAGTCCCTCCATCGGAAATCGAGGACGTCTATCTAACCGATTACAACTCCTGGACAAATGCGGATAGGGATATTAATGAGAATGGGAATTGGACGGTATATATGCCAACGACCGGAGGCAGACGGGATATTGGTCCCTACCCTACCTGGGTGGTGCAATGGTTATATACTGGAGATTGGCGAATGCTGGAACAAAGTGGCGGCAATGCAGATCTCGCAGGAGCCTGGCCCATGCACATGCGGGAAGGCAATCCGACCAAATACTATAATTTAAGCAATACGGTACTAGGACTAGGAAAGCCTATTTCGATCAGAGATCGTCCTACATTTTGGTTTACCAGATTAGATTTTCAATATACCAATCAAGTAGACCGGGTAACTCCTGTGGGGCCGCATACTAATGGTGGTTGGACGCCTGACAATGCGCATCAACCAGATCCATATTCATTATTGTATATGTTGACGGGAGAATTTTGGTATTGGGAACAGCTTAATTTCTGGTCGTCCTTTGGAGCCTCCAATTCCAACGGGTCATTTACCACTGGTACTTATGGTAGAGGGCCAACCGGAGCAGAAGGAGGAATTCCAGGGCAAGTTAGAGGCCAGGCCTGGTTATTCAGAACAAGAGTGAGAGCGGCAATGCTAGCACCTGACAACGCGCCTGAAAAAAGATACTTTAGTGGATTGACAAATGACGCAATTGCTACCTGGGAAGGAGAACATAACATTACCAATACCAGACACTATCAAAGTCCTAGCTGGAATTGGGGATACAATATTTTAAGTGGTAATGATCCTTCTCCTTTATATCATTGGAGGAAAGAGAACGTCGGTACCGCACAAGCCTCCTGTCTTGATTTGAGTCTTACTTGTGAAGCTTCTTCTCCCTGGATGGATAATTTCTTACTGTTTGCTTTAGGAAGAGGAGAAGAATTAGGCTATGAATCTGAGTTGATTCGTCAATGGATGGGGACGCATTTGATTAGCCAATTGACGCATCCCGACTATGATCCTTATTTAGTTTCAGCCTACAGAATACCCACCACTTCCCAACCTAATTGTGAATGGTATACCTCCTGGGCGGATATGGCGGCTGCCTATGGTGCAGGCTCCAGTTGTGCTATTCCTATTAATGAATTTAATGCCAGAAAAAATAATCCAGATCATGGGTACACCAACATTGCAATGGCAGCCTCTGCTTATGTAACAGACCTGGACGATGGAGATAAAGCCTGGGACTTCATGGCCCCATGCCTAGATAATCCAATACTAAATGAGAATCCAAAATTTGCCATCCGCCCCAACTTTTATCCTCCTGTTTTAAAGATGAAAGAGTTGACGTGCGGAAGCACAGTTAGTGGCAATACCAATCGAGTTAGCAATCGATTATTCCCTATGCCATCCTGTGGCGATTTCATCGATAAAGGCTCCGCTGGAATATGGTATTATATTGTAGGAACCGGAGGAACGATCACCTTGTCAACATGCAACACTACGACGGACTTTGATACGCAAATTGCCGTTTTTGACGATTGTACAAATTTTAATTGCATTGCTGCCAATAATGATACTTCTTGTTCCAATGATACTACCTATTCCAGCCTTACTTTTACTTCTGTAAAAGACAAACCATATTACATTTTTGTGAATGGACGAGAGGTCACAGACAAAGGGCTATTTAAGCTATCTGTCATTTGTGCCGCCATTGTCCAACCTATTGCTTTGGATATTTGTCTTGCACTTGAAGGCCCATACAGTGTTACTGATGCGACGATGAGCACCACCCTGGTAGACCTAGGAGTCATCAAACAAGAATACCATCTCCCTCCTTGGGAATATCAAGGAAATGAAGGCCTCAACTGGATGCCTTCCGACTATCCCGGCAATAGTGTCGATTGGGTCTTGGTGTCCTTCCGTACTACTACCGATCCAAGTTCCGAAAAAGCACAAACGGTAGCCATTCTGCAAGAAGATGGATGTCTGCTTTTCCCCAATCAAAATGTACTGCCCAATATTGATGCGGATACTGAATTTTATGTACTTGTTGAACATCGGAATCACATGGCCGCCATGTCCCCTTTTGGCATCGAACCAACGAATGATACCCTATCGTATGATTTCCGTCTGGCGGATAGTTATTCGGTCGGCACTGGTTTCGGACAAAAGCAATTGGACAATGGCACCTGGGCACTATTCGCCGGCGATGCAGATCAATTTGATCCGGTTGGTTACGACATTACTGGTCTGGACAAAGGTGTCTGGCAAGGCCTTAACGGATCGTTTAATGGATATTTTGGACCTGATTTCAATTTAGATGGGGATGTTAATGGTGCAGATCAGATCATCTGGTTTTATAATAATGGTTTTTCTTCGGCGGTGCCAAAGTAGATTATTGGTTTCTACTCCGCCCAAGCGGGCGGCCCTGTCTTTAGCGCAGTGCGTAAGCGCTGGGTAACCAGAATAAAATAGGATGAAAGGTGCGTAGTACTCCGGCTACGTAATTATTAGGTTAGACGTTAGGAGCTTAATCATCCTTCTGTTGCGAAGCAGGCAGGCTTAGTAAGCTCGTAAACAAAAAAACCATTCTCAGAGGTTTCTTACCATTAATGTAATTGCAGGAATTCAACTTACGCTTCATATTTGCACTACATAACAACACCAACAACAAGGAGAAAAATCGACCCGAACACTCCACAAAACAAAGTAGGGCAAAAACAAATAAACAGGAAAAAATGAAACAGTGGTGGATAGGAATCTTATTTTGTATGTTTGGAATAGTGGCTGTACAAGCACAAAACAGGGAGCCAATAGAAGTAATAAAAAAATCAGGCGGTATTCAATTTTATCAAAATGAAGTCCGGTTGAAAATGCCGCAAATCAAAACAATTCTAAAGTCCAATGAATTGGCCTACAATAAGTTTAAAACTGCGCAAGGCGCCAGGGCCATTTCCAATGTCCTCAGTTTTTCAGGAGGTTTGTTGGTTGGCTGGCCAATAGGAACCGCGATCAGCGGGGATAAACCCAATTGGATTCCTGCTGTCATTGGAACTGGCATCTGGGCATTTGCTATTCCAATAGCGATATCGGCCAATAAACAATTGGGGTTGGCAATTGATCAGTACAATCAGGGTATTCCGAATACCTTTTCCCAGCGCAAACCAGAAGTCCATCTAGCTGTTCAGGGGGATGGTGTCGGGATAACTATTAACTTCTAAAATTAGCTAGGCGGACGCTCCTATAATTTCATTTACCTTCAACAAATTGCACACCTTGTCGAATCAATAGCACTCCAACTCCCCTCCCACCATTTCAACAGATTGCCGTATATTTGCAACTTTAATGTGCTGAATCAAGTACACATAGCGACAAATTAATACTACAATAAATCGAAATGAAAACATACTGGACCATCCTATTCTTATTGCTAAGTCAAACCGTATTCAGCCAGCAAGATTTCAAGTACTTCCAACAAGAAACGGAACGAAGTGGACTCTGTTATGCGCAATGTATGACGCAGACCAAATACGATACGATCTCTGAAAAAGTCCTTGTAAAACCCGGGTACACCAATATGGAAACGATGGAGCCCACTTTTGAATATATCGATGAAAAAATCGAAATAACTCCTTCCCGGTATGAATACAAAATTGTACCTGCAGTCTATGATACGATTGAGGAAACAGTGATTGTAGAGGAAGAATACACCTATTATGATGCTGGAGAACAGGTCGTTGAAGCCGATTGTTTTTCCAATAAACAGGAACGAATTGAAATTGCACCTCCTGGTAAAAAATGGACCCTGCAAAAATCAGAAAACTGCAAATCAAAAGATTGGGACGAGTGTGTTACGTTGATTTTGGAAGACACGCCCACCCAATACCATGAAACCAGTGTCCAGGTGAATGATTGCCCGCCTTCTACTCCAAAAGAAGTCCTGGTGCCTGCAAAAACAGAAACCATCACACGGATAGTACTCGTATCTCCGCAACAGCTCACCGAAGTCAATGTCCCAGCAGAATACAAAACCGTAAAACGCAAAATCATTGCTTCTTATGCCAGCACTATGCTCCAGGAAATCCCTTCTGAATATAAACCTGTGGATAAACTAATACAGTTTGAAGCCGGCGGAAATGTTGAATTGAAAGCCGTCTTATGTGTTGACCAACTCGAGAAACAGCTGCCAGTTATTCAGCGCAAGCTAAAAGAAAAAGAATTTTACAAAGGAAAATTAGACGGCAAATTGACAGGCAAACTCAAGGAGGCCATGATCAATTATCAGCTACAAAATGGATTGCCTGTAGGTCAGTTTGACTATATTTCACTTCAGCAGTTGGGGATTAAGTTTAAGATTGATTGAAAAGCAGTAGAAAGTAATGAGAAAATGACCACGCAGCGAATTCATACTACCATTTGGGTAAAAAAAACGCTCTAAACGATCCACAAAACAAGTATTTTACTTAAAAGGAAATTAATGTTAGTTATTTGCATTGATTGAAAAAAAAATTATATAAATTAGAAGCTAGGTAATTTTTACCCCAATTGAATCTCTAAACCCAAATTGAAATGAAAACATTCTGTTTAGTATCCTGCCTATTGCTGACCTTCTTCGCTTACGGCCAACCACAAATTGTAGTACAAAATTCTAATAGTGAATCCGTCTTCACCGACCTCCAAACCGCCATCAACAGTGCTGTTTCTGGAGATTATGTCTATTTGCCAGGTGCCTATTATGACCTTGGCAACACCCCACTAACCATAGATAAGGAGGTGCATATGATTGGCGCAGGGTTTCATCCCGATTCCACCTCAGCGACTGGTTTTACCAGGATAAATGGAGATATTAATATAATGACTGGAGCGGACAACAGCACCATCGAAGCATTTGAACTGACAGGTGGGGATTTGAGTATATTTGAGGCCAGTACCAATCCAATTGATAATTTGTTGTTCCGGCATTTGAGAATAAATAACAGCCTTGTCCTCAATCATGGGGCTACCACAGGTTCAATGGCCTCCAATATTGTTGTTGATAAGTCTATCATTAAAGATATATCAGTCAATAGTGCACAATACGTCACAATTGAAAACAATATTATCTTAGGTACAATATACAGGTCGTATGGCAACTGCACAATCGATCATAACGTTTTCTTTACTGCTAGTTTCCCCTTTAATATTGTCAACAATTCTATCATCTCCAACAACATTTTAGAATCCACTAGCCTCAATGGATGCAGCTATAACTCCTTTTATAATAATTTGACTGACGCCTCTTCTTTTAGTTTAGGAGCGACAAATAGTGCGTCGGGCAATATCTTCAGTGTACCGCTAAATACGGTTTTTACAACTTATCCGAATAACTCCTATAACTATCCGCATGACCTTCATTTATTAGCGGGTAGTCCGGCTGTTGGTGCGGGATTAGGTGGGAGTGACTTAGGAATATACGGCGGCAGCGATCCATACAAAGAGGGTTCTGTCCCACACAATCCGCACATCCAGGTGAAGGTTATTTCTGGGACGACCAATCCACAAGGGATTTTGAATGTAGAATTGAAGGGACGCGCTCAAGAATTTTAAGATGAAACTATTACATTATGGTATTCTTCCCTTGCTCTTAGCATTTTGTTGCTATGGTCAGTTGGCTGCGCAAACGATGCTGGTTGGTTATGAATATTGGTTCGACCAAGACATTGCCAATAAAACAGCAGTAAGTGTTGCTCCTGCTGAAGAGCTTCTCGTAAATTTTGATGCGAATGCTGCTGCACTTTCTGATGGAATGCACACCCTACACAGTTGGTTTGTCGATTCGAATGGGAAGTACAGCACGCCTACAGCAAGTTTCTTTTATAAGTTACCTGCTTCTGCCTCCCCCAATCCTACGATAGTCGGTTATGAGTATTGGTTCGACCAGGATATTGCAAACAAAACAACCGTAAGTGTTGCTCCTACGGAGGAGCTCCTGGTAAATTTTGATGTTAATGCCGCCGCACTTTCTTATGGAATGCACACCCTACATACTAGATTTATCGATTTGGATGGAACGTATAGTTCTGCAGCAGCAAGTTCTGTCTATAAATTGCCGGCTTCTGCCTCACCAGATCCTTTGATTGTTGGTTATGAATATTGGTTCGATCAGGATATTGCTAATAAAACAACCGTTACTATTGCTCCCACGGAGGAGCTCCTAGTAAATTTTGATGTGAATGCCTCCGCACTTTCTTATGGGATGCATACCTTACACACTCGATTTGTCGACTCGGATGGGACCTATAGTTCTGCTGCAGCAAGTTCCGTCTATAAACTGCCGTCTTCTGCCTCACCAGATCTTTTGATTGTCGGTTATGAATATTGGTTTGACCAGGATATTGCAAACAAAACAACCGTAACTGTTGCTCCCACGGAGGAGCTTCTAGTGAATTTTGATGTGAATGCCTCCGCACTTTCTTATGGGATGCATACCTTACACACTCGATTTGTCGATTCGGATGGGACCTATAGTTCTGATGCTGCAAGTTTCTTTTATAAAATTCCTACTTCGACCTTACCGGATTATTCTATTGTTGGTTATGAATATTGGTTTGACCAAGATATTGCCAATAAAATAGAAGTAAGTGTATCTCCTTCAGAGGAGTATTTAGTAAATTTTGAGGTGAATGCTTCCGCCCTTTCTTACGGAATGCATACCCTACATACTAGATATGTCGATTCAGATAGCACGTATAGTTCTGATGCGGCAAGTTTCTTCTATAAATTACCAACTTCTACGTTACCAGATTATTCGATTGTTGAGTATGAATATTGGTTCGATCAGGATATTGCTAATAAAACAGTGGTAAGTGTTCCTGCTGCTGAGGAAATTTCAATAAATTTTGAGGTGAATGCCTCCGCCCTTTCTTACGGGATGCACACCCTCCACACCAGGTATGTCGATTCGGATGGTACGCATAGTTCTGATGCGGCAAGTTTTTTTTACAAATTGCCTGCGGCCAACTTACCAGATCGGACGATTGTCGGTTATGAATATTGGTTTGATACAGATATCAGCAATCGGTCTTATGTGGCCGCGACGCCAGGAAAGGAAGTTTTAATGTTAGAAGACATCGACGCCTCCAATTTGCCAGAAGGGCTACATACCTTATATGTCAGATTTAAAGACAACACTGGTCACTTGGGCTCTGCCGAAGAAACGCCCTTCAGACAGCTCCGCTCCACACCCACTGGTCCAGTAAAAGTAATGGCTTATCGATGGTGGATAGACCAGGACTTTGCAAACCATACCTACGTTCCAGTAAATCCCCCAATTGTCGATCTTGATATAATGGAAGCCCTCGATTTAAGCAATTTCATCCTGGACACCTCTTGCCATGTGATAAATTTTGAACTGTTAGACAACAAAAACTACTGGAGTTCAGTGGTTCAGGATTCTTTTTGCTATGAATATATTCTTCCAGTAGAATTGTTTGAATTTACGGTAAGACGACAAGCAGAAGACGCCCTGTTACAATGGAAAACCGCTTCAGAAGTAGACATTAATTATTATGAAATTGAAAAATCAACGGATGGCATTACCTTTTCTCCAATCGGGCAAATGCCTGCATCAGGAAGTGCAACGGATGTAGAAGTCTATGAATTTCTCGATACCAAACTAAAAGAGGCTCATTTCTCTTATGTTTACTACCGGATTAAGATCGTAGAAACCACTAGCGAAGTTGATTATAGTGAAATCAAAAGTCTTAAACTAAGGCAGTCTGTAGAAGGATTGGTTTCAATTTACCCCAATCCTGCAAATGAATCGGTGACCATTCTGATTTATACCAAAGGGACGGATAGCGGTCGATTGGAATTGCTAGATGTTAGTGGTCGAATTTTGGATGCTAAATCAATAGAAATCCAATCCGGAGCCCACCAATTTGAGTTTGACTTGAGTCGTTTGGCCGCCGGGATGTACTTCATACGTTGGCAAACCAGCCGCGATCAAATGACAAAAAAGATAAGAAAATTGTAAGGAGTAGAGGTACTTTTTTGCTTTGCAAAACGTGGGTAGCGCGTGTAGAGGGATTAGATCCAAGTAATCGGCGAATAAATTTGTTGATACGAAGTTCGCACAACACAAAAAAAAGAAGAGGGACAAACGCTGAATTCAAAGCCTGTCCCTCAACCTATATTATTAAGATTTGAAAAGCAAATCGCGCCTTTCTACTTTCTACCAAAAGCCTATTGCGCAACGCTCATTTTGCGCGTTTCTTTAAATCCTTCCCCTTCCAAAGTGTACAGATAAGTACCGCTTGGCAATCCGCGTAGGTTCAAGTCCAAAGACTGTGCTCCAGCCGTTCGGTTTTCAAAATTGTAGCGTCGGACTACTTTCCCCTGCATGTCAGTGACAAGAACTTGAAGGTTGCTGATGTCTTTTGGCAAATCAAAATCGATGGTGGTTGAAGAGCTAGCAGGATTTGGATAGTTTTGGCCCATTGTTGGTCGATCACCCAGGCGGTTGGATCGGTCTAAGTCAAACATTTCTCCATCCTTACTTTTAGCTTCACCATCCCAAAGGACAAATTTGGCGATTTTGCCATGTCCACCACGATGTCCTTTTCCATGACTAGCTTTGCTACCGCCTTCAGGACGCTCCATATTTCTACCTTCTAATGATTTCCCTTGAGTGTTGCCCTTCGATTTGCCTTCACAGCTACCTTTGCCACCGCGTTTGCCTTTGCCTCCTTTACACTGTTCGAGTTCTTCAGCGGTCATGTATTTGGCCATGATGGCTCTCGTTTCTGTTTTCCAGATTTCTCTTTGCGGTTTCAATTCGTCCATGATTCCTTTGATCATGGTTTCATTTCTCTCCAGGATAGGTTTTAGCTTAGCAGTTAACGCTTGTTTTTCTGATCGTTGTGCTTCAAATTGCTGGGCGTACTTGGATTTGATGGCCTGACGATCATCTGTATTTTTCATTTCTTCCTTGATTGATTTTCTGAATGCGCGGTGCTTTTCAGACAAGGCTTTGTTTTCTGTTCGCAAGGATTGAATTGTTGACAGGTCTGATTTACTGAAGGACGCATCCATTTTATCATGTGCTTCCATCAACACTGGAGTGACATTAGCTGTTTTGTATGCCTTCAGTTCTTTTTTCATTTCTGGATTTCCCTTTTTTCTAGGGTTTACCTTGCTAGTAGCAGCATACAACGTCCCTGTAAGGATCAGTGCTGCGATTAAAAATACTATTCCATTTTTCATAACTCTTTTATTTTACGATGGTTTATTTCAAAATTGATTACCCCCTTTTGACGTCGGTTTTATTAAAAGGTTTAATTCAAAGTAAAAAAAGTGTTTTGAATGACAATTCTACAAGGCTGTTGATAGATTACCTGAAAACGAGGCCCTTTATAAAACAAAAAACCTCGTTATCAAGGAGACAACGAGGTTTAAATTCTTAAGTGGTTAGTAGACTATCCACAGAATAGAGCTTCTTTTTTATACTTCTTAACTAGAAGGTAGTAAAAAATCGCTCTGTATTTTTTTCTGTTTGAACTACCAAAAGTTTCACATACTTCTTTGATAGCATCATCTAGACCTGGTCCATCTTTAAGGCTCAATTTCTTGATCAAAAAGTTTTTCTTTACACGATCCAACTCAGATTTATCTCCACAAGATACAGTAGAAGCATCTCTGTTGTAAATAGAAGGACCACAGGCTTTAGTTACAGCTTTAAGAAGGTCTGCATCTACGCTTTTCATTTTAAGCGTACCTTTCATTTCTTTAGTGTAATTCTCTAAAGCGTCATCAAATTTGCTCATAGTAAAATTTTAGTTTAAGTTAATTAACGATACGTCGATTTGCTAAAATATTAAGGAAGTCAAACAGCAATACAATATTGGTATTTCGCTTCCTAAGTGAAGCAAAGATATTTAAATATGTTGATAAACAGTTGATAAAGCGCAAGAAATTAACATTAAAACATATTATAATGTTTATAACATGTTAGTAACCGTTCGCAACATACTCAACATAGGTGTTAAGTTGTTTACTTAAAACAAGAGTAGGCTTTGTGGAAAAGCTAGGAAGAAGGGCAAAAAATTGGTTTGCCAACCCTAAGGGTTGACAAACCGTTATCCGACAAACTAAAAAAAATCTTTAAAACGGGACATCATCAAAATTATCATCATTCATCTTAGAGGATCGGGTGATGATGTTTGCGCTTGGATTTACTTGAGGGTCCGCACTAAATTCGTCAAAATCGGGATCACCCAAGTCCGAGAATTTTGCGGTTTCTCCAGTAAAGCGCAGTTTTACTGTTCCTAATGCACCGTTTCTATGTTTCGCTATTATATATTCAGCAATACCTTTCAAGTTATTTCCTTCCTCATCTTCCATAATTTGGTAATACTCTGGACGATAAATGAAGGTTACCATATCTGCATCCTGCTCGATGGCTCCTGACTCTCTAAGGTCAGAAAGCAATGGTCGTTTGCTTCCGCCCCTGGTTTCTACTGCACGACTCAACTGAGACAGGGCAATGACGGGAACGTTTAGCTCTTTTGCCAATCCTTTTAAAGCACGGGAGATGGCACTAATTTCTTGTTCTCTATTTCCGTTTTTGTTGTCTCCTCCTACGGTCATCAATTGTAGATAATCAATCATTATCATTTGAATATCGTGTTGCATTTTCAAACGTCGGCACTTTGCTCGGAGTTCGAAAATATTGATGCCCGGGGTATCATCGATGAAGATTGGAGTTTCGCTCATCTTCTCTACTGCAGCATTAAGTTGTTGCCATTCCCAATCTTCCAGCGTACCTTTTTTCAATTTATCACCTGATATTTCTGTCTGGTAGGAGATCAAACGTTTTACCAATTGGATGTTTGACATCTCTAGCGAGAAAAACGCTACTGGTTTTCCAAAATCTGCTGCATTGGCTGCTAGTGCAAGTGTAAAAGCCGTTTTACCCATACCAGGACGAGCGGCGATAATTACCATATCAGATGGCTGCCAACCGGAGGTTATTCGGTCGAGATCGATAAATCCTGTTGGGACACCTGTCAAGCCTTCGCTTGATCCTGAGGCGTCTTCTACCTCTTTTACTGCTTGTCCTAATAAAGATCCCATGCTGGAGTAACTCCTGCTTAAGTTCTTTTCAGTGATGCTAAAAAGTCCTTGTTCTGCCTCGTCCAACAATTCAAAAACATCGGTGGTGTCTTCGTAGGCATCTTTGATTATATTGGTGGATATCTTTATCAGCTCTCGCTGTATATGTTTTTGCGCCACAATTCTGGCGTGAAATTCTAAGTTTGCAGAGGAAGCGACCTTGTTGGTCAACTCTACTAAATAATAGGGTCCTCCGATTTTTTCAAGATCCCCTGTTTTCTTCAGCTCCTCAGTTACGGTAAGTAAATCAATGGGCTGTGTCTTTTCAAAAAGACGAACCATTGCCTTATAGATAACCTGATGAGCATCCGAATAAAAACTTTCTGAAGTCAGTGTTTCAATAACCACTGGCAAGGCGTCTTTATCCAGCATGATTGCTCCTAGCGTAGCTTCCTCGAGTGCTAAAGCTTGTGGAGGAACTTTCATTAACCCCGTGTCGCTTGAAGTTCTTTTCCTATTATTTACAAATTTTTTAATTTGATCTGACGATTCTGGCATTTACGATTTTAGATTAATGGGCTTTAATAATGGTTAATATTTCATTTTTCATTTGGGTTGATTCACTGGACACTCTACTATTTATCAAGTTTGATTCCTATTAGTGTGTGGGTTTTCCAGTTTTGACATGTTTAGATGTCGGCGACAACACAAAGCTAACTTAACAGAATGAGAATACAAATTGAACAATATTGTTTCAATGTTAGAAGTATACTTTATTACTGTGAGTAAGTTGTTAATAAATAAACACCTCTATTTTTACCTAGTTATTTTAATAAAAAAACTTCATCGATTTAGAGGCCCTTTATATTCCTTCACAAGCAACAAAACTCCAAAATTCAGCAACAATAGTAATTTACACGAACACAATATTATTTTTCCAATATATATTTAATCAAATTCTCGTTCGCTGCTAAATGAATTTCGTTTTCCCCAAAATTTCATTTTTCAATCTTAATAAGTTCTTAAAATTAATTTAATATTAAATTTGCCGAAGGTTCTAAAAACATATTATTGTGAGCAGTTGCACTATATTGTTTTAAGTTACTCTTTTTTTATGAGAATAGCCATTTAATTAACTGATTTACAATCTTTCAGACTAATATATTCAATAATAGGTGCCTGTTATTGAATAAAACGGATGACCAACGTATAGATCAGGCAGGTGAAAATATTCCCTATTAAAAATATAATTATCGGGATGTTGAGGACTTTCAATGCGAGGTTGCTCATCGATTTTATCTCTATTCCTATTTTTTCAACCATCTTAATATTATTTTCAATGTTACTATTCGACTGGTTGTTATTCTCTTCGACTTCTATAGGTTCTTTTGTAGAAGGTTCTCCAATTTTCATATGATTGGAGATAATCAACAATAAACTTTTAATTATTTTCTTCAGAAATCCACCAATAATTGGTATCCCCTCTGCTATTGCTTCAGTGATCAATGGAATTGTGATAATCCGAAAGACGCCTTTGAATAGCAATCCGTACTTCTGTTTTTGGTTTTCAGGCGTGATAACGGACTGCACTTGTTTCATGTCTACTAATATTGCTTGTACGGTACCGGATGTGTGGTCTATTATCTCTGGCACAATCGACTTTAGTCGCCTCACAATTCGCAACGTCGTGATGATCATTCCCAGACCAAAAAACAAGACGATGCCCAAACCTCCGAGTATCCAGAAAAGTTTTCCTTCCAAATGGGCAGGAACAAATGCTGCAAGAAACAAAAAGAACACACTGTACATAGGGATTTTGTAGGAATCTACCATAGCGAAGTTAAGAAACTCACTAAGTTGTTTCAGGTTCTTGACCACCGCATCACCAGCATACACCCGAACATCTACGCCCAGTTCTTTCTTTATTTGCTCTGCAAGTCGATCCGCCTCAGCATCTGTTGTAATCTCCATTCTTTCTCTTTTTTGTTGACTGGGTAAAGATAATTTATGATCTTACAATTATGAAATGAAGTCGAACGATTTTCAAATAATGCAAAACCATGATTAATTAGGTCAATAGGAGGTACTCAACTTTTTTTTAACCTACTCCCATTTCAAAATTTTATTTAACTCGTTCTACTAATTAAATATCAATCATTCAAAATTATAACTCATAAAATGATCCGACTTGAAGACACCACTGTCCAGGATTTACCAAAAATATTAGCCATCGAGCAAGATCTGGATAACAACTCCTTCATTTGTCCTTCGGAGACCAACCGACATCAACGAATGATCCAACAGGAAGACACCAAACATCTTAAAATCCTGGATGACCAACACAAAATCATCGGGTTTATCCTCCTTACCGACCTCCACAATCCCAATGATTCCATTGAATTGAAACGAATCATCATTTCTGAAAAGGGAAAAGGATATGGCAGTGCAGCAATGGCCTTGTTACTAAAAATTTGTTTTACGGAATACAATTGTCACCGACTTTGGCTAGATGTATTTGACACCAATCCTAGGGCTCGCCATGTATACAGAAAACTTGGATTTACAGAAGAAGGGACCTTACGGGAAGCAATAAAAAAAGAGGACGGGTATAAGAACCTGGTAGTGATGTCCATTCTAAAATCGGAATATTTACAGTCGTAGAGACACATTGTAATGCGCCTCTACAGCAAATTGGATATCCATTGCATGCATTCCTGCTCGTCGATGATGGACCAACTGTGGGGATGCCGTTTCCCATTACTTCGGTATCCTGTTTGGTAAGATTGTATAAATTCGGCGCGGGTATTTCCTAGCAGTCGCAGTCGGTTGATCATCTCAGAGGTGACCATAAAATTCAGTAACCGGACTGGCTGATTTCTTTCTTCCAGTCGCCAGGCAATATCGACATCGTGGTAGGTTCTAACAGCTACGTCCTTCAGATGTACTTCATTTTGGCTGTATTCCTTATTCATAGAAAAGGAAGTAAGTTCTGCGTAGATGGGAATATTTTCTCTTGGAACACCATAATCATCCTTGATATATTTCATTGCCCAATTTGCCTCGTCTACTGCAATTTTGGTATAGTTGTTTTCGACCGCTTCCTCGAAAGAATCCCAGATCGTAAAAATGTCTACTGGAGAATCCACAATAAAAACGCCTTGAGGATGGATTGGATATTGGTTAGGAAATTCCTTGCAAAGCTCGGTATATCGTAATGCGATATTCCCACCAGCAGAAAACCCACCAAGGACAAATTTGTCGGGGCTCACTTTGTATCGATCTAGGACATCATTTAATACAGCAGTCAGTTTTTTGCGAGTGATTTTGTCTGCATATAGTTTGGTCCGCATGCTAAATCCGATCGTCAACAGATCATTCAGATAGGCTTCGTTTTCTAAATCCGTAGCTGGAAAAATGTTTTCAGCCAGCTGTCCAAAACCAGGTAACAATACCAGAACGCCTTTAATATTGCCACTTTTAGGAGGAACAGCTAGGTAGTATCCACTAATTGGGTCCTTGGCATCCAATACCATCTTTTCGAATGGAACAGCTATTTGTTCTTTGGTGGCTGTCGTTTCTTTTGTTGATGTTGACTCAGGGGTTGATGTTGAAGTACACCCAAATAGAAAAGAGAAAGCAATGGACAAACAGAAAATTCTTGAATAATTCATAGTCAGACTTTTGTTATCACACTGAGAAACCCGCCGTCTTGGTTTCCTCACTTTTTGAATTGTCCTTCAAAACTCTCTAAGATTGTGAAGGAACATCAAAACTCTATCGGATCGGCCTGATTCCGTTTATAAGGCATATTCAAGAAGTCCAGCGAAGAAGGTTTCACACGGATGTAAAATGAATAGGTTTTCCGTTCAGGTTGTATATTGAGGCCCATTTCCCAGCAGTGAAGATCACGGTAAAACCCTAAATCAGGATAAGTAATCCGTTTCGCTACAAAATCATACCCGATATTCCCGATATTGATTCTCCATTTTGGGGTGATATTTATGGTTGTTCTACTGAGATTTATGCTATTAGTGGTTACTTTGATGGTGTCTTTTCCATTTTCGTAGAATTTGCCAATTCGAAGAGAATAGGTAAACGAAAGTGAGCCAATTAGATTGTTGTTACTCCCCTGATTGCGGTCTGTTTGATCCTGAGGACCTTGGGACTGGTTATTAAAATCATTGACAAATAAATTGCGCAAATCATTTGGATTGATCCGGGTAGACAGATTTAAGCTAGCCGACCGGAAGTTCAGAAACCGACGATTGGCAGTCCAGTTATAAGTATTGACACGATTTCCTTCTACATAAGCATAAGGATCAAAAGAGGCGCCGAAATTGACATTTATCTTCTTAAACAACTGGGTGTTCCCACTCATACCGATATTCGAAAAATTCAGCGAATCTGCTGCAAAATTATACCCGCTATTAATCGTAAAACTGTTCAGCAGCTTTATTTTTTTGTCCTTGACGACAGAATCTTTTCTGGAGAGGACCTTGGCTTCCAGTACGTTTGCAATACTCCAATTTAGGGCAGCTTGGCGTCCTTTGGAAGGTCTACCGAATATTCCATCTTCAAAGATGGTGTACTCTAGCATCGAATCCTCATCATCGATGTCATTTCGCACGGTACGATAATAATTCCAGGGCTGGCTGCTATAGTCAGGAGAAAAATTGGCGGAGACCGTTGGCGTCATGACATGTCTTATCGCCTTCAGTTTTTTGCCTTTAAAATTCAACGTACCAAATAACTTAGTATTCAAACTCATAGAACCCCGCACTTCTCGTTGAGATTTGAATCCGAACCGATCCAAATCCTCCACGTATCCATATTCGACTAAATCGCCATTTTCATCCAGTGAATCCTGCTCGATAAAATCTTTTTCGATCGTATTCAGGTACCACTTTTCAGAATAATTGACCTGAGGAGTCAAGGTAAAATATTTAAACACTCTAAAGTTGGCACTTATTGGAAGGTCATGCTGCCACCCGTATCTAAAATCCTCCAAGACTTCCTTTTTGAATAAAGAAGTATCCTGGGTGGTAATTCTGTTTTGCAGTTGAGTGGTGTAACTCAATGAAACTTTTTCATACCACCTTTCCTTGTTTCCCAGCGGTGTTTTTCTTTTGAATGGGAATATTCTTGATACTCGAAAATCGACTACAGGAAACGAGATGTTCATGCTCCGTGTCCTAGTATTTTGATCATGTCGAAAGCTGGCAGAAAGGGTGTAGGGCTTGCCAATCCATCGTTTGTTGACGGAGACATTCGAACTTAAGGTATTGGTCAATACACTTTCTGCATCATTCTGATTATTTCTGAAGTACGAGCCTGTTCCAATATTCATACTTGCTCGGAATGTCCGTGTTGGATGTGCTCGATTGTCCTGGTTATGGTTCCAACGAATATTAAAATCGTTCTGCTTGCTGAATTCCGGGGTTTCTTTATATCCGAATCTTCTGGAGGAAAAACTGGCGCCAAAACTCCCATTGTACTTATATCTTTTCCTGTAGTTGGTGCTCGCACTTAACCCCCAACTACCTCTGGTATAAATGTCTCCTAAAACAGTCAAATCCATGTGTTCAGACCCTGCAAAATAATATCCCACATTCCGCAAACCAAATCCCAAAGCAGGCGAAAACTCATAATCCCTAGGGAATACAAGTCCTGAACGCTGTCCTTTCTGAATCGGAAAAAATCCAAAGGGTAACCAAAGCGGTGTAGGCACATCTGAAATCTCCACATTCGAGGGCCCAACAACAATTAATTTTCGAGGGATAACTTTTGCTTTTTTACTACGAATACCAAAATGCGGATGATCGAGATCGCAAGTAGTGTAGAGCGTTGCTTCTGCATACACCACATCATTTTCATCTTTGTTGATATTACTACGGAGGTCAAACTTTACGCCTTGAGACAATAAATACCCATCCCCTTCCTGCGTCCGCACATCATACACTTTCCCTTTCTGAGTTTTGAAGTTGTACCGCATTTTGTTGGCTTCAAACTCGTTGTCGTCATTTTTAAAAAATGGTTTGCCAAGGGTTTTTCCTGTCAGGCTGTCTACTTCTCCAATTGCAGTAGCGATGCTATTTTTCCAATCAAACTCAATATAATTGGCCGTTAGCGTCATTCCATCATACTGCACCTCGGCTTCACCATATAGATACACCAATTCATTGGCAATATCATAAATCATGGAGTCATTGGCTTGATAGGAAACTGGCGCATCCAGGGAATCTTTGGACATTTTCACTACTGCTGCTGGTCGTTTTATTTCTTGGCCAGCGGTTGTGGTGTCTATGGCGGTTTGTAAATCTATGGTATCCAGGACGGGCTGTACTGGAGTGATCAAGCTATCTTTTTTAGATTTTTTCCCTTTTTTTATCTGTAACCCTTTTTTCTTTTGGGCGTAGACATCTGAAGCCCCTACTGCAAAAAGCATTAGCAGCAATAAAAAACTATGTTTCCATGATTTTTTAGCGATGGATAGTATGAAATTTCTAAAATTCAATTGATCTTTTATAATCGTTTTCCTACTTTTGTTGACAGCGGCACAATTTTAGTATTAAAAAAACTACTAGCCAAAATTAAACCACAATTAAAAAGCTCCTAGTAGAACAAAGGTATAACTAAATTTTAGTTATAGCCACTTTTGAATGATTTTAACAAAACTTTAGCCAAATAAGAGGCCATGAAGGTTTCCACCATACTAATTGTTGTTTTTATTTTTCTTGCTTCCTTTACAGGGAATCATCTGCCTTCTATTGCACCGCCAGCAGAAGATCCAACGCCCTACCTCAGAACCATCGTTATCGATCCTGGCCATGGAGGCAGGGATCATGGAAGTAAAGGTGATTTGTCTAAAGAAAAAGATATCGCACTTTCAGTTGCTTTCAAGTTAGGCGCTACTATTCAGGCCAACCATCCTAATATCAAGCTAGTTTACACCCGGCACTATGATGAGTTTATTACGTTAAAAAAACGAGCAGAAATTGCCAATGAGAATAATGGCGATTTATTTATCTCAATTCATTGTAATGCCGTACGAGATCATCCAGAAATCAAGGGAATTGAGACTTACGTCCTAGGTATTGATGGTGAAATTTCAAATCTGGCGAAACGAGAAAATGAGGTCATCTATCTTGAAGACGAATTTGAAAGCAGTTACGGAGTGGATCCAAATACTGTGCAGGGAAGGATTAAATTTGGAATGTATCAAAATGCATTCCTGGATCAAAGTATCACCCTGGCTGGCCATATACAACGGCAAGTAGCCGACTATACTGGTCGCAAGGTGCGCCATGTCAAACAAGACAAGTTTGTCGTCTTAAGACTTTCTAATATGCCTAGTGTACTGGTAGAAATGGGTTTCGTCTCTAACAAGGAGGAAGAAGAATACCTGCTTTCTCTGGAAGGCCAGGACCAAATGGCCATGTCGCTATACCTCGCCTTCCGCGATTACAAAAATGAATTGGAGGGATTTCCTGCTGGGTATTAATTTGTGATTCGACTAATTTTTAAACGCAAAGACGCAAAGTTTTATCGTGAAGGAAGGATCGTACTGGGCGGATCGCAAGGGGGTAATCTCCGTCTTAGTTACTCCACTTTTGAGCTGTTGTTCAAAACGCTGCGAGATCGTTCAGGAATCTTCTACTTACTACCAATTACTTTCTAGCGTCCTCCAGCCAAAGGTTGAAATACGTTATAAAAAACTAAAATAACAGAGAACTTTATCAATTGAGCAAATGATTTTCTACTTTTACACGGCAAAATCAGGAAATTCTAGTACATTAAGCAGAATTGAACTGTTTTACTATCAAAAAATCAATTGAATTTTGGCATTAAGCAATGAAGTTAAAGTAGGAGCGTTAGGCATAGCTGCCGTCGTTTTATTTGTTTTTGGATATAATTACCTCAAAGGAAAAAACCTCTTCACCGTCGCTAACTCCTACTATGTAGAGTATGACAAAGTAGATGGTATGACCACCGGTGCGATGGTTACTGTCAATGGTTTTCAGGTGGGTTCGGTATCAGACCTATATTTAAAACCAGGTACGATCGGCAAAATTGAGGCCGTATTGATGCTGGATAGAGGCATCGAAATACCACCAGATACAGAGGCTAATATTTTTAGCCCTGATCCCTTGAGTGGGAAAGCCATCCGTTTAATATTTGATAAAAATTGTAATGGAAGCTCAATCCCTTGTGCAGAAAGTGGTGCTAAACTAAAAGGATCAAACACTGGATTGATTGGCTCCATGACAGGAGATCTGACGCCTCACTTCGAAAAAGCGAAAGAAATCTACCAAAATATTGTAGATACCGTCAAAACAAAACTAAAAGGTTCTGGAGATGGAAAGATGAAGAAAGATCTGGACGCCAGTATCAAAGACTTACAATCCACCCTCAAAAACCTGAATTCAGCAACCGGAAAACTGGATAAATTGCTGGACAATTCCACAGGACAACTAGAAACACTGCTTAACAACATGAACTCCATCACTGGAAATCTGAAAAAAAGCAACCAAAGCATTACCAATATCCTCCTCAATGCAGAATCGTTTACCAGCGATCTGAAAAAATTGAATTTAGACAAAACGTTACAAGGAGCAAATGGCGCAATTGCTAATCTGGATGGCACCATGAAGAATGCAAATGAAGCCATTGACGATGTGCAAACCTTACTGAAAAAAGTATCCGAGGGAGAGGGCACCATTGCTAAAGTCATGAACGATGATAAAATGTATACCAACCTCAATAACGCCATCCGGGACATGGACTTTCTATTAAAAGACTTCCGCCTAAATCCAAGAAGGTACATCAATGTTTCGGTGATCGGCAGAAAACCAAAACCTTATAAAGGAGTGGAGAATGATCCTGAAGGAAGACAGGAATAATTTGCATAAAACGAAGATGGCCTTACGGCTAATTTTTCCTATAATTTCCCCGCTATCAATTATTCATAATGGGCACTAAACCGCATATATCGCTTACGACCAAGGCATTTTTTGTCGGGCGTTTTTGTATGCTAATCCTGCTGTTTTCTTGCTCAACTGCCCTTCTGTTTGCTCAGGAAGAAGCACCAATAGATACTTCCAAAACCAACCTTATAAAAATACTCCATTCCGAAGTTTTAGAATACGAATTTATTGACGGCGAAGCAGAAAAACGGCTATCTGGTGATGTCGAACTGCAACAAGATGATGCGCTTATGTATTGTGATAGCGCAGTGATTATCGGAAATGAAATGGAAGCCTATGATGACGTAATTATCGAACAGGGAAATGCAAAAATGTTTTCTGATATTTTATTGTATAACGGCGATACAAAAAGATCCGTCCTCATTGGCAATGTTATCCTAACCGATCCGCCAAACGAAATTGTAACCGACCGCCTGGACTACAATTTAGAAACTAAAGTCGCCCACTATACCACCGGAGCAACCCTTTCCAATGATAAAACAAAACTAACCAGTGAACGTGGGTACTACAATACAGAAACTAAGGTGGCCTTCTTCAAAAATAAAGTACACGTCGAGGATCAAAACTTCATTCTGGATGCTGATACGCTACGGTATGATGCAAACACCAAAATCACTTATTTTCTGGGACCCACCAAAATCAAAACCAAGGAAAACACTATCTATTGTGAGTCTGGCTATTACGATACAGAAAAAAACTACGCCGAGTTTATTCAGAACGCATGGATAGAAAAAGAAGGTAGCGAACGCGCACAAGCAGATCACATCATTTATGATGGCAAAACAGATAAAGCCGAACTGCTTGGAAAAACCGTCGTCAACAGAGATCAACAGTCGATTTATTCAGACAATGCTTATTTTGATGCCTCTAATAACACTTCGATTTTCACAGACAATGTACAAGTCGTCGATGGAGAGAAGGTCATTTTTTCAGATAGTCTAACGTACAATTCTGAAACGGGAATTGGTGTCGCAATTGGCGATGTTGCCGTCCTCGATCCTCCACAGGTTATCTATGCGGACCGCTTGGACTACAACAAAAAATCGCAGGAAGCAATTGTCACCGGCAATGTGCTTCTAATAGACACTCTGAAGGAAATCACAATAGAATGCGATGAAGCAGTTTACAACGACAGTACCTCGTTCATCCAAGCCATTGGCAGACCTTTGTTGACCACTATGATCGATGGCGACACGCTTTATATTTCCGCAGACACCCTCACGTCCTTCAAGGAAGATCCAGATTCTGAAGACAATTCTTTCACTGCAATAAACGACGTTCGGATGTTCAAATCCGACTTGCAGGCCGTCTGTGAACTACTCACCTATAATCCAGCAGATTCCATTTTCAAGTTTTATGATGATCCGATTCTTTGGTCAGACACCACCCAGTTTACTGCGGACACGATTCTGGTTTTTCTGAAAGACAACAAGGTCAACAAAGTAGATTTGCTGGAGAATGCACTTATCGTGAATACCCCCGACAATCAATTCTACAATCAAATAAAAGGCAAAAACATTTACGCCTATTTCAAAAAACGGGAAATCTATAAAATGGATGTCCAGGGAAATGGGGAAGTGATCTACTATGTCCGGGATGACTACAATGCTTATGTTGGAGTAAATGAAGTGGTATGCGGCTACATGCTCGTCTTTTTTGGAGCCAATCAAGTAGAAAAGATAAATTTCTACGCACAACCCAAAGCCACCGTCCACCCAATGGGACAAGTCAACCACAGCAAATTGAAATTAGAGGGTTATCGTTGGGAGGTGAAGAAACGGCCGCTTGGTCCCTGGATGTTGCGGTATTAGTTTTGGTAGAAGGTTGTGAGTAGCAGCAATAAGGAATGTCCTCCCAAAACTTTGAAGGGGTGTAATACCAACAAAACTGCCAACTGACCCAAACCCCGAAGGAGGGAAATAATACAGAAAGTAGCGACCCAATAACCAAAGATACGGTGGTGCTTAGCAATTTTCCTCGAATTTTATATCTTACCATTATGAATTTGGAAGAGCTCAAAAACCGTAACCAAGAATTAGAAATCCTAAATACCATTGCGACGCTGCTCAATCGGGAAGTGGAGTTGACAAAAGCGTTGTCTATTACCCTACAACATTCGATAGAACTGATGAATCTGGAGACGGGTTGGATCTGGCTGTTTCATCCGGCCTCCAATTCTGTTTTTTTGGCGGCTTCTCACAATTTGCCACCTGCGTTTACTCAGCATCCTGAGCGATTGTCAGGCTGGTGTTATTGTATTGATAAATACCTGGCAAATAATCTGGAGACGGCTACAAACATTAGCGAAATCACTTGTACACGACTGAAGGATTTGGAGGAAGGAACTGCCGGTTTGCGCTCTCACGCTACTATTCCACTGATGGTTGGGGAGGAGAAAATCGGGCTGCTGAATATGTTGAGCGCTGAATCCGGCCAATTGACCACACATCAGCTAAACTTACTGCATACTATTGGGGAGATGCTCAGCGTAGCCGTCCAACGCACCCGATTGTTTGAAAACAGCAAACAACTGGGCATTGATGAAGAGCGAAAACGGTTGTCAGAAAACATGGAAAGTTTACTCCTCCCAGATTTGAAAATCTTGCTAGAGCGATTGGACAGGTCAGACAGTTCCACCACCCTCAAAAATCTTATCGAAAAAAATATTCACCTTACGGAACAGACCTTTTCAGATTTGAAGCAGAATACCAATTCAGAAAAATCAACGGCTTCCTTTCAATATCCCATCACTCCCCTATCCACCAGAGAGCTCGAAGTCCTTGAATTGTTGAAATTAGGAAAACCCAACAAGGCTATAGCGACGCAACTGTTTATTGCAGAACGGACGGTGAAATTTCATGTCAGTTCGATTCTGAGTAAACTGCAGGCTGGCAATCGGACGGAGGCGGTTCGGATAGCTTCGCAGCGGGGACTCTAGTTTGTTAATGGTTTATTGGGATGGGTTTATGGTTTAAACAAATGACGTAGGAGGGAATCCTCATTCGCTTGGACTTCCTCTACCAAGGAAAACCAATCCACTATTAACTATATCTACAGTTAACCAACCAAACTGTACTAAAGTACAGGTATTTTTCTATCCTTTTGGCTGATGTTTAGCACCTGCTTTTCCTAGATCTTTGTCGTGTAATAATTTTCAAACACTCTAAAAAAGTAAGTTATGAATACAATAAAGAAAACAGCATTGATTACAGGCGCATCTAAAGGATTTGGTTTGGCGCTCGCAAAGGCATTAGCACACAATGGTTGGCAACTAATCATCAATGCTAGAAACGCCAAAGCATTACTAAACGTCCAAAGACTGTTAGAAAGAGAAACAGAAGTGATCGCTATTTCAGGAGATGTCCGCGACGAGATCCATTTATTACAATTTGAGGAAAAACTTCAGGAAAGAAATTGGAAGCTTGATTTGGTAGTGAATAACGCTTCTACGTTAGGTGTCTCTCCACAGCCTCCCTTGTTAGAATATGACATGAATACCATTCACAATATCTTCCATACCAATGTGATCGCTCCACTTTCGTTACTTCAAAAAATTAAAGACTTCCTGGAGCCAGATGCCACTATTGTCAATCTCAGTTCTGATGCTGCGGTCAATGCTTATGAGGGCTGGGGCGGATACAGTGCTAGCAAGGCGGGACTAGATCACTTAACACAGATTTTGGGTAAGGAAAACCCTTCACTTCGGGTGTTTGCCTTCGATCCTGGAGATATGCGAACGGATATGCATCAGGCCGCTTTTCCAGGGGAAGACATCTCCGATCGGCCATTGCCAAATGAAATGGCCATCCCTGCAATTTTACGGTTAATTCACGATTCGGAATACAGCAGTGGACGATTTGCGGCTGGTGAAATTATGGCTGCTATTCAGGCATAGTCAAAGTGATGGGTGGCAATAGATCAGGTCGATTATTTTGAAAATTTTATTGCTTTTATTGATTAATAAGTTCAAGGTTGTTTAGGTCGACGGATTGACGAAATTTCATGAAAACTGACAATCAGTATTTAGAAATTTGCAGTCCTCCACGAATGTGGGAGGGCTTTCCCAACCCTCCGGCCACCGCCTCCCTGATTTTCTGCAAAAATCAGGGAGCAAAAATCAAACATTTCAGTACTTGATAGAGCAACCCCAACCCTAGTGGTAAGCCCTAGAACTAAAACTATGTAAAACCGGCCGTTTAACTGCAGGGAGAAACAATTTCTCCTACTATATAGAGTCAAAAATCCAGATTTTACATAAACCGATTTTCAAAATCCACCCCAAAACCTCCATAATCAACTCACAATCAACGAGAAAAAATTTTAAAAATAATTGAGTTTTCAAAATAAAAAAGGGACAAAATCCAATCATTAAGTCAACTTCAAACTCCGGTTTACTTTTCTAATCGCAAGTTGGAGAATTGCAAAACATTAAAAAATAAGAGCATGGTAGTACAAACAATAAATAGCCCAATGGAGTTTTCTTTACCAGAAATACTAGAATGCGCTATTCCAACAGAAGAACGAGGAATCAATCGTGACGAAGTCCGCCTATTGGTTTCTAATAAAAACACTGACCAAATTCATCATACCAATTTTAAGAATATCGTCGATCATTTACAAGATGGGGATGTGCTAATCATTAACACTTCAGGCACCTTAAAAGCAGCCATACCAGTCACTCTGCCTAATAGGGAAGCTGGCCGTATACACCTATCCACTCGTAAAAAAGATGGAAACTGGCTTGCCGAAATCCGTCAGGTCATTGGCAACAAAACCAAACGCTACAACGAAACAAAAGAAGGCGACTGTTTTGAATTACCAGATGGAGGAATATTAAAAATAGAACAGCCCTTTTACAGAAATCAGCTGGAGACAAAACATTTACAATTGTGGAATGTCCGGTTTACACTCAATGATTCGATAGAACTTTTTTTGGAAAAACATGGAATTCCTATTCGTTATTCTGATGTCCAACAAGTGTATCCTTCAGCTTACTATCAAACCGTATTTGCCAATGTACCGGGTAGTGCAGAAATGCCTTCCGCAGGCCGAGCATTTACGCATGAATTGGTAACTCAATTGATGGCCAAAGGGATTCAGTTTGCGCCTATCCTTCTGCACACTGGGGTAGCTAGTCTGGAAGTTGGCGAACAACCGTTCCCGGAATATTTTAAAGTAACCCCCACTACTGCCGACATTGTCAATCGGGCAAAATTGGAAGGAAGAAGAATCATCGCTGTGGGGACGACGGCTATCCGCGCCATTGAGTCCTCTACGGAAGAGTCAGGGCTGGTAGTTCCTCAGGAAGGATTCACCAACCTTTTCATCACTCCAACGAGAGGCCTGAATATTGTAAATGGTTTGCTCACTGGGTTTCACGAACCTAAAGCTTCGCATCTATTAATGTTGGAAGCCCTCGCCGATCGCTCCCATCTGGCAATCAGCTACCAGGAAGCTGTGCAAGAAGGCTATCAATGGCATGAGTTTGGAGACTTGCATTTGTTGATTAGTTGATGCATGATACTTACCGAAGAAGTCTCTCTATTCAAATTTGTAGAGGGACATCTTTGTATAAATTAGAGTGTCAAATTGATCCTTTTTATTTGATAAAACTTTGCGGCTCTCCGTCTATCTGCGTTTAATAAAAAACATCCTTTGCGATAAATACTTTGCGATATTCCACCTTTGCGTTTTAAAAACCTACGCACTAATCCGCTCACTATCAAATTTTTGAAACAAAAAAGCAAACCCGACCACCAAAATACACCCAATCGGATTCAACCAAAGATATGCCAACTCAATAAACTCATATTTATCCAAAGCAAAAAGCGCCAAAACCATTATTTCTGCAATAATCGCTGCAGGAAACACTGCACGCGCTCCTATATTCTTTAAATATAAAGCAACAACAAACACACCCAGAATCGGCCCATAAAACAAGGAGCCAACAATATTCACTGCCTCAATCAAATTATCAAAATAAGAAACATAGGTGGCAAAAAACAACGCAATACACCCCCACCCCACCGTAAACAATTTGGAGGCTTTCAAATAGTGCTGATCCTCCCGCTCGGGGGCAAATTGCCGTTTATACAAATCAATCGAAGTGGTAGTTGCCAGGGCATTTAACTCCGAGGCAGTAGTCGACATGGCTGCCGAGAAAATCACCGCGAGGAGCAAACCAATCAGCCCATGTGGCAAGTACTTGGTCACAAAGCTGATAAACACATAATCAGAGTCCTTGGCCGCACTTGTATTGTTTTGCTGGCTGATTAAGCTAAAGACTTCTTTACGGACAGCTTTGTGTTTTTCAGTGGCTTTATCCAAAAGTGCTGCACTGGTCGCTATTTGAGTAGGAACGCCAGAATCATTCGCGTTAAGCCAATCTTCCAAAGCAGATCGTTTGAGTTGAAAAGCCTCACTATGCTGGGCTTCTAGTATCTGAATCTGGCTACTGTATTCTTTACTTTCTTTTAGGGTATTAATTTCTGTTTGATTAAAGAAAACGGGCGGTTCATGAAATTGATAGAAGACAAACAACATCGCCCCTAAAAACAAAATACCAAACTGCATCGGCACTTTGAACAAGGCATTAAATAACAATCCTAGCCGGCTTTCTCTGAGGGATCGACCAGAAAGGTACCGCTGCACTTGGGATTGATCCGTACCAAAATAAGACAAGGCCAAAAAAGTACCGCCTAGGAGACCAGTCCATATATTATATTTACTATTCGGATCAAAATTAAGATCCACCACATTCAGTTTTCCCATGTAGCCAGCCACATCAACGGCCTCTCCAAATGACACATTTTCCGGCAGCAATCCGATCAGTATTCCAGTAGCAATCACCATTCCCGAAAGGATAATAATCATTTGCTGTTTCTGAGTTTGGCTCACCGCATCTGTCCCACCCGCAACCGTGTACAAAATCACCAGAAACCCCATGATCCATATCGTCCAATTCAAGGGCCAACCCATGATGGTAGACAGGATGATTGCTGGAGCGTAAATTACAATCCCCGCTCCAATTCCCCGATGGATCAAGAAAAAAATGGCGGTTAACGTCCTCATTTTTAAGTCAAACCGACCTTCCAGGTATTCATAGGCGGTATAGACTTTGAGCTTATAATAAATCGGTAAAATGGTGGCAGATATGATGACCATCGCAATAGGCAATCCAAAATAAAACTGAATAAACCGCATCCCATCTTCAAAGGCTTGACCAGGTGTTGATAGGAACGTGATGGCGCTTGCCTGCGTTGCCACAACGGACAAACCAATCGTCCACCAGCGAAGGTTTTGTTCTCCTTTTAGATAGGTTTCGGAATTCTTTATGCCTCTTGTTTTCCACATTCCATAGCCAACAATGTACGTCAAAGTAATCCCTAGCACCAACCAATCCAGTATGTTTAATGTCGCATTCTCCATCTTCTAATTGTACATTTTTGTGAATAGGTAGAATAAGAACATTAATAGGAAGTGGAGGAATAGAACAACGGTATGTGCTATTTTCCAGCTGCTGAATATGGGTGGTTTTTCTTCCATGGTGTTGGTTAATAGTAATGAAGGTTTTGTTTCTGATTAATGGTTTCTGGTTGATGGAAACTAATCTTACTTCCCTAGAGAAATTAGATTTGCGTAAAATCTGAAGGCTCCGGGTACACCAGCAGGCAGTTCACGAAACCAGGAATAGCCTGTGTAAACGTAGTAGCCTTTTCCATATTGAGTGATTAAGAGGCCGCCATCTTTTGGGGTTTCTCCAGGATCGTTGCTTGATAAGATTGCTTGATAGCCTTCATCCCATTTATTGGGAAAATAGAGTCCGCGTTCCTGGACCCAGCCTTCGAAATCTTTATTCGTAATCTTGTTTGGTGTGTTTAAGACTGGATGATCAGGTAGTAGAAATCTGACTTCTGCCTCTTCTACCGTTGTGCGGTCGGTGGAGACTTTGATCGGGTAAGGGCCAACGTCTTCCGTCTTCATCCGAAATGGCGTGTTGTATTGCACAATCATCGTCCCTCCTTGCTTCACGTATTCCATAAATTTAGGTTGGTGAAACTTGATTCGCTCTTGGGTATTATAGGCTCGAATTCCGATTATTACCGCATCAAATTGCTTCAAATATTCACTAGAAATTGCCTCATCCTGGAGCATCGTGACCTCATAGCCAATCTGAGTCAGGCTAGTAGGTATCTGATCGCCAGCACCCATATAGTATCCAATCTTTTCGCCCTTTTTCTGAATATCCAGCCGCACCAATTTAGACGTCGCCTCCAGGTACACTTGCTGGGTTGGAATGTGGTCATAATTGATAACAAACTCTTCAAAAACAGCTTGGTCATCCTTCCAAAAACTCAGCTTGGTAGACGATTGATTTTGGGAAGGAGTAATGGTAATTGGCATTACCAACTCAGCACCTTTCTCTGTAAAATCATAGGGAATTGTGCTTGGACTAACGGTCCATCCAGCATCGTGTTTGATCTTGATAGTACCACTGGTTTGCTGTGCCCCAGACTTCACTACCAATTGGACCGTCTTGGGATTTTGATCGGCAAAAATGATGATTTTATCTTTCACAGCCACACTGACTTCCGGCCCGAAAACGAAAGGACGATAGACTTCTCCTTTCACAGGGTCAATCCGTTTGTGGAGCACTGGAAGGACAAAATCCAATGTTTGATTTTCGATCTTTAGGCTGATTGTTGCGTGGATGGCCGATGCATTTTCTGGGGCACCGATTTGTTGTAGATCGGTGACCTGATACATACCTTTTGTACCTTGTTCTTCTAGCCAATAAGGCGTGTTGATTTGTTCTTCAGTGTTTGTTTTTATGGTAATTTGTTCTTGGAATACTTCATTTTTTTGAAGGAGCTTGTTGGGAGACAATTGGACGCCTGGTGCTTCGATGTTAAGCAATTCCATATTCGCAGAAGCTCTATTGATCACTTCGATTGTTGCATCAACTGCACTACCTGGTGTTGTAGAAAAATCATTGGCGACAACTTCCATATACAATCCTGTAGCCGCTCGAATCACCTCGTCAATTGCTTGCAGTTTTTGTTGTTGGAGGTGCTTATCGCGAATGGTATGCAGTAACTTTCTTGCTGCTAGCAGTTTGGGGATGCTGGCTGCTGGTTGGTCCGCTCTATATTCCTCATTGACTTCAGACAGCAGCTTCGCTATAGCTTTTCCTTCCTTGACCTGCTCCCAGGAGGTAATCACTCCATCAAATAAATCGTCGGTACATTTTGTTCCTTTCAGGTGTTGGAAGTATTCGGTTTTTGCACCGCGCTCCTGAGGAGCCCCCATGGCTTGGCATTGGTGCTGACTAGTACTTTTGCCTGCAATTTCGTTGTTTGATTGTCCTAGCAATGGATAATACGTGCCTACATCGACTTTCAAAAATTCTTCTTTTTTTGCTTCAAATTCTTCCTCGGAGGCGAAGCCTCTTGAATAGGCATTCCAGACCAGTCGCTTAGGTTGCCAGACGGTCGTATATTTGAGTTGCTCTGGGAATTTTGTCGGATCTCCTGCTGCATCAAACGCAGCATAAGCAATCTGCGAAGCCGCTGTATGGTGCCCATGTGTCCTCGATGGTGTATGCGGAAATCTGGTAATAATCACATCCGGACGAAAATTCCGAATCACCCAAACTGCATCCGCCAGCACTTGCGCTCGATCCCATATCGTAAAGGTTTCTTCTGGATTTTTGGAATAGCTGAAGTCGTTGGCTCTGGAGAAAAACTGTTCGCCGCCGTCGATGCTTCTTGCTTTTAGGAGTTCCTGAGTACGGATGACGCCTAGTAGTTCTCTGATTTCTGGTCCGATGCGGTTTTGCCCTCCGTCTCCTCGGGTGAGAGACAGATAGCCTGTTTTTACTTTTTTGTCGTTGGCGAGCCAGGAAATGACGCGGGTATTCTCATCATCAGGGTGGGCAGCGAAGTAGAGGGCAGTCCCAAGGCTGTTTAGTTTTTGAATGGCGTGTTGGATTTCTGCTCCGTTGTATTGTTTTGGTGCTTGTGCTTGCAGGTGGATTATTCCCATCCAAAAGAAGGAAAATAATATTAGCAGCAGCTTGTTTTTCTTGTCCATCATATCTCCAACTTTCTGAGTTTTTGTAAGGCGGACTAAAATTACAAATTTTTGAATGCTTATTTGTCGGATGTTGTACAAAAGGGCGTTGGTGAGGGTTGATGGAGAAGAGGTGCAGTCTAAAAAATCATGCTTCGGGAATTATATAGCTATAAATATGGTTCAATTATTTGGACTAATAAAAACAACAATAGACCATCAAACAATTAAAAAATGGAAGGGATCGTATTTATTGAGAATTTTATAAACAATGACTTGAATTTGTTTGATAAATTGAAAAAAGAGGTGGATTGGGACGAAAGCATGGCCACACGAAAAACCGCAAGTTTTGGTAAAGCCTATAACTATTCACAAATAAAATATCCATTCCAACCATTTACTTCTGAACTGAAGAAAATTGTAGTTTCCATCTCAAAAACATTAAATTTTGAGCCCAACAACTGCTTGATCAATTATTACTTAGACGGTAAATCTAAAATGGGATTCCATTCCGACCAAACGGATATTTTGTTTGAAGGAACAGGCGTTGCAATTGTCTCCATTGGAGAGACACGTATCTTGCGATTTAGAAACATCATTGACAAACAACTAATCAACGACTATGAGTTGCCTTCCGGCTCCTTGATCTACATGACAAATGAAGTACAAGAAAAATGGCAACACGCCATACCTAAATCGAATACCGAAGAAAGTAGGATTAGTCTAACATTCAGAAAAATAAAGTGATGTTGCTTATTCTTTGATTTCTAGTATTTTCAATTCTACCCGTTGGTTTTTTCTTCGGCCTTCGCTCGAACTGTTTGATGCGACAGGCAGTGTTTTGCCGTACCCTTTGAAAGTCAATCTGTCGGCCGGGATGCCACCGTCTTTTAGGGCGTTGGCTACTGCCATGGAGCGTTCTTTGGAAAGGCTCGCGGCAAAGGCATCACTACAAAGTCCGTTGGTGTGTCCTCTGATTTCTACAATCAGGTTTGGATTGCTGTCGAGAAACTCGAAGACGCGGGCCAGTTCGTTATTGGATGCTTCTTTGAGGGTAGATTTGTTGGCATCGAAGTAGATGTTGTTTAGTGGGATGATCTGTCCTACTTTTATTGGGTAGAGCATGATGTCTTTTGATAGTTCCCGGTATCCTGATTGTCCTTCGGCTGGTTTTGCGCTTTCAGGATTTGCTAGTTCGTAGTCGCGTTGGCGTTCTGCCATTTGCTTGCGGATGTTTTGTTCGAGTTCTCTACGGAGTTTTTGCTCCAGTTCTTTTTTGTAGCGGTATTCCAGTTCTTTGCGGAGTTCTTCTTTGATGGGGGCTTTTAGTTCATCGCGGAGTTTGCTTTCGATGTCGTCCTTCATTGTTTTTCGAAGGTCTGCTTCCACTTCCTTTTTGAGGTCGTCACGAAGTTTGTCTTCTACATCGCCTTTCAAATCATCACGAAGTTGGTCTTCGACGTCAGTTTTGAGGTCGTTGCGTAGTTGGTCTTCAATTTCTTGTTGGAGGTCGTTTTTCAGTTGGTCTTCGACGTCTTGTTTGAGGTCTCCTTTTAGTTGGTCGCGGATGTCGTCTTCGAGGTCATTTTCCAGCTCTTTTTTGACTTCTGTGAGGAGTTCTTCCTGGAGGTCTTTTCGGACTTCGGCTCTCAATTCAGTTTCTACTTCTCTACGGACTTGATCTTTGAGTTCGTCGAAAGTGGGCATTGGAGGGCGGTATCCGTCAGGGTTGTTTTCGTATGTCGGGCCGTCGTTGTGGCCTACTCCGCCGCTGGCTACTGGTGCTTGGCCTGGCTGGTAGGAGCCGCTTTCTGGTTTTGGTGCTTGGCCTGGTTGGTATCCACCTCCTTCCGGTTTTTCTGCTTGGCCGGGCTGGTATCCGCCACCTTCCGCTATTGGAGCTTGACCTGGTTTATATCCTCCACCTTCCGCTATTGGTGCTTCTCCTGGGCGATATTCTCCGCCATCCGGTCGTTCACCTTCTCCAGGACGGTAACTTCCACCTTCAGGTACTTTGTATTCGCCGGGATTCAATTCTTTATCCTCTTCATCATCGAATAGGGCGGCGTATTTTTCTTCCAGGCTATTGTTTTTTGGCTTTTGCGCTCTGTCCTTAGTTGGTTTCGGATCTTCTGCTTGGTTGTTTCTTGGTTGTTCTGGTGTTGTGTTTTCTTCTGGTGAATTTTGATCAGGGTTGCCGTCTGCTTTTGGATTTTGGTTGGAGTAGGCGTAGTCTGTTGGTTCTTTTTCCCAGTCTCTGTGTTGTGTTGGGCGTTCTTCTTCTTTGTCTCTTCTTGGTTTTTTAGGTGCTGGATCTTCGTCGTCGTTGAAGAGGGAGGCGTATTTGTCTTCTAGTTCTGTGGTTCTTGGGCTCTTTTTGATGGTGGTGACTGGTGTATTGTCTTCTGGTTCGTTGAATAGGGTAAGGTATTTTTTCTGTAATTCAGTTAATTCTGGATCGTCGTCTATTTGGTTTTGGCGAGTGGGTGCTTGGTAAGGGACGTCTTCCGGGGAGGTGAATGCTAGGTCTTCTTCTCCAAGAATGACAGGTTCTGTTTTCTTGATAGGGTCAGGATTGGTATAGCTTGGTTTATATTCGTAAGGTTCGTAATAATAATCTGTGTTTGCTACATCATTGACTTTATCTTTGGCAGCCGTCCGTTTTTCTTCGATGTCATTCAAATCATCTTCTAATAAAGCTAGTTTATTTCGTAGTCGATCGACTTCCATTGTAGTGACGGGATCTGGTTTGTAGGTTGGTTTTTTGATTTCTTCGAGTATTTCGGGATCATTCCCATCATAATCAAGTTCTTCTTGCTCTTCTTCAATTAGTGAAATGTCTTCACTTGCAGTAAAATATCCATCTATCTTCGGTAAAATCTCGTAGTTGTTTTCATTTTGAAGGACCACCTCAAATTCGCCATCATCTTCTGCTTCTACTTCAGAGACGATATCTTTTGGAGCTTCTGTTGGGGCTACTCTTGTTGGTTTTCGGGTTGGTTCTTCTGTTGGTTTTTTGATTAGTACTTCTGTGATTTCCTGCTTGGTTTTGTATTCTACTTTTGCCTGGATTGGTTTTTTGGTTTCTGCATCAATGAATCGGCCTTTCATCACGGTAACAGGTTCTGGACGAACTTCTTCCGGCAAACGTATGCGATAGAGGTTAGACATCAAATCTGCACTTCCAATATCCGATGAAAAATAAGCGTATTCGCCGGAAGCAGGAATAGAATAATTCAGATCGTTGCCCGGTGTATTGATCACAGGTCCCAAATTGACCGGCTCCGACCAATTTTGCCAAGTAAAATCAAGGCGACGACTCATAAAGACATCCAACCCACCATATCCCCGATGTCCGTCCGAAGAAAAATAGATCGTTTTCATATCAGCAGCCAAAAAAACACTAGCCTCCATCCCGCTCGTATTGATAGTCTTTCCTACGTTTTTCGGTTCGCTCCAATCCCCGTCATTGTATCGAAAAGAGACGTAAATATCCCGATCCCCCAAGCCATCATCCCGCTCGACGGTCATCAACATCACATTCCCATCTACCCCAACATGATAGCAAACAAATTTATTACGATTGTAATGATTCACAATCTTCAATGCTTTGGGATCCGTCCATTTTCCGTTTCTCCATTTGGACACAGAAACACCGTCTTTTTTATTGCTTCGATAGTCATTCGCCAAATACAAGGTCTGCCCGTCAGGACTTACTGCTACTACAAAATTGTGAGTGGCATTGTTGAGCGGTGCGCCCGGATTTTGGGAGCGTGCCCAATCGTTATTGCTCATCCGATCGCTGATCCAAATGTCATCCTGCATTTCTGTACCGATGTTTTCGGGATGCCATTTTCTGGCGTAGTACAACGTTTGTCCATTGGGTGAAATAATAGGCAATCGCTCTGCATATCGGGAGTTGACATTGCTACTTAGTTTTTCTGGTGGCAGGACTTTGTCATCGTAAGTAGCGGCATTAATTTTGACCTCTACCTTCTTGGTGCTTTCGCTAATTCCGATGGCGTCGATTTGTTGCATTCCGCGCACCATATCGGTGTTGATGACTAACTTCAACTGAGAAACTTTGTAAGGAGTCACGGATATTTTTTGTCCAAACAAGCGGGCTTCGCCATAGACGGATTGTTTTGTTTTGCTTTCAAATACTTTGTGGCCTTTGCCCTTTTCATCATAGAGGAATATCTGATAAATGGCTCCCGGGCTAAGCGTTTCTGCTACGAGTACCTGTCGCACGTGGATCGGTTTTTTGAATTTGACGCGGACGTTTTCTAGTCCACGGGATTCACTTTTTGGGGCCCAGGCGACTTCACTTTTTCCCCATGCAGGGTATTTATTTGGCGGGCCGAGTACTTGTTTGGCGGAGAATGCGGATTTGTCGTATTGTGAGGAGAAGCTGACAATTTCGTGTGCCCATTGAATGTCTTGGGCATATAGGGTTATTCCGAAAAGGGCTATTATGAGGGTACTGAGATATTTTTTCATAGAATCCGTTCTATTTAGAATGCGCATATTGGATATACAAGATACTTGTTTTTGTGGAATCCTAGCGACATTTTTGCTGGGATTATCTAATTTCTAGAAAGGATCATGCCGAAAAATTTTTGTTTTCCCCTGCTGCGATTTGCACTCCTTTTTGCATTCGCTCAAAATCGGCCTTGGGATTTCATTTTTCTTGGGGTTGGAATAAGCTGAGCCTTGTTTCTACAGCTGTGAGGAGGCATTATTCTATGGTTTCGACTAGGTATTTGAAGAGGTTATCTAGTCGATTTTTTGTTAGATTTAAGATTCGGTCGGCCGTGATTAGGCGCTGGATGGAACCGCCGCCGGAGTATTCGTTTTTTGCTAGGAGTTGGATCAATTCAATTTCGTTGTCTCTTAGAGAGATCCAGTTTCTTTGGGTTTTGCGGAGGGTCTCCTGGTCGGTTTCGTCGAGTCGGTGGAGTAGTTTTTTGTAGTATTTGTTTAGTAATCGATCGTAGCTTTGGAGGGCGACGGCTGTTGCACGGACCATTCCTGTGGTGGTATTATTGATTTCAATGGTGCGGACGTGGGTTTGTTCTATTTTGAAGGTGTCGATGTGATATTCGATGTTTAGGTCCTTGTGAAAATAGTAGGTGGTTTTGTCTTGTTGTAGGTTGATTTTGAGCTGTCTGGCTTCTTCTTCGATGGAGTTGGTCAGTTCTTCTATTTCGGAACTGGCGGCGCTGGTAGATTGGGCATTAGTGAGCACGGCTAGAAAGAGCAGAAGGGTTAGGATGGATAATTGTTTCATTTGTTAACGTGTTTTCCATAATTATAACAAAAAATTATTCCAATAAATAAACCCAGCCCAATTTTCAACTGTTGCGCCTCTTTCTTGCATTGTTTTTTGGCTTGTAATACTCCAAATGCCAATTCAACCCTCAAACATTACTCCTTAATCAATTTCCTAGTAATTTGCTGATCGCCAACCACCAATGTCAGCAAATAAATACCTGGAGGTAGATTTTCAGCGACAGGTATGGTGGTTGGTGAAGTTAGATTTTCTTTGGAAAAGATTTGTTGCCCGGTGAGGTTGGCAATTGTCAATTGATCAATTTGAAGGTTGGGCGTGGTGATTTGCAAGTAGTTCTGGACCGGATTTGGAAAAACCTGTACTTGTTTTCGGATATCTACTCCCTCTACATCTGAAATAAAGCAAATATCAACATTGGTGATAGAAATATCCTGGTCTGAAAATTTAGCTAATCCCTCCACCCAGTATGCCTCTCCCGCTTGAAAGTGGGACAATGGTACAACCCAATAGTCGTAGCCGATTCGCTCTGTTGCATTTCCTGTGTACACAATGCCGTCGAAGTCCACTGGCCAAATTGTTCTTAGATATTGTTTTTTAAGCGGAATCCCATCAATGATCACAGTAGACACCGAATCCACCACCCTGGTAAAGTGAATTTCCCAACTAGGGAAAAAAGGAGTTATTCTTGGGTCAAAAGCCGTAGGATATCTAAGCATGATCGTATCTCCCTGTACAAGAGAGAAATCATACAAAAGATGCAGAGAGTCTTGTTCCTCATAATATACTTTGTCATTGTCATTGCAAAGAAGTATCGAGTCTAAGGCCGCAAAACCTTTCGCAGCAGCTGTCGAATAAATAGTATGACAAGCTAACCCATATTTTGTTTGTGAAGAAACCGATTTTGTCAAAATGCTATCCCTGCCCATGTCCTGCAAGTGCTGGTAGGCGCAATGTTCCCATTCCGTGCCCAGTGCACCAAACAGCTGTGCACTGCTCTGGGCCACTATCAATAAAAGAACTGTTAATAGTAAAAAGTGTTTCATAGTAATATTGGATTAAGGGTGTTTGTTTGGGAATATAAGGGTTTGATTTAAGAGAAATGTTGACTCAATGTAAAACGTTTATTTTTCTCAAAATCGCCGAATTGGCAATTCTTAGAAGCGTAATTACCATTCTACTACATGAATTCAATTTAAAATTACACCAATTTACAGCGAAAGAAAGGCCTAACTTATAACCGTTAGATTTGAATCTAAATTCGTGATTAATTTTTGAAAAAGTGTCCACTGCACTAGCCTTAATTTCTACCAACCACCAACTACCAAAAAAGCCAAGAGCAGCCAACTGAAAGAGTCTAAAGCTTACAGATGATTAAATAAATACGGGGCTGCCCATGACTTTTATTGGGAGATCCTAATTTTTTACTTTATTCGACAGGTGGGCCAAATACCTGTCCAGCTCCTCCTTCACCACAGGAGCCAATACAATCAAACCAATCAGGTTTGGAAAAATCATTGCAAATACCATCGCATCAGAAAAATCGAGCACCGCCGTCAAACTACTCGCCGACCCCAAAACAATGAAAAAACAAAACATCAATTTATAGATGATATCCGCCAACTCACTCTTACCAAACAAAAACTTCCAAGCAGTCAACCCGTAGTACGACCAAGCCAACATCGACGAAAAAGCAAACAAGATCACTGCAACCGTCAAAACGTAAGAGAACCCAGGGATCACCGAATCAAAAGCCAATGCCGTCAACTCCGTCCCACCAACATGCCGACCCAAACCTTCCATCCAAACCGCATCATTCAACACATTTCCATACTCAAACGCCCCGTTGATATTAAAGACAATGATGACCAACGCGGTAATGGTACAAACAACCACCGTATCAATAAAAGGTTCGAGCAGCGCGACCACTCCCTCACTCGCGGGATAAGCCGTTTTTACAGCCGAGTGGACAATCGCTGCCGAACCTACCCCTGCTTCATTGGAAAACGCTGCCCGTTGAAATCCAACTACCAGCACACCTAAAAACCCGCCCGCTGCAGACGTCGGGGAAAACGCACCACGGAAAATCGAGGCAATGGCCTCTGGTAACAGGGTATAATTAAATAGTAAAATAATCAGTGCGGCCCCTAGATAGATAGCGCACATCAGCGGAACAATTTTTTCTGTCAGTTTACCAATACGACGGATACCTCCTATCAGGACCAGCGCAACCACCATCGACAACACCATTCCAAACAAAATACTAGCAGTAGCCGACTCTGCACCAATTGTAGAAGTAAACATCAAAGCAGCCTGGTTGGACTGAAACATGTTCCCCCCTCCAAACGCACCTCCTACACACATAATCGCATAAAAGTAACCGAATACAAGTCCCAACTTGCCATATCCCTTCTCCTTCATCCCCTTTGACAAATAGTACATCGGACCTCCGTATACGGTCCCTGATTTTTCATCCCGGTAGCGCACTCCTAGCGTACATTCTGTAAATTTAGAAGCCATCCCGATCAAACCAGCTACCATCATCCAGAAAGTGGCTCCTGGACCACCGATGCTTATTGCAATGGCCACCCCGGCTATATTCCCGAGCCCCACCGTTGCAGAGATCGCAGACGTCAACGCTTGCATATGCGAGACTTCCCCCTTGATATGATCTGCTTGAATGGTTTTCAGATTATCGGAGTCACTTGCTTCTGTTTTATTATCATGTTTGCCCCGCACAATATCGATCGCCAGCTTAAACTTCGTCAGATTCACAAACCGAAAATAAATGGTAAAATAGGTAGCCGCGCAAAGCAAAAAGATAAGTACAATAGGCACACTAGTCCCTCCAATCTGCACTGGAGTAAGCGTAAACCCCTTGCAAGTCTGCGCCACCGTCGCCAAAGAGCCATCCATAAATCGCTGCAACGATTCCAAATCAACAAATAACAATAAGGCCGTTATTCCGACCAAAAATGATAAAAGAATACTTAGTTGTTTCATAGTTAGTAGTGTATTGGTGAATTAGATAATAGTGTTGTGTTGAATGGTGTAATGGCATACTTCTCCAGGGGCTGCAGGCAACCAAAATAGGAATAGCATCCTAGCAAACAACCGGCACCAGCTCCACAGGAGCGACGCCTAATTGGTCAAATTATTACTCGCAAACTGGTTTATAATCCAAGGGGCATTTGTCTCTCCCTCTACAAAAATGTCCTTCTACTTTCTACCGTATACCAATTACGCACTACCACCTACAAATTCCATCCAGGAAAATTGATATGACTTTGCAGCTCCTTCATCGTTGTTCGAACAAAATCCTTATAAAATGTTCTCAATTTTTGTCCTAGCAGATGGTCATTTTTTAATTCCGCTTTCAAGTAAATGATGTAAGGATAATAGAAGTAAGGTATTTTGATATAATTGCACATAATGGTCAAGGCCTGATGTCCGAAATCCTGTAGCAATTGGACCTGATCATCCAGTCTGTCCTCCCCTAGTGATTTTGAAAAATCACCAGACAAAGCAGCAGCCAGCGTGTTTACCTCCTCCCAGTAGTTGGTGTTGGTATTTCGAAACGCATAGACGGCAAAAGAGATCAAATCACTGGTCTGTTTAGCGATCTCTTGCAAGGGCAAACTGGCGGCTACATGTTTGATTTTCCGTGTCCCGTCTCCTTCTTGCTCATAGCTATCGGTGACCAGGGGGATCGTATTTTGAATCTCCTCAATGTTGCCTCCCATTTTATTGAACATCGCTTTATTGGGCGTGTAATACGGGATGGTATTGACCAATTCACCGGATTGATCCGGCAAGTTGTAATGCTTGTAATAGAAGGCATGCAGCACATGATCATTCAGATTTTGATTAAGATCATGTTCATTGTGTGCCCCATCCAATAAGGCGTAGGTACAGTCGAAATTGAGCTCTCGTCGATTGCCAAATTTGATAAACTGGCTGTACTTGTGTTGGGCATACCGTTGCAAAAATGTATAATAAATCGTGTCCCGATCAATGTTGCTGAAATACCGCTTAATAATGGACAGTACATTCAGCGGCAATTTATGCCGTTGTACATGTTTGAGCAACCGATATCTAGATAGTACCTCGTCGATTTCTTTATCCATTTTATCCTCCGATAGCATTTCAGAAATGATAAACAAAACATTGTCTTTATCCTTGTACAGCTCCTTGTTGATTTCCTTGATCTCGCTAGCAAAATCGACGTAGTAATCGGTATCTTTAAAAAACTGCTCTCTGGACAATTTTAGGTAGGGTGAGGAGCTGTCTACTGATAAAATCTCTAGATTTTCCCCTTCGTGAAAACCGAGCAGGCCGTAAAATTGCTTTCTGTATTTCAAGGATTTCGCGTAGCCCTCTTCGATGGCGGATTCTGTGATGCCGGATTGCATTAAGGTTTTAGAAATTTCATTGTAAAAGGCATACTCTTCGTTGGTCAAAACGATGTTGGATTTTTTTCCATACACGGTCTCAAATCGCTTGAGTTTGCCGATTTCCATAAGCAAAGTGATATTATCCGGGATGGGACTGAGCGCCTGTCCTAGTAGAATCCCTTCAAAATTTTCAATCTTTTGGGTAGACTGGACTTTGCTCTTCAGCGTATTGATGTTGTAGCTGTGAAAATTGGAACATTCAATAAAATCAGAGATCTCGTCGACATTAATTTTCTTACTGATAATAGAGGCAAAATAAGAGGGGAATGCCGTGATAAATTCATCCACCGAGTCCTTGTGTATTTTTTTCCTTTTGGAAATGTAATCCGTTATATTCTTATCGTTTTGGCTATTGAATTTTTCGTTGAAGGCTTGCCTTAATGTTCCAATAAAATATTGAGTTAAGTTGTCTACTTCTATCTTCTCCTGAATTGGTTTTTGTTGGACGATCGTGTTAATGTACGCCTCATATTTTTGTTCCAGAAAGTCCAAAATGACTTCAGCGTCATTGATGTTTGATTCATTGATGTTGCAAAAGCTCTGTCTGCTGATAAAGTGAGAAATTTGAGGAGCAGTGGTCCAGAGTCTTGGCAAATTGGAGACACCATTGATCTGTTTGGACGCTGCAACAAATTGGATGATATCCTTAGACGACAACCCCTTTTGACCCTGTGGCTCATTGATGTCGCCATTTTTTACTCTGGCGAGGCGCAATCGGAGATTCTCAAGTCGTTCAGGATGTTGGGGATTCATCTTGTATTAATTTTCAATAAAGGTATTTAAACTTCTTGATTATTGCCTGCAAATTATGGGTTGCAAAATTTGCATCTGATTATGTTAAAATTTGCATTCATTCGCCAAACGGGCATAGTTCTTGACGTTGGAGTCTACAATCATAAAAACCTTAATCAAAATTTAAAGTATGAAAACTATTCCATTTTTGACGCTTATCGCTTTACTGTTGTTTGTCGTAAGTAGTTGTGACAAGGGGGGCGACCTGGTTGATCCACCTAGCAAAACAGAATTATTAGGGGATGGTCCATGGGAATTATCCGCCCAAACTGTTGATCCACCAGTAGATTACAACGGCACGCCAGTATCCAATGAGTTTGCACAGTTGGACGCTTGTATAAAAGACAATATTCTCACTTTCGTGAATGGCACCTACACGATCAATGAAGGCGATAGCAAATGCGACGAAGCAGACCCGCTAATTAAAGAAGCTGGTACCTGGTCACTATCTGACGAGGAAGCTACGATTACTTTTGACGCAGAAAGCGGCGCACAAACTGTCCGAGCACTTACGACCCTAAACCGTGATCAATTAGTTTTGACCGAAACTTTCGAGGACGGCGGTTTGACGTTCACCAGAATATATACGTTCGACGATATTGACTAGTTCAGAATCTAACAATAGACTAGTAGTCGAGAGGGATAAGCATTGTGTTTGTCCCTCTTTTTTTTGTGGTTATCCGTGTTAAAAATCAAGTTGTTAGAGTATTATTACTATCAGAATGGGAGATAAAAAATTAGTAAAATACAAGGTTGTGTAAACTTAAATTTATACTTCTAGGAATTGTTCTTTTAAGTGCTTGTTGTTTAGTAGATCACGATACCAATCATAAAATCAGCAGGATGGAAAAACATGTACGATTTGGTATAAAACTAACTTTCTTTCTCCAAGGCCTTCTTTTGATTTTTTGAAAATTTCAAGCTGATCTTGATACTTTGGGTTCCTTCATTCGATGTTAGAAATATCATTATTCTTTTTTACATAAATCCAGTAGTTCCATTTTTGTTGAGGAAACCTGCATTCTGTATATAAAAAAAATGATCCAGGCAATATTAAAATCACCTGGATCAACAAAGATCACATTTCACCTAACATTCAGAGAATTCTAGTGTTTAATAATTTTGATTGTTTTAGAATTTTCTGACTTCAAGAAGTAAATACCGTCTTCTAATCTTTCTATATCAATGGTTGGCTGATCAGACTGAAGGATCATCTGCCCTATGGTATTGAAAATTTGAATCAGCTCTCCTGGCTCTAATCCGATTACATTAATCTCCTTTTCAGTTGGATTAGGGTAAATGACTACCTCATCGATTTCACGACAATTTACTTTAGCGTGTAATATGTTTGAATAGACGAAACTTCCGTCGTGGTCCACCATTTTTAGTCGGTAATAATTTTCGACATTGGCTTCTTCATCAAGAGATCCATACTCGTGCGGCTGATTTCCTCCACGACCTTCTATTCTTTCAATCATGTTGAATGTGTATGCGTCTATGCTATGTTCCAGCTCGAAGTGGGAGAAATTTTCTTCTGTTTCAGTTTGCCACTGCACCAAAACGCTACATTCTTTTGAAACTGTTTCAAACTTACTTAATGTTATTGGCAGCGTCGTACCAGTCACCGTTACATAAGCTGAACCACCACTAAATCCTGAAATACCATTGAATTGAATATAATTTACACCGTTACCAATTGTTGATGCATCAGTTTCAGATACTCCCATTGCATCGGGAACGACCTCAGGTGTTAGCACTGTGTATCCTGATCCTCCGGCCAATGCGGTGCCATCGGAATCGATATCCGCTGTAGGATCGAAAACATCTTTTTTGAACCAAACTATATCAGCTGGTGTCGGGGCGGTAGATGTAGGGTCAGAATCCGATAAAGCTATTGCGTCATCTAACATCGCTTGCAACTCTGATGGAGGATAATAGAATCGAACATTAACTGGTGCCGTTAAAGCAGTGTTGCCAACGGTTTGTACATGCCAGTCTCTTGCCATGGCAAACATACCAGAAGTTGATACTGCATCGTATCTGTCAGTAGGGGTTTGAGCGACACGAACATCGACATATTCAATCTTTGTTGTATTGGCTCCCATCTCAATAGAGAACAATACTTTATCAGGTTCATTTACATTATAGTAGTGCGTCCATGTGCCATTGGCGCAATCTGATGTTAAGCGGTTTACACCATAAGTCTGGCTAGATGATACATCTGTGGTACCGTCCCAAAGGTATCCTGTTGTATTTGCTCCACCATCTGAAATAGCGTAGTCTATTACCGCTAAAGGTATACAAAAACTACACTCTAGTGCCTGTACCGTATCATCGGTTGAACTAACATCTGCCTGGCCACCAGATGCGGTAATTGGAACTCCATTAGCATCTATCCCACCTGTTAGCGAATCATTCATTATATCACCATAGGCAAATCCACCAGCGCCTTCCAACGCATCTGCACATCCATCATCATCGCTATCCAGATCAAGATAATCCGGTAGTGCATCCCCATCAGTATTCAAAGGAGTACAAGGCCAAATGACAGATATATCGTCAATAGCATAATTTTCAGCATTACTGGATAGTTCACTTGTTTCGATAGTGACAACAGTGACTGGATTGCTTGGATCATAATATCCAAAGAATAACCATTCCGCATTCCCTGCAGCACTGGCTGTTGCACCACCATCTACTGAATTGATTGCCCAGAAAGCATCGCCGCTACCGTTTCCATTACTACTCCAAACAAGAGTTCCATCAAAGCTTACGTTGACAGTAGCTGGTCCATTCGAATCATGAATATCTCCCATATTCATTCCAAATCCATAAACTGGTTGATCAAATGTAATGGTTGTCGTTATATTATCATTCTGTGGGAGCCTAACCATTTTTGACCCAGAAACTGGACTGACGCCATAATTCGCCCCTCCAATATTTGGATTAGTACCGGTGGTATTCCATGTTAGAAAGTCGAAGTTGACTCCATTAGGATTACCACTTAGACCTTCAAAATCTTCTACCATAGCCCCTTGTGCATTTGCTAGTAAGTAATTCCAATCAAATCTGTTTGAAATAAGACCTGTTTTTCCCAAATGGGCTTCTAGGGTGGTGCCATCAGTAAATCGGTAAGGATCACAATATCCCTCATCGAAATCTGTAATACCATCATGATCTTCATCTTGATCAACTGCATTGACAACGCCATCTTCGTCACCATCTAGATCACAAAGTACTGTTGGTTCGCTAAAGTCATAATATGCTCTATGAATGCGTAAATCTCTGTCTCCGCTGATTCTTACAATACGCAAATAACGTATACCGGTTGGATCAGCAACTGTATATGAATAGCCTACCCCAGAAGTAGTTGTAGCATAGGTTTGAGTATTTCCCCATGTGGTATTGTCCATCGAGCTTTGAACCTCAGCTACTGCCTCTTTATTACCGAAGGTAACATTGCTCCTACTCAGCGTGATTGTTATGGTTTCACCATTGGGAACTACTTCAGTAAGATCCAATTCTAAATAATCTGCAGCACCGTTTATTACAGCGTAACTTCCATCATCGTTGCCTAATGAAAAATAGCGGTCTTCTACACTGTTATAACCACTTACCGTTTTCGCTACTCCTTCACTAATAATGTTTACTGTGAAAGCTAATTCTCCTGCAGCACATTGCGTATATGCATTGGGGCCGGTAAAAATAGTCATACTGACTAACATCATGGCATAGCCTAATCGTAAGAACGAATGATTGTACTTTTTAGAGAACATTTTTTTGTAAGAATCCTTACAAACCTTTTGGTCTAATTTTGTAATTAAAAGTTTTTGTTTTTTCATCTTCATTTTTTTTAATTGTTTATTTTTTCCACAAATTATTATTGCTAATAATTGTAGAGATTTATAGGGATTTTAAACTAATGGATACAGAATTAAAGAGTTTTGCTTGGACATAGAATCCCCCTCTAGTCTTCTTAAGAAGAATATTCAGTTAAGCGAACTCTAATGATTAAAGAATAAGTAAGGCGATAAAACAATAGAGACAAACCTCTTCACCTTTGCGGCTTGGTTTCTAAATTTGCCTTACCAAGTTAAGATTGTAAAATTTCCTTCGTTCTAAAATTGAGACGTCAATTCGATCTTAGGCTTATTTGCGAAATCACTCCTCTAATTACGGCGATCAAATTGGTTTGTTGCGGCTAGTTAACGACAAAAATTTAGCAAAATAATAGTTGAAAATTAATTTTTACGAACATAAACCATCTGGTGTTCAATAAGTTAAAATAATAAAAATAATGCCCGATTATTTTATACAGCTGCAAAATTATTTTCTGAATAAATACTAGCGCTTTTTTTAACGATTCATTTCATTTATTTTAGGTGAAGATTCAATCACCCAATTTTTTGTAAAATGAAGGAGGAAAACAATTTGTATCACCTGATACACGACCTTAGTAATAATGAAAAAAGATTTTTCTATTCCTACACTTCCGTATTTAGCCATTCTACTAAAATTAAAAATTACATCAAACTATTTGACACTTACTTAAGCGTCAAGAAGTTTAACAGAGAGGTCTTGAATCAAAAAATTACCGCTGTTGTTTCTTCGGGAAATGTAAATGCAGCAAATAAATATTTAAAAGAAAGAATTCTTGAGTCCTTAAAAGTATTCAATAAAAATCAAAGTAAGCAATCACAAGATCTTGAAGAAATTAGCATCATTCAAATGTTGAAAGAACGCGGGAATTATAAAAGTGTCTTTAAACGATCAAAAAGATTAGTAAGAAAGAAACTCAAAAATGACAATCTAGAACACATAGACATACTATATAATTTTTTGCATGACTGCAGGCTGCCTCTATTTACGAATGATTCTAATGGTTTTGAATATTCCAAAACTATTAGAAAAGATCAGTTAAAAGCAATAGAACATAGACGTACAACATTAAAGATTGACTTGATTTTTGAAGAGTTACGTTGTTTACATTACTCAGGAGAGGATAAAAATTTAGAATCACAGACAGCTAAACTGCTAAAGGAGCTAGAAGAAACAGCAGAAGATACGGAGTTGTCAATAAATCAAAAATATAAGTATCTGAATGTAAAGTACATGCTACTTTGTGATTTAGGAGTATTTGAAGAAACCCACAAGCTCATAGAAGAACTGTATGTATTTGTATCTGCGAACGGCTCCTATTTTTCTTACAACAATAAATGTCAAGTTTATGTTAATTTTTTAAAATGCCTCCTAGAGAAAAACGAAAAGGAGAAGTTTTTTGAGGTTTTGAATGAGTTAAAATCAACCCTCCAGCAACCAGGAATTCATCAACGAAACTATACTTATTGGTATTATTTACGCTACCTAGACTATAGCGCTAGTAATTTTGTCGAACTACCAACAAACGTCCATAATGAAATAAAACAGTGTTGTGATAACAAAGATTTGATTCCTTCTGAAACACAGCAGGTTTCGCTGAGTCTCAGATTGGCATCCTACCATTTTATTATTTTTAACTATGAGCAAAGTCTTGAGCTTTTCGATGAGATTTATCTACAAAAAATTGTAAAGCCACATAATTATGAATTTCTTTCTAGTTCGATAATTTATTCTATCCTGTTACACCTTACTAATAATGAAAGTTTGGCTAAATCCAGGTATCAGTTATTCCGAAGGAAATTAAAGCGAGAAGGTTTGCTTAAATCCCCACTTGATAAAATTTTCGACATTGTTTCCACTTTTATTCATAGTGAGCTGAATCATGGTTCCGTGCTAGCATGCAGTCAATCAATTTTTGCCTTGACTAAAGAAATTTCATCCTCCCCAGTAATAGAGGATAAGCTTTATTCTCTGCTTTGTTGGACAAATCACATACAAAACAAATCAACATAACCTATAATAAAGAAAATGCCCTTTACAGCATAAAGTTACCAGACACAATAGATGTTTAGAGAAATACTGTTACCAATACCCATTAAATCGAAATTACTAATCCAAGCAAAAGATTGATTTTTCTCGCTAATTTTTAATACAAATAAACACAACTAAAATGATTAAAAAATTGACCACAATTTGCCTAGTTTTCTTATGTCTTTCTAGTTGGAATAGTGTTACAGCACAAAACTGCTTAACACAACTTCCTTCAATAACTGGGAATCAAGCCCCAGTTAATACCATAACTCAATATACATTGCCTACTTATGGACAGGTTGATCCTGACTGTATTGATGATTTAGTTGATGCGGGTAGCAGAACAATTTTCTATGGTAAAACACCACCCAACAGCTCTGGCAATCCAGTTTTGTTGTTTGTTCACGGCAATAATGACGAAGCTTCTGCTTGGTTTCACGGTGGAGGGACAAATAAACTTCCAAAAAACGATATGTATGAACTTGCTTACAATGCTAATTATCGTACCGCATACATTTCGACAACAAAGTCAGAAGGAATGTTTAATAATGGAAAGATATTAGCAACCATGCTAGAAGCTGTTACAAACCACTATGGTGTAAATGAAGTTGTAATCATTGCACACAGTAATGGAGGGAAAGATTCTGAGATAGCCATGGTATTAGAAAACAAAAAACATTTGGTCAACAAGGTAATCGCTTTAGGGACTCCCTTTAGAGGAACATACCTTGCTAACTTCGTATATTGGACCCCATTCATAGGTAATGCAGGAAACACCACTTCTACAACCTTTTATATGGACTATATTGCTCGGCCAATGATTGATATGAATGCCAACAATGAGCCTGAAAAGTTTTTCGTATTTGGAGCCTGGGGGTTTGGAAATGGATCCTCAACTTCTCGCCCCTTTCTTACCTTGAGCGGGCAATTTTTAAATCAGCGTGGCAGCGGATCAACTTCTGGTGGCCCGAAGGGGGGAGGTAATGATGGTACATCGCCTTACTATAGTACAAGACGCCCCGGTGCTACAATGGGATGGCCTGGTTGTTACAGTTGGTTTAGCTGGTCCTGTCATAAACCCTCCAGACTTGATCATGCAGACCTTGCTTATGGTCAATTAGTTTGGAGTTCGATTCAACCCTACTTTAACCAAACAGTAAACAAAAGCAGCGCAGTAGCTGATGTTTTAATAAAGCAAACAGAACAAGACCCTACGTTAAGAAGTTCTCATGAGATCGTTTCCACCAAGGATGGATTTAACAATCAGTTTACAGTTACAGAAAATCAAGAGTCGGTTCAATTGTCTTTAATACACCATGATGAGGCGGATTTTCAAATTGTAGATATGAATGATAATAATCTTGTAGCTGAAATGAAAGGAAATTATTCTAAATCGAGCAATACCTTTCTGACAGAAGCGAAATTAGGAAAATTGAATCCTGGAACCTATACCATACATTCTGATTCTGATGAATTCTTTGCTCTTATCGATTATCCGGAAGGGCCAAGCCTTACTTTCAAGAAAACGCAAAATGTCATTACTCAACCTTCATTAACTGAACTAAGTGTAGAAATAGAAGGAACGGATGAACATGTTGACTTAACTGCTATCGCAACTGTTCAAAGTGATTTTCTTGGAAATTCTTTGAAAGAAACTCCTTCTTATATCTTGGAATTTACCGAAAATGAGGATGGACAATACACGTGTCAGATGCCTGATGGCCTTGTAAACGGAGTTTACTCGCTTATGATCAATGCAAATGGGACGACTTTCAGAAGAAATTTGTTAACTGGCTTTGCAATCAACTCAGAACGACGACAAATACCGTACGCATTGGATTCATTCCAAGCCAGTGTATTCCCAAATCCAGCAACAGATCGGGCTGTGATCGGTTTCGAGTTAACTAAGGAGATGTCATCTGATGTCAGTATAAACTTGTATGATATGTACGGACGTATATTACAATCTTTTCTACATGCTGATTTGTCAAAAGGTAAGCATCAATTAGAAATAGACTTAAGGAACTTAAATTCTGGCTCTTACTTTGTTAAGATAAGTGCCGGAGAACAAACGATTACAAAAACGGTTATTAAGTCCAACTAGTAAACTTGTTTTCTCATTCGATTATCCCATATACAAAATTTTCTGGAGCTCGAAAGACTGAAATAGTTTTTCGGGCTTTTTTAATAATTTACTTCTTTGAAATCTTGATTACCAATGGTTGTTTCTCCTAGATATTCGTAATTCAAACCCGAGTCTAACAGCTTTTCATCGGAGCGGACTTTCCCTTGTGTTTTAGCTAACTCTGTTCCGTCAAAACTCTATTCGATGATTCCTTCCTGCTGAGGGAACGTTTTCTATCGACACATCCGTTTTGCCTTCGGGTGCTCCAATTCCAGGATCTTCTCCCCCAACCAAAACCGTTCAGCTATCGGTTTAAGGTATAAACTTAAACATCGCTTCTTGCGCTCCCAAAATATTTCAGAGAAAAAAACAGTTGCTAAAAAAGGTTAGAAACCTTTACAGACAGGCCTACGTTCCACTCACAATTAGCAAACAACATAGGACATTTATTCATATAAGTCTCACCGACAGGCAACTCCAAACCAATCGAGACAAGACTTACCGTATAAAAAACATATTTAGAAACCTAATTTAACGCCATACTTGTACTTTTATACTATGTGACTTTTTGACATTTTTACTTAACAGCAAATGAAAAGTCATCCTAGAACTTCATGTTTTTTATTTGTCTACTGCTTGCTGGCAACAACAAAACATGGTTAATCTTCACAATAAATAGAGATCTGAGGGGAAATCTACACTTAGAGAATAATATGTCTTTCAACAGTTAGCTGTTAATTTTTAACGGCGTTAAATTCCTATGCTTAATATGAAGACTTCATTAAAGAACCAATCCAAACAAGACTTGGCAAATGCCAATCAGTCCGCACCGAGTATTGGCCTGCCAGTGCAGCGTTTCAGCCAAGAAAAGTCCCTCACCCCTCCCCCAATGCCCTACGGAACACAAGCAAAACAAAACAGCGAGTCAGAGGACAAGGAAGAACCCACCCAAGAAAAAACAAAAGAGGACAAAAACCAGACTACAGAAGACAACAGCCCATCCACGGCAGATGGCGACACCCCAGATAGCAACCCAAATCCCAATCAAAACAACCCGAACGCAGGACAACCGTTCACTAATTCAAAAGCTGACAGTCGATTCTCTTTGGCTGTTCAACAAAAAGAAAATAAACCGAATAAACAGGAGGAAAAACAAGCGTTTCAATTCAAGGAGGTTCCAGCACAAGACCATAGGGTTTTGAATGCGGTCCAACTTTCGGAAGTTCAAAAAGAAGGAACCGAGGCAGCGGATAACCAGTTCAAACCCTTCCAAGTAAAAGTAGACAATCCAATCACAATGCCTGGTCAAAAAAGGGAAGAGAAGGCAAATACTACCGAAGAAAAAGAAGCCTACCAATTTAACAAAGGCGGAGATATGCCAGCCAAGGTACAGTCAAAAATGGAAAACAGCCTTGAAGAAGATTTCTCCAATGTGACCATTCATAAAAATTCTGAATCCGCAACAGCAATGGGTGCACAAGCCTATGCACAAGGAAACAATGTACACTTCGCTCCCGGAAAATACAATCCCGAAACGACCAAAGGACAAGAACTCCTCGGCCACGAATTAACCCACGTCAAACAACAACGCGCAGGAAAAGTAAAACCCACCAAACAAACAGAACGATTTGCCCTAAACGACGATCAAGGCCTCGAAAATGAAGCAGAAAAGATGGGCGCACAAGCTGCAAAAGGAGAGACTACGCAAAAAAAATCAAGTGCCTCTAAAAAACAGACGATTACCTCGGCACCTGTCCAGCAGAAGCAAGCAAATAAACAAGTCAACGCAACTAGCCCAATTCAATTAAGTCTCGATCCACAAACAACAGAGTCCACCATTGCCAACAAACCAATGGTGATCCCTCCACTCCCAGAGCCAAGCAAACCAACAACCGGAGAGACTGCAAATATTTCTGGAGACAAACCAACTGCTAGTGGTACCGCAAATATCCCTGGCACCGAAACTACAACTGGAGGCTCTGTTAATATTCCCGGAACCAAACCTACAATTGGTGGCACGGCAAATATTCCCGGAACCAAACCAGCAGCTACAGTGATTCCTTCGCTGAAGGCGACTGACCTTGATGCTTCTTATAAGGAAGAAATCACCAAGATTAACAGCAAAGCAGAAGAACAGAAAACACATGAACCCACTGTAAAAAAGGTGACAGATGCTAAAGCAGCAGCCAAACCACCTGAAAATGAAAAAGAAAGTATCGCCGAGGATCTGCAGGTGGACAAAATGGACATGACTCCTACTAAAGAATTCGAAGTAGAAGCCTTTAAAACTCGTCTTAAATCACGCATTAGTGGACTAGCACCAAAGGATGGAAAAGCGCTTGAAAAACTACAAGAAGCTTCTGAACTAACAAAAATCACCAATGTAGCAAATGCAGAGGTACAAGTAGAACAAGATAATGCTTCCGGAAACTTAGAGGAGATCAATAAGGAGGTGCCTGATGTAACTAACGTACAAGGAAAAACAGTAGTCCCGCTTCCTCAACCAGGACCAAACCCAGCGGTAGGATCAATCGATCCGACAAAAGTATCTCCTAAGAAAAAAAATACACAAGAAGTCGAAACTCCTATTCAAGAAAACACCAAGGCTTTAGAAGAAACACTAGCGGCTTCGGACCTAAGTGAAGCACAACTTTTGGCTTCCAATGAACCAGAATTTCTACTTGCCCTTCAAGAAAAAAACAATGCAGCAACTAATGCTGTTCAAAGCGCTACTGATTTCAGAAATGCAGAAACAGGGATCCTTAGTACTACACAAAATAACGCTCAATCGCTTACAAATGATGGCTTAAACAGTTTTTTGGACAGCCGTAACACACAATTCGGAGGCGTTAAAACAGATCAATTAGGTACTATTTCTAAAGATGAAGTCAAACGAAAAGAGGTATCAGATAACATTAACACGATATTCTCTGCGACTCAAATCGAAGTAGGTGTTATTTTGAGCGACATGACAAAGGTGTCTAATGCAACGTTCAATAATGCAGCCGTTACAGCAAGCAGTTCGTTTAAAACAACAGTAGAAACGGAAGTGAAAGCGTTTAAAGATGGAAGGAGATGGTGGGAGAAGATTGGTGACTTTTTTACTAATATTGATGAACGTGCAATAAACAGGATATTTACTAAAGCGCGTGATAAATTCATCAACAGTTTAAATTCCACGATCAATTGGGTGGCAGAATATGTTGGAAAAAAATTGGCTGCGGCCAAACTCGCTATTTCTAATGGGAAAAGCAATATTTCAAAATATGTAGACGCTTTAGATCCCGACTTAAAACAATATGGCATCGAATGCAGTACGAATGTGGATGCTAGGTTTGCCCTACTAGAACAAGAAATAACCGATTCTAGTGGCCAACTAATTGAAAGTATCGCACAAAGCTATACAGAAAACGTTCGGGAAATTGATGCACATATTGAAAAACTAAAAGAAGAAAACAAAGGGTTTTTCCAACGAGCATTAGATGCCATAGACGGCGTAATTAAAACCATAAAAGACCTGAAAGACCTGATCTTAAGTGTTCTTAAAGATGCGGTTAGTATTATTGGGCAAATTATAAAAAACCCAATCGAATTCTTGAGCAATTTGATAAATGGCGTCAAACAAGGGTTTGGAAACTTTACAGGGAATATTCAAACCCATTTGCAGGGAGGAATTACCGGATGGCTGTTTGGACAGATGGACGGCATGGGGGTTACTCCTCCTGCAACCCTTGACCTAAAAGGGATCGTAGGGTTTGCCGGGGAGGTGTTGGGCCTTTCCTGGGACTTCATCAAAGCAAAATTGACCACGTCTGTTGGTGCTGAAAATGTAGATCGAGTCGAGTCGGGTATTGACATGGTAACCACCCTCAAACAAGATGGAGTAAAAGGAGTGGTCGATGAAGCAGGAGAAAGCCTATCCGATGTCAAATCTACCGTGATGGATGGCCTTAAGTCCTTCCTGATCGAGAAGGTGATTACCTCTGGAATAACGTTCATTCTAGGGCTGTTTAATCCGGCAGCTGGTTTTGTCAAGGCCTGTAAGATGATTATTGATGTGGTTAAGTTCTTCATTGAACGGGCAGCACAGATCGCGGCGTTGATCAAAGCAGTGCTGGATTCTCTGGCAGCAATCGCTAGTGGTAATATTGCAGCCATGGCCTCTGCAATAGAAAACGCTTTAGGTCGTTCTTTACCAGTGGTCATTAGCTTCCTGGCAAGCTTGATGGGGCTCGGAGGTATCGCTGGTAAAATTCGCAAAATTATAGGTGGAGTCAGAGAAAAAATAGAAAAGGCCATTGACACAGTTGTTGAAAAAATAAGAGGAATTGCTGAATCGGCAGGCCTGCTAAAAAAGAAGAAAAACAATAAAAATAATCAGGGAGAAGACAAAAGGTCAAAAGAACAAAAACAGAAGGCACTGGACAACGCCTTCCAAGAGGTCAAAGAGTTGGACAATGATCCAGATACCACCCAAGAAGAGCTCAATATTGAATTGCTCCAACTGAAAAACAAATACCGACTAAAAAAGCTGGATGCAACATTTAAAAAAGGAGGGGAAGAGGAAGATATCTTTACCGTAAAAGGTGAGGTAAATCCAACAGCACAGATGGACGTAAGTATTGATAACGACTCCGACAGTGGCAATAAACACGACCTGGATAACGACGAAACCGGTGAACAAGCAAACAAAAAACCAAAACCAACGACTCCAATTACGCTCGAAGAAGTTGCTAAAAAAGTGCTTGAAAATAAAGAAGTAATACTTTACCAGAGAGAACGAAAAAGGGCAACAATCGAGGGCAAGGAATATGAGTGTGGCAAAAGTATCTCTTCCAATTTAAGAGGCCAACTAAAAAAACACCGATTTACAGATTTAAAGAAAGCAATCAATGACAAAAAAGGAACAACCGACATACCACTCGAAGATCTGATTGAGGTGTATGAAAACTGGGGAATTGAAGAGGTACGAATACCCAATCCTAATTCAGCACCTGCAGTATCAAGCACTAAAAATTTATTCGATGCAAAAAAATTATTAAAAACAGGGGAAGCGGATATTACAAATACCAATGGTGTTTATTCTGTAAACCTTAAATATGGTTCAGAAGTAGTAAAAATAAACATAAAAAAGGATAGCGAAGAAGAAGTAAAGCAAATATTCGATGACGTATTTGGTACAAAAACTGAATTTGAAAGTGCCTCTAAAGCAAAAACAAATGTCGATAATTTTAATTCAAAAACAGGAGCAAATGTCAAGGCAAACGGAGCAACTAAAGGAAGTACTTATGAATTTACCGTCCTCTTCAATGGACAACCGCTTGACGATCTGAAAAAAGATTATACCCTGAAGGCGGTAACAAAAACAATTACCGCGTTATTAGCCCAAGCAGCTGAAAAAACAAAAGAACTAAAGTCCAGTAATCCAACCAGTGGTTTAATTGTAAAATATGAAGAAGCAAAATCACTGTGGGAAACCCATATCAGAGCAAATCTAGGCGATATTGCCCAAGTTTCTAATTGGCTCCAAGAATGGGGAAGAATGGAGCAAAATTTATTGGAAATTTTAGACTTGAATCAGGCCGCTTTCCCTGTAAAACCAATTCACAACTATGGAAGTGCTGACGGCAAAGCGACATCTGCTAGTGTAGACCTGCTTTCTCCAAATAGAGTCTACGGTTCTGAACCTGGAAATGCGAATGTTAAAGGCTGGGAACACCTGCAAGATGCAGGACTCACAGACCATGTCCAGTGGGTAAGATTCCATTTGATAAACCACCATTTTGGAGGCCTTGGACAAACACACAATCTCGTACCAACCACCAGCGGATTTAATAACCCGGATTATGAAAACAACTTTGAAAGACCTATAAAAAATACGGTCGGCGAAAAGCCCGGAGAAATTAAAGGCGAAAACCTTAGCGAGCAAGCGATTCTAAAGCATGTCGTTTGGATGAATGTACAAGTAACTTATTATCCTGAAAATGATCCTAAAGGAGCAAACTGGCCACAAATTGGAAATAACACACCTTCCATAGGCGATTTCCCTAAAAAGATAGAGGCTAAATTTGGATCTTATAAGAAGAAAGACGAGAGTCAAGCCCTTGATTGGAATAATAATGTAGAAAAGAATACCACAATTAAAACGTTTAACAAACCTCCTCCACTTCCTCAATGGACTTCTGATGAAATGGGCACTATTCTACTCCCACATGCAAATGCCTACAAACTTAACCTGGCGATGAGCAACCTTAGCAGCGGCAGCGGATACTCCTTCACAACAGCAGACGCAAACAAAATTAAGAAGGTGATGAATGGCAGTCCAAAACCACAGAAAATAGATGATCTGAAAGGCAAACTGACGGACGCCCTCTTCAATGCATTGAAAGAACTCCATACTGCAGGAAAAATAGAAGTGAACAAAGGAGCAAATAGTAAAAATAAATAAGCATAGGAATGCATTGCTATTTATGCTGGGGATAATGAGCCACGTGCTTGTTATCTCTTTTTTTTGCCAGTGTCCCCTACTCCAATTCCAGGATTTTCTCCCCCAACCAATTCCTCTCCGTTATCGGTTTTAAGTTGATCAGCTTCGTTTGAAGGATAGAAACAATCCCCTTCTGAAGCGTCTCCTTCTTGATTAATTTCCCTTTTTGCTTTAAAATCTGCTTGAAAAGGAGGGCGAAATTGCTGTACATTTCCCGAGTGGGTTCTGCCATCTTTTTTCCTGACCCTGGCGAAGTATACACCCGAAAAGCCTCCAAATCATAATGAATTGGATGATAATTGTAATCCTCCGTAACTGACAAATCATACTCGTAATAGATTTTCATCAACAGCACCTTCCAATCCAAATGATATAGGAAATCTTCCGTTTTGCTTATTTGGCTTAAGTGAAATTGCGCACGATCATAGTTCTTGTCATAAAACAACAATAAAGAAAGGCTGAAGTTTACGATGTCTTGCTGGAATGCTGGTGAAATAAAGCACTGGTTGTCCTCAATAAAATCAAATACCCAATCCCGCTTCTCCAACAACAAACCCGTGCGAACAATCTCAACAAACTGATGTTGAGAAAAGTAGATCCCCGCTGTCCAGCATCCAATCTCCAGCCCTGTCTCATAAATGGCAAACCGTTCTTCCAAAAATTGTTCATGTCCAAGACTGACCATCTGTTTGCAGTAGTTGGTCATAAAAGCAAAAAATTGCCGCAACTCATTGACATCAAACGCCGACAAAGATCGAAACAACAATTCCTTAAAATTATAATAATCCGCTGGCTTCCCATTCTCTAAAAGCAGCAATAATTTATAATAGATGTTCACCGTAAAATGTTCCAGATCGCTACTACTGCTGACGTAGTTTTTCACAATTTCCATAAACGGAAAATCATCCGTTGAAACCAGCAAATTCTTAAAGTTGGACAAGGCACAATAATACCGCAATAGCTGCGACAAGCAAGAAACGCGCAAAGAATCCACCACATTTTTCATAGACTCAGAAGTCCTTCTATGCCGAAGCAGAACATCCATATAAAACTCCGTTTCTGCCAATTTGTATTTGTTGATACAATAATTTATGTCCCGAATCGGATCCGTCGATTGTTGTTTTTTTGTCTTTTTTAATAGGGGCGGCAAAAGAGAATACAGCTTTTTGTCAAGCAAATTGTCCATCAACAATTGGTTGCTGGATTTTTTGTTCTTTTGCGTTTGCTTCCAAACTAGAAAATCCTCCACCTGAAGTGTCAGTTCACTAGCCAGCTTCCGATAGTTCTGAAGCGCCCTAGGAGAAATCTCTTTTCGCTTGGTCTCCTTGGAGATAATATTCAGATACACCAATAATTTTTGAAATGTGGGTGGCTTATTCCTTTTCCGAAACTTCCTATCCAAAACCCCATAGAGCAACCGCGCCCTTGAAGAACGATTTAGCAAGGGCGACTCCAACCACAACCCCAATTCTTTAAACTCGACATCCGACAGTTTAGCAAGGAGTACGATCAGTTTTGACTGTTCAAATTTAAAATTCATCAATTATTTATGGTATAATTTATTTTTACAATGTGTCCTATTTTAGCACTGACAAACAAATACTTACAAGCACACCAACGAACAATATCGCATTTATTTCAACAAAATTCGGGTATATTTTTGATTTTTTTTCGAAAGATGGAAGCGATATTACCTATATCTTGTAACTAAATGTAGAAGAACAGTAGAAATGAAGAGGAAGTTCTTTCCATTTTAATTCCACCACCCCTGCAAAATGAGTTTGGTCAGGTCTGTCATTAAGGAGATGGGCCCTGGGAGCGGTATGTCTATAAAATTAAATTTCAATACTCTGAAAGGTCATCAGATACCTTATCCGGTGGCCTTTATTTTGTTGTGAATACGGATTTTCGGCCAAACAAAAACCAATTGTCCAAGATCCATTTTTAAGTAAAAACCATTATTAACTAAATAAAATAACTGATTTATGAAAACTACTAATTTAAACTTTATGTTTTTGGGCGCATTGTTGCTTACATTTTTGTGTTTTGCCTCCTGCCAAAAAGATAGTACCCTGGAAAATGTGGAGACGACTATTGAGCATACAGAGCCAAATTCACCAACAGCCCGCCACTGCTCTGGCGCCTCCTCCTACGATGGAACAGGAGAATGTTGGTGTTACATACCTGTTTTTATGGATTGTACTGGCCAGCTTCATGCCGGTTCTACTGCTTTTAGTGCGGAATCTTGTTCCTATCAATTAGAACAAATAATGAATGAGTTTAAAGAGGAAAATCCATATTGTCATGCAGTAGAAGCTCAGATTTCATGTATAAAATCTCAATGCCCGACACCTAATTAGAAACTGGCCTGTTTTTCCCAAACAAACAACCATTTTCAATCACCCGTAGAGACGATTTTATGCGTCTCCAACAACAACTCAAAGCACACAAACGTAGCAGCAACTTCCCTTGCAGGCTACGTTTGTTTGACCTTAAAGATCTCCTAACCCGTAAAGATGAATTGCAAGGTGTCTCTGCCACCACAACCCTATCCAAACCAAGGGAGCACAATTTTGAAGAATCAAAGATTATCCCTATTTTAATTAACCAATACCCAAGACCACTTTTTAAATCCTTAAAACAAACAGTTCACATGAAAATCTTATCCTATTTTATACTTGTATTTTTACTAACCCTGACCTGTCTCCAAGCCCAAGCACAACGCCAACAACTCTATCACTTTCCAGGCGAATGTTTTATCATGACCATCGTGCAAGAAATAGCATACGACGCTGATGGTGAACCAACAGAAGTTTGCCTGCAAATTTCTATCGAACTGACAAGCAACATGGACGGGCAAACCGTCAGGATATCTGATGGCATTCAAAACACAGAGACTTGCGACGACGACTGCACCTTTACCTGGTGCTATGCCCCTGGTGAAATAGACAAAGAAACAATTACTTGTGTCACCGAATGGGATGTTTCCTCTAATACGCAGTGTAAACAAGCCGACGGATGCATCGTCATCGTTGGTTATAATTAAAAAAAAACAAAATCAGAGGCAAAAAATAGAGGATTAGAAATTGAAATTTCTAATCCTCTATTTTATTTGGTAACAAGTAGTTGTTAGGCCGGGCTGTTAGAAAGCGTATGCATCCTAAAAGAAAGAATAATTAAACCCAACAGCAAACGCCCTACCCGGATTCAAATACTCAAACAACACTGGCGTCGCCTGATAATTCTCGTAGTTCTTAATGCGCTTAGCTCCTAGCAGATTGTTGGCAGAAACACTAAGACGCATTCGGTTTTCAGGACCAAACGATTTGCCTAGTTTGAAATTTAAACTATTGAAGGGAGACTCGTAGACATCTGGAGCAGATCCTCCGACGATGGCCAGTCTTTTACCCTGTACATTATAACTCAAATTGGCATTCAGTCCAAGTTCCCGATTATTATAATTTAAGCCCGCGTTGATGATGTAAGGCGATTGTCCCTGCATCTGACGCGTGGTTTTCACTACTTCTCCTTCCCGCGCGGTAGCGATTCTAGCTGGCAGTTCTTCTTCAGCATCCATCTCTATTTGAGAGTACACATAAGTCAAATTGGTCGACAAGGCAAAATCCTCTAGCTTTGAACTTAGAAAACTCAAGCTCTTTTTCAATTCCAATTCGCCCCCAAGCAGCTGGCCGTTGCCTACATTTTTAGGTTGTACAGAATTAGGATCCAATTCATAAGCCACCAACTCAATCGGGTTTTGAAACTGCTTGTAAAATGCGCTAAATGAAATCAAATCCGCGCCCATAAAAAACTTCTCAAACCGCAAATCCACATTCGTGATATCCGACGCTTCCAGATCAATATTCCCAACAAAAGAACGATTCGTCACCGGATCATAAATCTGTGCAATCGACTTCTCTTTGAAAGAAGGACGCGCCACTGTTCTCGTAAAAGAACCTCTTAGATTCATCATATCATTCACCTTGTATACCAAGTTGACAGAAGGCAAAAAGTCCAGTTCGTCAAGGACAGATTCTTTTTCATAAACGCGCAATCCGTTATTGGAAGATCCAGTATACCAGTTATTGGCTTTTTCTACCCGAAGTCCATAAATCGCCTGCAGTTTATTGGTCAGCTGCAATTCATTCATCAAATAAACCGCACCAACATTAGATGTCGCCCGATAAGAGTTTGCTGGTTCAAAATTTCCCTTTAGGAAAAAACCCTCATCCGTTTCTACGTTCCAAATAGTGGATTCACTAAGCAATTCATCAGGATCTCCTGAAAAGTAAGGAACCGAACCATCCGTTTGTTGGCGATAGAAATAATTTAGTATTTGGAATTCTCTTCCCTTTGCATTGTTGGCGATCCCAAATTTCAATTTTGCACCTCGATCCTTCCAAGCTTTGAACCGGTACGTCGTATTCCATTGAAAATCAGCATTTATTTCATCCAGGTCTCTGAATATTCGTCTTACTCCGGCCCCGTCTCCTGGATTCAGCGTGTACTGGCCTTCCCGAAGAGAAAAAGCAGTGGTACGCACATCCGGATCAGAAATTTTGGAGTAAGTAGGCGACAATTTTACATCCATTTCCAAGTTAGAATTCAGGCTGTATTTCGCAGAAAGCAATGCATTGGAGATCGACCGTTGTGTGTAAGTAAGATTGTCTTTGATCAAGGTAGCGCCCGTCTCGTTGTAATTTTGTTGTGTTTGCTGAGAGGCTTCTGTCTTCCCATTTTGAATGTGCAACAAACTAAGCGAATACTTCGATTTTTCCTTTTTCACAGCACCGACAGCATGCACATTCCACAACACATCATTCACCGCCAAATTGCCTGTTCCGGTCTGCTCTAGTTCCAATTCATATTTAGAAGCATCCCCATCTTTGAAGTAGGTACCTACTTGATAATCATCCATAAACTGGTAATTGTTTTTATAGTTGATTGCCAAGCTATAGCCGAGTGTACGATTGGTTTCTGAGTTATTCATTTGGTTGCCCAGACTGAAAGAATAGCTTTGATCTAAAAAGTTATTCGCAGAGGTAGCAGCCAGTTTATTGCTAAATTTATTGGTCAATTCTGTTGTTGCTGGATCGTCTAATGCTGGATCAGGTATTTTGGTCAGGCTGTGAAATTTCAAACTTCTAGGTGCAGCTCCTAACCCAATGGCATCAAGCCCTTCTCTATCATAAAGAATAAAATCCTTGTTAAAATGGACATTAGGATTGTAGCCAAAACTAGCTGCAAAATCCATTGTTTTAGTCTCAGGAAAATCCTTGGTGACGACATTCACAATTCCTCCGGTAAAGTCTCCTGCCAGATCCGGCGTAAACGTTTTATAAACCAACAAGTTATTAATCAAATTTGAAGGAAAAATATCCATTTGTACAGAATTCCTATCTGGGTCAAGCCCGGGAATAGCCATTCCATTCAAAATGGTCTTCGTATATCGATCGCCCAATCCACGGACATAAACATGCTTGCCTCCTTCGATAGATACTCCAGTCACCCGTTTAGCAATCTCGCCCGCATCGCCATCTCCTGAACGACTAATCAGCTGTGAAGATATCCCATCCAGAATATTGGACGACTTACGTCGAATGGTATTTATTGCGGCTTCCGTATTGGTGATTTTCTTAGCTTCTACTACGATTTCATCAATCTTTATAGCGCCTGTTCCCATAGCAATATCCATCGTAGTCACCTCACCATCTAAAATTGCTACTTCAGAAAAAAGTTGGTCAGCATACCCAGTATATACACACTCAATATTGTGTTTCCCAACTGGCAGTTTCAGAAAAAACTTACCGTCAAGATCCGTCTGCGTTCCGGTCGTAGTTCCTTGGATGACAACCGTTGCGAAAGGAAGGGTCTCTCCAGTTTCCTTATCAGTGATCGTGCCGCGCAACGTTCCTTCTTGTGCGAATAACGAGAAACTCAAAAGAGTAAAAGCTAGAATTAAGTAGGATTGAAATTGATTCATTACTTGTTTTAATTATGAAATGATAAGATTTCAGGTAGTGATTTCTTGATGCAGAAAACGTGGTTTTTATTGTAATTGATTGTTGATATCAGTCCAGGTCCAGTTTTGAAAAGCGGAAGTTCTATCTGGCATGTTTTGGCTTGCTGTTACTGTATTATTGGTGGCAAACTTCAGATCAAGATCATTTTCCATGGCGTTGGTGATACAAGCATCATAGATGCCGTCATCGGAATAACTACCGATCAAAGTTGCTGCTTCGTCGCTTGACAAATAGGTGTTATTTTCTAGGATCAAGGTGTTATTCACCATCATATTCAGATAAGCATCTGTTTTTGCAACACAGTCATCAGTATCCACAAAACTTGTTCTAACGCGAATCGGCTTTTTGAATCCCTCGAAGGTGCAGTTCTTGATGGTTCCTTGCGCTTTAGCTTTTAGGGTTGCTGCTCTTCCACCAGAATTATCTGTACAAATAAATGTTCCATTAATAAGCGTAAACAATCCATCCGAATGGGTGGCGCCTTCCGGGCCATCAATCTCCAATGCATTGTCTCCCTGTCCATCTTGTATAGAAATCAGGTTGGTCACTGTCCCGCTGTAATTTTGATCGATATCAAAGGCATCATCTCCCTGAAAAGCGACAAGCGCGTTCGTTACATTTACAGATCCTCCGAAAAACTCAATGCCGTCATCCAGGTTCGAAACGACCTCAATGTTTTCGATCGTCGTACCATTTCCAACACCAGCCAAGGTAAGTCCGTTGATTTCATTGCCTTCTCCGATCTCTGCTCCTCCATGTCGGATGGACACAAATCGAAGTACACCGGAATTATCACTAACGTCACTTCCTCCATATTTGCCATACGATTCATTTGCTGGAATACCATCTACATTGCCTTCTACATCGCCATCTTGCACAGAAGCAGGTGATTTTCCACAAACAATCACCCCACCCCATTTTGAACGGTCGTTCTGATCCAAGTTAGTTCCTGATTTTTGACCAACATCAATATTGTCTAAAATAGAAGTAAAGATAATTGGTTGATCAACGGTACCTTCTGCCATGATCTTTCCACCTCTCGCAACTACGAGTGCAGAAGATAACGATCCGACACCTTCCAGTCCTTTTACGATGGTACCTGGTTCAATGGTTAGTGTTACGCCTTCGCTGACGACTACTTTTCCGTCAAGGATATAGATTTGATCTGCTTTCCAGGTTGTATTTTCAGTTAGTATCCCGGAAACTGCTTCTCTCGGGTCTGGTTCTGGCACCGGGTATTTTTCGCAAGCGGTGAAGCTGATTGCTACAAAGAAAAAAGCTAGTAAAATTGAAGTCCATTTAAAATCGTTCATGTGTCGTGTATATTATTATAAGTTGAATTAGGATTATTAAGAATAGATTGCTTCTTCAATCCGACACAAATATGCAGGTTGGATATTACTTCAATTGGAAGCCAATATTAAATGATTATTAACAATGTTAACTGTATGTTAAGTCCTGAGTAAAAGAGCTGATTTAAGGCAGCTTGGTAGGGATTTTCAAAGGAAAGAAAAACCAATACTAATCATTAATATTGGAGGTTGTGTATGGTAGGTTTATAACAAAAAAAACATCCCAAAATTAATCAGGATGAATTTATATACATAGCATGCATTGGGTGGATTTTTACTACATTTTTATCTTATAATAAACGATCTCTTTATTTCTTAGTAAGTTGTAATAATTTTTCGAATTTGAAAAGGGAGAATGCGTGAAATAGGTCACTTTTACTTATGAATATGCATTTTCAATGAGGGAATTGAGCATCCCGCTCACCAAGTCATTGATGAAACACTCGCACTAGTTTCTGTTTGCTGGCGGCGGCAAGAGGGGGATTTTTTTCACAAATAGTAAACAACAGAACCATCCATTGTAATTGTAGAGGCATTCCCCCTAGAGAAATTCATAAAACCCCTTGCCATTAGATTCTAGTAAATCTATTTCCATTTTTTAGAATTATCATCATTTTTTTCATACATTTACAATAATCGTCATACGTACCCCCCCTTCATGGCGATTTGAAATCAATCAGAATATCATTCTGCTCTTCAAGTGTATGAATCTATTCTGGGGATTTAACACCTCGTATTTTTAAAAAATTTATACCATTTTATTTAATCAGGCATTTTTTAAATGCTTTAGAATACGATGCAATTATGCGAAGTCTAAAGCAGAGGAACATGACTAAAACCAAAAAGCTATGAGATTACTAGTACAACTACTTATTTGCTGTTGCTTAATTGTCAACTACGCTTTCGGGCAAATAGTTTTTCAAGAAAACTTTGACACCGGAATACCCGCAACCTGGACGATAAATGATGGCGGCTCCAGCACGGATACCTGGTTTGGAACAACTGGAGGGTATACAGGGAGCAATACAAACTATTTGGATGGGACCGAATTCGCTCTAATTGATGCGGATGCTGCTGGCGAATACACCACAGTATTAGAACAATTAACAACGCCCGTATTTGATGGGACACCCTACTCCACAACTGGATTGGCCCTAAATTTTGACCAGTTCTTTCGAACAGCTTATGGGATAGAGGTAGGTATCATTGACGTTTGGGATGGAACCGCCTGGGCAAACCTGGATTCCATTAAAATTGACGATGGCCAATGGAATAGTCCCGCACAAAAAATGTATGATTTGACTCCACATATCAATGCCGCGATGCAAATTAGATTTACCTATGACGATATGTTGCTATGGGGTTGGTATTGGGCAATTGACAATGTCCTTGTTTCTTCTACAGATATCGGAGCAACCTCAATATTCGCTACTAATGGCAGAATTGGGACTTCCAACGCTTTGACCAACGCAGAGGCTATAGGTGTAGAAATCACCAATTTCACAAGCGTCGATATGGCTAATTTTGATGTTAGTCTTTTTGTAGATGGAAGTTTAGTGAGCACAGAAACAGTCCCAGGACCAGTAGTTGCCAACAGTAGCCTCAACTTCACCTTTACTGCAAGTGCAGATTTAAGTACACTTGGTGATCATACTATTGAGATAATAACAGGCTTGACAGGAGATATAAATCCCTCAAACGACAGCCTGACCACTATAGTAACTCAACTTGCCAACCCAGTCATTACTCTGCCTTACTGCGAAGGCTTTGAAGGCATGGACAGTACTACCCTTCGAAACAACACCGTTGGGCTACCAGGAGCCACCACCTGGGATTTTGAAACAGACATGCCAGGAATTGGAAGACTCCGAACTGAAGCAGGTGCAGGTTATGCAAACACAGGTACACAGGCCATTACACTTGACCAGGACCCAAGTGGCACATTCGTCATAAATTACGCTACCGCTACCCTAAATATGTCTTCCTACAATGCAAACATTGGAAATCCCATTTTGCTATCTTTTTTTTATATGGAACATGGTGATGAAGTACAACCAAATGACTTAGTCTGGATCAGAGGTTCAGAAACAGATACCTGGATTGAGCTACTAGATTGGAATGTAGGTACAGGTGGTTCTAATGGAGTTTATTTCTCGGAAATAGACATCTCTATTGGCGATAGTTTATTAGCAAACGGGCAGAATTTTTCGGCGACCACTCAGATCCGATTTGGACAAGAAGATAATTTCCCTTCTACAACTATTACTTCCAGTGATGGACTTTCTTTTGATGATGTAAAGGTTAGAGAGCTCCTATCCAATGATTTAGCGGTAGCGGAGATTGTTTCAAATGATGCCTTCCTCTGTGGGGGACCCAATACGTTCGTTGATGTTTATGTTACAAACGTTGGTACACAACCACAAAGTAATATCCCTGTATCTGTAAATTTGACAGGTGCAACACCCGCCACGCTAAATGGAACAATTGCCGGTCCATTGAACCTAGGAGATACTCTATTTGTAACCATAGGACCTTTCAACACCTCTGCAGGAGGAATGGTGACGATCGACGCCACTTCAAATTTAGCAACGGACCAATTAGCATCAAATAATATGGGCACCATCACCTTGGATTACACCGCTGAAGTATTTGCCATGCCAATTGCGACAAGTACATGCCTCGGTTCCACTGGGTATGCCGTTTCTGCGCCTAATCCAAATGGACAAAATAGCTGGTACGATATGGCTACAGGATCTGTCCTTCTAGGCACTGGTGACAGCCTTGAACTTGGAGTACTCATGGCTGATTCAACGGTATTGTTATCTACTCAAGTCGTTATAAATAATACAGTAGGAGAACCTGCACTGTTTGGCGGAGCTCAGTATACCTTTTTTGGGGACGGACTCATCTTTGATGTAACACATCCGTTAGTTTTGGATAGTGTATTTGTTTATCCCGGAGGGCCTGGCGATGTTGTTGTAAACTTACGAGACGCCAATAACGTTGTTGTCCAAACAACAACGGTTACGATCACAGACACCCTAGGAGATCGAACGACGATACCTATAGGATTTAGTATTCCATCAGGAACAGGTTATACCTTAGATGCAGATGGCAGTACTGTTGTTTCAATGAATAGAGAAAATTCAGGTGCTGTTTATCCGTATGCCACAGCAGATATTTCTTTGACCGGCGCCCTTAATGGGCTTGCTGGTTATTATTATTTCTTTTATGATTGGCATTATACTGCATTGGGTTGTCCTAGTGATCCAGTAGCAGTGACGGTAACCGTCACCGAGCTGGTTTCCAACACCGTTGTTGACAATAATGTGAGTTGTACTGGAGGTGGAGATGGCTCTGCAACAGCAACAGGGACCAATGGCACTGCTCCTTATACTTATGCCTGGGATAATGGCGACAACACCGCTACTACCAATGGATTGGCTGCAGGTAACTATACCGTTACCATATCTGATGCCAATGGATGTTCGACCGAGGATATGGTAACGATCACTGAGCCCACCGCCCTAACTAGTAGCGCAGGAAACACTACCGATGTCAGTTGCAATGGAGGCAACGATGGTTCCGCTTCTGCTACAGGCTCTGGTGGCACTTCGCCATACGTTTATGCCTGGAGTAATGGAGAAACCAGTGCAAATGCAATTGCTTTGGCAGCTGCTACTTCAGAAAGTTGTGGGCCAATTGTTGCTGCAGATGTAACCAATGATTATGATGGTACACCGCCAGAAAAAGAGTGTGTAGATATATTTGGAAATGCAAATGGCGAGTTAGTGACATTTACAATTACAGATGATTGTGATCGTATCACAACATGTACAGCAAGGATTAAAATAATTGATAGTACTTTGCCGGTTACAGATTGTACAGTTATAAGTGATTTGGAATTAGAGTGTGATCTGG
>CALLWB010000035.1 GCA_938016265.1 uncultured Saprospiraceae bacterium
TTAGGCAATAGAATTTTGTAGAGAGTAGAGGGAGAGAATACGGAAATTCCTACCAAGGAGTTGTCTGATGGTATTTACTTTGTGCGTGTGCAATCTGGTAGCTCCTTTGGTGTAGTCCAGGGCTCTGTGCTGCATTGATGACGTTAAAAATATTCTAAGTTTAATAGGGCCATTTCTTTTGTAGGAATGGCTCTGTTTGTTTTATTTCTATAAATGAAATACGAAAAAAAATATCAGCAAATAAAAAAAGCAATTTACCGTTGAGGAGATAGCCGCCTCTATAATGATCCCTGCTGATTTGAGCGATAATAAAAGGAGGAATAAAGTGAAAAATCCCTTGAGAGCATGATTATAGACTACCCAAGCACCCCCTTCAACAAACCAACTAGCCGTTCCATATCCCCAGCAGTATTATAGACATGCGGCGATATCCGAACTGCATTTCCTCGAAGAGAAACAAAAATCCGCTCCTGATCCAACTGCTCTTTCAACCGGCGAATATCAATCCGCTCTGGCAACCGAACACCAACCAGATGATTAGCGCGCCAAGCAGCGACCTCCACCTCACAACCCAGTTCCTGAAACGAATCAACAAAGGGATTAAACACCGAACCGCAAAACTCCTGGATAGCAGGGACACCCCAGTCCAGCAATTGCTCCAGCGCTTTTTCCAACATCGGCATCAAAATAAAGTTGCTGTATTCTCCGACAGAATAACGATTGGCTTTTACCCGATATTCATCCTGATAGTTGACTAGATTTTTGAAGTCATCACTATCCTTACGGATAATCCAGTTTTCTTCTATCGGCTGGCCGTCATCAAAGGCAGGACCATAGTAGGCAAGGCCATAAGAGTAGGGGCCAAGCAACCATTTATACCCAGCACAAATCAAGGCATCCGGTTTGATTTCCTGTACATCAAAGGGCAACGCACCAACCGATTGTGTGCCGTCAATAATAAGCAATGCATTATGTTGGGTCGTCTTTTCGCGGATGGCTTTTAGATCGAAAAGGGTGCCGTCTGCCCAATGAACAATCCCAATAGCGACCACGGCTGTTTTTGCTGTGATGGCTGCTAATATCTGTTCATTCCATTGCTTCGCCCGATCGGTAGATTGCTTAGGAGGGGCGGCAGTTTTGATGGCAGCCCCATTAGCAGTAGCTATCTCTTTCCAACTATAAATGTTGCTAGGAAATTGGCCTTCGACCACGAGGATTTCGTCGCCCTGTTTGATCGGTATATTCTTTACTGCATTGGCAACGCCGTAGGAGACGGACGGAATAATCGCAATCCGATCATCATCGTCGTTGTTGATCAATTTTGAAAACAAGGATTTCAAGCGAAGGGCATGTTCAAAAAAATCAGTTGCTCCAACTTGATAGGGTAGACTTTTGCCTTGCACTCCCTTTATTCCTGCTTGCTCTACGGTCTTCAGCAAAGGGGCCATGTAGGCGCAATTGATATAGGATACTTCCTTTGGTAGGCTAAAAAGATGTCTTTGGCAAGGGAGCATAGTGGTTGCTTATTGAGGTATTAAGTTTACTTAGCGAGTTACTATATTTTACCTAAAATGAGGGGATAGATTAACTGGTTTTTAACAAGCTGTTTTGTCTTGGCAAAACCCTTTGCAGCATTTGTCGCCCTCCTCTTTGCCTAGCGTTTTTGCGTTAGCAAAACGAGTCTCTCTACTTCCTTTTTGTCCTAGAATGAAGCGTTACATCTCTATTGAAAATGAACCCCCAAATGACTTTTACCCACGAGTTGTAGGAATGCAGATGGTCGTAAAACTCAGGTGCCATTTTTTTCAATTGAGGTAAGCGGCTGCCAGGTATGTTTGGAAAATCGTGGTGCTCATTGTGATAGCCAACATTAAACGTAAGTTTATTTAATGCGCCATAATAGGAATAGGTCTCTTGTCCTTCGTGGAACACATAGTGCTCAGAGATGAAGTGCCCGGAAGTTGGGTGAAGTCCACCTGCAAAAAACATGGATAACAATAGATAAAGCACAGCTGTACCTACCGTATTTATCCCCATAAATTGATAGATGGCTCCAAAGAAGATGGCCATTGCTGATACTTGGAATAGTATATTGTACACTTGCCATTTGTCAATTTTGATCGGACGGACCATGATCGGACGAAATGCATAAAACAGAATCTGGCTCAAATACCAGATGATTTTTCCAATAACACCTCTGAATAAAATGGTCTCAATTTTTGAAGGAATATCGGTGTCAATATGATCTTTTCCTTGATCCCAATGATGTTCTCCATGATAAATTTTGAAGGACATGGCGTATGGGAAAACAATCGGTAAGTTGGCGATGAATGCCATCCAATTGTTGTGTTTTTTGCTTTTGAAAGCCAGGTTGTGGGTGATTTCATGAACGGCCAGGAATAGTGCCTGCGCAATTGTTGCTCCTACAAGGTAGGTAACGATCAAAAATGGAATCCAGCCAAGTTGACCAACGAACACTGCAACTGTAAGTTGAATAATAACAATGGCAAGGGTCGTCCATTTTAACATCGGGTTTATTCCAAAAAGATTTTTCACTTCAGGATGAGCTTCCATGATCTCTTTTCTTCTGTCAAAATGTGGTTCTCGCTCCTCTGACCAATAAAAATCTTTCTTAGTTGCTGTAGCTTCGCTCATGGGTGTTTGCTAGTTAAATTTATGTTGGGAAAACTCCCTGCTTTAAATTCAGTGCAAATATCCGATATTTTGGTAACTAATTTATCACAATTAGGTAAAATTATTCTAAATTTCTATTGTTTTTATATTGTAATAGATTTTGTCTATGAATTTTGGTGGTAGAAATATTTGTAGAGGGACATTTTAGTAGAGTGTAAAGCGACTTGGAGTGAGTTAAGTTTAATGGATTGAATTCATTTGGCCTAGGCAAAACAAGTGTTTAGGTTTAGCCCTTCTACTTTCTATTGGAAGTCAGCCCATCCCGTTTTAACTTTATCGAAAATCAAGTCCCTCTTCTCTATCCCCTCAAGTCGTTCTTCCAGCTATTGGGAACTTAAAATTAGCTAAATTTGTACTATTACTACAAGCCAACACTTCATGGGAAAATTAATTTACAACCTGCTCAAAATAATCCTGCTACTAGTCTTGCCATTTATACTTTTAGTACGCGGATCTGTTTTTTTTCATGAGCATTATGAACTGTATTCCTGGTTTTCTTTGCTAGGAGGTATGGGGATTACGGTGGTCGTATTGTTTGTATACATGACTTTTTTTTATGGAAAATTGACGGGGAAAGTTGGTAAATCTAGTGTCTTACTTCGCAGAACGTTCCTTGCCTTTTTATTAGTGCTTGGTTATTGCGTGTATGGTTTGATCTTTATCTCTGGGAGTAACACGAAACATGAGGAAGTTCGCAATGAATATACGCAGCTCCATCCTATTTTGCGCCTAGGCGTCAGCACCATTGTTTTTTTGGATAAATCCCTCATAGTAACTGACGCCAGCCGAGTAACAGAAGACTACAAAAAGATGGGGCTTCCTGCCTTGAAAAACTCCCTTCACTACCAACAAAAAGACGGGTTCGTCCACGCAGTAGACATCCGAACAAATGGTCGAAGTGAGTATAGAAATTTCTTTATAAAATCTTACTTTTGGTTAATGGGATTCAATACCCTTAGACATGTGGGGACTGGTGATCACCTGCATATTTCTTTGTCCAGCCATGATGCACCAGGGGCTATTTAGCCTAACCATAAATACTTTGTACTAATTTTTTGTGGGCACACAATTTCCTTCCGTAAAAGTCATGTTGGTTTTTGGAAAGTGCGCTTTTTGGTGCGTATCAAGTATTTGTTTATTAGTTATTTATGAGTTTTGTTGATTTTTAGGTTTAAAATTTATCAAAGATTATGGCGTGTAAATGTACGTTTTATTCTTGTTTTTATGCTTGTACATTTGAACCAGAGATTAATACTCAATTCTAAATAAACGTTTATTAAGAAAGCAAACAATTCTGGAAATTCACTTTCCAAACTCCTAATTCTATTAGGGTTAGGGGTAGATTGTTTTGCATTAGAATTTTTTTTAACTAATTAAATACATTAAACATGAACAACAAAATTTTAACATCGATCACTTTAGCATTAATTGCACTAACGATTTTCTCTTGCAGTAAAGAGGACATCCAAATCACAGAAAACGAAACGACTTTAAAATTACTACGGGTGATCAGTCCGTCAGAATATCCACTTAATCTGGTGTCTGACGAGGAACTTAGAGCATTTGACGCTGCCTTAATCTGGGAAGACGACCAACTAGTAAGTGGAAGTTTTGAGCCTCTGGCGGAGACACTAAACGAAAGACAATTGGACCAACTCATGAAAGCGATTTATGGCCAGGATGTTCAAGGGTTCGATGAATCAACAGACGAATCTTCCTACAGAGGTGGAGGCAGTCACTGGCTAAAGAATTTTGAAAAAGTAGGAACTGGTTGTATTCATCATAACAATCACTGGTGTTTCTACTTCGCTGGTGGCCCACACAAATAAAAAAACAAAATTGTCGCAGGTAAGCGTCTTGCAATAAGACGTTTATCTGCAGACATGTTACCTGCCGAAATTAAGACAAGAAGCCTTCAAAATATCCACTTAATCTAGTGCCTGACATGGAACTAAGAACATTTGACGCTTCCCTGATCTAAGAAACCCCGGAAGATTTGCCTACGGCATTTTTATTTATAGGAAATCCTTTTGTTCAACTGGATGGAATACTAGTATCTTTTTAAGAGGGCGATAGAGTGTTAAGGGGCTGTTTAATAGAAGGTTGTGTGTGTTGGTTTATGTGTTTTACTGTTGATGCTTAAGACTATTTCTAGAATTTGTACATTTTTTAAGAATACAAATGCTTGTAGATTTGATATCGTGATCACGAAATAACTTTTTTCAAGTCAGCATTAAGGGAATAACAAAATCCTACTTAGGAAATTAGAAATACGGTATTCAAAAATGGATAAGGATGGATAATTATACCCGCAATAGATTAGAAATGAACATTAATTTTATTAACATTTAAATACTACACAATGAACTACAAGATTTTAACTGGGATAGCACTTATGCTAGCAACATTGACTTTTTTTTCCTGCAACAAAGAAGAAATACAAGAAGAACCACCTTTAAAATTACTTCGTGTAATCAGTTCTTCAGAATATCCACTCAACCTGTTGTCTGAAAAAGAGTTAGAAGCTTTTGACGCTACCCTAATCTGGGAAGACGACCAACTCGTAAGTGGAAGTTTCGAACCACTACAAGAGACACTAAACGAAAGACAATTGGACGAATTGATGAAAGCTATTTTTGGACAAGACATTGAAGGATTTGACGAATCAATTGATGAATCTTCTTATCGAGGTGGGGGAGACTACTATCTTGTAAGACATAGAAAAATTGGCCCTTTTTGTATTCGTTGGAACGGATACTGGTGCAAAGTGACTTTTCCTGATCCACAACAATAAAATCACAACACCTTATTAAGGACAGCGGTGGGCAAAATAGTTCTTTGGCCATCGCTGTTCATTTTTACTAGTTACCTGCAATCCAATTCTTGATGAGTTTAGTAATTTCTCCATTCTTTTTTACCCAGTTGAAATGGCTATACTTGATCGTTTTGGTGTCTTGCATATGTTCATGGACGATCTGACCTGCTGAAGCCATTTTTTTATATAAATGCTCTACGGACTCCCTCGGAGCATATTTGTCAGACTCAAAAGAAATAACAAGTGTCGGAGTTGTCAGTTTTCCTAACGACTGCTCATAATTGATAGGCGCACCTTTCGGCTCGTACTTGCCTGTCAAGCCCTGATGATTCCAATCATGGATCAACGTTTTTGCTTCAGTGCCTCCAAATCCCAATTTCTTGCCAGGAAAGTAACCTAGGAGATTTGAAACTAGTTTCGCAAATTTTACAAACCCTAAAATAGTCCACCGACCAAATCCTGACCACCCCTTATAATAAACTGAGGGACAAGCTACCAAAATCAAACCCGCTACCTTTTCTGGAAAACGACTACAATACAAGCAAGCAAGCTGGCCGCCCAAACTATGCCCAAGCAGAAAAACAGGAACTCCCGGATAGGTTTGATTTACATCATCAATAATTCCCTGGTAGTCTAAATCCAAAATATCCTGATAACCAAAATCTACTCCTTTTTTAGGGCGAATTTCAGACAATCCATTTCCCCGAAGGTCTGCTGTAAATAGGGTAGTGGTTGGGCCGACTAATGCGCTGGCAAGCGCATCATAATAAGTTGCAAATACCCCCATAGCAGGCAGGACAATAAGCACTTGCTCTGGTTTGTCGGTCCTAGCAAACTCAGTGATAGCAGTCTTGGAATTGTCCTTCAATACAATTGAATGCTGTTTTATATGGAGGGCTGATTGGTTAGAATTGGACGGGCTCATATTGAGGGATTTCGATAAATTCTTCTGCGGAGATTTCAAATATTTTTGTAGGGCGTTTTGGATCCCCCGGTTTTTTTATTCCCAGATAAGAATAATTGAGTTTTTCAGGTATTCGCTGACTTCGTAGGTTATGGTCGCTCATCAAAATGAGCAAGTGCGAAATGGGGAGACTAAACAACCCTGCTTTGGTAAGGCCATAGGCAGCTTCAGTTGCATACCCTTTGCCAATAAAGGACGCCCGAATCCAATAGCCAATTTCCAATTTGCCCGGTCCCCTTCTAGGGTGTAAGCCGGTACTTCCAATCAAGGTCTTGTTGTTGGACGAAAAAATTCCGTAGAAAAAATCTTTGTGTTGCTTGAAATTGGTTTCCCACTCCTGGATACGGGCAATCTTATCTCCTAGGGGTTCTGGTTCATATTTTGCCCATGGCATCCAAGGGAGAAGATGCTCTAGACTTTCGTCAATTGCCGTTTTCAACTCTAGGGCGTCACCCACCTCATAAGGTCTGATAATCAGTCTTTTTGTGGTGATCCGTGTCAAATGGTTTTCTATCATAGCAGGTTTATTAAACGCTACGATGCAAAAAAAAATGAATACCAATCAGCAAAGCGGTCTGTCTTCTGTCCTCTGGCAGCGTAGCGATCTGCCACCAATTTACAGCAATTATTCCAAAACCATCCATTTTTTAAGTATAGTTTCCCCAGTATTTCGTCGTAAATGAATGTAAAATTGGCCTGGAGTGAAGATCTCCAATTTGTCAGGATACAGTCTGATGTCTTCTTTAACATTTGTTTCCCAACTTTTGAGTACTTGGCCTTTGACATCTACTAGGGTAATAGTGGTGCCTTTCGGAATATTGAACAAAGTAGAAAAACCACCTGCCGATATACTCAACGGGTTATTCCCTAGCCGCAGTGAAGAACTTTCCTCCCAGTCATTTGTGCCTACTGTTGCGGAGTTTAAGGTGAATTGATATAATGGATAAGAGTTGTTGAACCCTGTGGCCAATTTAGGTGAATAGGGATTGTTCACTCGGAGTTGTATTTCTACTTCATTAGGTATCAGACCGTCTGCCATTGATAGCAAGGTGCTGCCAGGTGTCAAAACAGGAATGGTGGTCCACATCACTTCGGCCCATGCATTCAATTGGTCAAATGCACTTCCATTCAATTGTAAGCCCAATTGAGCACATTCATCATACAATTCGTTCGTAACGTATACAAAATGCTGCCCACCCAAAGGTAACTCTGTCAAGGAACCAGAGAAGACGGTGCTAGGAGGAATAGGTTCAACAGTTGTGCTGCTAGGATTCCAAATCATATCCATTCCATTTGAGGTAGATAATCCCAGATCATTAGCTGTTCCAATTCCAGTAGATGTTGAATTAAAGTAGGTGTTTTCCCCAAAGAAAATGTTCAATCGTTCACCAGATCCTACATCAATTGCATAACCAGGAAACCAGGAAAAACCTGTTGAACTTTGAGGATTTCCATCTTTATCTAGGGAAGCATCATTTCGGATAGAAAAAGGGAGTGAACCTGGGTTTGGAATACTATCCTGCTCATAATAGGGCGAGAAAGTATTGACTACAACGCACCTACTCCATTTCGATTTGTCAGGGGTAAAGAAAATATCAACATTGTTTAGTTCTTTAAGGTTATCGGGCGGACCGCTGCTAAAAATAATCGGTTTTACAGGTGTTATAAAACTTCCTCCGGGAGTACTAGGTTCCGGTTTCCAGCTTACAAGTTTGTAAGGAAACCAAGTCCCATTTACCACATTCGAAAAAACCTGATCTGGATCTTTGGCCGCTTCTTCTTCCAAGGGGCCGGTACGAAGGAAATTAGTATAATTAGGAATAAAATCATCTTGAATACCAGATAACCACTCATTTCCGGGATTAGCATAAGTTTTTTGCGACCCTATAAAACCATTTGGGGCATTGTTGTTTCCAGGTATTAACACTTGTTGTATATTTATTGAAAAGCCCCGACCAGTAATAATTTGATCATTCGATATATCAATGGTATTGTTGGACGTCCACTGATCTCCTGTGTTGACGTCTTCTAGCATCCATTTTGTAGGCCATCCCTGTGTTTGAAAATTATCATCTAAAATTTTCAAACGATAAGTTCCGCTAACCAAAGATGGATCGAAGACATTGGAGATAACTATCGGTCCATGTTTGCCTTCATATTTTAGCACATCCTCCTTGTTGTTTTGTAGTATTTTTTGTTTGGTACTATTGGTGAGTTTTAGGTATTGCTGGCCTGTCCCAGCACCATCGAGGCGCGTGATTTTCACTTGGGCAAACAAGAAATTAGACGAAAAGAACAACAAGGTAGTAAGAAGTAAATATTTCATATGGAATGTTTTATTTACAATTTACAGGGTAGGTAAATGAGAAATCAGAATAACAATTAAACACGACAAAATTTTGTATGAAATGGTAGTCTGATTTAGCGAAAGAGCAAAGGTCAGTTTTATAGCGTTAAACAAGGTAGAAAACTACTTGCTGATATATTCATTGTAGTAGTATTAAGCTGCAGCCTAAGGGGGAGGCAAAAATACATTAACAATCAATGAAGAATAAAATGGTAGAAATAAAGTATAATTTGTAAATTCATCCCCAAGGAACAAGGGACGACTATGAGCAAAACAGGAAATAAGCCTGTCGGAGAAAAAAAAATTAGTGAACTCTGGCAGGAAACCAAAGAATTCTTTCATGACTTCGTAGACTTACAGGAAGGCATGGACCAGGAAGGTACTTTAGCGAATATTCAAAGTAATATATCGATGAAGGGGGCAAATGCTTGGTTGCTAATGTGCTCAATTGTAGTAGCTTCTCTAGGATTGGATCTAAACTCACCAGCGGTGATTATCGGAGCGATGTTAATTTCACCACTGATGTCCCCAATTTTAGGCATCGGGCTGGGAATTGGTATAAATGATAAGCAGACCATGATTGCTTCGCTTCAGCATTTTGGAATCGCCATTGCTATTGCGTTAATGACAAGTTTCATCTATTTCAAACTTTCCCCTTTCGGTCAGATTACAGATGAAATTATGTCTAGAACCTCACCGACTTTGCTAGACGGCTTAGTGGCTATTTTTGGAGGATTGGCAGGTGTTATTTCTATCACAAGAATGGATAAGTCAAATGCCATACCGGGCGTAGCCATTGCGACGGCTTTAATGCCACCTCTTTGTGTAGCAGGTTTTGGGCTGGCAAAGGGAGAGTGGGCTTTTTTCCTCAATGCCTTTTATTTGTTTTTTCTGAACTCCTCTTTTATTGCGATTACTACCTATATCATCATCCGTTTATTACGGTTTCCCTACAAGGAAATTCTAAACGATAAAGAAAGTAGCCGAAACCGTCTTTATATAACAGTTTTTTCTTTGATTATCTTGATTCCCGCTTCCATCATTTTATTCAAAACAGTTAAGAAAGTAGCAGAACAACAAAAGGTAGCAGCTTACCTGAAAGAAAAAATTGAAAACGATGAAACCATTCTGTCCGACTGGACTTTTGTAGATGAAAAAAGGAGTGAAACTGGCGATACATTACAACTTATATTGAAAATAATCGGAGATCCATTGAGCCAGGATGACATCCGCAGGTTTGATGCAGATTTGGAAGTCTTATTGGGAAAACCTGTGCACATGACTACCTATCAAAGTGAAGAAATACCGATAGACGATATCAATAAATTAGAGCAGCAGGTAAGTGACTTTTTTAAATCCTATGAAAATTTGCAGGCGCAAAAAAATGCACAAATCAATGTGCTCAACAACGAGATAGACAGCTTGAAAAGTCTGAAATTACGGGATGTTTACCAAGAAGTAGAAAAATTGTTTCCAAGCATTGAAGAAATCGGCATATCCAGAAAAATGTCCAAATCAGATTTCAAAACAACAGTTGAAATGCCGATTGTCCTTGTGAAGTGGAAGCCCAAAACCTCACCAATCCAGCGTCATGAGGAGGCACAATTACTAACTGATTATATTTTGCTTAGAATAAATATTGATACGTTGCAAATAATTGAATATTAGTGTTTTTTTAGTCTCTTACCTCGTATATCCCCGCTGGATTAATATGGACATAAGGAATCACGCTCGTCTCCTCAAATTTGAGATACACCTTTTGTAAGGGCTGCCAAAGGGACTTATGTTTTGGATAGGTTCGGATTAATTTTTTATACTTTGAATCGGTCAATTTAGCAGGGAATAGGTGCACATAGATGGTCTGTTGTCCGTTTCGTTTTGCCTGTTCCGCTAGGACGTATACTTCTTTGATTTTATCATCAGTAAGAGGAATACAGCCAATGGTCACACAATCCCCGTGAATGAAAATGTTTGCTCCTGGATCGGTCTTGTTGCCAAGGATCAGATCCGAGCCATTGGGATAGTTAATACCGAGTGACAAATAATAATTGCTATTGGGATTAAAACGATCTATCCGATAAATTCCTTCAGGGATCTGGTAATCTCCTTGTTTACGTTTAGGACCAAGCACTCCACTGGAATTGCAGAATGGATAACTGATTAGGAAGGAATAGGGTTGAGTGCCTTTTTTGCGCGTCCAGACCTCTAACAATTCTTCTTCTTTAAATGCGCGAATCAACACTTCATAATCATCAAAAGACAAATTTTGTTTTGCTAACAACCGCTTTAAGATCGACGACTTTTCTGCGTATGCAGCAGTCAATCGATCTACTGGCCAACTTACACTTGCTGGTTTTGGAACGGGCGTATTGGTGTCGCTCCATTTACATTGGCAAACGAGTAAAACGAACAGCCATCCAATAACACTACCTACAATTTTATTCATTTATTTTAATTACCTATTTCCTAGCAACAATATAAAATATTCGATGTCAGAAATCTGCTTCCATTCTAGTCTTAACATAAGTTTGACGTTTCTGTGAACATAATGTTATAGAATTATCCTTACATTTAGGAAGTTGTAAATCTGTCTGAAAAACATTCCTATGGAGCTGATTCCCTTACATGATACAAAAGAACCGGGTGAAGTGTTTGAAGTAGAAGAGTTGACCTATGACAATACCTACGACACTTCCGAGTATCACAAACATGCCTATTTTGAATTCTTTTTCTTTACGAAGGGAGGGGGAAGTCACAGCATTGATTTTAAGCCCTATGAAATTGAAAATAACACGATTCATTTTGTCTTCCCAAATCAGGTACATCAGGTAGTTGATGATCCAAATACCAGGGGGAAAGTGTTAATTTTGTCAAGGGGGTATTTTGTGGATAAATCATTATATATAAGTCTGTTAAAGCATTTTTACCTTCATCCATCCTTATCCTTGCAGGAAGACGCATTCATTAAAATGTATAATCTAATACAGGTTATTGAAGAGGAGTATCAGGCAAAAGCTACTTACTCCAAAGAAATTGCAAAAAACTACATTGACGTTCTGTTTCGAATGCTGATGCGGGAACAAGGAAATCAGCACCCCCAATTCAATCATCAAGAAACAGACTTTCATTTGTTTGTAGAGTTTCTACAATTGATGGAGGAGAATTATTCCAAGCAAATGCCCGTTTCTTTTTACAGCACCAAACTTGGTCTATCTGATCGAAAATTGAACGCGATCTGCAAATCCATAAACAATGCCACTTGTTCTACGCTGTTGAGTAATCGATTAATATTAGAAGCAAAAAAATTACTTATCAATTCAGAATACTCCATCAAGGAGATTCTCTATAGCCTGAATTACAATGATCCAGCCTATTTTCATAAATTTTTTAAATCCAAGACTGGAAAAACCCCTGGGCAATTCAGAGATGAAATAACAAAATAGTACAATTAGTAAACAAAAAAGTACATTGACGGTGATTGAAAAAAGGAGGAGTTTTGTGATCATAAATTACTCTATTCTTAACCAAAATTTTCCCATGAAAACATTTTTCATCATCTGCGCACTGTTCTTTTCCATTTCTGTTTGTACAGCACAGCCATTTTGGCAAGAAGTGCCTTCCGGCACAACAACGAACTTAAATTCTGTCTCTTTCGGATCGGATAACGTTGGCTATATTGGAGGAAACGATAGCTTGATTCTTAAATCCATAAACGGCGGAGAAACTTGGTTCCCATTACAAACTACTGGACTTAACTTGTTTGCTGCCTCAGGGAATATCGATATTATCCACGTCGAATTTGTAAATGAAATGGAAGGATATATTGCAGTCAATAACGCAGATACCCTCGCATTTTATACAGGCGGAATCTACAAGACTGTTGATGGTGGCGTTACTTGGGCCGAAGATTACACGAATATGTGTTCCGCAATAAAAACACTTCACCTTGATGATACAACTGGCTATTCCATTGGCGCTAGTTGCTTTGGAGGAAGGACAATCACTAAAAAAGAAAATGGGGTTTGGAGTAACAATCCAACCTATTTGTCCTGGAATATCGAATACCTGAAAGCAATCGATTTTTTTGATGTGAACCGGGGAATTGTTGGAGGAGACAGCGCACTTATTTTTAGAACATTTGATGGCGGAGTTACCTGGGATACAATTGACCTTAATCTTCCTCTTTTTGGTCAGAATGGGGGTAGCATTCTAGATCTACAATATATTAATGATTCGACCATTGTTATGGCAAACAGCATACCTGGTAAGGCCTATTACATCAGCACCGACAACGGACTCACATGGACTCAAGAAGGTGCAATTTCTTTTGCATCCCCAAGAATGAAAAGCATTGCCATTGTAGACACTGATACCATCATAACTGTTGGAGCAGGCTTCGGAGGCAATCAAGGGATAGTTTACAGCGCGCATAAAGCGACTAATTATTTTCATGAACAACATTTCCCTACTGGAGTGCTAAACAGTATTACCGTCGTAAAGAATCCGCTCGCTATTGCTGTAGGAGACAACGGATTGATCATTTCCAACAAAAGGACATCGACTTCCACTGCCAATTTTCCAAGAGGATTTCCTAAAATTAATATTTACCCGAATCCAGCTTCTGAACAAATAACCGTAGAGTCAGAAAACATGACCCAAATAGAAATCATTGATGTCCTAGGAAGAGTTGTCAAAACAATTGAGGCACTAGGACATTCCCAAAAAACAATAGATATCAGCCAATTCCAACGTGGTGTCTTTCTCCTTAAAGTTTACTTCAAAAATGGACAAACTATCTGCAAGGAAGTAGCAGTGTTTTAACCTTCCATCGGTATTGTCGCTGCATTTCTTTATTTACTTTTATAACCAATGAAAATATCTACATCATGTCAAAACTATTTACAGCCCTAACCCTGTCTTTCCTTGTAATTTTCGCTATTGGTTGCAACAAAGAGCCAGACAAACTCCTCGTAATTAAGGAACAGTTAATTGGAAACTGGACGACTATCGACTACCGATTTGGTACAGAAGACTGGTCGGGTCCCCCAAAACCAGGACTGCCATACATTATTTTAGAGGAGTATGGATCAGGGTTTGATCTGGATGCGGATCATTATTATACTCATTATAATGAATCACTTCCTACTAATGGCCTACTTCGAGGCACCTGGAAGGTAATCGATGAAACTACCTTAGCGTTTAATTCTAGCCAAAAACCTTCTTTTGAAGTGAAAATCATCGAGCTAGAAGACAATTTTTTATGGATTTCAGGAGCTAATGTAGAATACAAATTAAAAAGGATAGAATAGTTGCTTAAATTACTACAATACTAGATACGGAATTTGTTGCACCTCCTTTGTACCTTTGTTAAAAATACATCTTCGTGAAGCAAGGGACAAGACAAACATTAGGCAATTTCAAGCATTATCAAATACAAGGAAACTTCCTCCATATAACTGGAGAAGGCGGAAAACTAAGAATCAGCCTCCTCGACACCGGAGCAATAAGAGTGCAGGCCATCCAAAACGAGGCAGCCTTCAACGATTTTTCCTATGCCGTGTCTAGGAGAGAAGCAATTTCGTTTCCTTCAATTATTGAAGAAAGCGATCATTTGATTTGCCGATTTAGCGAAGTGGAGTTAACGATTCAGAAATTTCCTTTGCTCCTAGAGTTTTATACGCTTACTGGGCAGCTTATAAACAAGGACGATCCATTTGGCATCTCCTGGGATGGAACAGAAGTCACCAATTACAAAACGCTCCAAGAAGGAGAACGCTTCATCGGCCTTGGAGAAAAAACAGGCAACCTCGATCGGAGAGGAACGCAACTAACCAACTGGAATACGGATGTGTTTGGCTATGGACCACACTCCGACCCCTTGTACGCATCGGTTCCTTTTTATATGGGAATTGCCAATGATTTACCCTACGGAATTTTCCTCGACAATACGGCAAAATCAGTATTCAACTTTGGCGCTTCCAATGATCGGTTTTCCTTTTTTCAAGCAGAGCGTGGAGAACTGGATTATTATTTTTTTTATTATGGAAATGTACGCGGTATCCTGAACAGTTATTCCGACTTGACTGGCCGAATGGAATTGCCGCCGCTCTGGAGTCTAGGCTACCAGCAATGCCGCTACAGCTACTTCCCCGATACAGAAGTACTCAGTGTCGCAAAGACCTTCAGAGAAAAAGAAATTCCTGCAGATGTGATTTACTTGGATATTCACTACATGCAAGATTACAAAGTGTTTACCTTCCACAACGAGCGGTTCCCTGATCCAAAAACAATGATCAATGAATTGGAGGACTTAGGGTTTAAAGTGGTGGTGATCATTGATCCCGGAGTGAAAATAGAAGAGGGTTATTCCATTTATCATTCAGGTCTTGAAAAAGAAGTGTTTGTCAAATACCCGGATGGCACCAATTATACGGGTTCCGTCTGGCCTGGCCCTTGCCACTTCCCCGACTTCACAAAACCTGCAACCCGCGACTGGTGGTCCAGCAAGTTCAAAGACCTCAGCGAAATAGGCATCAGTGGCTTCTGGAATGATATGAACGAACCCGCCGTCTGGGGCAATTCCTTCCCTGACCTCACAGAATTTGACTACGACAACCAACCGACCAACCATAAAACAGCCCACAATATTTATGGAATGCAGATGGCCCGAAGCACCTACGACGGCGCCAAACAGTTTAAGCCAAACGAACGACCGTTCATTTTGACCAGATCGGCCTTTGCTGGTTCTCAGCGATTTTCAGCGATTTGGACAGGAGACAATTGTGCAGGAGACGAGCATCTTTTGTTGGCCGCTCGGATGATCACGAATCTAGGATTGTCCGGCATGCCCTTCGCAGGAAATGACATTGGGGGGTTCGTAGGAGATTGTTCGATTGACTTGTACAATAAATGGATAGCGCTAGGAGCATTTATGCCATTTTTCCGTGGCCATTCTATGGTCAATAGTAAAGATTCGGAGCCCTGGACGTATGGAGAAACTTCAGAAGCGATCGCTAGAAATTACATCAACTTGCGCTACCAGCTGCTTCCTTACCTATATGCTTCTTTTTACGAGTCTTCCAGCAATGGGATGCCGGTTTGTCGATCTTTAGCCATTGATTACTACCAGGAGGCAGCGGTCTATTCCTATCAAAATCAATTTCTATTTGGTCCGTCTTTGTTAGTGTGTCCAGTTGTTCCTAATAGAGATCTGGAGAAGGTTTATTTGCCTTCCGGCGAATGGTATGACTTATTTACTGATCAGCTGTTGGAGGGCAAGCAGGAGGCGATTGTTGAAGTCGCAAAAGACAAAATACCGTTGTTTGTAATAGCAGGGGCATTCTTAATATTGCAATCCGTGATACAGCATACGGAAGAAGTGGCAAAGGGCCCACTCGAGATTCATTATTACAAAGGCACCGACCCCTTTCAATTTGAGTACTATGAGGATGATGGCAAAAGCTACAATTATGAACAAGGAGATTATTATAAAATAAATCTCCAAGCCCAACCAGCAGAAAATCAAATTGTACTAGGAAAAAGAGAAGGTAAACTTCCATCAAAATACCAATCTATCCGCCTGTTCTTTCACGGATTTTCAAAAGATCCGTCCCTCAAAATCAATGGCAATAAAATCAGTCTCCAAAATACAAACTACCAATGGATGGAGCCACTTCCAAATTTCAACCCATTCCTATCAAAAAAAGAAGATTTGTCAAAAACGATAATCGATCTATCCTACATCGATTTCCCAATTACAGAGGAAGAAATAGTTGTTGAGTGGAAATAAACTACAACAGTTTCCCACTCTGTCAAAAATAACAATGCTACGTTGCAACGAAGGAGTTCGCAGCTACGTAGCATTGTTATTTTTGATCAAGTTTCTACCGGAAGCCGGCCCAGCAAGTTTTGTGTCAGAAAACGAGTTTCGCTACAAATACTAGTCAAGCACATTTCCATCCCGATCCACCAAAATTGGTGTCCCAAGACCTGCCTTCTTCAAATTGTCAAACTGGCTTTCCTTATCGCCGACAATTAAGTAGATCATTTGGTCAGGATTGATGTATTTTTCAATGAATAGTTTTGCTTTAGGCAAGGTTAGTGCTGCTAGCATTTTTTCTTCTCTTTTTATATAATCCATCGGTAAATTGAATGTGCTAATATCGTGAAGCAGGCCAATTTTTTTACCCAGTGTCTCAAACTCCAAGGCATTACTTTTGGATAGTGAATTTTGAGTTTTGCTAAGGTCGTCTTGTGTGTAGGTGTCTGCATATTTGGCCATCACTTCATGAAAGGTTTGCAGTGATTCCAAAGTGACATTTGCGCGAACGCTTGAAAAACCAACAAAATATCCATGATCCACTCTTCGAGGGAAAGAACTGTATGCGCCATAAGTATAGCCTTTTTCTTCTCGTAAGGTTTGGAACAAGCGGCCTGCAGAACCACTTCCCAATCGATTGTTTACAATATACGCAGTATAAAAGTCAGGATGATTTCCAGCAACGGAAGGACTTGTAATTCGTAGTACTGATTGTTTCGCATTTGGGATGTCTACAAAATAGACGACAGGTTTTGTAGGAGCACTTGGTACAGCGTAATTTGGCATTTCCACCACTTTGTTTGCCCAGCGAACACCGATAGATTTTAAAGAGGCCTTTGCACGCGCCTCTGAAATACCTCCAGCAATATGGAAGTTGGTAATCGACGGGGAAAAGGCCGTCTCGTAGTATTTTTTGATATCCTCAATCGTCAGACTTTTTACCGATTCTTCTGTTCCTAAGGTGTTTTGTGAAAGGATATTGTCCTTCCCAAACAACAATTTATTGGACACTGCCCGAGCAATCGCATTGGGCTGAACGCTTTGCTGTTGAATACCTGTTATAGTGCTTTCTTTTATTCTTGCAAATTCTTTTTCGTCCCATCGAGGCTCTAAGATCATTTCTTCTACTAAACCAAGTACTTTTTCATAGTTTCTTGCCAGGCAGTTTGCAGAAATAGTAATGTACTCTGGAGACGTAGTCATTTGAATAGTTGCTCCTAATTGGCCAATGGCATCTTCCAATTGCTCTGGTGTTTTAGATTTGGTTCCCTCTTGGAGTATATCTGTTATCAGATTTGCTGCACCTACATTTTCAGGGTTGTCTAGCATCAAACCACCTTTTAGCCGAAAGCTAAATTCAACAAGTGGCAGTTCATTGTTTTCAATACCATAGACTTTTAGTCCGTTGACAAGGGTGGTGGTCCAGATCGCCGGAGTATTGAAGGCAGGACTAGGGCCAAATCCAGGAGCAACTGTACGATCTATTTTAGACGGTGTTTTTTTGATATTTACAAGGTCTCCTTCTACCATTGCTGGTTTTTCTGCACCTTCTACAATTTTCTCTTCCACTACATTCGCCTTATCCGATCCTTCCAATACAAGCTCCAGATTTCCCTTAGGTACGAAACTAGTCGCGATGTAATTTTGCTCCTTGATGTATTTATTGTACACCCGAATAACATCGTCTTTGGTAACGGCTAATATTTTTGCAATATCCACAGACGCATATCCAGGGTCACCGTTAAATTCATTGTAAGCTGCTAGTTGGAATGATTTGCTTAAGACACTGGAGACCTCATTATAGAAGTCTGTTTCCTGTGAATTTTTGATTCTTTCCATGTCTTTAGTATCAATTCCGTTTTGCTCGAAATCGTCTAATGCTTTAAATATTCCTGCATGAATTTGATCTAAACTAGCGCCTTCATTTCCTGATACTTTTATGATAAACTTGCCGGCTACTTCTTGTGCTCTATTGTAGGAGGTAGTTTTTGGTGCTAGTTTTTGGTTTTCAACAATCTCCTTGTAGAGTGGTGCTCTTTTTCCATCAGACAACAATTGACCAAGATAATTCAAGGCGTAGGAATCAGGATGTGTGTCTTCTACCGTAGGAAATACTAGCGTCAGTTCTGGTAGTTTAGCAAAATTATCCTCATGGTAGAGTTTAATAGTACTTGCTAGTTTGCCAGGTCGAGGAGCAATTTTTGGGCTTTCCTCCTTAGCGGGAATCTCTTCAAAGTATTTTTTGATTTGTTCGGTGACTTCGTTTTCATCAAAATCTCCGGCTAGGACAAGTGTCGCATTGTTTGGCCCATACCAGGTTTCATAAAACTCCTTCACATCATCAAGTGTTGCATTTTGTAAGTCTTCCAGACTTCCTATGACTTGCCAGTTATAAGGATGGTCCTCTGGATATAAAGCTTTGTCGATTACATAACTAGTATGCCCGTAAGGTCTGTTATCTACCCGTTGTCTTTTCTCATTCTTTACGACCTCTTTTTCGTTTTCCAATGCCTCTACAGTAACGGTATTGATGAAAAAGCCCATTCTATCCGACTCCATCCACAATACTTTTTGCAAGGCGTCTTTTGGCACTACCTCATAATAGATGGTTCCGTCATTCCAGGTACCACCATTAAAATCACCACCAAATTCATCAATCTTCTTGAAGAATTCTCCCTTTCCTACATTTTCTGATGCTTGAAACAACATGTGTTCAAAAAAGTGAGCGAACCCTGTACGTCCTGGTTTTTCTCTATTTGAACCAACGTGATATAAAATGGCTACTGAAACTATCGGATCTGAATCGTCTTTGTGGAGGACAACATCCAGTCCATTCTCCAACGTGAATTTTTTGTAATCCAGTTTGAAGTCTGTCTTTATACCATCATTGGTGGAGGTATTGCCCACTTTCTCCACTGCATCTACTACCATTTCAACAGCATTATCTGTTTTCTCTGAGTTAAGTGTGGTATTTGTTTTGGTGGTACCGCAAGAGTTGGTCATCAGCAGAATTAGCAGACTGAACAAAATAAGAGTACTATTTTTCAATGATCTCATCAAAAATAAATTTAGTTATTAAAAAAGAGGTGAGAGAAATTCTGGGTTTTTCAAATTAGAATACGAAATTAAGAAATACAATGTGGTATTTGAATTATTCCAACAAAAATATTTGAACACACAACTAACTATTTGAACCACAAATAAAAAAGACGCAAGTAGCGAACTGCTATTTGCGTCTTTCCTTTAGTTGATATATTGTTTTACTTTAATACAGTGAATTTTTCGGTTTTAATCGCTCCACTTTCTTCTCCGATCGCATGTATGAAATACACTCCATTGGATAATCCAGAAGTGTTGATTTCAAATAGCTGTGTTCCTTTTGTCAATTGTACAGGCGCTAATTCTTTAAGTAATTGCCCAGCTGCATTCACCATTCTGATGATTGTAGTTTCTTGTGCTTCGGCTGTCATTTCAACAAACAACAAGTCTTCTGCAGGATTAGGGAACAGCTTAATGTTGCTGATGTTGGTGTTTTGATCTTCTGTATTAGTGCTGCCAGCAGAAAAACAAAACTCCAATCCCCAGGTTAGTAGATTTCCAAAGTCAAAGTTTACCGCATCATTGATGGTTAGTGTCCAGGTACCCCCACTCATTTCTCCATTGAAATCTCCAAGAGAGCCAGATGGCTGATAAGTCCCGCCATTGTTATAAGGACATGGTAGATTTGCCATTCCTTCCCCATCAAAATTTACATTGTAATTTGCCGTTCCATCACAAGCTCGATTTACAAGTTCTACAACGGTCCCAGAGGGGCTTTCTAAGGTGAAGGTAACTTCTCCAAGGTTTTCATGCGTCCCGGTTAAGTTAATCACATTTACATCACGTATTTCATAATTATAACCAATGACATTCTCTGTAGTATAAGATCCCATATTTGGAGGTAAGTTCAACGGTACATCTGTCGAAGCAAATGAACGACATTCAATGGCCTCTGTATTGAAGGTAAATGTACTTGAATATCCGCCTTCACCGCAAGGAATGTTATCCGCTCGTACTCTCCAGTGATAAGTAGTCAATTCATTCAACGTTACTGGCAATTGATAGCTATCACTAGGGACGCCTGCTTGTGTATGCACAATGTTTGAAAAGAGTGCGTCAGTCGCTAATTCAAACAAAAATTCAGAAGCATCTGCATTTGCACTCCAGTCAAACAGTGGAGAAGTTGATTGATCCATGCTAGCGTTTGCAGGAGCAATCAAGTTGGATGCACTAGGAATACCATTATAAATTTGTAGCGCTAAATTGTATGTTTTTGTACCAGAAGCACTCGTCGCAGTAACCGTCATTGGATAGCTGCCCGTGGCCACTCCATTTGTATTAGAAATGTTTAAGGTAGTCGTCCCTCCCGGGGTTACCGTGCTATTCGAAAAGCTAGCAGTAGTTCCAGCAGGAGCACCCGCAACGGTAAAGTTAACAGGGTCGCTATAATTTAATAAAGAACTAATATACAAATCATAACTAGTGCTCGTACCAGCACAAATTTCTCTATTGTCTACATCTACTAATACATCATAATCAGAAGTAGTCGCTTCATCGATTGTGATAGAACCTCCATTGATGTTAAAAAATACATTGTTGGAGCATTTTATCTTAAATCGATGTCCACCCCCAATACTTTGAGGAACCAAAATAAACTCAGACCCATCATTAGCTGTAGCTCCAACTATAGTAGATTGAAATTCCATACCGCCATTGTTGGATAACAATATATCGACATCAGCACAGTTTATAGGAGCTTGATCGGTGTTAGCAACCTCCCATTCTACTTTTACCCAAGTGCCGGCTACCCAGGTGGTCAGACTTGGTTGAGAATTTACAGCAAATGGTCCAGCAAGATCAGTGACTGTCATATTCATATTATCCCAATCAACACCACCAGTATTCATATTGTTATCCCTTACCGTTAAACGGAAAGTCATATTTCTAGCGTAAGTAGGAAGTATTTCTGCATCATTAGCACTACCGAAAAGTATATCTTGAATCTTAGGGAATATTCTCGTAGGACTAGTAGATGGTTGAAATGGACGGAATAGAGGAGAATTTCCACTAGCGTCGCCAAGTGCTGTAGCGGGGCCTTTGTCATATTGTTCCCATGCATAGGTCATTGGATCTCCTTCAAGATCGGTAGCAGAACCTGTTAACTCAAAAGGAGTAGAAATTGGTATAATCATACCACTTGGTCCTGCATCTACTGTTGGTGGCGTATTACCAGTGGAAGAAGCGCTAGCGCAATTATTACCAGCAAGGTTGTTTGTGAATACCACTATTTGGTCAAAGGAGGCAACATGAAAACGGTCTATTGTACTTGAAGAAAAGTTACTTGGTGAACATAATCCGGCGTAGGCCATGATCGTCACTCCACTACCAGGTTCGTAGGCAGTATTTCCTGTTCGGTTTCCGTTACATCCGCCATCATTGGTGTTGAAGGTATGTGTAGCTGCAAACTGGTGACCAATCTCATGACAAACATAATCGACAGCGAACGGATCGCCAATTGGATTTGGGAGTGCAGAAAACCCCTTTGCTTTATCACCAGTACAAACTGATCCTAGCCTTGCTAATCCACCTCCAATGGTATGAAACACATGGCCAATGTCGTAGTTTGAGGTTCCAATTTGTCCATTGATGACGGATTGGTTTGCATTCATATTAGTACCGTCGCCTGATGCTACGTAGGGATCTGTATTGGCATCCAAGTAAATAACTTGATCATTATTGGCTACTAAGATCATGGTGACCGCTACTTCTCGCTCATAAACACTGTTTATTCTATTTACAGCGGTGACGATTGCAGCTTGAACAAGTGCCACAGTACCTCCGTGATAGGTCGAGTATTCGCCGGTTGCAGCTACAGCCAATCGATAACTTCTTAAGGTTGCGCCAACAGGGTTAGGGCCATTCCTCATTGACGAGACATTCATAGTACCATGATCATACGAACCCTCTACTCCGCAAGAAAATGTTTTGTCGCTTTTATAGTCTTTTTTGTGGTAGGAAATATATTGTCCTTGATTTACACGGTAGTAAGGATCAATGTAAGTCGACCCTTCAGTGGAATGGATAACTCCATGAAATCCCTGGGGTGTTATATCCAACTTAATGGTGGCAGTTGGATCAGTAACTCCTCTTCCTGTATAAGTTTTTATCTCTGGGAATTTTGCTGCAAGGCCATCTTCCATCATCTTATATTCGAAAATTTCGAATTGCGCCATTTCTCCATCTGGCATTGGAAGATCTATTAAAAGAGGTGATGCTCCAGTAGATGCTTTTAGGGGAGCTGATGCCAGTTTTTGTTTCATACTGGATTCGTTCAATTGTAAGGTTCGGTATTTTTGCGGCACAATTGCTCGTTCAGCACCTGATCTTAGTATTGTATCATCCAGGTCGGTCCACACCCTCTGAGATTCTTGGGAAAATCCCATCGTGATTGAAAACAAGGTGATTAGACCACACATAAAAAAACGGCTCATATTCTTAGGTTTTTATTTAGTAAAAGAAAACTACTCGAAATTAATTTTTATGAACCACTATTCCATACATAATGGCTATAAATGTCAGAATTGTTACAAAGTTTTGGTCTTTTACGATGAAAACGATGAGAAAAACTCCTCAAATTCAATGCTAAAAATAAATTTCTAACGCAAAAATCGGATTTATGACGGATTAACCAATTTATCCGATAAATTATGACACTACATAGACATATCCCCCTAATTATGGCGTGTTTTTTTTATAGAAGACAGGTCTATGGATTGGTCTATCACTTGACTAACAAACTATTTATCAGATTTGTTGTTACTTTATCGTTTTAAAAAGGGACTGTCCTATCGGATAGATTTTCCGAAAGAAGGAAGGGTTTGGTTTTTGAAACCTTTTTTATGTTGTAGAATAAATTAAAGCATTTATTGATGTCAGAAATATTAAAAGTTAGTAATCTTGGAAAAACGTATTTATCTGGTAGTCGGTCATTAACCGTATTGGATGATGTTTCATTTGTTATTAATGAAGGGGATACGTTTTCAATAGTCGGGCCATCTGGAAGTGGCAAAACTACTTTGCTTGGGCTATGTGCAGGGCTGGATCGCGCCAGCACCGGATTTGTAGAATTGAATGGCGTGAGACTGGATGGCCTGAATGAAGATCAGCGAGCAAAAGTCCGGAATCAATTTGTCGGTTTTATTTTCCAGAATTTTCAATTAATTCCCACGTTAACTGCTATTGAAAATGTCATGGTGCCACTGGAACTTCGAGGCGAAAAAAATATCAGAAAACAAGCCCTCGAATTGTTAGATAGGGTGGGACTAGCCGATAGACAAGATCACTATCCAACACAACTTTCAGGAGGCGAACAACAACGAATTTCCATAGCAAGAGCCTTTTCCAATAAACCCAAAATCCTGTTTGCGGATGAGCCAACTGGCAATTTGGATGAAGAAACAAGTACCAAAATTGAACAATTGCTCTTCGAAATCAACCGGGAACAAAAAACAACGCTGGTTGTCGTAACCCACGACATGGACTTAGCAAGAAAAACACAACGAATTTTAAGGTTGAAAGGAGGCAAACTGGTAGCTGATGAAGTCCAAAATACAACAAACGTCCACTAAAAACAGATTGATTTAATGAGTGAGTTAAGAACAACGTTGAGTATGGGGAGTCGTTTGGTTTGGTTAATAAAAATGGCCTGGAGAGATAGTCGTAGAAACCGATCCCGATTATTCTTGTTTACCTCATCTATTATTCTCGGGATTGCGTCTTTGGTAGCGATCAATTCTTTTGGGGAAAACTTGAGAAATGATGTTGCTAAACAAGCCAAAACATTGCTAGGAGCAGATTTGAAGCTAGAAATCAGAAATACCATCTCCGATTCCACCCAACAGTTGATTGATGAATGGCCAGGGGAACAGTCCAAGGAAGTCAATTTTTCTTCGATGGTCTTGTTTCCAAATACTGGAGGCACAAGACTGGTGCAGATTAAGGCCCTTACTGGGAATTATCCTTTTTATGGCAAGATTTCTACCAATCCGCCAACAGCTGCGAGCTCCTTTAAAACGCAACGTGGTGCACTGGTGGATAAGTCAGTGCTAGCGCAATTTGAAGCAAAGATTGGAGATTCGATTAAAGTCGGGAGCGTCTTGCTTCCTATTGTTGGTGAATTGGTTTCTGTGCCGGGGAGAGCAAGTTTCGTTTCAAGCATGGCTCCTGTGGTGTACATCCCGGGAGACATGATGGACAAAACACGGTTAGTCCAAAAAGGAAGCCGTGTGCAAACCAACTACTTCTACAAGTTTGCCGACAACGAGAACCCAAACGACCTCATAAAACCATATGCAAAACAACTAAAGAAAGAGAAAGTCCGCTACGATACGGTAGAATCACGCCAAGAAAGCACCAGCAAAGCATTCGGGAATATGAATAGCTTTCTGAATTTAGTTGGTTTTATTGCTTTGTTGCTCGGCTGTATTGGAGTAGCAAGCGCGGTTCACATCTACATAAAAGGGAAAATAGAAACGGTAGCTATATTACGATGTTTGGGGGTTCAGGGCAAGGAAGCCTTTTTGATTTATTTGATTCAGATATTGGCGATGGGAGCGATTGGTTCTTTGCTAGGGGCTTTCCTAGGCAGTTTGATTCAAACTACTTTCCCTGCAGTATTGGGTGACTTTTTGCCTTTCGAAGTAAATATGGAGATTAGCTGGAGCTCAATCGTTCAGGGAGTTGGTATTGGCTTGAGTATCTCCTTGTTGTTTGCATTATTACCATTGTTGTCCGTCCGAAAAGTCAGTCCTTTAAATACCTTAAGAAATACAGATGAAAATCCACAGGCATTTGACCCACTCCGTCAATTGGTGTTTGTTTTGATCGCTTTATTTGTAGTTGGGTTTGCTTATTGGCAAATTCGATCGTGGTTGCAGGCGGTTGCTTTTACACTGTTTATAGGGTTTGCGTTTTTGATGTTGGCCGGGATGGCAAAAATCTTGATGTGGAGCGTTCGAAAATTCTTTCCTTCTTCTTGGAGTTATATGTGGAGACAGGGGCTGGCCAATTTGTATCGTCCCAACAACCAGACCTTGATTTTGCTGGTTTCTATTGGATTGGGTACGATGTTGATTAGTTTCCTCTTTTTTACTCAAAATATGCTACTGAGTCAGTTGACCATGGTAGATCGGGATAATCAACCGAATATGGTATTATTCGATATTCAGGCAGCTCAAAAGAAGGAAATTGCAGACATCACAAAGACGTACAATTTGCCAGTAATCCAGGAAGTACCCATTGTTACAATGCGTCTCGAAGCCATCAATGGCCGCTCTAGAAAAGAAATAGAGGCAGATTCCACAATCAATTTACCCCGCTGGGCCTTCAACAGAGAAAACAGAGTAACCTACCGGGATTCCCTCATAGATTCCGAAACACTGAATGCTGGAAAATGGATTGGGTCGGTCGATGAATCAGAAGAAATAATCCCCATCTCCCTAGAAGAAAGCTACGCCAAAGCCCTAGGAGTCAAACAAGGCGACGAACTCGTCTACAACGTGCAGGGTGCCATGATGACGACAACAGTTGCCAGTCTCCGCGCCGTCGCTTGGAACAGAATACAAACCAATTTTCTAATTGTTTTCCCAAGTGGCGTACTCGAGCAAGCGCCACAGTTTTATGTCATGGTCACTCGTTCTGACGAAACCACCGATTTGGCGGCGTACAAGGAGTCTGTCGTCTCTTCGTTTCCGAATGTTTCCGTCATCGACCTGACGCTTATCCTCAAAACAATTGATGATATTTTTAACAAGGTGTCTTTTGTCATCACTTTTATGGCGTTGTTCAGTATTATCACCGGGATTATGGTGCTAATTGGCTCGGTGATCATCAGCAAATTTCAGCGGGTGAAGGAAAGTGTGCTCTTGCGGACACTAGGCGCACAACGTAATCAGATATTGACGATCACCGCCCTTGAGTATGCATTTTTAGGAACGCTGGCTTCCCTTACGGGAATACTGCTGGCTTTGATAGGTAGTTTTGCTGCTTCCTATTTTATGTTTAAAGTGCCTTTTGTGCCGCCATTATTGCCTATGGTGACTATTTTTTTGGTGATTACTGGATTGACTGTTTTTATTGGGTTGTCTAATGTAAGGGGGATTTTGAAGCAGACGCCTTTGGCAGTTTTGCGGGGGGAATAGGTTGGGTATTGATTTTTTTCTACCTGAAAGTAATGATCGTACCCCTGTACTTCTGTCGCCAGATCGTTCTATCGATCAGAGAAAAAAGATAATGTGTTGTTAGGATTAACTAAAAGGCCGGTACTAGGCACTTTTTTTGTATTTGTAGTTTGATTATTGATTTTTGTTGAGGAGGGAGGTGATGATGTCCAGGTTTTGTTTTGCAGTTTGGACATATTGATGATTCGGGTTTTTGAAATGATTTTTCATGATTTCATAGCACTGTTTTGATAGTGGAATAGCTTCTTTAAAATCGCCCATGTCTTTAAGTACAGTTGCCAAATTTGAATAACTAACTGCAGTAGTTGGATGCTTTGCTCCAAAGTGTTTCTTATTAGAAATCATTGCTTTTTCAGAAAATAACTTAGCTCCATGATAATCACCAAGGTCTTGAAGCACTAATGCCAAATTCGAATAACTAACGGCGGTATTTGGATGATGTTTGCCGAAATTTTTCTCATTAGAGTTCATTGCTTTCTCCAATAATATTTTGGCTCCCTTTGAATCCTCAAGGTTTTTAAGCACCAATGCTAAATTCGAATAGCTAGTAGCAGTTTTTGGATGGTGTTCTCCGAAATTATTTTTGTCAGAGCGCATTGTTTTTTCTAATAATACTTTCGCTCTTTTATAATCGCCAAGATCTTGAAGCACCATTGCAAGATTCGAATAACAAACTGCGGTATTTGGATGGTGTTCTCCGAAATTTTTCTCGTTAGATCTTGAAGCTTTTTCTAACAAAATTTTAGCTTCTTGATACTCACTAAGTTTTCGCAACACGGTGGCTAAACCCGATTGACGTAATGCTATTGTTGGATGGTATTCGTCGAAATGTTTCTCAGCAGACCATAAAGCTTTTTCTGATAAAACTTTAGCTTCTTGATACTCACCAAGGATATTAAGTACGACTGCCAAATTTGAATATTTAACTGCTGTTTTTGGATGCTGATCTCCATAATTTTTCTCATCGGATCTCATGGCTTTTTCTAACAGTACTTTGGCTCCTTGATAATCTCCAAGATCTTGAAGTACGGTTGCCAAATTTGAGTAGTTGATTGCTGTTTTTGGATTATTTTCTCCCAGGTTTTTTTCTGTTGAGTTCATCGCTTTTTCTAGTAACACTTTGGCCTGTCGATAATTACCAAAATCCTGAAGGACTAATGCTAAGTTGTTAAAGAAAATAGCCATTTCTGGTGTCTCACTATTTGAGAATTGATTTGCGATACAGTTACCAAATGGGACCCATACAAAATTGTCGATTGGATTACCTTTAGTTTGATCTATTCTTAATTTTGTTTCTATCTTAAGAAGAAGTGTAAGGACATCCTGTTCTACAATTTCTAAAGATTTAATAACTACCTCTTTTATGATTCTGTGTAATCTATAGGAATCCTTCGATTCTAACAACCATCCTTTTTTTGAGAGACTGTTCAGGGCTTTATTGAAAGCTGTTTTTTGTGCGGACTTAAGAATGATTAATTCAAATAACAAATCATAAGAATGTTCTTGAGCCGGCAGACAGGCGAATTGTTTTAATAACCAGCATTCTTCATCAGATAGTTGTCCAACTTCAAAGATAGAGCATAGATAGGTAGTGACTCGTTCAATTTTTTCCTTGCTATGTGGGATGTTAATATCTGTTTCTAAGTTAGTTTTAAAAGCATTTTGGAGGTCTTCAGGAGCTGTTCTTAGTTCTTGTGCTGTTTTGGCTAATATTTCTATTGTAAGGGTGTGATATTCTATGCCTTTGACCAAATTTGCAATGAAGGGATCCTCTAGTTTTTCTCTGGTGTAGTGTTTCTTAAATAATAAAATGGCTTCGCCTTCCTCTAAAAAGTCTAGATCTATATTTTCGAAATGAGCAATTTTTTTTCTGGAAGTTATTAAAATATGCCAGGCTGGGAGTTGGTCAGCGTAGTTTGCTAAATCTTCTGTTGCATTATCCAAAACTAACAGACATGGCTTATCAGCAACTTCTTTCATGGCTTTCATCTGCAAGATTATCGCCGTGAAAAGTTGGTTGGTGTCTTTTCCTGCAGGGTCTATTTTTAGTTGGTCGATTAATCCGGTGGCCTGTATGAAATCGTCTGTCACCTTGTTGGAATCACTTGATTTGCTAATCCATGCAATATGTTGGTAGTCCTTGTAATTGGTGTCGAGGTATACTTGGGCTAGGGTGGTTTTGCCAATTCCTCCCATGCCATTCATAAGGACTACTTGTTGTTTTTCGAATAGTTGGGTTCTAAGGTCGGTAAGTTCTTTAATTCGGCCTATTATCTTGTCTTTTTTCAGACGGGGCATCTGGAGTGTGAGTTCTTTTGGGAAAATGGAAGTATTGCCGCTACCCTGGTGAAAATGTTTGATTTCTTTTTCCAGCGTTAAAATTTCCTTGGATATTTGGAATTTTTGGGAACCTTCGGCCAATGAGGCACGAGTTGTTTTTAAATAATTCAATTTTTCTATTAGGACTTCTAGCGATTCCATTTCTTATAGCTGTAGTTTATTTATATACGCAATATAGAAATAATTGTTATGAGTAATGGTCTTGAAAAGAAATATTAAACAGGCTTGTTACTAATTTTTATTAGGTAGGAGATACCGAAACATTGAATAAAATCTTGTCTCTACTGGACTTGAAGGGGGAATCTCGATTTATTGGAGGATTTTATCCTCAGCAATTAATATGCTGTCTGCCTGCTGTACTTTGGAAGGTAGGTCTTATTGGGACTTTTATCTTATTCTTATGACTGAAATTTGGTTGGTAGAATGTGAAAGGTGAATGAATTTGGCGATACGTGGCCCCTGAAAATTCAAACATAATTAGATTTCACCAACAAAACCGATGCCGCCAAGGCGAGCAACGGCGACGGACTAGAGGGAGTAAGACAAGGGGCTGGAATGGACGACCAACGGAAGTGCCCGAAGGGCGGAGCGAGCAGCGAACCCATGGAATGGCCCGACACCGGCTGAAAGCCAGGTGATGGCCCATACTACTATACTTAGGAAGGCAGGCCAAAACAATTGTGTAAATCAACATTTTCTCCGCTTGGAATTTAATAAAGTTTGTAACTTTACAGCTTCAATTAATTTACCAAAAGACAATTTGTAGTTTGAAGTTATTAAAATTTGCAGCGATTGATGTGGGGTCGAATGCCGCCCGGTTGCTGGTGATGACAGTGATGGAAGGAGAGGTACCTTATTTTAAGAAGTCTTCCTTGATCAGAGTGCCGTTGAGATTGGGGTTTGATGCTTTTAAGACGGGCAGAATATCAGACCGAAATGTGGATCGGATTTATCATACGATGGAAGCGTATAGTCACTTGCTCAAAGCGCACGAGGTGACGACTTATAGGGCTTGTGCAACGTCTGCAATGAGAGAAGCTGCCAACGGACCGGAAATCGTAAAAGAGATCGAGAGAAGGACAGGAATCAAGCTGGAGATCATCGGCGGCGAGGTAGAGGCAGAAGTACTGCACGCTACGAAAGAAAAAAGTAATATGGTGGCGGATATTCCATACCTATACACGGATGTAGGAGGAGGGAGTACGGAGATAACGCTTATCTTGAATGAGGAGACGATTGCTTCGAAATCGTTTAAAATTGGAACGATACGGTTGTTGGAAGAGCAGGTTTCTAAAGATCATTGGAGGAAAATGCAGAATTGGGTAGAAAAAGAAACGGGCAGTTATAAGGAGATCGTGGCTGTTGGAACTGGTGGGAATATTAACAAATTGTTCAAAATGTCTGAGCAGAGACCAGGGACGCTTTTGTCTAGAGCAAATTTGGAAATTATACACAATGGTATTTGTGAAATGCCCATCGAACACCGGATGAAGCAACATAACATGAGAGCCGATCGTGCAGATGTTATTGAACCAGCGGGGCGAATATACTTGAATGTAATGCGTGCCGCGGGTAGTGAGCAGATTCTGGTGCCTAAGGTTGGACTAGCCGATGGATTGATCCGATTGATGTACAAGGAAAATAAAGATAAACTAGAAAATTGAATAATAGCGCTCCTCAAATTAGTATTCTCGATCCATGGAATCTCAAGGAAGCAAACTACAACGGAAGGTAATCCATATTGATATGGATGCATTTTATGCATCGGTAGAACAAAAGGACAATCCTGAGTTGAAGGGAAAACCAATCGCCGTCGGAGGTTCCAAGGAGCGAGGGGTGGTAGCAGCAGCTAGCTACGAAGCCCGAAAATATGGTGTTCGATCAGCAATGCCTAGCATCACCGCCGCCAGAAAATGCCCGGACTTAATTTTTGTCCGTCCGAGATTTGACCGATACAAGGAGATCTCTTCCCAAATACGGGCCATATTTTATGAATATACCGACCTGGTAGAGCCGTTGTCGCTTGATGAAGCTTTTCTGGATGTAACAGAGAATAAAAAGAACCATAAATCAGCTATTTTTATCGCTCAACAGATCAGGGATAAAATTTTTGATACAACTGGCCTGACGGCTTCTGCGGGAGTTTCTGTAAATAAATTTGTAGCCAAGGTCGCCTCCGATATCAATAAGCCAAATGGGATGAAAGTGATTATGCCTGAGGAGGTGGTTCCCTTTTTAGAGCAATTGCCAGTAGAAAAATTCTTTGGGGTAGGGAAGGTGACGGCGAAAAAGATGAAGGCGATGGGATTGCACAAAGGGAAAGATTTAAAGCAACTGTCATTGCTCGAACTCATTCGCTATTTTGGAAAACAAGGGAGATTTTATTTCAATATTGTCCAGGGCATTGACAATCGCCCAGTAAATCCAGACCGGATTCGTAAGTCGATCAGCGTCGAAAATACGTTTAATGAAGATCAGTCAGATGTCGAGGCCATGAAGAAGGAGCTGCTTGCCCTTTCTGCTACACTAGAAGGAAGAATAGAACGGTCAGGCGCCCGTGGAAAAACACTGACTATAAAAATAAAATTTGCAGATTTTCAAATTGCAAACCGTAGTAAAACGGTCAAGCAGGTGATCCTGAAATCGGCCGATATCTACGAAATCTCCTGCAAATTGCTCGTAGAGCATCTGGAAACAGGAGCTGCAGTCCGATTGCTAGGTATAGGGATATACAACCTGGAAAACAAGGAAGAAATAGCCTGGATGGACCGACAATTGAAGCTAGAATTTAAAAACTGGCTTTAGAGGTGAGCTTGACTTTGCTTTTTAGCCATTTATCAAATCGAATCACCTCGTATCCAATCGGATCCCAATAAAAATCTGCCATTCCGTCTTCAAGTAATTTTAGTTTGTCCGCTGATTTTTCGATCGTCACGTTGAAGAATCCCCCATTGGAAAGTAAAGAGCGGATGAGCTGTCCAATTATTTTTGCTCTATTGACGTTTGCTTTTTGTTGACGGCCTAGCAATTGATTGAAGTTGTTGAGCTGGTAACCTAACAAGAACCAATCTTTGTCCTCGATGGTGAGCATCATTTCTAGCAGTTTGAAACCGATGAGCCAGCCGGATTTGTCTTTGAGTAGGTCGTTGTTTTTTCTAAGGAGTTTGAAGGCTTGAGCTTTGTTGCCTGTAATGTATTCAAGGTTGGCTTCAAAGTAGTACCATCTGGCTTTGAGCAGTTTATTGGATTTTATTTGTTTGTGTTTTAGGGCATATTCTATTATTTCGCTGGCCTTTTCAAAATCTTTGTTTCTTAGGTATCCGAAAAACAGCACTTCTTGTGCTCTAAGTTCATTGATCATTCCCTTTCTGAACTTTTTGACGGCTATTTTTGCTTCCTCTATTGAAAGTTCGTACTCTTTCAGGTTGAGGTATATAGAGGCGGCAACCATGTGTGCTCCCGATATGTTGGGGCTTGAATTTAAGCTTGGAGTACCAGGGACGAGTTGGATAAGTTTTTTGGCGTATTCAATAGATGATTTGTATTCCTGATAAAGATTATGGTGTGAAATTTTGAACAAGTAGTAATTGAACGTAAAATTGGCGCTTGAATTTTCATGGTTTAGGCCATCAAGTTCTTCACTCCATTTTGCGCTTAGTGCTAGGACTTCCTTTTTGGTATTCGTTTTAAAGAGTGTTGGCAATAAAAGCCGGAAATAGTATTCCTTGGCTTTTGAAAAGTTGTTGAATTCGGTAATGAAGTAATCGAGATTGTGGCTGTGTTTGTCAAACTCCTTGATCCCTGATCGATAGCCGATGGAGGTTCTAAGAAGGGTTTTGATCCTAAGGATATCGAGGTATAGCTCATAGTCTATCGCTATTTTTAGCGCTTTGAGGAGTAGTTTTTCTGCTTCACTGTAAAGGCCTCTTGTGAGTAGAATCTCGCCTTGCATTACATATTTTCTGCAGCTTAGCTCAACTTGGTAGATTTTGGAGACGTCTTTTTTGGAGGAATCCTGAACTAATAGAAAATTAAATATGTCATTTTTGAGTCTTGCTTTAATATGGGAGAAGGCGGAGTTTGGAGAAGAGTTATATAGGATTTTAGAAGCTTTTTCGTCCGTTTCTACACCAGAAAGAAGGATTTCAAATAGTTTAAGTCTTTTTTTCTCCTCTCCATTTGGTTGACTCGAATACAATTTTTTTATAAATCGTATTTCACTAGGTTTTAAACTCTTTACAATCTGTGTAAGACTTTTCATATATTAGCTTATTAAGAATTTTATTTTTACAACTTAAATTTTAAAAAATGATGCATGCGATGTAAGATTTGGTGGTTTTTTGTGTCATTTTTGTTTGAAATATTTTGCGCTAAAATATTGGATATCAATTGTTTGGAAATTAACAGTTAGATTTTACTATTCAAGAGTCAGTATAAACTTGAATTGTAACAATATTTCAAAGCAAGTAACTTTGTAATTACAATTTAAAAAAATTAAATTGTAATTACAAACTGTGTCAATATTAGGTTGGCAAATAAAAGATAATTGGCTGTCGTTCAATATCCTAATTAAATGTTACTTATAAAAATCGTTCATAAGGAGTGAGAAATTCATGTTGTAGGGAAAAATGCAATATATCATCTTTGAAGTGTTGAAACAATCATTCATTTCTAAATACTAATATTATGAGTACCTTATATGATGCAATATGCCAGATTTTAGGTTGGGATGACACTGAAAGATAGACTTTACATTTATTTTGTAAATATTTGTTTATTACAGTAGCCAATCTTTTCCCTAAGAAAAATCTAAATTTTAAAAAATTACTGATCCCGCTAAAAAGGGATATGAATTCTAATCTCCATTGATAATTTCTGTGTCATTTTTTGTAGCTAATGTTGACTACAACTACCAGGAATTGAGTGTCTTATGGAGTATTCTAGATGAAAACTAGTTCAAATCTTAAGAAAAACTTGAATTGTTGCACGTAGTGCTATGCTATATCTTTGAATTGTATTCAGAGAAAATGGCGACAATCCCTAACCCAAACATAGATTCGCGATACATTTTATAAATAGTATCCACGCCCTATCCAAACTATTCTGAATATTAGTTTTCAATATTTCAGTATCCCAAAAACTTTGGAATACTGGAATTTGAAGGCAAACTGAGTCAAAATAGTTGGCTTTGTAGGCATTTAATAAATTGATCACGAGTCACTTACGCTTTATTTTCATTATTTTTGATGTCAAAATTATATAAGGAATCAACTTGTTAGCTTCATATAAAATGCTGACATTTGAATAGTAATAGCGGATACAACTGCGCACACACTTTGGTATATTTATGACCTTATAAAAGAAGTAAAGCATCTTTCTAATTGAGATGATGTTTTCCTCCGGGAGTTCAGTGTCCTTTTTTATTAGCCTTTTGGGGGCTGCTGAACTTCATTTTTTTCTGAGAAAGTTAAAAAATATATTTGAAGCTATTACTTATATAAGCTCCGTTTGTTTCAAACGGGGCTTTTTTATTGCGCAACTTTAAAGAAAAAATCCAAATTGCATTACTTTTTTACTACTTTCAAGTCCTAATTTTAGTATCAACACTTGAAACTTATATGGAAAACAAAATTTTAGATTCTAGACTTCAGGAGCACCGTCTCAAAATCAATGAAATAATCAAGGAGCTCCACCAGATGACTATTGATATTAAAAATGAAGAATTATCTAGAACAGTCAGTGATCTAAGAGAAAGAATCAACGAACCTTTCATGTTTGTAATCTGCGGAGAAGTCAAAGCAGGGAAAAGTAGTTTTATCAATGCGCTTTTGGATACCAATAAAGATGTTTGCAAAGTTGCACCTGATCCATGCACTGATACCATCCAACAAATTATTTACGGAGAAGAGGAAAAAGTTGTTGTACTTAATGACTTTCTGAAAAAAATAATGCTGCCCGTTGAAATCCTTCGAGACGTAGCGATTGTGGATACTCCAGGTACAAACACCATCTCTGACCATCATCAGGAAGTTACCGAACGGTTTATTCCGGGTAGTGATTTAATCGTTTTTGTCTTTGAAGCCAAAAATCCTTATCGACAATCTGCCTGGGATTTTTTCGATTTTATTCATTCCGATTGGCGGAAAAAAGTCATTTTTGTATTACAGCAAGCAGATCTTATGGAAAAAGAAGATCTTATTGTCAACGAAGCAGGCGTTCTTAAGTATGCTAAGAAAAAAGGTATCGAACATCCAAACATTTTTAGTGTCTCTGCCAAACTGGAATTGGCTGGGCAAAAAGAAGAAAGCGGATTTAAAAAAATTCGAGCCTATATTCAAGAAAATATTACCGGTGGACAAGCACCAGTGCTAAAATTGATCAATAATCTGGATACTTCACTCAATGTGAGCGAGAAAATAGGCAGTGGCCTGAAAACCAGAAAAGCCCAATTTGACGCAGACGTAGCATTCCGACAAGATGTAAAGGAAACCCTTGATGAACAAGAAAAAAGATCCAAAAATCAAGTCGGCCTTCTAGTGGAAAATCTACTAATTGGGTATGATAAAGTAACTAATAAATATGAAGACAATCTTCGAGGAGGCCTAGGATTTCTCTCCATGGCTAAACGAACTTTTATGTCCATGTTTAGCAATAAAGAGAAAACAGAGGATTGGTTTATCAATCTCACCAAAGAGTTGGAACGGGAAATGAATGATGAATTGCACCCTAAATTAAATTCAGGAGTGCACGATATAGCAGAAAGTATCCAACAAATGGCCAAATTAATCGACCTTAAAATAAAAAATAGCACCACCATTCTTAAAGACAACCATGAAATTTTTGGAGATATAGCCGATCGAAGAAGCAATGTACTACGAGATCTCCAGGAAGAGTTTGCCAATTTTATGGATAAAAACGAAAACTTTATGGGGTCGCAGGTATTTTCGGATGACTCCATTTCTCCTAATATTGCTACCGGTAGCGGGATTGCGGTGGTAGGAATGATCCTTGCCACTGTTGCACAAGGGGCCGTTTTTGATATTACTGGAGGACTAATAACAACCTTCGGTGTTTTGTTTGCAGGAGCTACCGTTCGGATTAAAAGGAAAAAAATAGTCAGCGGATACCAAGAGGAAGTAAAGAAAGGCCGAGTAGAAATCGAACGCGAGATAAGCAGCAAACTCAATGCTTATATAGACAACATCAAACTTAAAATTGGAGATAACTTTGACGATTTTGATGCACTGTTGGAGCTTGAAAAACAACAAATTACAGAATTTGATGATCGATTTTCAGGTATCCAATCCCGATTGTCCGAAGTAGGAGAGGAGTTAAAAATAAGTCGAAAAATGACTCCGTAAGAAATAGGAAAAAATTTTACATTTCTTACAAATAAATATTGCAACTTACCTTTCAATATTGCTGAACTGCAATAGTTAGAAACACTTAATTTTTCTTCTTTCCTAGGATTTTCTCCCAGAATTTTCCCTTCTTTTTCTTTTTAGTTTTCCTTTTAGGTTTAGGCTTTGTTACAGGTTTTTTGGGTTTTGCAGCTGGTTTGGTATTGGCAGGCCTTCCCTTAGGTGCGTTTTTCGTAGAGGGCGAGTTTATTGTTTTAGGCCCGCTCACTGAAGGCGTAGTAGCGGGCTGACCTGTATCGTCAATTGTGCCGCTGGAGGCAACAGGGGACGAGGTAATCTCATAAGGCAGCCAACCTTGACAATTTAATAAGTCTGCAACATACTCATTAGGTTCTGGAAACTGGGCATCCGTTATTTTGTTAAAATTCTTGTCCTTATTGAGGCGGACCATAAATTCTCCAAATATAGGAAGCGCCATATTGGCTCCCTGACCAAGTGAAATGGAGTTGAAACGGACACTTCGATCCGGTCCACCTACCCAAACTCCAGCGACTAATTTTGGCGTATAACCCATAAACCAACCATCGGTTTGCGATTGCGTGGTTCCTGTTTTTCCTGCAATGTCATCATCAAGTAAGTATCTCCAGCGCAGCCTGCGAGCGGTTCCACTGTCTACCACCATCTGCATAAGCTCGGTCATAATCATTGCATCCTCAGGATGCAACACTTCTTCTCGCTCATAATAATTACTTTTCTCCTTATGAATCAGTTTACCTTTTTTGTCCTCGATCTTTACCAGGTAACTAAGTGGTATATGGTAGCCACCATTGGCAAATGCTCCATAGGCTTCTACCATCTCTATGACAGAGATATCAGGTGTTCCAAGGGCAATCGATGGCATTTCTGGAATATCACTGGTGATTCCCATTTTTTTGGCCATTTCTACCACATAATAAGGGCCAGTCTTCAGAATGGTTTGAACAGAGACTACATTCACGGAGCCCATCAATGCGCCTTTCATAGAATAAGATCCGCCATATTTGTCATCCGAATTTTTGGGAGTCCAGTTCTGATATTCTGGGTAGGTAATTAGTTTGTTTGGCGTATAGGAGCAAGGATATTCTCCTCGATTTAATGCAGTCGCATAGACAATCGGTTTAAAGGTAGAGCCGACTTGTCTTTTGGTTTTGGCGTGATTGTATTTAAAATATTTATGATTAATTCCACCAATATATACCTTGAGATTACCAGTGTGTGGATCTGAAACGACAAAACCAGTATTCAAAAACATCATGTAATAGGCCACAGAATCCCTAGGAGACATTTTTTTCTTGACCGTCCCCTTGTGGGAAAACAACTTCATTTCAATTTTCTTATCGAATGCTTTTTTGATTTTTGCTTCCGACAAACCCTGTTCTTTCATTCTCTTATACCGACTCGAATTTTTTACCCCTCGTTCGATTAATGCTTTATTGCTTCCCCAGGGTTTTAGATTGCCCCAATGTTTGAAAAAATCGTCCTGCAGTTTTTTCATATGAGTCACTACCGCTTCCTCTGCATATTGCTGCATTTTGGCATCAATCGTAGTATGGATTTTTAAGCCATCGGTAAAAAGATTGTAATTGGAACCATCAGGTTTCTTATTATTCTTACACCAAGCAATTAAGTCCTTTTTGATAAAATCTCTGAAGTATGGAGCAAGGCCGTCACTGGTTGATACATAGTTGTACTTCAGACCTAGTGGGAGCGCTTTGAGTTTTATGGTTTCTTTGGTAGTTAATTTTCCATACTTCAACATTTGTTCGAGCACTGTATTTCTTCTTCTTAACGCCTTTTCGGGTTCATTTCTAGGGCTGTAGGCTGTTGGAGCTTTCAACATACCAATCAACACCGCGGCCTCTTGCACCTCAATGTCGCTTGGTGTAGTACTGAAATAACGCTCTGAGGCCGTAACAATCCCAAACGCCTGCTCTCCAAATGGAACGGTATTTAGATACAAAGCCAGGATTTCATCTTTATCATAAATGTCCTCCAATCGACCAGCCACAATCATTTCCTTTATTTTGTTGATGGGCATGGTGAGCATTCCATGACGTTGTCTTGGATAGAGATTTTTTACCAGTTGTTGGCTTAAAGTGCTTCCTCCACCGCCACTATCATCACGAAGTAAAATTGTTTTGATCAAAACTCTAAACAAACTTCTGGCATCAATTCCTCCATGCTGGAAAAACCGGGCGTCTTCCGTAGCAACAAGCGCATCGTAGACTTTAGGGTTGATATCTTTGTATTTGGCTAAGGTCCGGTTTACTTTATAGTATTTTCCTAGTAATACGCCATCTCTAGAGTACACTTCGGATGCCACTGGATTTTGTATACCATACAATTCGCTCTTTTCGGGTAGAGCGCCGAAAAATCCAAAATAGATCAAGCCAATAAATAGACTCAATGCCAAGAGACCCACCAGGGCCAATCCTGCAAACAAGTAGAACAAGCGCTTGGCAAGTGCCCGTTTCTTTGGATCTTTAAAGCTTTGCTTTACCCATTTCGTAAAACCAGATAATACTTCCTTTAGCTTTTCGCTGTTGGATGATGTTTTCATATTTGTCCTATTTCATGGATTATTGCATCCACGCCGTGCAAAATTAGAACTTTCAACTAACCTAGCAAATAAATAACCAAGTTGTTATTTTATCTTATGAATTAACCCCTGATTAACAACAATTAAGAAAAATTTAACCTTAGAGAATAGTTGATGGAATCGATTGGCTAGCGAAAAACTGATGGCTGAGCGTATAGGTACAAATGCAACACTGGATGTTGACTTTAGTTAACGGAACATTATATTCATTGCTACATTTAATAGGTATTTGATTCCATATAAATGGTTATGGTGAATCCTCATTCGTTCTATAGCCGCTTGATTTTGTTGGTTAATGATACTAGGGTAATGAATTAGTCTCTTTTTTGGTTACCTTCCGTTTGGCGCCAGCAAATCGAGTCCCTCTACGACTTTCCACCATCCAATCTCCGCCAAGCCTCCACTAGCAAAACGACTCGACTATAACTCAAAATTCCCTCCTTCACACCTTGCGCTTTCAAGTAGGCATCATTAAAAGGCGCAGCCGAAACCCAATCAGGATACAAATCATTATTTCTCTTTTTATCCAGCAAATCATTTTGAATGGCGAGGGGCAATTCTTTCTTTACCAAATCAAACAACTGTCGGTCATTCCGCTTCAACGAAATTAAAAGGTATTCCAAGTAATTAAAATGACCAGCATAACGTATAGCTGGATTTTCTGATTCTAGACAAGCAAGATAGGCCCAGAAATTACAAGTACCCTCATCGCCAAACCCATAGCCGTGCGCCATTTCATGAGCTAAAGTATATGGGCGATCTACTGGATGCAATCCACCATCCACCTGGCCTTGCCCTATGAAAGGAAGGTACACGCCCGACGTCCCGAATCGCATCAACAACCCCTTCGGATACAAGGTCATAACGCGAACTCGACCAGGCGTTGAAAATCCATGTTCTTGCAGGACTTTGGTGAGTAATGGGCGAATGGTATTTTGGTGATTAAAATCAAAATTTGATTGGTGGAGTGGGGTGGAGTCTGCTCCCGGGATCAGCTGTCGAGTAGCGACGGCAGTCGCCATTTCGGACCGAATGACAGCGACCAGTTCTTCCTTGCTTAGTTTTTGAGGGGATAGGCCAAGCTGCTTTTCTACTGGTACACGACTATAGTTATACGCCCAAAACACAAAAAATAGGAACAGGATAATCGAAGCAGCAGCAGATACTGTCAAGAAGGCACTACCCAACCGTTTTGGCCAAGCGAGTCCTTGTTTATTTTTTATGAATTTAATGCTTCTGCTAACGACCCAATAGACCAAACCAATCAATAAAAAGTAAAATAGAGGGATCGGCAACAGGGAAACCGTATAATCAAACAGATAGCGGATACCAGAAAATAGTCCGCGGGCATAAATCAGCTCTGTTGCCTCCGGGAAGGCAGAAGATAGCCTTTTCAACAGTAGGGTTATTATTCCTAGGAATATCCAAATATAACGAGTGTCCAATTTTCCTTTTACAGCCATTGGCTTTTTGATACCTTATTATTGTTTTATTATTTTTTTAGAAAATTGACCTTGCTCTCCTTTGATAGTAAGTAAATACATGCCTTGAGCGAACAGTTTGGTGTCAATTGAAAATTGCGCATTAGTCTTTTGTGATTGAACTACAACTCTTCCCATCATATCCTGAACGATTACTTCAAATGGTTGGTTTTGGTCAACCGATACAAATACCTGATCGGAAAATGGGTTTGGAGAAATTTCGAAAAAGGAGGTAGGCGCCAAATCTTCACTAGAAGAAATTGGTCCATTCAAGCTGTGACGGTTGAAGAATTCCCAAATTTTTTCACTTGCATTAAAATCACGGTTAGTTACGTCTCCTGGGATATTTATAGCAGCATCAGGCCAAGTGTGTCCTCCACCAGTGATCTTATAAAATTCGACTTCCGTTCCATTATCACAACCACCATAATAATAATGGGTAGCGGTACTTAAATCTGTTAGATCTATATTTGGTAAGTTGGTTATTACTGGACTGGCAGTGCAATTGTTTGCTTGTACCCAATGAGCCACAGATGCCTCGGCTCCTACATAATAACCAGGCAGACCATTATAATTGACGACCGCATCGGCGGTGCCATGAATCAACATTGTCGGTACAGGTCTATTTGTTTGACAAGTGGGGATAACCGTATTCGCCATCATCCCAGTAACGCTAGCAATTGCTGCAATTTTATCTTCCAGCTCACAAGCTAGTCGGAAAGACATGAACCCGCCGTTGGACATTCCTGTGGCATACACTCTGTCCGTATCTATATTAAAATCTACGCCTATAGAATCAATCATGTTCGAAACAAATCCAACATCATCAGCCAAACTTCCGTTGACGGCACCGCTATTCCAGGCATTGGCAATTCCACTTGGATAAACAGTGATAAAATTTTCACTTGTGGCAATATTGTCTATCAAGGTATAAAATTGCTGCTCACTTGCTGTCGAACCAAACCCATGAAAATTAAGAACAAGGGGAGTCGGATTAGCAGGATTGTAACTTGGTGGTGCATATAAGCGATAGGTTCTTGTAATACCATCATGCTGAATTGTAAAGGTTTGAGCAAGACAAAGTTGAACGCTTAGGAGTAGAAAAAGGGTAGAAATTGCAATTTTCATATTGATAGTTTGTTAGTTGCTAAATGAAGGCTAAAGATAGGCATTTTAATGCGAGAATGCCTGAATTCGAGAATGCTTGAATGTTTTTAGTAGTTGAATTGTTTTTAGGGTAATAATGTTTTTAAAGTTGATGGTTCGATAGATATGTAATAGTAGATCGCTTATTGAATTATATATTTATTAAGATTTATTCAATTTATCTATTCGTGAATACTAGCATTTTTACATTTAGGTAAGTGGTTGATTTTTAATTTTTTAATATACATATTCACAAATGTTAATATCTAATGTTGAATAGTTGTTCGTAACTATATAAAAAAACGTTTGATTTATTTTGATTTTTCCCGCACCTTTGAACTAGCGACAACGAATTGATTCTCTTCAAAGGAAAGAATCATAAAGAATAACCAGAAACTTCGGTTTCTGTTTAACTGAAATGCAGGAAATTTGGAAGTTTTCTCTTAGGAGAAAAAGTGAAATCGAAAGAAATCACCTGATGAAAGAATTCTATTTGATTAGCCCACTTCGGTGGAATAGGATTTATTTTTCTTACAGCAGTACCAAATGTAGCGTATTTCAATTTCTGAAATTGAATTTTGCAAAAAAGACAATTCAGAAAAACCTTGTAATCGGAAACAATATTCAAAGAGGCTCGTAAGAGTATCTTATTAAATAGCAATAGTTATTTAATGAACTTGTTTGAAACGTTTTCTTTAGAGAATACGATATGAGCTGTAAAATTTCCTTCGGGCTAATGGAATAGATCAAATCAAATAATCTGAATTTAGTTCTGAAAACAAGAAAGTCCTGGCAGAAATTAGTAGCGTCGAAAGACAATATTAACGCCACCAGGCATAGATTGCTGGAAAATAAATGATCAAAGACTTGTTTAGGCAGGTTGTTGCAGTTATCGAAAGATCAATGCAAAAATCATGAATAAAAGAAGTCATAGCAACGGGTCGCAAGACCCAGGGAAGACATTTCCGCAAGGATACGTTTACTTGCTTGAAAGCTTTTATTTGGAGGATTAAATTATTAAAAAAAGCAATCGAAAGTCCTGTTTTAACATAAAAATTTGTAGGCAACTATAAATTCCTGATGTCAAAATAGGCAATGACCTAATCTCTTTAATTGTCAGAAAAGTGAACACCAAATTGTGTGTGATCAGTTGTTGAAGCAGCAATGTGAATACAACCATTTGAAAGAATTTCAGACGGAAGAAATCAAATTCGCAAGAAGGAAATTTCAGAAATCAGAAAAACTGGAAAAATGACAGGCAGTTTTCCACGAGATGGTCGAAAAGTCCTGGTAAGGAAATGGTGCAGCCGGTTGGCAACAATCGACTAGAAAGGAACTTACTTTGGCATAATTGCTTATTGGAGGTCAGAAAAGATTTTCTTCTGGAAAATCAGTAATCGGTATCAATCCCGAATAACTAACCTTCTGAAATTGTTTTGTGAGATGTGGATCTCCTCGTTCGAAAATCAGCAAATTGTTGGTTTAGAAACAGAACAATAGAAGAGGAAGACAGACCCAACTACAAGCAATTGAAAAAAAAGACCTTGAAGGCAACTATTTGGTCATAACTACTCGCGATAGTTATTCCCACAAAGCCAAATAATCGGAAGGGCACAGATGGTGTTATAGATAGATGGTAAAACATCGACTAAGCTTTCTAGCTAATAGTAAATCTAAATAACCCGTCGATCAAGCTTGAAGTGTATCAGCCTCGGTTGATGCCACAAAAAATTGGATGTAAACTTAGGTTTGCATCCATTTTTTTTTGTCTGTTTGGAACTGTTGGGTCAATGAACATATTGAAAGGACCTGTCTTGTGAAGGGCTGCTGGCAGGTGCAATGATTAGGCTATCCCCGCTGGCGGGAGCTGGGGGCAATTATTTATGTGATTATTCCCTATCAAGAATATCCTCCGCCTCGATGGTTGGTTCTTCATTTGACCAATTGACAACCCATTTTATCAATTTGAAACTGACAACAGTCAATACACAACCCAAGATTATCAAACCAACAAAATATCCCTTATTGGCATGTGCTACCTGATTTCCATTGTCAATCAATAAATAACTGTATTCAAACACGAGCATCCCACAAATGACTGCAAGGAATGCTAAAGGCACGATAACAAGATACGTAACAATTGTTTTTTTCATATTTTGCCAATCGAATCAATCAATTCCCATAGTCAAGCACATCCTCCACAAACGCTGGCTTCCGCTCCTTTTTGGCTCGTTTTGGGCGATCCTTCCCATAGTTTTCCGTCCAATTAGCCAAAAGAGAAACCACCTTAAAACAAACAACAATCAGAACATTCACCAACACAAAAGTACCAATATAAGTCCCCAATTCCTGTGGTTCACTAATATTCATCGCCGCACCTAATAAAGAAACAGGCCATAAAATAAAGGCGATACATAGCAAAATGTACACCGGGATCAATAAAACGATACTTGTAATAAATCTGAATAACATTGTTTGACTATTAATTATTCTTAGTTATTAAAGCGGACTCCGCTATAGCGTAGTCAACTATTAATTGCCTTTTCGAATCTACAAAGTTCTAGCTCCAGCCAAGTGATGTATAAACTTAGTCGTTCATTCAAAATCAACCTCCCTACTTCATTCAAAATCAAGAATATCCTCTGCTTCGATGAATTTTTGCACCTTCCTATCCGCCCATTTTCCAATCTCCATGGCTAATTTGATACACCCCATAAGCAACAATAAACTTCCCATAATACAGCAAATCAATAATCCAATCCCAAGCCAAGTCGAAGTACTCCAAGTACTTACCGCAAAGGAAATAAATAGAATAAAAGCAATTAGTGAGCCCGTCATTAAAAATAGAACCGGTGTCAAAAACAAAATCCCAAAAAACATCCTTATCATATCTAATTGTTGAGTTATTAGGTATATTGAGCCATTAAATTAGAAAAATAACCAAGGAACTCAATAACTTAGTAACCCAATAACTTAACATTAACAAAGCAAAAATTGAAAATACTCCTTTGCACGCCACCACTGACCCAACTAAATACCCCATATCCCGCAACAGCTTACCTAAAAGGGTTTCTAAAACAAAGAAACTATGATGTAAACCAAGCAGATCTTGGGATCGAAATGATCCTCAAACTATTTTCAAAACAAGGCCTGCAACAAATATTCGAAGAAGCATCCAAAAGACACGCCTTAGAAATAACAGAAAATTCCAGTAGGATACTGCATCTTAAAGATAGTTATTTACAGACTATCGATCAAGTCATCCGATTTCTGCAAAACAAAGACCAAACCCTAGCTTACAAAATAACAAGCGGCGATTTCCTACCGCAAGCCGCTCGGTTCAAGCATATGGACGAATTAGATTTTGCTTTTGGAACGATGGGCATTCAGGATAAAGCCCGATTTTTAGCTACTATGTACCTAGAGGATCTAGGCGATTTGATCATAGAAACGATAAGTCCACATTTCGGTTTTAGCAGATATGCAGAATCCCTCGCCATGTCCGCTACCCACTTTGAGCCCATTGAAGAAGCCCTGCAGCAACCCTCCACCTTAATCGACCAAATTCTGCTTGAAGTGCTAGCGCAACACCTACAAAAAACAAAACCAGATGTGGTGGGTTTTACCGTCCCTTTTCCTGGCAATTTATACGGCGCATTGACCTGCGCGAAATACATCAAAGAACATCATCCAGCCATCAAAATCCTACTGGGAGGTGGCTACGTCAATACCGAGCTAAGAGACCTGACCGAATCCGCCCTTTTCCAATACGTCGATTTTGTAACTTTAGATGATGGCGAAAGCCCGATCCTCAAAATTCTGGAACATCTGGAAGGCAAAAGATCGAAGGAGGAGTTACAACGTACTTTCCTTACGGAGAATAATGCCGTCCAAAAAATAGACGGCAACGCAAACACCGATATCCCACATACCGAAATTGGCACTCCCGATTATTCAGACCTTCCACTAAAAAGCTACCTCTCTGTCCTTGAAATGTTGAATCCTATGCACCGACTTTGGAGCGACGGCCGCTGGAATAAGCTGACTATCGCACACGGTTGCTATTGGAAACGTTGCTCTTTCTGTGATATCACGCTCGACTATATCTCCAGGTACGAAGAAGCTCCCGCAAAATTGTTAGTCGACCGAATCGAACAAATCATCGAGCAAACCGGAGAAACTGGATTTCACTTTGTCGATGAAGCCGCTCCGCCGCTTGCCCTTCGCGATTTGGCCATTGAGTTGATCAAAAGAGACGTGTCGATTTCCTGGTGGACCAATATCCGCTTCGAAAAAACATTTACCCCTGATTTGTGCCGATTGTTGGCTGCTTCAGGATGTATAGCGGTTTCTGGAGGATTGGAAGTTGCTTCCGATCGATTACTGGCATTGATGGAGAAGGGCGTGACGATTGATCAGGTAGCCCGGATTACGTATGGATTTACGGAGGCGGGGATTATGGTGCATGCTTATTTGATGTACGGTTTTCCTACGCAGACGGCCCAAGAAACGGTAGATTCACTAGAAGTCGTCCGCCAGTTGTTTGAAAATGGCTGCATCCAATCGGCCTTCTGGCATCGATTTTCAATGACTGCCCACAGTCCAGTCGGCAAAAATCCAGAAAAATACCAGGTAGAAAAAATCGGTCCCGAACAAGGCCCCTTTGCCAACAACGATTTGATCCACGAAGATCCGCTAGGCGCAAATCATGCACTGTTTTCTGATGGACTTAAAAAGGCACTATTCAATTATATGCATGGCGTCGCTATGGAGCTAGAACTAGGGGAGTGGTTTGACTTCGAAACCCCACCAGTCAGCATCCCTACAAACCAAATCGAACAAGCCATTATCCAAGGCTTCAAACCCGACGAGGATTGCATGAACTACCGCCTATACTGGCTAGGAGGATTGCCTGAAGCAGAACAAATCGACGAAGAAACCGCCCAATTCACCTTCTACACCAAAACCGACCACCTAATCAGCGAAATTTCCATCCCAATGGCCAACATGCTAGGAGGAATACTACCTACCCTAACCATACAAAAAAACACCACCACCACCTTACTCCACTTCGCCAACAAATACGAAGAAGCCACCAACTATCCATTCTCCGGCTTCCTCCATTCCGACCTCTGGCTACAACTCCGACAACTAGGCCTAATTCTCATCAGAATATAATCGGCATATCAAATCTACCCCCAAATCACTTCTATAAATGATGGGAATTATCAACAGAAAATTAAGAATACATAAATAAATCGTAATCCTGCGACACAAGTGGATACCCAATTACAGCTGGATTAAAGAAGCAACCAAGCGGGATCGATTATTTAACTCAAAGGTACAATTGTAATAAAATTACAAGGGAGTTAAGGGAAGAACGGTGTAGAAGGCCGTTATTATATTTTCGTAGGAAAACTGGGCGGCTTCCGCTGGGCGGCTTCCGCTGGGCGGCTTCCGCTGGGCGGCTTCCGCTGGGCCGGCTTCAGGTTGTTTTTCAGCAACCGGAAAAAATGAACATACTCCATAAGAAACAACCCCTCCCGATTTATCGCACTAAAGTAACATCCCCCTTATACAAAACCCGAGTCCCATCAATAAACTCCACTTCAGCAAAATAAACAAACACCCCAGGATTCAAACGCTTCCCTTTCAAGGTCCCGTCCCATCCTTGCGTTATATCGTTTGTAGCGAAATTTTCTTGAATAAAGGTCAATTCTCCCCAACGATCAAATATCCGTAACTCCACAATCTGAGCAACGCTCGGCCCAGAAAAAATCGTAAACAAATCATTCGTCCCATCATTATTCGGAGAAAAAGCATTTGGAATATAAACATCCCTATTTGCTGCAATTTCAACCAACACTTCATCTGTTGCCGTGCAGCCATTTTCATCCGTCACTAGCACCACATAAACCACCGATTCCAATGGCTGAATTATCAATGGATCCGGGCAACCTAGCAAAGAATCAACCGGTTCGCAAACCAAATAATCACCAGGACTCCAGCTCCATGAAACAGGCGTCAGACTATTCGTAGAAGCATCGAGCTGACCATTTTCTCCGAGCTGCAGAGAAACATCTAGGCCAGCATCCACCAGCAATTCCGTGGGCTCATTGATGAAGACAGATCGCTCAATTTCACAACCATCCGCATCCTGGACAATTAGCAGATAATCACCTGCAGTGAGTCCGGTGTAAATAGTATCGACGCCAAAAGATGGACTATTCAACGCGAAAAGATAAGGCGGATTTCCACCACTCGTTTCTGTAATTTGTAAACTGCCACCAGCATCCCCATAACAAACATTATCCTCTTGCGCATAACTGACATCAATTGGAGGCGGTTGGTTGATAGGAGTTTGTATTACTTGTTGACAACCGTTTGAATCAGTTACCGTAACCGTGAAATTGCCAACTGGAAGCCCATTGGCTGACTGTGTTGATGCACCAGTATTCCATAAATAAGAATAACTTGGAATCCCGCCGGAAACCTGCACCGTAGCACGTCCATCCACTTCCCCCCAACAAGTCAAATCTTCCGAATCAATGGATAGTTGAATAGCATCTGGGCTATCGATAGTAATAGCAATAGGCCCTAAATAACAACCATTCCCGTCTGCTATCTCAAGCGAGTGAACACCTGCCGATAAGCCAGAAATTGTATTTTGTGAGCTTGGTGTTCCTGAATCCCACGTATAAAAATAGGGTGGGGTACCTCCTACAGGATTTACAGTGGCAATACCATCCGCTATACCAAAACAGGAAACGGGAACGGTAGTGGAATTCGCCCCCAAACCAAGCGGATCAGGCGTCGGAATAAGAATTGATCCTGCCCAAGAACAAGAATTATTATCAATAATAGTAACGTCATGCAATCCAGCAGAAAGGAAAGAGGCAGATACGCCAATCTCCCCATTATCCCAGGCATACGTATAAGGAGGAGCACCTCCTGCTACTTGCACTAGCGCTTGACCATCTGCTCCTCCAAAGCAAGAAACCCCAGATAATAATTGAGGCTGGCCACTTAAAGCATTCGGCTCTAATATTGTAGCACTCCTGGCAATTGAACATCCATTCCAGTCGGTGATGGAGACCTGATATCCACCAGGCGATAAATTATTTATTGTGGAAGTAGTTTGACCAGTATTCCAATAGAAAGAATAAGGAGCAGTTCCTCCCGATGGTAAAACTGAAACATTCCCGTCGTTATTCCCATTGCATAAGATATCACTCGACAAAATCGAAGCAACTCCTAGTGCTGCTGGCTCGTAAATAGTTACTTGACCGAGGGAAGAACAGTTGTTGGCATCAGTCACTGAAACAAAGTGAATCCCAACATCTAAAGAACTTGCTACGGAGGTGTTTTCTCCATTATCCCAAACATAAGTATAAGGCGATGTCCCGCCAGAAGTAACTGCAGAAGCTTGCCCATTTGCATACCCAAAACAACTAACTGAATCAGTTTGTACAGTCGTCACATCTAAAGGCACAGGCTCCAAAATTTGAAGACTCAATACACTCGTACAGCCATTTACATCAGAAGTGGTGATGGTATGCTGACCAAGAGTTAGACTATTTGAAAAATTTGTAGTGGTGCCATTATCCCAAAGGTAAGCATACGGTGGTGTGCCACCTGTTGTGCTAATCGTAGCCGAACCATCAGAAGCTCCAAAGCAAGAAATGGTCGTTGTATTTTGAATAGTGCTACTTAGGAATGCCGGCTCAAAAACCTGCCCGTTCCCAGCAATCAAACACCCATTGTCATCCGTCGCCGTAAAAGCATAAACGCCAGCCGCCAAATTGCTAATCATCGCATCTGTCTCTCCATTATCCCAAACAAACAAATAAGGAGTTGTCCCTCCAGAAATGTTGACAGCAATACTTCCATCCTGCCCCGAAAAACAAGAAACAGAATCAACTGTTAAACTAACAATCCCAAGGGCTGTAGGCTCAGAAATTGTAGTTTGCAAAACGGTTTGACATCCATTTTGATCCGTTATTGTTGCTTGGTGAATAGCAGCATTTAATCCAGTTGCGGTAGTCGTTGATTCTCCATTATCCCAAAGGAAAGAGTAGGGCATTGTTCCGCCAGTAGCGGTAAGAACTCCTTGTCCATCAGACAACCCAAAACAAGAAACTGCAGTCAAAG
>CALLWB010000036.1 GCA_938016265.1 uncultured Saprospiraceae bacterium
GAAGTAGGCAAGAACCATATTTTCTATAAAATCCGATCTTAAGAATATATCTAACATGTTATATTTTTTTAAAATTCTTAGTGAAGGATGAATTAAGAAATGTCTACCAATTTAGTATTGTAACTACGTTGTATCCAAATCATAATTCCTACAATAAACATTGCTGCTGCAGGTAAAACCATTAAGTTGTTATTCGCATACCATCCGAACCAAGCGCTGGTTGTCGTATTTATTAGATAATCGCTGGTGTTACCGATGATTTGGAAGCCAGCAAACGAGCCTTTTCCAAACACTTCGCGTACTATAGCGATCATTATTAAAATTGCACCATAGCCTAAACCGTTTCCTACCCCATCCAAAAACGACCGCCATGGACGATTGGCCATAGAGAAAGCTTCCAGGCGACCCATTACAATACAGTTGGTAATGATCAGTCCGATGAATACGGATAGTTGCTTATAGACTTCGTAGTTTAATGCTTTAAGCGCTAATTCTACTACTGTTACCAAGGTGGCAATCACGACCAGTTGGACGATCATCCGAACCTGTTTCGGTATGTTATTTCTTAGTACCGAAACGATTAAACTAGAAAAAGCACAAACGAAAACTACCGCTATTGCCATAACTACCGAAGGTACTACGAGTGTGGTAACCGCAAGTGCAGAACAAATACCTAATACCTGAACGGTAATGGGGTTGTTGTCATTAAACGGATCGGTGATGAGCGCTCTCTCCTTTTTGCCAAAGGTCAACCCTTTGTCTGTCGATTTTACGGCTACATCTGTTGCTGTATCAGCCATTTTGATTCATTTTTATATTATGAAAATACCGATAATCGGCATTTGTTCAAATTCTATTTTTTATTCTGCAATTTTTTAAAGTAGGGAAGGTAAATCTTTATGCCTTTGTCCAACATTTTAGCTACCCCTACTGCTGTTACAGTAGCACCAGAAATACCATCGACTTGATGATCAGGTATTTTGATACCGCCTTTAACAACATCCACAGATACAAATTCCCCTGCTTCATTAAACAATTTTTTTCCTACGAACTGTGACTTCCAGGCATTGTTGTCTTTGATTTCTGCGCCAAGTCCAGGAGTTTCACCTGTATGGTTGAATGCTACACCACCAATCGTGTTGAAGTCATCTTTGATGGCGATCGATCCCCAGATTTCATCCCAAAGACCTTTCCCTCTAACAGCTACTATGTAATGTTTGCCCTCAGAACCATCGTAAACGTACAAAGGGTATTTTCGATCGGCTTCCGCCTTTTTCTTTTCCTTTTTCATGTCAATTTTGTCCGCCCCTTCTTCTGCAATCACTTTACCGTTTGCATCAAGAACGAATTGTTTGACATTTTTTGTAAAAATAGTGGCGACTTCGCTGTCTTCCATATCAGCAGCACCTTTTTTGATAGAACCGAGTATTTCTTTTTTGTTGTAAAGAGCCTCGTTTCGATCATGTATGGGTTTTAGACCAGCAAACATGAGTGCAAGTATTCCTGCTACTACGGTGGTCATAATTCCTACAAATCCGAGTGTATATGAGTTACTGTGCACTTGTTATTCTTTTTAGTCGTTTAGAAATATTTGATTCCAGTACGTAGTGATCAATTAATGGAGCGAAAACATTCATAAATAAAATCGCCAACATCCATCCTTCAGGATAGGCCGGGTTTAATACTCGAATGATCATTCCAATAGAACCTATGAAAAATCCGTAAATCCATTTTCCAGTATTGGTTGATGCCGCAGTAACAGGATCCGTTGCCATGAAGGCCATAGCAAAAAAGAAACTGCCCATATAGAAATGGTACTGCCAAGGCACCCCTAAGAAACTAGTAGGATCTCCAGTAGTAATATTCATAATAAAACCTGTAAAAACAGCTCCAATAAGCATAGAAAGCATTACTCTCCAACTAGCAATTTTTGTAGCTAACAACATCAGTGTTCCTAGAAGAACCAATGGTTTACAAGTTTCTCCGATGGAGCCAGGGATCGTTCCCCACCACATTTGTGAAGGACTGTATTGACTGGAGCTAATTACTGCATCCCATCCACCTTTGGCCGCTAGGCCGAGTGGGGTGGCGCCTGTCCAGCCGTCTGGGGTATTGGCAAGGGCAAAGGCTTTGAAACTAGCGAACTTCTCTGGGAGACTGTCCAAACCTAGCGCTTCCAAGGTACCTGCTTGCATTCCAAAAATGCTGTGAAGCAAATTATAATCATAAGAAACCCAACAAAGGTCTCCTGATATTTCTGTAGGATAAGCAAAGAACACAAACACCCGGGCTAAGAGCGCAATGTTTACTACATTCATTCCTGTACCACCAAATGCTTCTTTACCAATGACAACTGCAAAGGCAACTGCCAGCGCCAACATCCATAATGGAATATCCGGTGGCATAATCAACGGAATAAGTGCACCAGAAACAAGGAATCCCTCTTCAATTGGATGGCCTTTCTTTGCTGCGAAATAGAACTCAATTCCTAGGCCAACCACATGGGCGACTATAAATATAGGAAGGATCTGTAGTAGACCATACAATAGTTTAGCCCCCAATCCGTCGAAAAATCCTTCAGTATGAAGACCTAATGCGAGGTAATGTTGGTGTCCAATGTTATACGTTCCAAATACATAGCACAATTGAAGTGCAAGTACTACAAGTACCATAGTCCGTTTCAGATCCATGGCATCTCTTACATGAACACCGTCTTTGGTAACATGGTTTGGAGAAAACAGAAAGGTATGAAAACCGTCAAATAAGGTATGGAGGAATGGTGATTTCTCCTTGTCTGGTTCAATTTTTTCTAAAAAATTTAGTATTGGTTTCATTTTAATATTTTTGCCTGATAACTATATGTTGAATTGGCATTTATTTTAATAAAATTATCCTTGTTCTCTAATTGTTTCCAATCCCTGAGCAAGTAGAGATTGCAAGTCTTGCTTGGAAGTACAAGCGAATTCACAAAGTGCTACATCTTCCGGAGCCAGTTCGTAAATACCCAATCCTTCCATTCGTTCAAAATCATTGACAATGATTGATTTGAATAAATGTTGTGGGTAAATATCCATTGGCAATACAGATTCATACTGACCAGTTACTACGAAAGCACGGTGCTCTCCATGAGTATTGGTTTCTGCATTCATTTTTAATCCTTTATACAATCCTTGTGGGTAACTTTTGCTGATCGTTGGTCTTGGAGTCATTCCAATCAACCAACCAAACATTTCGTAATTGTTGTTCTCCTTTAAAACAGTGACTTGGTCGTCAAAGAAACCTAAGTGGCCAGTTTGCTCCACTTTCTTACCTGTGAGAACATCACCAGAAACAATTCGGATTTGATCGTTTGCAAGGTTGTCTTTAACCATGCTTTCAATATTTGCTCCTTGCTTTGCTTTGATATATTTAGGTTCGATCAACTCTGCTCCTGAAACAGCAACCAAACGTTCGGTGTCATATTTTTTGTCATTAAACAAACGTCCAAGGATATTCACATCTTGAGCGTTCATTACCCAAACCACATCTCCTTTTGCAATAGGATCGGTGTGGTGAATCTGGATGCCAACATTGCCTGATGGGTGTGGACCTTTGAACCAGTTCTTTTGCACGCCTTTAGCATCCAAGAATACAGAAGACGGCTTGTTTTCCATGCTGGCGTTTAGTCCAAGATGTATTTTACCTTCTGTTAGTTTTCCTAGAATATCAAGCCCTTTCTGGAAATTTTTCCCTTGGCCTTCCATTGCAAAGTTTAAATCCGGTGCCAATGGCGCAGAATCAAATGTGGAGATGAAGATAGATTTTGGTGTATCCTTAGGGTCAGCAACAATATCAAATGGACGTTGGCGGATAAATGGCCAAACTCCATTTTCTAATAAATACTCTATCAATGATTCGCGAGTACAATCCTTTAGGTCAAATTCTTTAATTTCTTTGTAGGAAATTTCTTTGTCCGCAAGGATCACAATCTCGTTGATCGATCTTTTTTCTCCTCTAGTTATAGAAACGACTTCTCCGCTTACTGGAGATGCATATTTGATTTCAGGTCGTTTTTTGTCAAAAAACAAAGTGTCTCCTGCTTTTACCTCTTCGCCTTCAGCAAACAAAATTTTTGGTATTGGAGACATTCCAACAAAATCTTTTGGAGAAAGAGAATGAGTGCCACTCACCTTTATCGAAGCGAGCGCAGGAGCAGGGGCTCCAGCTAAAGGAATGTCATATCCCTCTTTTAATAGGGTAACTGGTTGATTTCCGTCAAGGTATTCCGGTTTTTCTCCAAATAGCTCGGAGAGTTTTGGGAAGACTGAGAAATTTGCTCCTTGGTTATTAATTCCCATGTTTTTTGCTTCAATCTGCATTAGATTGTCCGCAATAAAAGTTACTGCAGCCACTAGCAGGACTAATACTAGCACAGCAAATCCGACAATAAAAGCAGTCGTTAGTTCACCCGATCCTTGCGCATGAGCTAAATGAGCAGAAGAAAGGATGGAAATGATCAGTACTAGACGTATTTTTGCGTTCTTCAAAGTAATTGGTTTTATGATCTGAAAAACCCTATATTTTCAAAGGTTTTTTGATGCTTTTTTGAAATACGGAGCAAAGATAAAAAGCCTGCATCGAAAAAGCATTAAAGAGGTTGAGTTTTTAGGGAAGGTTATTTATTTAGAACATTTCTAAATAAAAATTGTTTCTTTTTTTAACACATTCTGCTGGTTTTCGCGAAGGTAGTTGTATCCAATGATATTATCATTATCTTGCGAGTCAACAGAATAATAAATTTGACATCTAAGTTACCATCTAAAATTGCTGTAAAAGCTACATTGCTTGCTGGAGGAAGCCTTACTGTTATGGCTGGGGCGCTCATTGCTCCGGCGATACCTCAACTCAGCACCGAATTCAATCATCTAAGGGATTCTGAGTTTTTAGCCAAATTGACGCTTACTCTACCCTCCTTAATTATAGGATTGTTTGCGCCTGTAATGGGGTATTTGGTGGATAAAACAGGTAGAAAGCCCTTGTTGATCTTTGGTCTTTTGTTGTATGCGATTGCAGGAACGGCTGGTTTTTTATTAAATGATTTGCACCATATACTTATAAGTAGAGCTTTTTTAGGAATTGCGGTTGCCTGCAATATGACAACGATTACCACCTTGGTGGCTGATTATTTTGTGGACAAGGAGCGTAATCAGTTTATGGGACTCCAAGGAGGGTTTATGGCGTTTGGAGGGATCATCTATGTTATTTTAGGTGGAATGCTGGCTATGATAAGTTGGCGGGAGCCATTTTTGGTTTATCTGGCGTCTTTGCTGGTGCTTCCATTAGTTTTGCTGTTTATCCGAGAGCCGGAACGAGTGGTTTACGAGGAGGTCGATTCCAGAAAATTGGATTATCCGAGAAAGCTGGTCAACTTTATATTTTTTATCGGTTTTTTGGGAATGGTCATTTTTTATATGATTCCTGTTCAAATTCCTTTTTTCCTTACGGGAATGGGGATTCATAATGAAATAAATATCGGAATTGCGATTGCCTGTACAACGATTGCTGCAGCACCTGCTGCGATTTCCTATCAATGGTTGAGTGCCAAATTTAGTTTTTCACGGATTTATGCGCTTGGATTTTTGGTGATGGGGATTGGCTATTTGCTGTTGGGCAGTGCGTGGAGTTATTCTACTGTGATTGGAAGCTTGATGGTTGCCGGTTTAGGTTTTGGGTTGATGATTCCAAATGCGAGTGTTTGGATTATGACGCTTGCACCGGCTAAAATCCGTGGTCGGATCATTGGTTCCTTGAATGCGGCTATGTTTTTGGGCCAATTTTTTTCGCCCGTGTTCTCTGAGCCAATTTCAGATAGCACGTCGCTCGCCACTACATTTATGTTTGCTGGTGGTTTGATGTTGGTGATGGCTGCTGGGTTTTTTCTTTGGAAAGTGGAAGGGGAGAAGCGAGAGTTGAGTAGTTAGAAAGGAGTGGTTTAAATTAAACGCAAATGTGTTGAGTTTTTAATGCAGGAATGCCTGAAGTCAGAAATATTTAAACGAAAATTAGCTAATCGAAATGGAATACTACAGAGTCGTATTTATCTCCTTTACAAAAATGTCCATCTACAAAAATCACTCGCCATTGCTTTTTGAATTGCCGAAAGTCGGATCACATTAAAAACTCTGCGCGATCGTGATGGAATCTTCTACAACAAATGAACGTTACCGAGTAAGCACAATGTAATCGCTAATCAAGGTCTTTAGAAACTTGATACTATTGAGTGGCCTCTTTTCGATGTCTAGTTTTTCCATCATGTGGCTGACCGTTTTTTTGACAACATCTCTATGCGAATCATTTGGATATTTCTGGTAGCGGGCAATCACTGTTTTGATGAGCAGCATGTCTTTCTCACTAAATTGTCTGACAGAAGGGAACGTCACTTCGTGGTCAGCTAACGTGCTAATCTTTTGTATGTCGTCCAGGCGAAGGTGGAAGTTGGATCTTACTTTTATCACACTAGTACCGGCTATGATATCTCCCAGTCGTTGATGCTTAGCAGTACTACTGACAAGAAGGGCGGCAAGTGTGCCAGCAGAAAATAGCGAGTCCAACGTATGAAACGCGGCTCTGGTCAGGTAGTCATTAAACGTAGCTTCGCTGCCATTTAGTTTGACAATCTTTAGACCCAGCGCCTTTTTACCAGGTGTCTGACCATTCATAAACCATTCAAAAATCAAGTAAAATCCAATATAATAGATAAGAAATGAACCTCCAATGATCACACTTCCCCATGATGACCATTCTAAAAAAGGGCCTAGAAGAGCAGTCAACAGACCAAAAGAGATAGAAATCAATGTCAAATCTATTGCGGTAGCAAAAATCCGTTCTCCCAAAGAGGCCAATTCGTACTCTATAGTTACATTTTGAGTGGTAGTGATATCTATGTTCTTCATGTTATCGTTTTTCGAAATACAACCCGAAGTTGACCATTTAATTTATAAAAATCAAGAAAAAAAGACGAATTGTATATTTAGGCGTATGTTTTCTAACGGTATTTCGACTAAAATAATTTACACCACAGCAAATTTCATTTTATTAACCCAAAAACTAGTAGTGTAGCAAAGATAATAACGATAAATCATAGTAAATAATTCATTTAAGAAATAAATAGGTAGGAAAATTTTAAGAAATTAGACTTACGCTCGTCCTATTCTTCTGTTATTTTGTCTAAATGTTTGACTATGTAATTTGAAAATACCTATCTTGTATTCGATAAGGTTAAATAGGTTGGAGACAGCTTAAAGCTCGATAATATTCAAAAACATAACATTTTTTATTTTATGGAACTTTATTCTGAGGAGTTTGTTGAAAGTGTAGTAGAAGTTGTAATCCAACCCCTATAAATCCATGAAATCTCGTCTATTTTAATATCATAGTTTATATGCGTGAGACCAAATTTATTCAGCAAAATCAGGAAAAATGGCAGGAGTTTGAAAAACTTCTGGAAAATAAACAAAAGGATCCTGATAAGTTAAACTCGCTGTACATTCAAATAACTGATGACCTTTCTTACTCAAGAACGTTCTATCCAAATCGGTCTGTTCGGGTATACCTAAACGGGTTAGCGCAGCAGCTTTTTTATAGTCTTTATGGCAATAAGAAAGGCCGGAAAAACATGTTTACTAACTTTTGGAAGGAAGATCTTCCGCAGGTGATGTATCATTACAGAAAGGAATTTTTGATTGCTTTTCTTGTTTTTGCTTTATCTGTGGCTATTGGTGCGCTGTCTTCTTTTATGGATCCCCAATTTCCAGCACACATCCTTGGCGAGAGTTATGTAAACATGACGAATGAAAATATCGCCTCTGGAGATCCTATGAAAGTCTATAAATCTGGAAATGAGATTGATGATTTCCTAGGGATCACGCTCAATAATTTAAGAGTTGCTTTTCTAACGTTTATCATGGGCTTATTCGCTGCCATTGGCAGTATTGGTATTCTGATGAGTAATGGTGTTATGGTGGGTGCTTTTCAGTGGTTTTTTGTGGAAGCCGGAGAATTTAGAGAGTCATTCCTTACCATTTGGGTACACGGGACATTGGAAATCTCCGCTATTATTATTGCAGGAATGGCCGGACTGGTCATGGGCAAAGGGTTGCTGTTTCCAGGAACTTATTCAAGAATACAAGCCTTCCAGGTGACTGCTCGACATGGATTAAAAATATTTTTAGGGATAGCTCCAATTATAATAACGGCTGGGTTTATCGAAGCATTTCTGACCAGATATACAGAGACCCCTGACATAATCAGACTTGCGTTGATCCTGCTATCGCTTGCCTTTATACTTGGGTATTTTGTTTGGTATCCAAGGAGATTAGCAAAAAGAGGATTCAAAAATCCAATCAAAGTGCCTAACCTTCCTGCTGATAATGTAGACAAGTTTGAATACAACAAAATTAAGTCCAACGGAGAGATATTTCTAGATACATTTACCTTTTTAAAAAGGAATTCTGGAGCAATTTTGAAATATATTGGGATCAGTACTGCTGCTTATGCGTCTATCTTCTACGTATTCCTGTCTCCCAGTTATTTAGGTATGGATTCGGGCGTATATCTAGACAACCCGTTGTCCATCCTCAATTATAAAAACAGCTACGCATTTGGAGCACTCAATCTTGCGATGCTGTCAGGTCTTGGGCTGATGGTAAGTTTTTTATTCAAGAAGGAAAAAGAATTTGGAGCTAAGAAAGAAGGGATGACACTGGCAGACTTTGGGCGATTTAGTATAAACAATAGCTTCAAAATAATTTTTATTGTTCTATTGCTAGGAGCCATTAGTTTTTTACCTTCTTGGATGCCGATAATTGCAGCTTTTATTTTTCTCCCAGTGCTGTTTTTATGGATGTTTGTTTCTCAGAAAGAATCCACTAAGAACTTTTTTGGAAGTTTAGGAAGAACCATTGGATTGATGAATGGTTCTTTTGCAAGGCCATATGTACTACTTATTATCCTTGTGTTGATTGGTGTATTTATGGGAGGTGTATTCGAATTGGGACTTTTTAAACAACCGATACAAACCTTTCTCTGGAATTTCAGTAGTGAATCTTTTGATACAGACGCAATCATGTTCTCCATATATGTTGCTTTCCGTGTGTTTACTGTTTGCATACTCTTTACCTTGCTTGTTGCTGGGTACAGTTTTCTATACTACACGCTGCGGGAAATTAATGACGCGGAAAGTTTGACAAAACGAATCCCACAAATCGGAGAACGGAAACATGTTTTTGGCCTAGAAAAAGAAGCTTAATAATGAGAATTATGAACTATATACACTCATTCAGACATCAACTAAAGGCGATACCCTTCCTTCTATTGCTGTCTTTATTTGTAGGACAATCTGCATTTGCTCAGGTGCCTGAACAAAACGAAACCTACCTACAGGAAGAAATGGTGGAACGATCTTTCGATAAGGAAGAATGGAAATCCATCACGGAAGGAGTCACCTTCGACAAAAAAGAGAAGAAAGAAAAAAAGAAAGAGAAAGCAGATACCCCCACACCCATTTTTACAGGATTTGGTGATGGCGTGAAGTATTTTTTCTATGGTTTAATGATTTTAATCCTGGCCGGAATTCTAATCAAAATTTTCACGAGCAAGGTTCAATTAACCAATAAAAAAGTGCAATCGACCCGGCCATTCAATATAGAAGAGGTGGAAACCAACCTGCATGAATCGGATCTCGATCGATATCTAAGAGAGTCACTAGCCAACAAGTCGTACCGGACAGCCGTTAGAATCTACTACCTGATGATCATCAAAGAACTATCTAGTAATGGAATGATCAACTGGAAAAAAGATAAAACGAATCGTGAATATATTAGCGAAATGCGCAGTCAAAAAGGGTTTGAGTCTTTCAGAGACATCACAAGAACATTTGACAAGGTTTGGTATGGAGAATTTAATATCCAACAAAATGACTTTGCACAAATCGGCCCTAAGTTTGAACAGTTTATTACCCAAATTAAATCCTAAGAAGCAGCATGAAAAACGACAATAGACCGGTTATTTTTGGTGTTGGTGCAGTTACTATATTGTTATTGTCCTACTTCATAATGACCTACAATCCTGAGCGATACGATTGGTCCGAAACGTATGAAACGGAAAACACGGAAGAGAAAGTAAAAAAACCGTACGATATTTCCATTATTCATCAAATGCTCAATACCTACTTTCCTGAAAAGGAAATGAAAACAATTGAGGAGTCATTGGTCAACACACTTCCATTAGAAGAAGGAACACACGCTAATTATGTATTCATTGGAAAACGGCCGTACTATGATAGTGTGAAACTGGATCGGATACTTGATTTTGCTGGGATTGGAAATTCTGTTTTCATTTCTTCCAGATCACTTCCTAAAGGGTTGATGACAAAGATCAAAGAAGTGCACTGCGGTCAAGATGTTGAAGAACAAAACTACGACTTCGATGAGGTAGGAAATCTGTTTGATGAACGATTGTCGGGTGGGGGATATCAGAAGTTTGCGGATACGTCAACTTGGGTAAACTATTCACATAACGATTTGTATATCGACAAACCTATTTCTTATAAGTATAAGCATCGATATGGAAAACAGCTATACTATTGGGACTATTTCGACGAAGATGCTTTTTGCAATGGGATGCTTGACTATGCAGAACTTAGTTTTCTAGAACCTCACCGAGTTAATTTTATTAAAGTTCCCTACTTGAGAGGCTTTGTTTATTTGCATACTACACCTCTTATGTTTACCGATGTTCAAATGGTGCGTGAAGAGGCGTATGCTTCTGCCGGAAAAGTATTTTCCCATCTTCCTGAAGGAGATATCTATTGGGATAATGTTAGCAGAGTACAAGCAGGAGAAGGCAATTTCCCTGGGAGAAACTCCGATTGGACGCCTTACCAATATATGTTGTCTCAGCCTGCATTGAAATGGGCATGGTACACCCTTTTGGCAATGTTTGGTTTTTACCTGTTGTTTAGGGCAAAGCGCAAGCAACGAGTTATTCCAGTATTAGAAAAAAATACAAATACCTCTCTCGAATTTATCAAAACGGTTGGCCGACTTTATTTCTTACAAAATGACCATCGTAAGCTAGCCGGACAGAAGATGAAGCTCTTTCTGGCCTATGTGCGCGATCATTATTCGATTCCCACACAGAATATCGATAGTGATATGAAACAACGACTTGCCAACAAATCAGAAATACCGCTTAAGTTGATTGAAGAAATCTTTAGCAGATATCAACGCATACAGCGCGCCCCGGATGTCTCTACCACCCACTTGGTGAATTTTCACTTTGCTGTAGAGGATTTTTATAAAAAAAGTAAATAATAAAACGTAGATAAGTACATGGAAGAACAACCACAACCGCAACCAGCAGCAACCAATGTTTGGAATAGGAATGCCGCTGAAATCGAAAAAGTAAGAAGTTCCGTAGACCGAATCAAGGACGAAATTCACAAGATCGTCATTGGTCAGGATGAAATGTTAGACCTGCTTCTTATTGGTCTGTTTACAGGTGGCCACGTCCTAATTGAAGGCGTCCCTGGTATCGCAAAAACACTGACCGCGAAATTGCTCGCGCAAACTTTAGCTGTCGATTTTTCAAGATTGCAGTTTACACCAGATTTAATGCCGACCGATGTAGTCGGAACAGCTGTTTTTAATATGAAAACGTCTGAATTTAAGTTCAACCCAGGACCCATTTTCTCTAACGTTATCCTAATTGATGAGATCAACCGGGCCCCTGCAAAAACGCAATCCGCCTTGTTTGAGGTGATGGAAGAACGGCAAGTGACGGTAGACGGAGTCACTCACGGTATGGAATATCCATTTTTCGTAGTAGCCACCCAGAACCCCATAGAACAGGAAGGAACCTACAAACTTCCAGAAGCGCAAATGGACCGTTTCTTATTCAGAATAAAAATGACCTATCCTTCTCTGGTAGAAGAAATTGCGATCCTAAACAAGTTTAAAGGTGATTTCGATAGCGATCAGGTGAAGACCATCGGAAGTGTATTCAACAAGGATGAATTGAAGGCTTGCCGCGAAATTATTGAGGGTATTCACATCAAAGATGAATTGATCCAATACATCGCCAAAATCGTCAATAACACGAGAAATAATGGAGATTTGTTCCTAGGAGCTTCTCCAAGGGCTTCCTTATCGATAATGAAAGCTTCTAAGGCTTATGCCGCTATGAATGATCGGGATTTTGTAACCCCAGACGACATTCAGTTTGTAGCAACTTCTGTACTTAACCATAGAATTATTCTGACGCCGGAACGAGAGATGGAAGGTTATACCGTAGAGGACATTATTAAAGATATTATTGAAAAGATCGAGGTGCCCAGATAATTCGAGTTCTTGTAACGTGAAAATTTGACTATGCTTAATGTTATTAAAAATACATATTTGACCAATCGGTTTTTTATGGGATTGGGAGGAACGGCGGTGTTGTTTGCACTAAGTTTCGGCATCCCTATTCTTTTTCCGGTAGCACAAACGGCCCTAGCTTTGTTTGGGTTGTTTTTTGTGGCGGATCTAGCCATTACCTTCAATCCGAGTTTTGTCTTGTCTTGTAAGCGGAAATTACCTAAGGTACTCTCGCTGAGCGACGAAAACACGGTCAATCTGGAGTTGGACAGTTCTTTCAATATTCCTTTAAAACTGGAAGTTGTTGATGAATTGCCGATACAATTTCAAGATCGGGATTTTAATGTTGAATTGAGCTTAAAACCAAGAGAAAAGCGGTCCATTTCATATTCTGTTCGGCCAGTAGAACGAGGAGAATATCATTTTAATAATGTGAATATTTTTGCTTCTTCACCGATCGGACTTGTCCAAAAACGACATGTCAAGGAATTGAAGAAAACGGTGCCAGTGTATCCTTCTATTTTACAAATGGAGCATTTTGGACTAATGGCCGTTTCCAAAGTTTCCAGTTTTGAAGGCATCAAAAAAATCAGACGCCTTGGCCATAGTTATGAGTTCGAACAAATCAAAAACTATGTGAAGGGAGATGACTATCGAAGTATCAACTGGAAAGCTACTGGTCGCAAAAACCAGATAATGGTCAATCAGTACGAGGATGAACGGGCACAGCAGGTATACTTGATGATTGACAAAAGCAGGGTCATGCATATGCCTTTTGAAGGGATGAGCCTTTGTGATTATGCAATCAATTCTAGTCTAGCGATTGCTAATATAGCACTGCATAAGCATGACAAGGCCGGGCTGATCACGTTTTCAGACAAAATCGGGACCACAATTCGTGCAGAACGCACACCTGCCCAACTGCGCAAGATCTTAAATGCACTGTACAACGAGAAAGAGCGTAATCTGGAGGCCAATTATGAGCTGCTTTATCGGTCAAGCCGGAATATCATAAAAGGTAGAAGTCTGGTCTTTTTGTTTACCAACTTCGAAAGTATGTATGCGTTGGAGCGAATGCTGCCTATTTTGAGAAAGATGAATTCACTGCATTTATTGGTGGTCGTGTTCTTTGAAAATACAGAGATCACTGAATTCAGCACTACAAAATCTGAGGATTTGGAAGGGATTTACTACCAGACCGTAGCCCAACAATATGTAGCAGAGAAACAACAAATCGTTCAAAAATTACGTCAACACAAGATACAAACCATCCTTACTCAGCCACAAGACCTATCACTAAATACGATAAACAAATACCTGGAACTGAAGGCAAGAGGTATGATTTAATCTTAAACAATTTCTAGCAATGCAAAATCTTGATAACCTGATAAATGGAAATTATCAACTTGATCCTGTTCAACACATTAAGGATGCCATTGAAATTTTCAAGAAAAATGTGGGTGGGTTTATTCTCTATTTAATATTGGTTTATGGGCTAATGATGGCTTTAAATTTTGTGCCTGGAGTTAATTTTGCGGTGAGCTTAATAACCCCTCTCTTTTTTGCAGGGTTCTATATCGTAGCACATAAGATTTTTAGAAATGAACCTTTTGAATTTACCAACTTCTTTGACGGTTTTAGAGGAGATCATACTGGTCAAATAGTATTAGTGGCCTTAGTAACGGCGCTGATTTCTATTGGTATTTTCATCCCTTTTGGAATTGTAGCTTTCGTTACTATGTCTATGTTTGGTTTAGTAGATGCAGTTCCATCCTTAGGAGCTGGATCAGGCATAGCAATCTTCCTTCTAGTTGTCCTGTTCTTTGCAGCGATTTGTTATATCCTTGTGGCTTGGTTTTGGTCGTATCAATTTGTGATTTTTCACAAAATGAAATTTTGGGATGCGATGGAAGCTAGTAGAAAAATTACAAGCAAAAAGTTTCTCCATTTCATAGGGTTTGGGTTATTACTTTCCTTGTTTAATCTAGGTGGTATGTTGGCGTTGGGTGTCGGATTGTTGTTTACGGTGCCTGTTTCTATGATTGCAATATATACTTCTTTTGAGGCAGTTGTTGGAACGGATGAATTGGATCCGCAAGACGAATTGCTTAGGCATTTGGTAGAGTAGATCAATATTCCAATTCCTAAAACTACTACCTAAGTATATTAACTTTAATTGAAAAAGGAAGCACCCCAACAGGACAATTTTGGGCTAAAGTCAACAAATTTAATCTAAACCTCCACTGGATAAATCAAGTGGCAATTTATTTCCTACTTAGAAGTAAGATACCAGGTCATTTTGTTGGTTTATTTAAATCAAAAAATATTAGTAGCTTTGCCGTCAAAATGAGGTTGTTTCACTATTGTTGAAGGACTTCAATATTTACATAACCAGTAAATGCTCAAAATTATCTTCCAATCGATTTTTGCTACTAATGAATTTTGCTCCAAAGAAACTCGTTACGCAACTCGAATACACAGAATTTAGCTTTGGACCTTTGCGAAAACAGTATAAAATGATTGCAGGTAAAGACAAGGTGGTAACGCTGCTCTACCAACTAAGAAAAGATTCAAAAGCAGGTGACCTAATCGAAGAAACACCAAAGGAAAAACCCTTCGTGTTTTTATTCGGCATAGGACAATTACTACCTGAATTTGAGCAAAACCTAAATGGACTAAAATCAGGAGATAATTTTTCATTCGGTATCACTAGTGAGAATGGTTACGGCAATGTAAACCCGGAAGCAATTGTCGATCTAGATAAAAATATCTTCGTCATCGATGGTAAATTGGCAGAAGACCTGCTTGTTGTTGACAAAGTGATCACGATGCGCAACGAAGAAGGCCAGCCCATGAATGCCCGTATCGTAGAAGTCAAAGAAGAACACGTGAAAGTTGATTTTAACCATCCAATGGCAGGCATCAACTTACATTTTACAGGAGAAGTAATGGAGGTGCGTGAAGCGACGGCAGAAGAACTGGATCATGGCCATGTGCACGGACCAGGAGGCCATCATCACTAGGAAATTCCATCACGACCTCTCACAGTATTGAACGACAATTCAAGAAGTGAAGGAGCTGTGACTATGCCTATAAAACGAAACAGAGATTAGCTTTTAGCTAATCTCTGTTTCGTTTTATATCTCCGCTAATATCTTTTTCTCTGTATTATAACGGGTGAATGATAAACAATAGGTGATGTGAGTTTGAATCAAATCATCCCTACTTCGCTTTTTGTGGCTTGGATAAATCAAACGCTACTCCAAAACGTTTTTTCCCGGATCTCGCAAAGCTGTAGCTGAATGTATTTTTATTCTGATCAAGGTCAAGAAACCATTCATTTTTTGCAGCCTTTGGGATCATCTTAGCGGTCGCTTTGTCTGCTGGGAAGGTTTGGCTGGACGCTGATCCTTTGGCATTGTTGCTATCTCCGCCAAACATAGTGATTTTCTTAGGATCTCCATTGTCTTTTCGAATGTCATGTTTTAATCTTAAGCCATTGGCCGTATTCGTCAGTTTCCAGGTTTGTGATTTGTCTTCTCCTTGGCTGTAGGCGATACTGATCTCCTTGTCATTGCAATATTCAAAAAAGGCAATAAATGGTTTTCCCTGGAAGAATTCTGGTTGAGGAGAATAGGTCAATTTTCCTCGGTAGGCTTTCCCACAATAAGCAGACAGATCTTTGAAAAATTGCTGCTCTTTGGTAAGTACTTTCTCGACTTTTGTTTCAGTGACTGCAGGAGCTTCTGCTTTTGGACTTTTTTGATCAGTAGCCGTATCACCAGCACATCCCCAAAATAAAAGGACAGTAAGGACAAGGAGAAGTACTCGGTAAGTGGTTTTCATGAGATTGATTTATATTAAAATAGTTCGTGTAAATACATACTGTGTTTGAAAACGAAAACATGGACTACCAGCCAAATCATGGACAGTATCCGAGCGGGATTGACCAACTTAGGATAGGCACGCACAATGTAATATCCAAGGACAAGCGCCAAAGGGTCCGCGATCAATCGATTGGCCCAAAACTCTACCCCTTGAAACCAATCTTCTACTCTTTGTCCTGCTAATCCTGTTTCCAAATAATGTTCTAGCGTTTCCCAGGCAAAAGCCAATAGCAATACACCCACCAAATCAAAATATTTGGTCACTACTTGAGCGCTAGAAAGTCCTAGTTTAGAATCAAAAACTTTATTGTTCTGAAGGGCAACCAAAGAACCAATAGAAAGACCCGAAAGAATGTGTTCAAACGTCCATACATCAAATATGGCAACCGTTTTCCACCCGAAAAATAACTCCATAGCGCAAAACTAACTAAATAATTGGTTATTAGGTATCCCTGAATAAAGTTATTTTACTTTCGTGAATACTTCTGAAAATTAAGTGCTTGTGTGGTTGTTGGGCCCTCTATTTCTCGGTGGTGCAGTTTTGTTTTACTCCTTTTTTATATTTGCATTCTTCTACTAGAGTGCCTGCAGCGTCGTAGAATTTCCATTTTCCACAGCGTTTACCCTTCTTCATTTTTCCTTCTTGTCGGCCTTCAGAGACGTCAAAACGTTGGTAACCTTTTCGGGACTTGATGTCTTTGATAAAGGCCATTTCAGTATCAAACCGTTCCATGTTTCTTCCTTCTATATTTTCAGGAATGTTGAGGCTTCTCGAACAGAGCCCAGTACCGTGTCGTCCGTTTTCTAGAAGGCGGCCCCAAATATACCAAGTTTCTCCTTCTGCAAAGCTATAGCCACATGAAGCACCGTCAAAACCTGTTTGTATTTCTATACTTGTTGAAGTCCCGTCTGCTTTGATGCGGTCAGTAATATCAAATGTTGCCACTTTAAGGTAATTCTCCTTGTCCACCATTACACTGGTCACCTTTCCAATAAAAATAAGATCCGCATTCATATATTCATCAAAAGTGAGGTCACCAGGAGGGCGGCAGCTACAAGCTATTACACTCACAGAGACAAGCAATAGGAGCGTAGTCAATAAAATAATCAACATTTCCTTCGCAACAGTGGAGGCGTTGTTTGCTTTAGCAATAGCATAAGATTTATTTCGATGATTCCAGCTTTTCATAATATATGTTCTTTGTTTTTGTAGTACTAATCAACAATCCGGCCAAGGCCATACTATTTAAAGCAATCTAATAAAATTAATCCAAACATATTGGACAAAATAGTTTTTACTTGTATTGGAATAATTCGACTGATCTACATAGATTAAACAGAAAGCTAGAGTTGACGGGCATCCTTTAATAAAAATAGCTCCAAACAACATTTAAAGTGCTTGGAGCTATCAAGAAAATTATAGAATCAGTTATTCAATAATAACCTTATGAATTGAAGTACCGTCATCCGTTCTAAACTGCAACAGGTAAACCCCCGCAGGCAATTCCGCAACATTTAACGTAAAACCAGATCCAGTAGATTCCAGTGCACCAGATAGGATTTGTTTTCCATCTACTGCCAATAAGTTCCAGGATAATCCAGCTATTAGCGCCGTATTAAATTCTATATTAAGTAGCTCATCCACAGGATTTGGGTAAATAGAAACATCCAATAATTCGGATAGTGGAGTAATGGAAGAAACTGGTTCGGTGATTGTTGTAGTGGCATCATCGCAAGCAGTGTCTCCTTCGTTAGAAACCACACAAGCACTATTAGTTATTGCAACCAAATCTAAAAATTTCACATCGTCGATGTACCAGCCATCCGCTCCTACAAAACCATCACAACCCAACCGAAATCTGACTTGAACATCCATTCCCAGATAATTGGTTAAATCAACGATCGTTTCAATATACCCAGCGCTTTTGCCTGTAAAGGCTCGCTGACCACTAATCGGACTTGCAGGATTGACCTCCAATTGATTGTTGTACCCATTCTTAATTATATCATTTTCTAAATCTGACCAGCTAGCGCCTTGGTCACTTGAAATTTCTATAACGCCTCCATCCCAGGTAGATTCTGTATCGTAATAGTGCCAGAAAGTTAATGCCGGATTGACCCCTGATATAGTTATTGGTGTTTTGAGTGTTAAGTACTGATCACTTTCAGAGTCGATATCCTCTGCATACCAAGCCATGGTCCCACTATTAGGGTTACTCGAGTCAAGTCCCCACATTACAGCACCCGTGCCAATAGTAGACTCCCAATTTGCACCGCCACTTTCCATATCGTCTTCCAGAGAAACAACGGTAAAAGGAGCTGCTGCTGAAGTTACCTGAAAAGTGCAAGTTGCTACATCACCAGTATTCATCGTACCAATTGGAATGGAAACTACATTACCGTTTATAGTCGTATTCGCGCATGACCCAGATCCAGCAACAAAAGTAACACCGGCTGGAAGTGTATCTAAAACAGTCACCCCTGTCAAAGGAGTCGGCACGTCATTCGTTACAACAAAGGTATAATTGATCACATCTCCTGCTGGTACTTCTACCTCCGCAGTTTTTGCTAATTTTAAGGTAGGTGAACAGCTAGGTGCCTTGTCAAAAGCTTCATTGCCTCCAGCGGTGGCACTATAGCCAATACCACGTCTTGCGAATACTTCCCAAATCAAACACTCATTCGCTCCACCATTATTAGCAAGATCTGCAGCAATAATGGCATCTCTAGCATCGATGAACGTAGGATTACAAGATTGCAATTTTAGGCCATCTAACACTAATTGCATGGCCAAGTTGTTACCGCCAGTACCAGTATACAAATCGGGATCATATCCATAATCATCGACCAATCTCCAGTACAAATCCCAAATCGCAACACACCAGACAGAACCAACTCCATGAGGGACTGATTCATTATTAATGTCGGCATAAGTATGTGGATCAATAGTCATGTCTGTGCTATACGGGTAAGTTCTAATCCCCGTTCCTGTGATTGGCTCATTGGTCGCATAAGTACCAATGCCTCTTCTATCTCCGCCTGAATGCGTAGCATTAGTAGTCATAACGAGGGCAAACCAATCGCTCCATCCTTCTCCTGCTTGTTCTGCATTAGAAAGGCAAGAGCCAGTGCCAGGACCACCAGTAAGACGAATAGATATTCCATGTGTGTATTCGTGTACGATTATTCCATTATCTAGATCTCCAGTTACTCCACTTGGACCAGGCATGGGAATAGGGTTGGTAGCAGATGCTCCAATTTCAGCTTGAATTCCATTCGCAAGTTCTACTCGGATAGTCGCACAGTCTGCCTGGCTAACCATAATACATGGAATAGTAACAGATGCTCCGACAGCGCCGGGACCCATTGGGAAAATAGGGTCTGTATTGTTGCCACATATAATGACAGCTATGGCACCATTGTTTTGTGCTTCCAAACTTTTTACGCCAAACTCGCAATTTCCACGGTCTATCAATGCTATGTTGCCGTTTATCGCCGCACCATTGCTCAATGAAGTACAGGCATCACTGTTTGGAGCTACTCCGTCATCTGCTTCTACCACTAAACCAGTAAGCGGAGGAGAAGGAAGTGTAGCACCAAATTGAGCAGGGAGCATATCATAATCATTTGCAATGCTACTAGGAGCTGTAATTGTAAGGGTTTGTGCGGGAGCAGTCGGCAACGGGTCGCTTGTCCATAAGTACATTTGTACTCTTGCAGAACTGCCATCTTCATCGGTACCAAAATTTGCATTGTTGGTGCCACTGCCATCCATCGCTTCTGCACGGACGTGGTCTGCAGCTATTCCTCCATTTCCGTAATTATTCACTTGGAAATTTCCTGAAACTTCGTCATATCCATATCGGTACCAAACATCATGCATAATATTACACCAGTAAAATAAATTGGTTACCGCGCCATCGACATAGGTGTATGGGGAATTTGAAGCCAAATTTATTGGAAAATTAAAATCCAGGCTAGCTCCTCCGTCCGGTTCATCTCCAATAGAAGAGTTATTGTCAAAAATATCATTGTAAGCATGTGTATTGTTTCCTCTTGTAATGGTATATTCTGCACCAGCAGTTCCATTGGTATCGTGCCAGCCAAATGGCGAAGCAGTTACATCTATTGGATTGGTTTCAATAGATCGAGGCCCGTGATTTGGGCTTTCAACTTTTATAGGATAGACATTGTAGGTGTTTGCTGCATTGCCATTTGTTTCAGAATGCGGAAGGAAAGGAGCTGGAAGTTGCTGCTTGTGCGAATGGGAAGAACAGTTGGCATCTGGCGCACCAAAATCACAATGTACTACTTGATTGTGTTCGTTTAATAATTCACCTGTTATTGCGTCAATTCTTGTATTGTACCAGTTTTGTGCATCGAGTGTGTAGAGCTTTACATTCCAAGCAAGGCGTACTGTTTGATCCGGCATTGGCTGATAGACTAACTTTACCTTGACTGGTTCTAATGCGATGCCTTCTTTATGGAAAATGGCCTCGTATTCATTGGGTGTATCTTTGATTGTCAGGGGTTCATTGGTACCTGGAAGATGGTAATGCTGTTGAATTTTCCTGACAGCTTGTTCCATCGTCCAACCTGGAGTTGACGAATTCACTTTATTGGCCAAATCCTGGACAAAGCGATTTCCAACGTTTAAGATTTCACCATTAGGTAATACATTAATATTGATAATGCTGTTATGGACTTCTATCCCATTGTGTGTTTGCTTGAAATATACATGGGTAACACCGTTGTGAGCGGAGGTATAATGGTCATAAACTAAATAATTAGAAACATCTTGGTCAGTAAGCCGGAGATTTTTTATTTCCTTTTGTAGATATCTCTTTGCGATATCAAGTGGTGCATTACCATAAGAAAAAGAGAAAAATAAAAAACTAGCTAAGAGTGTAAATACGGCTTTTTGAATTTGGGCCATGGTTGTTTGTTTAGTTGTAAAATGGTGTAGTAAAAACGTTGCGAATATAATTCATTTTGCAATAGGAATGGTGAATTATATTTAAAAAAATAAAATTTTATTTCATAATTGCGCAAATCTAGCAAATAGGATTCTGTAAAAACAGAAATCCCTTCAATGTTTCTTTGAAGGGATTTCTATTCATTTATAGCAGATTAGAGGTGATAATTAGTTGATAACTAATTTTTCTGTTACAATTCCCTCTTGGTTTTTGATTTTAGTCAGGTAAATTCCTGCGCTCAATTTAGAAACATCCATTTTGACAGGACCAGCATAAGTGTCTAGTAGAAGTCTTTCAACTAGTCGTCCATCTACACTAACCAAACTAATCTCCACTTGGCCTTTGACAGTTCCTAATAGATTAATGCTGATGAAGTCATTTGCTGGATTAGGGAATACTTCAGCAGTGAAATCTGGATTGTTGATGGTATAATTTGAAGAAGTTTGTCCTCCTCCATAAATTATAGTACCGATATCAGGGGTTTGTGCGCAAACATTATCTCCCTCAGTAGAAGTGATACAAACATCTTCGCCAGAAATAGTATACAGATCCACCAATTTGAAATTATCAACATACCAACCGTTACCACCTGTATTGTCATCACTAATCATTCTGAAACGGAAGAAACCTTCTTCGTTTAGATAGTCTTGCGATAAATCAACAACCGTTTCTATATACTGTCCTGTATTTCCTGAAAACCCACCACTACCAGTTGCAACGATGCTGTTGTTTATATCTTCTGGATAGCCATTTCTTACCATTTGGTCTCCAAGGTTATTCCAATCAAAATTGGCATCTAAAAATTCAAAAAGACCGCCATCAAATGATCTTTCCGTATCGTAGTAGTGATCAAATATTACAGCAGGTCTTGTTCCTCCTAACTGATAGAAACTAGATGTTTGGAAATACTGGTCCGCTTCAGATGCTGGATCTTCGGCATAAACTGAAAAGGTACCGGAAGCTGGATTCGCATTATCAACAAACCAATCGAAATTAGCAAGATCGGTATCATGCGAGGCGATCCAATTGTTTGTACCATTTTCGAATCCATCTTCAAACATGATAGTTGTGAAATTGTTATCATCAGGATTTACTTTAAATTCGAACATGACTTCTTCATCATCGACAAGCGTTCCTAAATTCCAAGTGACAGTAGTCCCAGAAACAGATCCTCCCATAGTAGCAGAACCAGGTACATAAGTCGAACCCATTGGTATCTCATCAGTTACTACTACGCCAGTTACAGTGCTTCCTTTATCATTGATTACGTGAATTTGGTATACAATGTCATCTGTTGTGGTTGCACTAGGTGTTGCAGTTTTAGTGATCTTCAATTCTTCTATACAGTCTTCAGGTGTGCTGTAGTCTTCAGTACCGTCATTTCTGCTGTTGTTTGCTCCTTGATCGGCGTTCACTCCCATACCTCTTCTTGCGAATGTTTCCCAAATAAGACAAACATTTGCGCTACCATTATTAGCTGCATCCGCAGCAAGAACAGCATCCCTATAATCTAGAAATCCAGGAGAACAAGCTTGCATTTTTAGTCCATCGATATACAATTGAACGGCAATATTGTTTCCACCAGAACCGTTAGTAATATCAGCATCAAAACCATAAACATCTACCAAGTTCCAATATAGATCCCACATAGTTGCTGCCATTACTTCCCCTACTGGGTGAGGAGCGCCAGCAATGGTACCTCTAATGTCATCATAAGTCTGGTCGTTTACTGTCATATCTGTGCTGTAAGGTCGTCTTCTTATTCCTCCTCCTGCAGTTGTGGTACGCTCTACATAAGTTCCAATTCCTCTTGGATCAGATCCCATGTCTCCTGTTTCTACCGTCAAGAATAAAGCAATCAAGTCACTCCAACCTTCCCCGGCTTGCTCATCATTTCCAAGGCAGGAAGATGCAGAAGGCCCACCAGTAAGTCTGTTAGAGATACCGTGGCCATATTCATGACCAATTATACCATTATCAAAGTCGCCATCGTAATCATTAGGACCTGTGCTTGCCGTATTTTGGAACGTAACGGTAACCGTATTGTTTGCCATTTCTGTTCTAATGATTTGGCAATCTTCATAGCTTAGAAAAATAGAAGGGATCGTAACTTGACCTCCGACAGCTCCTGGTGCCATTCCTCCAATTACGCCTTCTCCTACGTTATGATTACACATTACCGCAGCAATTGCTCCTTGCTGCTCTGCATTTAATATTTTTGCTCCAAACTCGCAATCTCCTCTATCAATAATCGCAAACTTGCCAGTCAATGCTCCAGAGTTGGTGATTGGTTCACAAGCGTCTGTAGTTACTCCAACACCATCATCTACCCATACTAAATCTCCCGTAAGCGGAGTCGCGGTGATTGGTGGTCCAAAAGTAGCAGCAGCTGTAGCATACGGCCCTGCAATAGAAGAAGGAGCGTTGATGGTAAATAGTGGTAAATCTGCTCCAGAGACATCCCATAAAAACATCTGCATCCTTCCATTTGATCCATCATTTGGAGTAGAGAAGTTGGCGTTATTTCTTGAAGCTCCGAGTGCATCATCTTGTGCTTCTGCGATCACGTGATCACCAGCAAATCCACCGTTACCAAAATTATTGCTTTGAAAGTTCCCAGAAGCTTCATTGAACCCATATTTGTAAAATACATCATGAACGTAATTGCACCAGAAAAATAAATTGACAGTTGCTGCATCTGTGTAGGTGTCAGGTTCGTCTGCCTGGTTGAAGGGGAAATCAAACTCTAGCGTAGCTCCACCATCGGGCTCATCATTTGAAGTGAGATTTGTTCCATTTCTATCCTGGTAAGCGTGAACATTGTTTCCTCTGGTAAATGTCCAGCTTGATGTACCATTGCTATGCCAGCCTTGAGGAGAAGCGACTGCGTCACCTGTTGTGGTTACCATATCAAATGCTCCATGAATTGGGCTTTCAAATGGGGGAGGCACGACAGTGTAAGTATTTGGTGCTGCGTTTGCGGTGCCAAAATTTTGCGCTGTTACTTCTGCTTTGACTGTCGAAGCTTTATTGTTTTTATAGTTTTGACCAATTGCTGGTCGGTGCATGTTGTTGTATTTACTACAATCGTCATGTTCAGGATGACTAAAATTACACTTGATCACCTGATCTTTTTGTTCTAGAATAGCTCCATTTGTGGCATCGACACGAATACTCCATGCATTTTGCCCATTTAGATGATAGAAATACACATTCCATGCTAGTTTCAGACTGCCGTCTTCCATCAGCTGATATACTAATTCAGTGGTTATCGGTTCCAGAGCGATTTGATCGTTGTCATAAGTAACTTTTTGCTCATTATGATAATCCTTAATTGTTAATTCTGATGGTAGATTGACCTGTATATGTTCCGCCACCTTTTTCACTGCATCTAGTGATGTCAGAGAAGGAGAGGTGGTGTTTATTTTGTTGCTTTTGTCATTAACAAATCGGTTTGCAAGATGCAATACCTTCCCATCGTTAGTGATATTGGAGGTGATCATTGCATTATAAATTTTTATGCCGCTATGTCTTTGGATCAAATAAAGGTGTGTTACTCCGTTGTGCTCACTTTTGTATTGGTCATTTACAACCCAATCTGCAAAGTCATCATTAGAAAGTCCAAGCTCTTGTTTGTTTTGTTCCAAATATCTTAAGGTAAGATCAATAGGAGCCTGGGATTGACCGAAAACCCATAGTGAAAGCATCATTATGGCGATGGTTACACTTAATTGTTTAGTAAAAGAATAAAATTTCATGGTGGTTAGGTTAGTTTTAAAAAAGGAATCAATAACACATTTACGTTTGTTTGCACTGGTGTTTTGGTATTAGCAGGATTTGTGTTTGTTTTCAATCAATAATGAATTAAACAATAAAAGTAACAAATAGATCTGAATTCGGATTATTATTGTCCATTCTTAACCTTTTCTGACATTAATACGACAAAACAGAAAGCGTTGCCAAATAAAAACCCCCTCAAATTGTTATTCAAGGGGGTTTGTTTTAAAGTTGTTCAAAAAATACTTTTTGAATGCATTCAAGTTGTAGTTATTGAATATCAGTAGATCGAATTTTCATTATTCTACTACAATTTTTTCAGTTACAATTCCATCTTTGGTCTTCACTTTTGCTAGATAAACGCCTGCGCTTAAACCTGAAATATCAAAATTGATAATATTATCTGTGGAGGTTCGAGCATCCACTAATCTACCGTCTACACTAATGATACTCACTTCAACGGACTCTACCTTATCGCTGATAATGTTGATACTGATAAAATCTTTGGCAGGATTAGGGAACACCTTTACTTCAAAATCTGGCGTATTTACATTGTTGTTTGGAGAGAGTGAATTGCCGTATATAATAGTTCCGATATCTGGTGTCGGAGCACAAACATTGTCTCCTTCAGTGGTAGTAACACAAGCATCTGCCCCTTGAATTGTAAACAAATCAACTACTTTAAAGTTATCAACGTACCAGCCATTTGCAGCTGTATTGTCATCACTGATCATTCTCATTCTAAAGAATCCCTCTTGATTTAAATAGTTGGTTGATAAATCGACGACTGTTTCGACATAAGCACCAGAATTGCCAGAAAATGCACCATCCCCTGCAGGTACTAGACCGTTTTGTATAGGTTCGGGGTAGCTATTTCTTACCATATCCGGTCCTAGATTATTCCATTCGAAGTTGGCATCCAAAAATTCGACTATTCCTCCATCGAAGGAACGTTCCGTATCGTAAAAGTGATCGAAAATTAGCGCAGGTCGTGTTGTATTCAATTGGTAAAAGCCTACTGTTTGGAAGTATTGATCGGCTTCCGCTGCAGGATCTTCCGCGAATGCTGCAAAAGAACCAGTGGCAGGATTACCATTGTCTAAAAACCAGTCATTTGTTCCAAGCATATTATCGTGAGAAGCTATCCAATTGCCAGCCCCATTCTCAAATCCGTCTTCAAAAACTATTGTTGTGTAATTGGCATCATTGGGATTTACTTTGAATTCTAGCATGACCTCCTCGTCTGCCGCTAAAGTCCCCAAATTCCAAGTAATAGTATTCCCGGATAAAGTACCACCCATTGTCGCAGAACCAGTTACATAACTTGTCCCAGTAGGAACGTCATCTGTAACTACGGTGCCTGTAACAGGTGTCGCTTTATCATTTATCACATGCAGGCTGTAGGTAATATCGTCTGCTACATCCACACTAGGGGTGGCTGTTTTTACAATTTTTAATTCGATAATACAATCTGCTGGTGGATCGAAGCTTGGTGTACCGTCATTTCTACTTGCTGTGCTACCTTGATCTGCGTCTACTCCCAATCCTCTTCTTGCAAATGTTTTCCAGATGATACATTGGTTGGCACCGCCATTGTTTGCATTGTCTGCAGCTAAAACAGCATCTCGATAATCAACAAATCCAGGATTGCAGGCTTGCATTTTCAAACCGTCAATGTACAATTGTATAGCGATGTTGTTACCACCTGTTCCTGTTTGAATATCAGCATCAAAACCATATTCATCGACCAGATTCCAAAATAAATCCCACATAACAGCTACTATAACTTCTCCAACTGGATGAGGTGCTCCTCCAACTGTGCCCCTAATATCATCATAAGTTTGAGAGTTGACTGTCCAGTCTGTGCTGTATGGAAATCTTCTAATTCCTCCACCAGTTGGAGATGTTCGTTCTACATAAGTACCAATTGCTCGAGGATCTGCCCCCATATCACCAGGTTTGACAGTTGAAAAAAGTGCTATTAAATCACTCCATCCTTCTCCAGGATCCTCATCATTGTCAAGGCAGTTGGTGGTAGAAGGTCCTCCAGTCAAACGACGTGAAATACCATGTCCATATTCATGTGCGATAATTCCGTTATCAAAATCTGCATCGTAATCAGCAGGACCTGCAGCTGAATTGTCTTGCAAGGTCGCGTTGACTGGGCCAGCATTCATTTCAGTTTTTAATATGATGCAATCTTCGTAAGTCATAAAAACAGAAGGAATGGTCACTGAACCTCCTACAGCTCCAGCGAGCATTAAGAAGTTAGATCCTTCTCCTTGCACATTGTTGCACATTATGGCCGCAATTGCTCCTTTTTGTTCCGCTTCGAGAATTTTAAATCCAAACTCACAATCTCCTCGATCAATCATGGCAATTTTGCCAGTTATTGCCGCTCCATTTACAATTGGTTCGCAGGCATCAGATACTGTGCCTGTGCCATCATCAACAAGGACTATATCTGCTGTGATTGCAACTGGGCCGATTGGTGCTCCAAATTCTGCGGTCCCTACAGGGTACGCCCCAGCAATTGAGGCAGGCGAGTTGGCAGTGAAAAGTGGAGGGTCTGCCCCTTCACTATCCCAAAGAAACATTTGCATTCTACCACTAGAACCATCGTTAGGCGTGAAAAAATTAGCGTTGTTTCTATCTGGTGTCGCACCGTCTGCATTGTCCTGTGATTCAGCGATTACATGATCGTTTCCAAAACCGCCATTTCCATTATTATTGCTTTGGAAATTACCAGCAGCTTCGTTAAAACCATAGTGATAGAACAAGTCATGGACATAATTTACTGCATAAAATAGATTGACAGTAGCAGCATCTACATAAGTATCTGGTTCTGCTGACTGGTTGAAAGGAAAATCAAACTCCAGTGTTGCACCACCGTCAGGCTCGTCGTTAGAAGATGAATTATTCCCATTTCTGTCTTGGTAGGCATGGACATTGTTTCCTCTGGTGAATGTCCAGCTTGCTGCATTACTACTATGCCATCCGAAAGGAGAAGCGACAGGATCTCCTGTGGTTGTAACCATGTCGAAGGCGCCGTGAGTAGGGCTTTCTATTGGAAATGGAACAACGGTATAGGTGTTTGGGGCGGCGTTTTGATGACCGAAATTGGATGCACTGACCACTGCTTTGGTGGTGTGTGCATAGTTTTGCCCAACATCAGGACGAACACGGTGTTGGTATTTAGTGCACTCATCATGTTCCGGGTGGCTAAAATTACATTTAATAACCCTATCCTTTTTGTCAAGAATTTCTCCTGAGTTGGCGTCTAATTTAATACTCCATGCATTTTGACCGTCGAGCAGGTAGAAGAATATGTCCCAAGCGAGTATAAGACTGCCATCGTTTATTGGGAAATAGACAAGCTCCGCAGTTATGGGCTCTAAAGCGACATTATTTTTTTTGAAGGATATTTTGTTGTCATGTAAAGGGTCCTTTATCTCCAATACTGCAGGCAAAGGAACTTGAAGGTGAGCGGCTACTTTATTGACTGCCATTTGCGCACTAATCGAATTAGTAAGAGTATTGATTTTATTTCTTTTGTCTCCTACAAATCTATTGGCGAGATGGACCATTTTGCCGTCTTGACCTACATTGGAGGTAATCATTGCATTGTACAATTTTATCCCTTTGTGCCGTTGAATTAAGTAGGTATGTGTGACTCCATTGTGGTCACTTTTGTATTGATCCGTTACTACCCAATCTGCAAGATCGTCACTTGACAGGCCCAAGTCCTGTTTTTGGTGTTCCAGATATCTGAGTGTAATGTCCAAGGGAGTTTGAGACTGACCAAATAAAAACGAACAGGCTATTAGAAGCAGGGTTGTTGTGGTTAGGTATTGTTTAAACATAGACTTTTGTTTTGTTTAATAAAATGTTTTTTTGATTGGTTATGGAAAAGTATTACCATATTTTGTTGTAGCACTTAAAATAGTAAATTTGAATAGGAAAATAAAGTAAATTGCGATCACTTGTTGATTTCTGACAATGTTTAGACAATTTGTAAGCGTGTATTTGTCTTGATTTTTTAAACTTTGTTAATTCCTTATTGAAATTACCCCAGGAATGGACGGACGTCAAATAAAAATAGTCTCTGAATAGCATTCAGAGACTATTTTAAAAAATAAGAAATTACTTTTATTGGAAATCAATCAATTCTATATCAAAAACTAGAATCGAATTGGCTGGAATTCTGCCACGGTCCATTGATCCATAGGCTAAATTGGAAGGAATGAGAAATTTGCCTTTTCCTCCTTTTTTTAGCATTGGAATACTTTCACCCCATCCTTTTATTACGCCACCTAGCTCAAAACTAAGAGGTTGTCCACGGTCAACTGAAGAGTCAAATTTTTCTCCATTTAGAAACGTTCCGGTATAGTGGGCCTTGATACGAGAGGATGTTTTTGGGTGTTCACCTTCTCCTTCATTCTCAATAAGATAATAGATGCCAGATTCTGTATTCTTGAAATTTGTTAAATTTTCTTTAGCTAAATAATCAAGAATTATTTTATTGTCTTTTTGTTGTTGAGAATTTTCGTCAAATGCCAGAGGATCATATCCTTGCTTGCAAGCAGAAAAAATTATAGTCAACAGAATTGTAAGGATTGTTATATTTTTCATATTAGTTGTTTAAATAAAAAAAGTGAGCGCAAATTTAAAGAATCCTATCAACACATAAAAGTATTTATTTGATCTACTGCTTTTTTTATGAATGTTTTCTTGATTCCTTCTTTCATATTCTTAATTTTTATCTATTTATGAGGTTTTAAAGGATTCATCTAGGTAGCATTTTTCCAGGATGTTCCAAGGAAAAATTTATTCATTCTCCATCTGTACGTTCAACTTTAAAGGAAAATGTGAATGAATATTGAGGACTAACTTCTTTTTTGTCATCAAATAAAACAAATAATACATGGTTGAATTAATGTATATTTTATCTAAAAATACCGTTTTAAAACCATAAATTTTCTGTGACGGTTTTAATGGTCAGTTTAAACTGAATTAGCATGGGGAAATATTATAATTTTAATGATAATCACGACTTTATGTAAATTATGGATCAAGAAATAGAAAAAATTAACACAACTGCGGCGTGAGGTTTTTGTGACATGGTTTAATTTTAGTTTTGAGCATTGGCTAAAGACGGCTTTTTCTAAAAATCACACTCATAGAGATAGAAAGAATATTAAGTGTTTCATTTTTTGTGTAGGTCGTAATAGCCGATTTTGCTGTTGAAATTGACTTAACGGTAAATAAAATACAACGAAAAAAAAATACAAAAACAAGGAAGTCAACAATTGAAAATTATTGAGGTGTATATGTAATCGTTTTTGTCTAATGCAAAGTGCTGCCAATAGTGACAAAATCAATGAAATTGAAAGTTTTGTATTTTTTGAAATTAATTTCTCGAATTTTAGCAATTTTACATGCGTAAATTTATTGATTTTCAATGGGTTTAGCTATGGTTGATTTCGATATGTAACAAAATATAGAAATTTTGATAAATGATGCAACGTTTTTTTGTGGTTAGCCGTCTATTAATAGAAGAAAGTAAGAGAACTAATTAGAAGTAAATAGTTTTGCAATCTCTGCCGAAAATGCTATTTTTAATTTAAAGTGTATTGGCAAACTTTTTGCAACTGCTTTTTTGAACAAACGTGACATAATAAACAACGAATAACCTATAAACAAAACTTAAGTATTATGAAAAATGTTTTACGAAATTTTTCCTTCCTCGCTCTCTTCCTTATGATGGGGGTAACCTTATTTGCACAGGATCCAACCTATAAGGTAAGATTTAACATGAATGAAGCTGATTGTCAGAACATGATTGTTTATATCGATTTGGAGGTAGCTGCAGATGATGGATCTTCTGGATTCTATATTTCTGATCAAAATTACAGATTCTCTTTTAACAGAGATGCTGTAGCCAATCCAAGAATTGTGCAGGAGTTGGAAGTTGCTGGCCAATTGTTTACAACTGACTATTCTGCATTTTTTGATCCTCACCATTTAAATGGTTCACTTGATACTATTATCTCTTACAATGTAGTACTAGCTGGGGGATCTGGATATCCTGTAGATGATACAAGATGGTATCCTGTAGGTAGAATAGCATTTGATATCCTTGATTTAGATGCTTGTCTACAATTAGAGTGGCACTCACATGACCCAGTTGACTATCCTCCTACATTTATTGGAGAAAAAGTTGGTGGTGCAGGTGGAGTACTTCTTGAAGTTGAAGAAGGAACTTATTATAATGGCGATGCAATATGCTTTGACTCCATTTGTGCAGGGCAATTACCAATAGAATTGGTATCCTTCGAGGGAAGAGATATCGGTTGCGAAATTGAGCTCATCTGGACAACTGCATCAGAAACTGACAACGACTACTTCAACATACAAAAAAGTATGGATGGTGTAATTTGGAATACTATCGGTGATCCTATTGATGGTGCTGGAACAACAGATTCTGAAAGAACTTACAGATTTGTTGATTCAAGAATCACAGATATCGTAAATTACTACCGTATTCAGCAAGTTGATTTTGATACGAAAGTTACCTTCTCGGAACAAATCATTGTAAAATCTTCCTGCTATAACGAAGACATTAAATTAGGAATTACGGAATTATTCCCTAATCCTGTTGCCAATGACGAATTAGTATACATCAAATTCTACACTGACAGAGGAGACTCTGAAGCGAATATTGTTGTAACTGATGCTCTTGGTAGAACAATACAAGACAATAAAGTGACGTTGAAAGAAGGACCAAATTCTTTATCATTTGAAGCTGTAAACCTTTCTCCAGGTACTTACTTCGTACAAGTAAGAGGCGACAACTGGTTCTCTGTAACTCAGAAATTTGTCAAAATTATTAAATAAACGAGAGATCGTTTTTAAAAGTATCTAAGCTGATAATCCTTAAGTTTAAGGGAGCAATTACATTACGTAATTGCTCCCTTTTCTTTTTTGGAGCAGTGATAATATATACTCGTTTGAGTTTGGAAACTTCAATAGGAGGGGAGGATTGCCTCTAAATTGAAAACAAACGCTTGGATATATAAGTACGATATGCTTTGCTTGCAGACGATAGATAAGACCTACCCAAGCATAATAATCAATGAGATAGGAATAAGGTGATGTCCATCCTTGTTTTCGTGGGGAATAGAACGTTAGTTGACCTGAAGGAAGGGGAGTTAATAGAGGCTATGGGAATGTTAGCAGGGTAGGGGAGGGAACGGACTGATCATATCGAGCATATGATTTTAGGTGGTTTTCCCTGAGGCATCTTGCTATTGGAATGCGAATTTCAATAGCAAGATGTACCTTTTTTGTTGCATTGTTTGGACACCAACTAATATTTTCAGATGGTAGTTCTTTGGTAACTGAAGGATCAACAATAGACCTATACCGCTAAGGTGGATGTCACCAGCCCACCTACAATAAAATTCTGACGATACCTACTACTATAAATAACTAGGGATTCCTGAGGAACTACGCCTGCGCATTTGGAGTAAAATTCATGGGAAAGTTGGTAGGAGGCTGTTGTTCCTGTACGGTGATTTTACCAAAAGTAGCTTCGTACTTTTTAATATTTTCGTTTAGTGCGTGTAGGAAGCGTTTAGCGTGCTGTGGAGTGAAGATGATGCGGGATTTGACCTTGGCCTTAGGCATGTTGGGCATAATCCGTATAAAGTCTAATACAAACTCTGCTTGTGAATGATTGATTAAGGCAAGATTAGTATAAATCCCTTCTGCAGTTTCTTCTGGCAACTCAATGTTTAACTGTTTATTTGGCTGGTTTTCTTTACTCATGATTATTAGTATATCGGTGATTATTAAATGGAATTTGTTTACAAAATGAAAAATGGACTTACACTAAGTTCAAAATGCACTTTTAGTAAACTATACAAAAAAACCGCTTTACAGTAAAATGTAAAGCGGTTGTGTTTTTAATCTTATTCTTCTTTAACGAAGGCCTTTATCTTTAGCTCTGTTACGATTGGATCCGTGTTTGCAATGATATTGATATCATTTTTTTGTTCTCCACTTTTATCCTTGCTATCGTACTCTACTAAAATTTCGCCTTTCCCTCCTGGAGGTATACTTCCTTCTGGCCAAGCCGGAACGGTGCATCCACAAGATCCAGACGCAAACTCTATCAACAAATCAGTTTCACCCGTATTGGTGAATGTAAACAAATGAGTTTTTTTTTCACCTTCTTCTAAGGTGCCGAAGTCATGGAATGACTCCTCAAATCTCATATTTGCGTATTTTTTTTTTTGATTCCTTACTTACTACAGGATCTGAAGAAATCAAGTTTGCAGGATCTACTAGAGTTGGCGCTATAAATTGTGGTGCGGGCTCAATATATTTTACTGGTTCATTGTATCCACTTCCTGGAGATAATGGTATTCTTATTTGGCCATTGATATCAACACCTTCTGTGATTCTAAACTCTGTTCTACGGTTTAGCTGGCGACCTTGAGGATTATCTGCTCCGGTATCCATTTTATTAGGTGCTACAGGTTGGTATTCTCCATAAGAACGTGCAATTAAACGTTGGGACTCTACCCCTCTGCTTGTCAGATAGGTCATTGCTTCCTGCGTACGTTTTGAGGCAAGCTGGTCATTATAGGTGTTTGTACCAAATGCATCTGTGTGCGAAGCAACCTCTATCACTAACTGAGGATATTGTGCCATAATTCCAATCAACTCATCCAGTTTTACTGATGCGTCAGGTCGAATATTATGTTTGTCAAAATCATAGTAAATTGTATCCAACCGTGGCAATACAAAAGTGTATTTCTGCTCAACCGGTGGTGGTGGCGGCGGTGGTGGTGGTGGCGGAGGAGGTGGTGGCGGAGGAGGAACTGCTTTCAGATACAACTTAGAATCGAAGGTCTTAGCTTCCAATAAATTCATGGTAGTAACTTCTGTAGAATCCGAATAGTAGCCGCTTCTTGAAGCAACAATTAGATACGTCTTATTTCTAAGGATATCAAAATCCGCTGTATTTCCTACACTATTAGTTTTGGAGTCGACCATTGCTCGAGTACCTTTTTCCATAAGTCTTACGGTAACTCCAGAAAGGTCTTTTTTCGTTTCTCTATCAAAACTAAGCGTATTTAGTTTAAAAGGTATTTTGTCAGGATAGAAGACAGAAAAGATATCATCACAACAAGTCTCACTTTTCAGTGAAGTGGTACCAGGACGATTGGAAACGATAAAACCGTTAGAGCCATTTTCGTCTGTTGTATAATATAAGTCATCCACTCTTGAGTTGACGCCCATGCCTAAATTTGCAGGTGCTGACCAATCAGAGCCACTCCATTTTGAAGAAAAGACATCATATCCACCAATTCCTGGAAGGCCGTTCGAACTAAAGTATAAAGTCTTGCTGCTCTCATGGAAGAAAGGTGTTTCTTCACTAGCTATTGTATTTATCTTAGCTCCCATGTTTATTGGTGCATCGTAGCTGCCATTTCCATTTCTCATGGCGTAGTAAATATCAAAACCACCATAGCCTCCAGACATATCGGAAGCAAAAAACAAGGCTGGTTTACCATTTACATCTCCAAAGGTAGGCTGTTTGGTGGTATAGTCTCCGCCCAAACCTTTTACTTCTTTGGGTTTAGACCATCCGTCTCCTTTTTTGTTGCTTGTGTATAGATCACACTTTTTTAAGATATTACCTTCAAGGAAACATCTTGTATAGATCATTTCACTACCATCAGCAGAAAAGGTTGGCTGACCGGAGTGAGCAGTACCATCATTGATCTTTTTGTCTAGAGGTACTCCTTTTCCCCATGTTCCACCTGGAACTTTAGTAGAGGTATAAATTTTAGAATAGACATCTTGTCCAGAACTTTCCATTACAATAACAGAATCAGAGCGGATCGATGCATAATACAAATCGTTTCCATTTACAATTGGAGAGTACTCTGTGAAGGGAGAGTTAATATCAGTGCCAACGTTGGCGATATCAATCCCCGGCTCTTGCTTCATGCCTAAAGCCATTTGCGCTCCAGCTATTTCGTTTTCTGCCCAAGTTTGCAACCTACTATCAGAAGATGCACCAATGAACTCTTCAAACTGAGCGATGGACTCTTGATATTTGCCATTCATTTTTAGAATTTGCCCGTAGATGAGCCCTGCGTCTTTGTACTGCATGGCTCTGTCTCTGCGTACCAAGCGCTTGTACCATTTCTCTGCATTTGGGAAATCTCTTAGACTATAATGAGTGGTTGCAAGTCGTTCGATCACATGTGTGTTTTTCTGATCGTCTTCATAGACTTTTTCATACCATTCTAAGGCATTGTAAATGTCACCCATTTGGTATTTTTCATCCGCGATCTTCAACATTTTGCCGGGGGGCAGACCTCTAACAGGTTGTCCGATGGCAATTGGTGTCGCTATGATGAAGATTAAGAAAACTATCCAGACCGTTCTCATAGAATATTTTTTTTCTAGGTTTTATTTTTAATAATAGGATCGAATCGTGCTTGTCTGTTTAGAAACGTGGGCAGAAAAGTACAGGTTTCACGATTGGGTTTTTGTAAACTTTAGCAGTATAAGAAGCGGCTAATTCCCAACCTCCCCTTGAGTTTGTAGAAGAACTTAAATCTGAAACATTAAAGTCATAAGCAACACCTACTTTAAATCCTTTGATATCAAGTCCCAACATCGCTATTGCAGCATCTGCTATACGGTATCCACCTCCAATGTTGAAGGTAATGGTACGTTCAGTATTTAAGTGGTATCCTAACATTAGATGCGGTTGTAACTCACGTGCTGCTGATTGTGTTTGGAAAAGTACTCTAGGAGAAAGTGTTACTCTATTTGAAAGATCAATGTTCATTCCCCCATTTACCAACAGTCGTGTTGCCAATTCATTAGTCAGCAAAAATGCATCCTCAGGAGACGTCAGGTGAAAAGCAGACACTCCAAGATAAACATTGAATTTGCTGGTAATGTAGGAGTTGATCATACCTCCTATTTGTATATCAGGATAAGAGACATTTGTTTCCGTAAGGTTTGCAAGGTCGGCACTGGAGCCTCCTATAAACACCCCGTCGTTGAACTGATCTTTGAAGGTAAGTTTTGACTGGTCTATTCTTTTCTGAACAAGACCACCTTGAACACCTAAGGATAAAAAGGTATTTGCCTTTTTACCCAGTCCCAATTGATACGATAAAGAAAGCATAGCTGTTAGATTGGTAAGAGCGGCAGAACCTGCACGATCATTAAGAACCATAACACCAGCTCCTACCCAATCGTTTTTCCCGAATCCTCTGAAAACAGGGGCGTCAAGATAGACTGAAGGTGTTTGAAACTGATTTTCTAAAATACTTCCCCATTGGTCTCTATAAATACCACCAATTCTGAAGGTTCCTTCATAGGCACCAGTTAGTGCCGGGTTGGTGGTTAGAGGAGAAAGGTGGAATTGGGAAAAGTGAATATCTTGTGCATGACTTGTCCATCCAAATGACAATCCCAAACAAAGTAGGAGTAGGCCTCTCATAAATTTCATCTCGTATCTATTTTTTATTGCTAGTAAAGGAGCAACAATATAAAAATTATTAATTGGAAATAGTATAAAACTATTAAACTAAAATAGGTAGTTCCGCAAGTTAATAATTTCTCTTATTAATTCATTTATTATTATCATAATTTCCAATACAAAGCATCAAAATAGCTAGATTTTGGTAACTATATTGTAAAATACGGGCTTTTCACAAAACATAAATTGAGTGATATGAAAAAAATTAGATTAATTGCTGGAGTGCCATAATTACCTCTTCTGATGGTATATCATTCATGCAATTAAAGTGTTTTTTAGGGCAGGTTGGGTAGCCGATTTTAGAACATGGCCTACAACGAAGGGTATTGTTTTCGATTATCTTGAAGTTTTCGGCTCCTTGTGGGTAGTAAGGAGTCATGCCAAATTTGGGCACGGTATTTCCCCAAATAGAAACGATTGGTTTTTTGAGGGCAGCAGCGATGTGCATCATACCCGTATCGTGCGTTATCACTGCCTTCGATTGTCTGATCACTGAAGCAGATTGATTAATGTTAAGCGACCCGCAGGCGTTTATTATTTTGTGCCTTTCGGCGAATTGGATGGTTTTTCCTCTTTCTAGATCTTCCTTACCTCCAATCAATACAACAGGGGAATCCAACTTTTTTATGATTGCTGATATCTTGTCATTTGGGAGTCTTTTAGTTCCATGTTTTGCGCCGATTACAAAAGTTAGATAGTTGCCAGGAGTTATATTTCCTAGAGAAGTGACATCAATCTCCTCTTGTTTAGGTATAAAATAGTCAAGGCCATTCCCGTCATTCTCTACGCCCAATTGCTTTGCTGTAGCTAGATAGCGATCTACAATATGGATAGGGGGCAATCGGTCAATTTTTAGATTGGTAAGCAGCCATTTTTCCTTATTCAATTTATGGAAAGAAGCGCTAGGTACGCCAATTTGCTGTTTCAGTCGCCAGGTTCGCAAGTTGTGATGCAGGTCGAGAATCAGGTCATACCGTTCCGTTTTTAGTTGGGCAGTTACCTCAGTGATTTCCTTGTCTATGAATATATGTTTGTCAATATAAGGACTATCAGACAACAAGCTTTTGTATGCAGACTTCGTCAAATAATGAACTTCTGCGCCAGTTTGCAATTTGACGCATCGTACGACTGGAGTAGTTAGGACAATATCCCCAATAGAGCTAAACCGTACGATTAATATCTTCAAGCGCTGATTTATTTGGTTACTAAGTTATTGGGTTGTTAAGATAATACGCAGACTAAACAACTATACACTCAATAACTAAATATTATTTAGAAACTACTTTATCTGACTTGTTTAGATTGAAGGTAGTACCAAAGACGTGGTCCCATATTATACTACTTACTCCATATCCATTGTCTGGATCGTGAAAGTGATGAACCATATGATGATCCTTCAGTTTTTTGAAGAGTGGGTGTTTGATATTTGCATGGTGAAAGGCATAATGAGACATATCATAACATAGATAGCCAATAGTAAAACCCGCCAGAAATACCAACCCAAGCCCAGGACCCAATATGGCAGTATAAAAGAAGTAGAAAAAGAAAGCCAGCGGTATGCTCAACGGTGGCGGCATGACCAGTCGATAAGAATCCATAGGGAAGTCATGGTGTACTCCATGAAAAATAAAGTGCATTCGCTTTCCTATTTTGCCTGGTGGTTCATAGTGGAATACAAATCGATGCAAGACGTACTCTGCAAAAGTCCACGCAGCTATTCCGCCTACGATCAATCCCAGTATAGTCAACCATCCTACTTGATATTTAGTAGCCCCAAGAAACAACCAATAGGTTACCAGAGGTACATATAATATTAAAGGTATTGACCAATGAACTCTGGAGAAAAAATCCAGAAATTTATTGTCAAACATTGAGGGAGACTCATCTTTATTAGAAACAAAATTCTTTGCCATCAGCTTTTGGTTTGATCTTAATTTTAAGAAGTAGCTATCAAATTCAATAATAACGTACTCTTTTCAATTTTTGTTATTCAATCAAGATGCAAAAATACAAAATATTGATAGTAAATTCCATTCAATTAAGAAAAAGGAATGGATGAATTGCTATAATTTGTTATTTGTTGAACTCAGGTGTGCGGCTGATCTGCTTATTTGAGCACTTATCCGCGAAATTGGATAAATAGAAAAGTGCTTTGTAGAGGTCTTATTTTATTTATAATCTCTTTATTAAGCACCGATTTGGCATTTACCGTTGATAGAAGAGCCATATTCCGCCATCATTTTAGGAGCTACGATGTTTCCATTGATTATGGCTGTTTTTTTCAATTTTATGATTTGAGAAACATTGATGTCTCCTTGGTAGGTTCCTGCTATGGTCAAATCTTTTGCGTTGATGTTTCCAGTTATTTTGCTTTGTTCTCCTAGGATTACTGCATTTTCGCAAATGATATCACCTTCTAGCGTCCCTTCAAATCGGACATCATTATCCACTTGAACATTGCCTACAATTTTGCAACCTTGACCTATTATGCTTACCGACGTTTTAGGTTGTCCTTTGGGTGATCCTTTTTTCTCTTTTGAAGGAGCAGTTGAAATGCTGTTCTCTGTTGATTTGGAAGTAGATTTAGAAAAAAAAGAACTAATAAAATCTCGGATGGACAGGCTAATGTTAGTATTCATGATAACTGAATTATTGTTAGAGAAAAGGGATAAGTATCTACTTCCTAAAATATATTATACTTTACGGTAGAATAGTTCAGATGTTTCGGTAGAGGGTGTCTAAAAAACGGGTACGGACTTGAGGTGCTATTTAGACGTTGGTTGGAATTGAAGGTAACTATAAAAGTTACAAATCATTAAAGATAATTAGTAAGTATATTATTTTCTATTTGTTTAATTTGTAGGGTATTCCTAAAGGTTTTAAGTCTGCTACAAAATCGTTGTCCGCTTTTACCCTTCTGGATTTGGAAAGCATTCCCAATTTGATTTTTTGACCTTTGTGAATGATATCCAGTTTTAATTTGTGCTTGCCTTTTCTAACCTCACAAATGGTTTCCAGTTTATCAATCACCTCCGTTGTAAGCTTCTCGACATCAATTTTTAGGGTGATGGATTCTGTCTTTTGCTCTGCTACAGCTTCTAGTAAAACAACCTCCTTCACACGAAATTCAAACTCGTCCTCACTGTTCCATCTGGACTGGAATTTTCCTTTAAGGTGAAGAATCGCCCCTTTTTCGAAATACTGCTTAAAATTCATGTAGTCGTTGCTGAACATTCTAATATTCAGCGAATCATTAAAATCCTGAATGATAAAATCACCCCAACCAGTTCCCTTTTTACTTATCCGATGATTCGCTTGGGTGACGATACCGGCAACAGTTACCTCCTGGTTTTTATGCTGTTCCAGTTGGTCCAAGGTGCAGTTTGTGAAGTTCTGAATCTCCAATCGATAGTCATCCAGCGGATGTCCACTGATATAGATACCAGTTACCTCTTTTTCCCGCTCCAGTTTTTCAATCAGACTCCAGGTATCCGACATGGGAATGGAAGGCTCCTGAACCATTGCTTCTTCTGAATCTCCAAATAAAGAAGTCGAACTCATTGCCTTTTGATCCTGGTAAGCATTTCCATATTTGAGAACATGCGCGAGTAGCGTGTCATATTTTTCGGTTGGTGCAAAATAGACCGCCCGATGCAGTCCTTCAAAACAATCGAATCCACCACTTAATGCTAAGCCCTCCATGCATTTTTTATTCACCAGACGTAGACTGAGTCGACGTGCCATGTCAAAAACAGAAACAAAAGGTCCTGCTTTTTCTCGTTCTTCGATGATCAGTTCTACCGGCCCTTCCCCTACACCTTTTAGGGCAGACATTCCAAAACGGACATGACCGTCCTTGTTTACATTAAAATTCAGGTGTGATTCATTGACGTCTGGTCCTAGTACAACAAGTCCCATTCGTTTACATTCTCGTAAGAAAAAGGTGACTTTAGAAATATCACTTTTATTGTGTGTCAATACAGAAGCCATAAACTCAGCAGGGTAGTGCGCCTTTAGAAAAGCCGTCTGAAACGCCACCAACGCGTAGCAAGTAGAATGCGATTTATTAAAAGCATAAGAAGCAAACGCTTCCCAATCCTTCCAGATTTTGTCGATGGCCTTTTTAGGATGGCCGTTTGCTTCACATCCTGCTAGGAATTTAGGATATAAGGCATCAATGATCTTCTTTTTCTTCTTACCCATTCCCTTACGCAGCGCATCCGCCTGGCCTTTAGAAAAGCCACCCAGTTTCTGCGAAAGCAACATCACTTGCTCTTGATAGACGGTGATACCATAAGTTTCTGCTAGATATTCTTCCATCTCAGGAAGGTCATAAGAGATTTCTTCTCGACCATTTTTTCTAGCAACGAAATTGGGGATATAGGCCAATGGTCCCGGACGATACAAGGCATTCATCGCAATCAAATCCTCAAACTTATTAGGAATTAATTCCTTCATGTATCGTTGCATGCCGGTAGACTCATATTGGAATATCCCAATCGTATCTCCTCGTTGGAATAGCTCATAGGTTTTTTCGTCCTCCAGGCTAATTTCGTCAGGATCAATATCCACTCCATGCCGTAATTTGATCATGGCAATAGCATCCTTTATAATAGTTAGGGTCTTGAGCCCAAGGAAATCCATCTTTAGAAGGCCTGCGTCTTCCGCCACACTATTGTCAAATTGCGACACAAGCAAGGTCGAATCCTTCGCTACCGTAACCGGAACATAATTGGTAATATCATCAGGAGTAATAACGACTCCACAAGCATGAATCCCTGTATTTCGAATAGAGCCTTCAAGTTTTTTTGCTGTTCTAATGGTTTGCGCAAGGATATCATTTCCCTCAGACATCTTTCGGAAGTTGTACGCCCGTTCCTTGTCGTCGGAATTCATTTTATCCTTGAGTTTTGGAGCAATATCCCCATCTGCAAGCACTCCTTTTAGCGTTGCACCTAATTGGAGTGGGAATGCTTTTGCAATTTTGTCGACTTCAGACAATGGCACATCCATCACCCGACCAACATCTCGAATTGAAGACTTTGCAGCCATCGATCCATATGTGATAATCTGCGCCACTTGATTTTGACCATAGGTTTCGATCACATAATCCATCACTTTGGATCGTCCTACATCATCAAAGTCAATATCGATATCAGGCATCGACACCCTTTCAGGATTTAGAAACCGCTCAAAAAGTAAATCATATTTTATCGGATCGACATTTGTAATTCCTGTACAGTAGGCGACGGCAGATCCAGCGGCAGAACCCCGACCAGGACCTACAGCAACACCCATCTCCCTAGCCTTGCTGGTGAAATCCTGAACAATCAAGAAGTATCCAGGATAACCGGATTGACGAATTACATCCAGTTCGAAGTCCAACCGTTCGGAGATTTCTCTGGTAATGTCTCCATATCTGCGTTTAGCACCTTCATAAGTAAGGTGTCGCAGAAATGCATCCTGTGTATCGAATCCTTTTGGTATTGGAAATGCAGGGAGCAACACGTCCCTTGCCAATTCGAGTGTTTCTACTTTGTCGTAGATTTCCATGGTATTGGCAATGGATTCAGGGACATCAGAAAAGATTTTACTCATTTCTGCTTGCGACTTAAAGTAAAAATCGGAGCTTGGAAACTTAAATCTGGAATCTGATTCTAACAAACTGCCCGTATTGATACATAATAATATATCATGTGGCATCCAGTCTTCTTCCTCTACATAGTGCGAGTCATTTGTAGCGATGACTTTTACGTTGTGTTTTCGTGCTAATTTTAGTAACTCTTGGTTGATGTCTTCCTGGCTAATTCCCAGGCCATCTATATTTTCTAATCCTTTGTGGCGTTGTAGTTCAATGTAATAATCTTCTCCAAAAATATTGAGCCACCATTTTAGCAGTTCCTCGGCTTTTTCGAGTTGACCGTGCATGATTGCCTGAGGGATTTCTGCTCCAATACAGCAACTAGTCACGATTAGGCCTTCATGGTATTTAAGGATAAGTTCCTTGTCTATTCTTGGGAATTTGCTGTATAATCCTTCAATAAAACCTAGGGAACAGAGTTTGCATAAGTTTTCGTAGCCTTTCCTGTTTTTTGCCAACATGAGTTGGTGATAGCGCTTATCGCGTTCGCCGTTCGACTTTGCGAAAGATCGTTTATGTCGGTCTTCTACCAGGTAAAACTCACAGCCAATGATTGGTTTTATACCCCGCTTAGCTGCTTCTGCCACAAATTTGAATGCCCCAAACATATTACCATGGTCGGTGATGGCGACGGCTTTTTGCCCATCAGCTTTGGCTTTATCCATCATGGTTCCGATTTCGGAAGCACCGTCGAGCAAGGAGTACTGCGTGTGGCAGTGTAAGTGGCAAAATTCTGGCATGAGTTGGTTTGGTGGTTATGAATTGCGCTTCAAATTTAGGGAAAAAAATGGGGGATTTATAACGGAGTTTTCAACAAATTGTTGGTGACGAGTTGGAGGGAGAAAAGACTAGGTTCTTGTGCCTTCAGACACCTGGTAATTCAAATTGTTGTAAGTAGTTTAATTTGGGTTGGCCAAAAAAAGCAAAAAGAAGATAGATGGAACTCCCAAAATATCATGAAACATTTTTTCCAATTTTGGAAATACACCTCTTTACTGTCTAGTGCTTCTAGAAGATGAATTGCTTTGCTTTTGATGGGTCTACCTTTTGCTTACGCCCCAATTTTTCATAAATACTCAACCACACATTAGATTAAATGCTTATGCAACCATTTTGACAAACAATCCTTCTTTGTATATATAGATTTATTCCATTTTCCGTTAATTCGTATTTCTACTAAATTTTCCAACCTAATATTTTTTTAATTAAAACTAATAGGCCATGAGAAAATTTTGCATATTAATCCATCTTTTCATTTTTGTTATTGTCAATAGTTTTGCTAGTTCGGGAGACACTATTCATACTCTTGTGTCAGACCCTATACTTTTTCAGGCTCAGAATTATGGATTAGGTACTACATATTTTTGGGATTTTGGAGCTAATGCGACACCAATGACAAGCACAGATATTCAACCAATAGCCGTTTGGGATGTGGCAGGTACTTATCAGGTAGTATTGGAAACAAATGACGGACTAATTATTAGGTATGATACCACTTGTGTTATCGTTCAATATTTTACCCCTTCTCCTACGATATATTACGATACAATTTGTGCTGGGTCTGGGTATACTGCAGTTCTGAACCAACATGATTATGGTCCACAAAGTATACAATGGTTTATTGGTCCTACGACTTGGGTTTGTTATGATCCATTTGGGTGGCCCAAGTATCCGTTTGAAGTGCAGCCAGAAGAAAGTAGAACATATCAACTCGATTATATTACTCCTCAAGGTACAACTGGATCAATTTTCTACGAAATTTCTGTCGGGGAAGTCCCCTATATAAATGCAGGAGAGGATAATTTTGCCTGTTATGGAGATTCCGTTACCCTAGGAGGAACCAGTTCTTACCCAACAGCACCACCAAACACCACTTTTTTTTGGTCACCAACAGTTGGGATGGACGACCCTACAAGCCCAAGCCCCAGGGTGGAAATAGTACAAAGTATAACCTACACATTAACCATTTTCGGAGAGTTCGGCTGTGCAAAACAGGATCAAATATTAGTAGAACGGCTACCTTCTCCTCCAGTAGATCCAGGCCCCAACCAACAAATTATTACAGGCGAAACAGTGCAACTTGGAGGTGCCAACAATCCTTTTGCCACCTTCCAGTGGATGCCTACAACTGGGGTGGCGGATCCCAATTCTTCAAATACTACAGCAACTCCAGATACAACTACTACTTATGAACTATGCGCCACACGATTTGGATGTACCAGCTGCGATCAAGTCACTATTACAGTAAATCCTCCACTAGATCTACAGCTCAATGTCTGGCTGGAAGGACCTTATGATCCAGTTGCGGAAAAGATGACTACTTTTCTAAATCTTAAACAAGGAAGTGGGGGGCATCGTGGAATATTGCCTGGACAAATTCCCGTCGGCGCGAGTGCCTCAATCACGCCCGCGGGCCAACCTTATGGTCAGGAACCCTACAACTATTATGGTTTGGAAGGGGCAGGTTGGACCAATCTAGATTACGATCTGCTAGAAACAAAATATAGTGCGGATATAGTCGACTGGATTCTAGTAACCTTGCGAACAGGCCTCCATCCAACAGACAATTTAATAAGAAAGGCTGGTCTGCTTTTAGAGGATAGCCGGATTGTCTTCCCCAATCCAGAAGAACTGGTGGTCGATTCCACAATTACTAGTGCATATGTGATGATTCAACATAGAAATCATATGATCATTTTATCGCCCTCTCCAGTACCAATAGTTAATAACCAATTGGTGTGGGATTTTCGACAACAAGATGCTTACAACGCTAATATGACTGGTTTTGGCGCTAAACTTTTTTCCAACGGCCAATATGCGATGTTTACTGGGGAGATGGATCCTGGAACAGAAGGAAATGGGAGCGGAGATATTACTGGAACAGACTTAATACAATTTTCAATGTTTAATGGAATACATGATGAATACCTACGATCTGATTTAAATATGGATGGAGATATCAATAGTATAGACAAACTGTTATGGTCGCAAAACACTGGAATGTCCTCTCCTGTAAATCGGTAAAAGAATTAAAAATGAAGGTATTTCCTAAATGGCATTAATTATTTTTTGTCTTAAATCCCTCCTTCCACTTCCGAGCAATCAAATATGCAGTCTCCAACATGCCATCTTCCCACTGTTCAATATTCCAATCTGAATCCTTCAACATAGATTGGTGGATGCTCTTTTTTGCTACTTCAAAACTTTCAGCGTTTTCAAGGATTTGATTTAGGGTCTGTTGTTCTTCTGCCAACTGTTTTGATTCTGTGGCCTGCTCTAAAAGCGCAAAGTTTTTTGGCATAAAGTCATTTATAGAAGGTGATTTGCCTAATTTTATCCTAGAGACAATAGATATCATTTTTTGAAAGTCTTTCCGAAACTGTTGTCGACTTTCGGGCGTTTTGAGATCTGATCCCAATTGTTCCAACATAACGAATTTAAGATTTGGGACTTGAGGAATCACCGTTTTCAAATACTCAAAAACAATTTTCGGCACAGCGTCATCATGTGTATCCCGACGAATAGTTCTTCCCTGTTCTATAGTTGACTCTTCCCAGGAACCACCAGATATATGGATCTCGCGAACCCGCTCCAGCGGATAGCAATTAATCAATTCCTGAAAAGGGACATCAAAGTTATGCGTCTGGCAATAGACATTATGCAAATCGAGGATCAGAAACCCGTTGACGGGCGCTAGAATTTGATTGATAAAATTCCCGTGTTGTTTAACTTCATCGATACAATAGGAAAATGCCAGATTCTCCAGGCCTACTGGTGTTTGACAGGCATTATGCATTCGCTTCATTCGGTCCGTTGCAATAGAAAGTGTTGTTTTATTATAGGGTACACTTAGTGGTGCACCTTTGTGGAAATCCTCCCCAGTCATATAACCGAAATGTTCAGAAACATGGTCCAGGGGATATTGGTTCGTAGTAGCCTGTAGGCCATTGAGCCATTGTTGCTGTTGAGGAGTCCATTTTCCTGAAAAGAGGGAATAGTAGACGCCATGACCAATCAGTCTTCCCTCCTGAGCATAAACCTGTAGGAGCTGTTCAAACCAATCAGGAATATATTCATGTTGAAATAAGGCATCAAACGACCATTCTATAGCCTCTACAATTCCTTCTTCAAATAGAGGAAGCGCTGTTTCGAGAATGTTCCGGTCTAAATTACAGGAAATACCACAATACATTATTTATTGTTTTTTATCCCATTCCGCAAGCAGGACAATCCTCATAAGTGTGGATTACTTGATTGTTTGATTTCGTATGATTGGAATCGCAATTCTCATCGCAGGTTTCAAGGTGGACGTCCTTTTCAATTAGTTCTGTTTTATCGCAAGAAACGGAGGTTGACATTAATACTCCAGCAGCTATAGCACTTAATAAAGACTTTGAAATTTTCATAATTTTATATTGTTTTTTTATTCAAAAACTGTTTATTTCCAACACTCATTATTAAAGACAGTGAACCATTTAAAAATGGTTGGGTGATCCTGCGAAATTGGTTAGGACTGATCATAGAGGTATGGATATTACGGTCGGGAACACTATTAGGCCATCATCCACATTTCTTGGAAAAAATCCCTAATTTACGTCTTGTGCTATTCCTATAATACAACTATATCCATCAAAATGCAAACACACTATCGAACCTGCAACATCTGTGAAGCCCTCTGCGGCATAGAAATTCAACATGAAGGCCAAAACATTCTCTCTATAAAGGGAGATCCCAAAGATCCATTATCAAGAGGCCATATCTGCCCGAAAGCAGTAGCATTACAAGATTTTTATGTAGATGAAGATCGACTAAGAGCTCCTCTGAAAAAAACAGCAGATGGGTTTATCGAAATTAGCTGGGAGGAAGCATTTGAGATTACAACAAACAAAATTCTAGCGCTTCAAGAAAAGTATGGGAAGGATGCAGTAGCCGTTTTTCTAGGCAACCCAAATGCGCATAACATGGGGAACCTGTTGTTCATGCGTCCATTTTATAAAGCATTAAGAACAAAGTCAAGATTTAGCGCTTCTTCTGTAGATCAGATGCCTCATCATGTCGCTGCTGTTCATATGTTAGGACATTCTTTGTTAAATCCTGTTCCAGATCTTGATCACACCAACTATCTGCTGGTTATGGGTGGTAACCCTCTGGTATCTAATGGAAGTATGATGGCCTCTCCTGATATTGCAAAACGACTAAGAGCCATTCGAGAAAGAGGAGGCAAAATAGTGGTGATCGATCCTAGGAGAACGGAGACAGCAAGAAAGGCAGATGAGCATTTATTCATAAAACCAGAATCCGACGCGATCTTTCTGTTATCCATGATCCATGTCCTTGTACAAGAAAACAAGGTTCGATTAAATCATTTGGAAGATGCCCTAACTGGCCTAGAAGAAATAATAACATTAGTAAAGAAGTATCCACCTGAAAAAGCAGAGCAGATCACTGGCATTAAAGCGGAAAAAATCCGATCCATTGCACTAGAAATGGCTGCTGCAGACAAAGCGGTACTGTATAGCCGAATGGGATTGAGTACACAAACATTTGGAGGACTTTGTATTTGGCTGACCAACGTTTTTAATATCTTAAATGGAAATTTTGATCGAGTAGGAGGGATGATGTTTCCAAGGCCTGCCATCGATCCAATAACGTTTAGTCCGAAGAAAGGGAAACCTAAGTATGAATCTATCCCATTGTCTCGAGTACGAAAATTACCGAAATATCTTGGCGAGATACCAGCCGCTTCCCTAGCAGAAGAAATAGAAACGGAGGGAGAAGGACAAATCAAGGCACTCCTATGTATAGCGGGCAATCCAGTCCTTTCCGTACCTAATGGTAAAAGAGTGGAAAAGGCATTCGAAAAACTAGAGTTTATTGCTTGTGCCGATATTTATCTTACCGAGACCAGCAAACATGCAGACATCATTTTTCCTGCGACTAGTGGATTGGAAATTTCACAATATGATATTACGTTTTTAAATTTAGCGATTCGAAACATTGCTAAATATTCTCCTGCATTATTCCCTAAAAAAGGAAATGTAAAACACGATTGGGAGATTCTTGCTGAATTAACGGCAAGATTGAGAGGGGAGGAAAATCCAGGCCATACTCCTGAGATGTATGTCGAAATGGCCTTGGGCATGGGACATTATGCAAAAGAAGGATTGAGTCTTGAAAAACTAAAAGCACATCCTCACGGTATAGATCTAGGCCCACTAACTCCCTGTCTTAAAGATCGCCTACAAACAGATGACGACACCATTAGACTAGCACCGACCGTTTTTTTGGAGGACTTAAAGAGACTAGATGAATCAATAAATATAAGCAATTCGCAGCCTGATTTTCCCTACCAAATGATTGGCCGACGTTTGCTAAGACAACACAACACCTGGACGCATAACTCGCACCGCTTATCCAAGGGGAAAAACGAATGTACTTTAATGATTAATCCTAAAGACGCGAACAAGATTGGAATCACCTCTGGAAATACAGTCCTAGTAAAATCAAGAATCGGAGAAATCAAAGTAGAAGCAGAAGTAACTGATGAAATTATGGCAGGGGTCGTCAGTTTACCTCAAGGATTTGGAGCAGGCAAAAAATCAAAAATGAAAATTGCAACAGCACAAAACAGCGTCAGTATCAATGATCTCACAGACGATTTAAGAGTGGATACCCTTACCGGGAATGCTGCTTTGAATGGAGTTAGAGTACAGGTATTGAAGTTATAAATAACAGTTGGAAAAACAAACAAGGAACCAAAGAATACCCAACACAAACTCAGCGACAGAAAACAAGAAAACAAGGTTACCAATATCCCAGGAACCCCACCAATGGATTAGCAGATGGAATCTGTATTTCTAAAAGAATTTCAAAAACGAATGAATCGTTCTTGTGCGAGAATGATTGAAGCGATTTGCTGGAACATCCTACAGCTTTCAATAAGTGAGATAACACTGAATTTTTTCGTAATTTAGTATCTTAAATTCTCCACAACCTATTAACAACCAGATATGTTATTCCTAAGAAAAACAATAATTCATATCCTGCTGATTCTAGTCCTAAGTTATCAGTTATCTGCCCAAAACACTGCAAACCCTAACGCTTCTCAGGAGACAAAACAAATCCTTCAGTACCTGGATGGATTAAAAAATAACACCACCAACAACTTGCTCCTAGGGCAGAATTTAGGACATGGTGGAGGGATGATGCCAGGTTGGACACTCGGCTATGATGCCTTTGTCGGAGAACTCTACAATCAAACAGGAAAATGGGTAGGATTGATAGGCGGTGACTACGGCTTGGACCCAAACCACAATGTCGCCAATACGAATCAACTGCTAACAGACTATTGGAATGCCGGAGGACTGGTCACCCTTTCCTGGCATTTCGACAACCCATGGACTGGCGGCAATTCCTGGGACACCAACCAAGGAGAAAATTTGTACGACCTAATCACCCCAGGGAATGCCGCTTACACCAACTGGCAAGCGCAACTTCAAGAAGTAGCCAACGCCCTCAAACCATTGAGGAATGCAGGTGTCACTGTTTTGTGGAGGCCTCTTCATGAAATGAATGGGGATTGGTTTTGGTGGGGCAAAAAAACGACGACCAACCATGAAGCGGCTTTTATTGATCTTTATAGGAATATGTTCGATTACCTTAGCAATACAGAAGGACTCGACAATTTGTTATGGGTTTTTTCTACAGCCAATAGTTACGATCAGAATTTACTCAATTATTATCCAGGAGCTGGTTATGTAGATATCACTGGAATTGATATTTATGAGGATAATGTGAATTCGTATTTTCCTTCAAGAGATTATCAGGATTTGCAGTCATTAGGCCATCCAATGGGACTAACAGAGTTCGGGCCAACAATCAGCACGACGAACGGTACGTTTGACAATCGCCAACTCGTCTCCAACATTAAAAGCAAGTATCCTGACTTCGTTTTCTCCCTGACCTGGCATGACTGGTTTGATGGAAATGACCGCGTAGAAATTTCCATTGCCGCCAATCAGTTTGCCAATGAAACATTTGCAGATCCTTGCGTTATTACCAGAGAAGAAATCGACTACACCAACTCAAACTCTTGTGATGAATGGGAACTCGTCTGGCAGGACGAATTTGACGGAACTGCTCTTTCGGATACCTGGTACAGGGAGCAGGGCAACCACGGGTGGGGCAACAATGAATTGCAAAATTACACCGACTCCCCTAACAATGCATTTGTCCAGAACGGAACACTAAATATTGTAGCCAGAGAACCCAGCCCCGGAAGTTACACCTCTGCCAGAATCATCTCAAAAGATAAAGCGGAATGGAAATATGCGCGCGTAGAAGCAAGTATCAAACTCCCCATTGGCCAAGGTATCTGGCCGGCTTTCTGGATGATGCCAACCGACTCTCCCTACGGACTTTGGCCAAGGAGTGGTGAGATTGATATCATGGAATATTTAGGACATCAGCCCAATCGAGCACACACCACTTGCCACTTTGGAAATTCTTCAACAAACAAAGGACAATTGGGCAATTCTTATGATTTACCTTCCGGGAATTATCCAGATAATTTTCATTTGTTTGCTATAGAATGGTCGGAAAATGAAATCCTGTGGTTTATTGATGGGGTGCAGGTGCATAGTGCTAATAATACAGAGGTCGCTCCATTTCAATGGCCGTTTGATTCGCGATTTCATTTGCTTTTGAATGTTGCTGTGGGAGGAAATTGGCCGGGGAGTCCGGACAATACCACCATTTTTCCTCAGACAATGGAAGTTGATTATGTCCGGGTATATCAAAAACCGCAAGACTTTGTGATTCGGGGCAATACAAGTTTGTTTCCTATGAACTCGGGAGAGGTGTATTCCCTACCAGCAATTCCTGGTGCACAATATAGCTGGACGGTTCCTTCCTGTGCCACTTTTGTTTCTGGCCAAGGAACCAATCAAATCGTAGTGGACTGGTTGGATGGAGGTGGGGAAATCCAAGCAGAAATGGAGTTGGATTGCGGTACTTATTACTTGTCTTTACCCATAGAGGTAACCAATAATCTGCTCATAAATCCCGGTTTTGAAGACGATTTGAGCGGGTATTTCTTAAATTTTTACAATGGAGCACAAGCAAGTTTTTATTTGACAGATCCCTCGCCATATGCTGGAAATGCTAGCTTTTGTGCAGATATTACCCAACTGGGTAGCGACTGGTGGAACGCTCAATTACTACCAAATCCAGTTGCTGTGATGGGAGGGGAGACTTACCACCTGTCCTTTTATGCAAAAGCAGATGCAAACAACCGGCAAATGACAGTCAGTTTTAGGAATACAGATGGTCATGTTACGCTAGCCAGTTTTCCAGTTTCCTTGACAGACAGTTGGGCATTCTATGATTATTATTTTACTCCAACTACAAATGTTGCTGCGCTAAGTACTGATTTTAACTTAGGGTTGGAGACGGGGACTTATTGTTTTGATGAAGTCAGGTTTGATCGTCCAGGACCAGTAGTGGCCGATTGTCAGCCTTGTATTGACACGGATATCCGTTTATGGTTGGAAGGCGCCTATGATGCGGCCGCCAATCAAATGACCAACCAACTATACAATAACAATCTGTTGCCCAGCCTACAACCATACAGTGCCAGCCCCTGGAACTACAATGGGCAAGAAGGAAGCGGATGGTCAACAGGCGATTATTTTGCAGAGGTGGTAGATTGGGTATTGGTTTCTGTTCGATCTGGGGTTGATCCGAGTACTACGGTTGCAAAACGAGCTGCCTTGTTGAGGAAAGACGGTCGGCTAGTTTTTCCAGGAGGATGTTTCACCTCTGATCAATTGACTAATAGTAGTTATTACCTATTAATAGAACATCGAAATCATATTGGTGTGTTGTCTCCAAATCCAATTCCGGTAAATAATGGACGATTAGTTTACAATTTCCAGAATCAGGATGGGTATTCAGTAAATGCCTCGGTAAGTCAGAAGGAGTTGCTTCCTGGTATTTGGGGGTTGTTTGCAGGAGATATCGATCAATCTGATTTCCCTAGTTATGATGTGAATGCCCTGGACAAGACTGTATGGAATTTAGACAACGGACTGTTCAATTTGTACTTGCCAACGGATGTTAATATGGATGGAGATGTGAATGCCGCCGATAAGTTGATCTGGCAGTACAATTCGGGGGTGTTTTCTGGTGTGCCTAAGTAATGGTTAATGGAAAATAGTTAATAGTTATTGGTTGGATTGGTTAATAGTTAATGGTTAATTCGATTGGTTGAGCGTTCAAAAAGCAAGCCTACCCTTACACCATTAACCAACCCCTACTAACCAATTCCCAATTTTTGATTTAAATGCTTGATTTAGAAGGGTAAGAAACGTATTTTTTATGTTGAAACATTGTGCACTACTTAAAATGGAAGATTGTATCTTCGTCTGAAAATCAATCTCTTATAAAATGACTAAATTACATTTTCTTTTCGTTGTAGTAGGTGTTTTACTGGTTGGGTTCTTAGGAGCTCAAGATCTTTCACAAGGACTTTTGGTAAATGATTTGACGCTTCGGCCGATGCAACCCAAACTAAAACCTGCTTATCTGGACACAATTATTGACCCCTCTTTTGGCACAACCATTCGCAGGATTACAGACGCCGGACCTGGCAATCGGATAAAACCGATGTACAGCACTATTCAAGCTTGGAATGCAGATGAATCATTGATGATTGTGTATGATCAATCGGTCGGCGATCACATACTTATGGATGGAATGACCTATGCTTATATCAGGCATTTAACTGACTTTGTTCCTAGGGATCTGGAACAAATTTTTTGGGATTTTAATGACCCGAATGTGTTTTATTATATGGATCGATTCACCTACAATTTTACCAAGTATTTTGTGGACACTCAGACGAAACAAGTGCTTGCGGATTTGGTCGCCTTGACAGGATGTACCTCTGGAATGAATATGGGCAATGATGTTCAGATGATGTCCTGGGATTCTGATGTGTTTGGTTTCCGGTGTGGGAATTCAGAAATTTATTATTACCGTATTTCTACCAACCAACTAGTACAGGTCAATACTTCAAATGTTAATTATACAGCACCAATGCCAGGGCCATCAGGACAAAATTTCTATCACCAGCGAAGCGTATACAATGCCGCTGGCAATTTGACGTATACCTTGAATGAAAGTAGTGGAGAACATTCTTGCCTTGGTAAACTTCCAAATGGAAATGATGCTCATTTTGCTGTCGCGTTCGCCAACGGCCCTAACGGAGGATGTGGTGGCAATCTTGTAGCACACGACCTCACCACAGGTGCCTGCTTCTCCGTGATCAGTGAAGGCCAGGGCTACGATTATTCCAAATCAGGAACACACATTTCCGCACTCGCCCACAAAAATACAGAAGGTGGCTGGGTCGCAGCTTCAATGATCGGCTTCCAACAAGATGGACAAGCATTGTTAGACCAAGAGTTGATCATCGCTAAAGCCGAACAAGGAAATATAAAGGTCTGCCGAATTGGACACCATAGAAGCGATGAAGATTTTCCGCATGACTATTGGGGCGAGCCACATGCTGTCATTAGTCCTACTGGGACTCGTGTATTGTTTGGTTCTGACTGGAGTGGGGCAGAAGATGGGGAATCTATAGATTGTTATGTGGTGGAGCTTCCAGCGTTCTCGGGACCGCCAAGCAATGATTGTGTCAACCTGGATTTGAAAATCTGGCTGGAAGGAGCTTATGACGCTGCTAGCAATTCTATGAACAATCAATTGTACAATAATGCCTTGCTTCCTAACAATCAACCCTTCAATGTTGCTCCTTGGAATTATGCGGGTACGGAAGGATCGGGATGGACCATTTCTGACTATGATGTGAATACGGTAGATTGGGTGTTGATTTCTCTGCGAACAAGCATTGATCCTGCGTCTACTGTAGCCAGAAAAGCAGCTTTGGTAAGACGGGATGGCCAAATCATTTTGGCAGACGATTGTTTTACGGATAGTGATTTGCAAGGAGGTAGCTACTATATACAAATTGAGCATAGAAATCACGTTGGTGTTATGACGCCTGCTACAGTATCCATTTCTAGTAGTACACTAACCTACAATTTTCAGAATCAGGATTCTTATGTGACCAATTCTTCTACTGGGCAGAAGGAAGTAGAAGCTGGGGTTTGGGCGTTGATAGCAGGAGATGTTGGTCAGGATTTGCCAAGTTACGATGTCAACGCAAATGACAGATCACTCTGGGAGGTAGACAACGGACTGTTTAATCTATACTTGCCAACGGACATAAATATGGACGGGGATGTAAATGCTGCCGATAAGTTGATGTGGGGATATAATTCTGGTTTCTTTTCCGGTGTACTGAGGTAACTATTTGTTAATTGTTAATGGTTGGATTGGTTAATGGGATTGTAAAATTAAGAACTAACGATTAACCAGTTTTACCATTAACAAATAACCAATCCCTATTGAAGACGTAAGTTTGTTGGAGAATTTCGTTTAACTTGGTTTTAGAATCGGAGATGGCTTCTTTACTTCTGTATTTGGATTGGCTAGATTCGCTGATAATTGTTAAATGGTGTAATCCTTTTAGGAAGTTGATGTGGGCGGTTTTGAATAATTCTCCTATGCGTTTTGAGCGTTGTATTCGTCGAATAATGCTTTTACAAGGAAATTCGATCGCCTCAAATTGGCCCTGACTGTAGTAGTACTTTAGTTCTATAATTTCAAAAGTTAGTAAGAGGTATTCGTTGTTTTTTCGCTCGTAATTCTGGTAGATTTTACCGATGGAGTCGGAAGGATCAAACTTTGTTGAAAGTTCATTTTTGCCTAGATAATGCTTGTAAAATTTGAAGACTTGTGCATATTGATTTTTTCTTGTCGGGCTGTTAAAATTAATTGATTTATAAAATTGTGATTCTATTTTTCGGGGTTTGGAGGGATCTGAGGATTCAAAAGAAAGTAATAGATAGTTCTCGTAATGAGGTAAGGCAATCGTCTTTTTTATTAAGTCCTTGCCAATGTAGCACAGTCCACCTTCAAAAAATGCTTCATAGCATTGCAGACGTTTCGACCGCCAAAATTTTGGATCGTTTCCTAGCGCAGCAATACTACAGAAATTAGCAAGTCCTTGCAGTAATTGTGCATTGTCATAAGGAGAAATATGGTCTTTTATGGCTTCATAGAATTTATACGTTTTATCAAAATCCGCCTTCGATTTTGTGTTGCCCAAATTATAGTCAAGCGCATAAAATTGGACAATCTGAAGGTCTTTGTGTTTTTCCCGGAGCTCTTCCAAAAAAGGAATAATAGAATAGTCAAACTGGTAGTTGGTAAATTCTTCCCGCCTTTGCATCACGCGTAGATACCGATAGCGGTAATACAGATAAAACTGGTCAATCTGTCGGACCAGTTTTTCCAATGCTTTTCCTGCTTTGTCCTTGTTTCTGTTGAGACTAATATTGACCGACTGATAATACATTTGAGCGTGTAGCAACTTGTTAAATTGTAGGCTGTCCAAATCGTTTTTCGAAGAATGGATTCCTTTTTCCAGTTCCAGATTTTTCAATCGTTTAAGGCCTCTTTTTTCATAGGCTTTCAGTAAGGTGTGATGTTTGGCAAACGTGGTTTTTTCAAACTCCACCCTGCAGACAAACTGTTGTACCAATTTCAGTAAATCCGTTTCCAAATTCGCCATCCGCTGGTTGGCCGTTTTATTGAATTCCTGTTTGTCAGGGTACAGCATTTTAAACCATTGCTCTCGAAGGTCGGAAGGACTGTTTGTCCGATTCTTTCTAGGATTAGGTAATCTGAATTCCTTTTTGATTAGTTGAAACAACTGAATCACTTGCTTCGATACACTAAAGGAAGGGGTGTGCAAATGATGTTCGAAATCGAGTACTTCGCTAGGAGTAAATGTGATTATTATTTCCCTCAGTTTACTATTCATAGTTGGCGTATATTTTTAATAAGTAAAAATATTTTTATTCTAGTAGAATGGATTTAAGTAATTGATTGACTTATGTTAATAGGTCGTTATTAATTAAATGTAAGGATATTTATTTATAAAAATGGACTGGACAAGTAGTTTTTTTCTTTATAGATTTGAAGAAAAAAGAAATGAAAAACTATTCGTTGTGCCTACTTCTTGCTTTTAGTTTTTTTGCGACAGCCTTTTATTCTGCTTCGAATACGAATCCTGTTGCTGTTGATGATTTGTTTTATGTGGCCCCCGGAACGACCTTGTTTGGAGCTCTATTATCAAACGATTTTGACATGGATGGGGATCAACTTTCCGTAGATCCATTGTTAGTAGAACAACCTTCCAATGGAACTATCAGTATTTGTGAAAATGGGTCTTTCTATTATACACCCAACCCCGGATTTACAGGAACCGATTCCTTCGAGTATCAAATCACTGACGACGGCAGTCCTATGTTATCCGATTCCGCAGTAGCAACAATTCACGTCGAAGTACCAACAATAATAAAATCGGCCACCCGATGCGATGAAGTAATCTTCACTGATTGCAAGGCCGTTTTTGAAGTACAACCTTGTCGATTTGAGCTAAACGATTTAAAAGTTACCCCCTTAGATTTAACGAATACCCAATCAACCAAGGCCCTGATTCTGCCTAATGATACCTGCGACTATTTGATGATTGTCCAATCGCCCATCCACGGAAATTTGTTTTTGGCTAGCCCGGCAGATGCAAATTTGCCAAATGCAGATAGCAGTTTTTTTTACCAACAATTCACCTTTGGACCAATAGAAGATACCTTGGTTTATTTGAAGTGTGGATGGATAAACAACGTCCTGATTTGCGATTCCATCACAGTCATTTTGCACTTGAATAGCGACTGCGAATTCAATGAAGAAGACTATTATGGTTGTTTGCCAAATGGAGCGTCCTTCAGCTTTTTTCCCCTTGACAATGATATTGGAGTGATCAATGATTCTTTCCCAAATCCTCCGTACACCATCATCGCGCACCAGTTGGAAGCGGTGTTTTATGGCGGAGCAAATGGTATGATAACAATGTTTGATCCGATAACTGGGGAAGTAGTGTTTACTCCAAATCCGATGACGATAGGACAGGATACGATTTGTGTGTATTCAAGTCTTGTCGTTTCTGATGGAACGAATGTCGTTACCTATTTTCAAAAACAAAACAACTACCTCACCTTCCAAGATTGTTTTCCTGTGACGGGAAGAATTTTTCTAGAAGGGAATTATATTCCTGGTGTCGGAATGCTGGCCCCGGATTTAAGAAATCAAAACCTTATTCCGCTGAATTCTCCTTATGAAACCGGAGAAACGACGACCCCTCAGTATTTGCATATGAATAACATTGTCGACTGGATATTGATCGAGTACAGACACCCTGATGATGCTAGTCAGGTACTCGCTCAGCAGTCTGCACTGCTTAGTGAAAATGGAAATTTTGAGGTACTGCCTAATTTTTTTGGGGCGGCAACAATTGCCATCAAACATAGAAATCATCTGGGTATTTTGACAAATTCGAATTATAGCATCGGAGACAATATCATCTTTCTTGATTTTGTTTTTTCTCCTGGGCTGTCCCACGGAGTTGACCCTATGCAATCCCTGGATATCAATACTTTCGGATTGTTCGCAGGAGATTCGGATCAGGATGCACTAATTGGTGGTGCAGATCGGTCGAGTGCCTGGAATGATAGAAATACAACTGGATATTTAAATACTGACTACAACCTTGATGGACAGGTAGATGCCCAGGACCGGGGCATTGCTTGGAACAACAGGAATAAGTATTCATATATCCCGTAACGTTTTTATGAAATCTAAGAGATTCAGGCCTGATCAACCTGAATCGCGCAATCCATATTTACTCAGTTCCTGCATAAGGCGGGGTGACCTTCCATTGCATAAACTCAAGGAAATCGCCGAATCCTATAAAATTGAGGCGTTATTTTAAATCTGTTAATTATGAAAATTTTTAAATCATTTTTACTAGCAAGCTATATCCTGTTTTTTAGTAGTTCAGCACTAGCACAAAACTGCAATTATGAATTTCAAATTTTCGGTGATCAGTTCGCTCAACAAGAGACGAGCGCTCAAATCATTGATGAATTTGAGAATGTTTTATTGATGATTAATCCAGGAGAAATCCAAAACAATCAGTTAAATGTCTTTCCCTTTCAAGGAAATTCGCAGTCTAATTTTATGGAAATTCTGATGTTTGATGCTGCGGGGAATGGGCTTGCCTGCATGGGAATAAACGGGTACTATATGTTAGCTGAACAAGGAGGAAATGTCCTGTTGCCCCCACAACATTTTGGAGTCAACAATTGCAACAATTCCTTCCAGGAAATCCAAATGGTTCCAACCAACTGTGGAGCACAAGTCTGCGATCTACAAGCAGAAATAGTAGATATTATACCTGATGATAATGGTACGCCCAACAACCCAAATGACGATGTTTGGTTTGTCGAAATCTTTGCCCAAAATGGCCCGTCAACAACCGGTGCAAGTTTGGATGGGCCACCGTTTTTTGTTCAATATGGAGCGCCCTCCATAGTCGGCCCATTTTCAGACACCCTTTCAGAAGCTCACCTTGTGTTGGTGGATATGGATAATCCCAATTGCGTGTTCCTGCTGGAAGTTTCGTTTTTGTGTGCAGATGTTGTAGAAGACAAATCCTGTAAACCTGTACCTCAACCAGCTTTCACATTAGACATTGACGACCAAAACAAAGGACTCAAAATAACCACAGAAGCTACTTGCGATTGCAACTCCAAAAGTGTATGTGTAGTTACTTCATTTAAGTTGAAATTCACGAAAAACGGACAGGTGGTTTATACCTACTTCTCCAACGGCACACATTCCGGGTCAAATGATATCGCCAGCGCAATCAAAATCAGTAAACCGGCTGGAAAACTCAATAAAAACAGTGTCATCTCCTTCAGTATAGTACCCAAAAAGGACAAAGACGAATTCAAAAATCCTAAAAAAGGCCTTCGAATTCGCATCGAATGCGCCGGGGAATGCGATGCACAAAAGATAACCACCACACCCATTTCGTCTACTTCTTTGAAAGTGAGTACCGAGCCTGAAATCTTAGGGACAGAAGTTTTTTGTCCTGGTGGAATCGGATTTCTTACACTGGCAGAACAACCACTTCCAGGCGCATTGATCGAGTGGACAAACGAAGCAACGGGACAAGTCGTAGGGATGTCTCCAAATCTGTTTGTCGAACAACCGGGCATCTATTTTGTAGAAGTAGACGGAATTGCCTCTTGTCCAATAGAAGTCCAGATAGTGCCGCCTCCTTCGATGCCTATGGTCAGCAATCCTTCTGCTTGTGTCTTCGAAGAAATTCCTCCAATGGCTTTCGTGTCAGATCCTTTAAATTCCTTTAATTTATACACGTTGGATACGGCATTTATTGCTAATTTCCCAGATCAAATCGATTTGAATTTAGTGGCAGATCAACTTCCTATTGGGCAACCTGGGGTGTACGAATTTTTGGTGGCTGAGCAGAATGAATTTGGATGTGAAAGTGATCTTTCCCTAGTCAGTCTTACCGTAACAGACGCAGAAACTTGCCAGAATTGCGACTTAGAAGTGGACGTGAAATCTGTTGGTTATTCTCTTTCTGCGAATGGGGATTTTGTCGTAGAGACGGAGATAGAACTGCTCACCAATGACAGTACCATCGTCCTGGCTGATTTGTATGTCAATGAGGAGCTGACGGCCAGCAAATCCATCACGCGAATTTCCATTATACCTTGCAATTCGGCATGTACCAGTGCTTGTAGCGCTACCGTCACCAAACCCAATGAACAGCCCAAAACCTATACCGGCGACTGCAAGATTATTGGGACTGCGTGCAATTGTAAAATCAAAGTCAAACTAGCGTTTGCAAACATCCATCTGACTCCTTGGGACGAAATAAAAGTAGCCGTCTCCACCCCACAAAACAGCCCGGAATGCAACAACGCGAACAATTCGCTAACGACAGTAGTTCATCAAACTTACTTATTCGCAAAGGTCAATCTCACAGGTGCGTTCGAGGCAGCTACCAATCTAATGATGGATCAGCTAAGAACGCAGCAGTTGATACCAATGATCGCTACTGATGGTAAGGTGATAGCGCCAGGAGTTCTGGACACTACTGGGCCAAATGCTATTGTAGATTGGGTGACGGTTGAACTTAGAGATGCCCTGGATCCTGCCAAATTGGTTTATTCTACCTCTGCTTTGCTGGAACGGGATGGCGATTTGGTTGATGTTGATGGATTACTTGGTGTTCCGATCCTTGCGCAGGGAACCTATTTTGTGGTGATCAGTCATCGCAATCACTTGCCGATTTCTACGGCAATCCCAGTAGATTTTAGGGAGGATCTTCCTGTGTTGGACTTTATTCTGGATCCTGGTTTGGCCTTCGGTATACAGCCCCAATTTGAATTGCTTCCGGGTATCTACGGCCTATATCCTGGCGATGCAAATGGAGATCAGGCAGTTGATGCAGGCGACAGAGGAGCAGTATGGAACAACCGCAATCTGACTGGATATCGAACGGATGACTTAAATCTGGATGGCATCAATGACGCTGCGGACAGAGTATTCTGTTGGAATTTTAGAAACCATTTTTTCCAATTGCCTTAATACAATTTGGCGACTAATCCTTCTTTCATCTTCCTAGATTTTTTAACAATAAAATATTATAATTATGAAAACTATAATGCTTTTAATCAGTGGCTTGTTCCTTGTTAGTTCGTTGGCAGCCCAACCATGCCCGATCATTACCATTCACAATGAAACGGTAGATGGAACGGACTATTATTTTGATGTTCTTATCGAGAATGCTGCCGATGCTGATACAGATTTGTTGCTAGGGATCAGTGATTTTGTGTTCGACTTTGATCCAGCGTTGTTTGATTCGCCTTGCATTTCTCAAATTACGGGATTTTGCGGTTTGTTGCCTGCAAGCGCGACTGGAAATCATGTATTCACCACCCAACTATCTTTTGAATCTTCTTTAATAACGACAGTCCACAACTCGGAAATTCGATTGAATTTGAATGGGCTGCTGGTTACTGATATTGTGTCTTTGGAGAATCGGATAGCAAGGGTGGATGCTAGTGCATACAGACTTGGCAGATTCAAAGTGACTGGATTTCAAGGAGAAACTATTGGGGATGTTGGCCTTCATTTGAAGAAGGCTCCTGACGCAGTGTCTTCTTTTTTTACTAAGATTACTACGATTCAGAAGGGAGGTTATTTCTTGCATCAGTTTGTTCCCATTTGCGATACTCCTGAAAGCGAATTGGTTGGGATCGAAGAATTAGAGGAGGGGGCAGATTCGCCTACAAACTGGGCCATTTTTCCAAATCCTACGACGGATAAAATAACAGTAATGATTGATGATTTTGATCCTAAAACGGTAGAGATATATTCTATCAATGGTCGTCTAGTTTCAACGCTAGTTTCCAGCGATTCAAGAATAGAAATTAATACCAGCCAATGGAGCAGTGGAACTTATTTTGCAAAATACAAGGACACTGTAATTCGATTTTTAAAGGTGGAATAGGGATTAATGAATGGCCGTCAGAGGCATCTGATGGCCATTTATTTTGGAAAATTAGCATGGCGAATTTCATAAAAAAGTTCCAAGCAGCGCTGTCGCCACTCGGAACTACCCCAAAAAAACAATTTGATGACTATTTATAAAATTACCTCATTACCACTAATTTATTCACATACTGGTCTCCTGCCTCATCACTTACAAAAATGGTATAAATTCCGACACCGATAGGTTCTAAATTTAGCGCATAATTCTGCTCATTGACGTCCAGTTTAGAAAGGATCAGTTTGCCGGTCATGTCGTATATCTGAATGGTAGAAATCGAAGGTGAAGTTGCACTATTTATCGCCTCAATATTTATCATGACCTGGTTGATCGCAGGATTTGGATAAAGTGTCAAGCCTTCCGTTGATGGAGCCGAATTTGGATTAGCCAGGGTATTCGATACAATATTCGTCAAAATAGGCGCATTGTTATCAAAGAAAATATTGGCTTGATTCTCTATTGCTGTACCAATCGCCAGATCTGGTTTTAGTTGGATACGGTAAGTAAGGTATCCATGACTTGCTGGTTCGTTGGTTGTACTATCCGGCAACAAAATATTATCAAATGTCCAATTCAACAACCCGTCGTCTGTTATAGAAAATCGGTAGGGATTGCTTGCGGCTCCTAGCTCTAGGGTAGAAAGATCCAGATGAGGAGGCAGTTGGTTTTCAATGCGCACCTGATTTACCGTAGCATTACCCACATTTTGAAATCTTATTTTATAGGTTAATACCTCTAACTGACTGATTTCTCCTTGAGGAGAGACGAGTATGTCGTTAGGGTCAAGTGCTCCAACAGCAGGGCTGAAGTGCTCCGCCACGTTATCCTGTCCATTACAATCGCTATCTGGACTATACAGACTTGCTCTCAATTTTAAGTCTTCGCCAAGGACAGCATTTGTCGAAATAGAATCGGTGATATAGATCGTTCCCGATGCTCCAATGTCGAGGGTGCCGAAATTCCATCTTCGATCGGTGCCTACGCTCAAATCCCAGGGAAGAGAAGCTTCGACAGGAATAATGTCATCTCCAAAAGAAACAGTCAGGTAAGCATTATTTGCTGGCTTACCGCCAAGATTTTCGTAGCGGACAATGATTAGGTTTTCAAAACCGACCCGATGTGCTGTTGTTGAAATTTCAACCTTCAAATCCGGTAATGCACAACTAGGCGTTGTTCCAAAATTATTACCACAATATTGTTCGCCAATACTAATAATGTCAACAGTATTTGTTCCTTGGTTGTTTGGGCAAACAGGGATCCAACTATCCGTATCAACTTGAGTGATCGTGTAAGTTCCTGGTTGTAAGGGTACAGAATAATTGCCATCTGCATCCGAAAAAACAGTAATTCCGCCTGGCTCTACTCTAAGCTCGATATTAGAGATACCTGGCTCGTTGTTGTCTTGAATACAGTTGCTGTTTTCGTCATAATATACTGTTCCACATGCTTCTCCAGCATTTTCTTCGATGATGTCCAAGCAATCATTGACCAATTGATTGACCAAAACTTGTCGGTAGCCAGAAGGCCATTCTATTAAAATAGAGTCGATTACCGTTGCATCCCCAAGACCGATGATTTCTTTTAGTTCATTTTGCCCGCCGACGCCACCGCCAGATTGTGCATTGATTTCTCTTGTTTGCCAGACGTCCTGACCATAGATGTTTGCTTTGAGCTTTATTTTTGCGCCGATTGATGACGCATTCGAACTGGTTCCTGTGAGGATAATACAAGATTTTGACTGGCATTCACCACGAGAATTTTCATAAATAAAGTTGGTGTTCAATTCATGGTTGGCGATAAACAAATCGAGGTCTCCATCGTTGTCATAATCTGCCCAGGCAGTTCCGAAAGAATCTCCTCCACTTTCCGTTATTTGATTGGTTACACTTTGGAAGGTGCCGTCTCCGTTATTGCTATACAGCTTATTGTTTTGGTCCTGATCATTGGCAACAAATAAATCGAGGTCGCCGTCATTGTCATAATCTGCCCAAGCACTTCCGTGCGAATGACCAGCATCTGTAACGATACTTCCAGCAACGATTTTCAAAAACGTACCATCGCCGTTGTTCTTGTACAGGAAGTTGTTTTGGTTTCCTGAGTTCGAAACAAAAAGGTCTAAATCACCATCATTGTCCATGTCGCCCCAACTTGCTCCGACAGAGTTTCCTCCATCATTGACAAGGCTCCCTGTGTTTATTTTTAAGAAATTTCCATTACCTAAGTTTTTATACAGACTATTATTACTTCCATTGGTGTTTGCTACAAAAAGATCTGGAAAGTTGTCATTATTGTAATCTCCCCAAACCCCACTGACAGAAAAATCAGCTTCTAGAACTGGCGAAGCATCCGTTTCTTTTGTAAATGTGCCATCGCCATTATTATGGTACAATTGATTAAATCTGGTGCTAAAATAGTCCGCTACAAACAGGTCAAGAAATCCATCATTGTCATAATCCACCCAGCTTGTGCCGTGTCCATATCCAAGATCATTTACTGCAGGATCATTCAAAATGCTTACAAAGGTGCCGTTGCCTTCATTTCTATAGAGAAAATTGGTATAACCGATGTTGTTGGCCACATATAAATCGAGGTCGCCATCATTGTCATAATCGCCCCAAGTTGCAGCTAGTGAACTAGCCAGATCCGTAGCGATTGGACCAGTAGTTACTTTGGTGAAGGTACTGTTACCATTGTTCGTATATAAGGTATTGGGTTTGTCTGTGTCGTAACTGGTAACAAACAAATCGACAAATCCATCATTGTTGTAATCGGCCCAGCTAGTTGCCCAACTATTTTCTACATCGGAAAGTCCAATGTTGGTTGGCTCTTCGAAAACTGCATTTGGATCGAACGCGACGGAAATTGTTGGTAATGGGTTGCCACAAGGACGATTGCCTAGTATTTCCAATTGTACAAAATCACCTGGTTTGAAGTTGTTTTCTAGGGTCAGGTTGAATTTTAGAGAGACTTCATTTTTTGTAACGTCTGCTATCCCTACCAATCCATTTGCTCCTATATCTGAATGCATGTCTGCTCCTGGAACTTCATATAAACTTCCTTGTAACGTTGGTGTATTTAATCCCTGGAAAATACCACTTGCAGGATACTTAACTTCCATACTTCCTGGCTCGATTAATATGCTTTGATTGCCTGGGATCGTTACTTTTAGTAAAAGATCGTCTACGGAGGCTAGTTTAGAGCTTAGGATGTCAATTTCCATTCCGATGCTTGCAGTGCACACATCTCCTGGGTTGATAAAGCTGCGCACTCTGGTTTGGAGTTCAGAAGGTTGTGGTATTGAATACAATGGGATTTCATTGGTGGAACATGTGAACGCATTTAAATCAGTCGGGTATCCATCGCAATCAAATCCGGTGGTGATCAACAGTTCTCCATTTGAGCAAGAGCTGTTTTCAGTTATTACCTTATAGGATCTAGTTTCTGAATTTCCAAAATCGCCTAACTGATAAAAACCGTTGACAGGTGTTATTGTTGTCCCACTACTGGTTTCTTTTAGTTCAATATTCGTCAGGCCACCTGCTACATTTTCGATATGAATCCAGCTGTTGTAAGCCGTTAGGGCAGTATTATTTAAAAGGATAACATCCCATGCTACTTCAGCGGTTATTGCTTCTTGTGTTTGCAGGGTGGTTGATATTTTCAATTCTGTACGATTGTAGTCTAGGTAATCCTGGCCGCTATATTCATTAGTAATTGATCCACCAAGGAAGTTGTTTTCTTTGTAGGTATAGTGCCATTCTATTGGTAGATTGCCACTGGTATTTACGGTACAAATTGGATCAATTTCAAGATAAACAACGCCATTAAACCCATCGTCTGACTTGTTTAGAGGTCCGCCATTTTCTACATAATATTGTTCCAGATCAAAGACATAAGTCTGTCCTGTTATAGAAATCGGAGTAATGGCTGGAACGGTTTCTCTAAGGGATGCATTTTTGTAGAGGGTACGATCTTGGTGCATAGACATGGAAACCACGTTGTATCCAGCAGGGACTTCCACACGAAGGTTTTTAACCAGTCCCCAGTTTCTGTATTCTGATGGGAATAAATCGCCACCAGAATAGTTGCCACAACAATTACCAATACTCATATAAAAGCCTTGTGCTATTGTTTTTGTGCATTGGTTTACTTCAAGCACTTCGTTTTTATAATTTGTGTAGTAGTAACCGATGATGGTGAAATTGCCGTTCCAGGTATTGCATTGATAGTGCGTTCCGTTTGGAGCGTCGCTAACATAAAATTGATTCTGAATGGTCACTTGCTCCACGTTTCCTCCAATATTTCCATTCAGTTTATAAGTAGCTACTAATTCAATTTGATCACCGTCTTCGAAGACATATCCGGTTAGTGCCGTACAGCCATTTGCGATGAGGACGTCAGGGCTGTAGTCAAAATTTATAGTTCTTACTGATCCACTTAGCGAAGTGGTGAAATTGACTCCGGTGCAAGTATAGACCTGACCAGTACTAGCATCTGTGATTTTTACTTCGGCGTCCATTACATCAATATAATTGCCATATGGCATTACTGAACGAGCGTATCCATGGGAGAAAGAAGGGAACGTAGCTGATGTTTTGATGGTACCTGAAAAAGTAGTTTTGAATGTGTCATTGGCCATCACTCTATTGAGTTTGACTTCGTTGAGATTCAAACTTCCAGAAGCGTCAGGCAATCCATCTTTATCATTGTCAGGTGCGCCAACACTCAGTCGCTCAAATTCGAATCCATTAAATACTAATCCGTGATCACATATCCCGGGGCAATGAATATACGTTTGAGCTACTTCGTAACAGGTCATGGACATTCGGTAGGGAGTAGGGCAGCTTGCATCCATGATATAGAATAACTGCATGCCAATACTGACCAATCCACCGCTGCCACCCATTTCTGCACAGTCGGCAGTTAGCAATAGCTTAAATTCAGATCTTGGTAACGGTATTGGAATTGGAAAATCATAGGTTGCCTTCAATTTTCTAGTTTGCGTATTGTAGTCGACAGTGGTTGGACTCCATGCGGTATTGCCATCCACGAAAGTCAGGTCACCAGCATTCCCCAACCAAAGTAATCCAACAGGAATATCAAATTCTACTACAAATTTGGGGTTTACTCCTTGTGGAAGGCGGAAGGTGGCGCTTGATAAAGTGAATAAGTATTCTCCTTGTTGATTGTCGACCAAATCAGAAGGGTTCTCATAAAAAACAGTAAATAATTTTTCCTTGAGATCTTCTCCAATATCCTCGGTGGTATAGGTCTTGCTATCGCACATGTCGGAGTTAGTCACTTCGTATTCCCAACCAATCAAATCCACATTACTACAATTGTCCGTATCACAGGTGTAACTTTCCCAAGTTAAGGAAACCACATCTGCCGGAGCAATGTTAGGCAAGGAAACAGTAAATCCTCCTCTCCAGGAGCTATTTAAACAGGTATGCATCGCTGCAAGTGTGGTATTGTCAGGAGCAACTGAAGTGTAGGCCCCATTGTTTACTTTATATTTAATGGAAGATGGTTCGATGCCAGAATAACTGTCTTCTGATAATTGTTGGATGATGACCTCTACACTGCTTGCGGGACCTGCGCCGGAGTTGGTCAATACCAATTCCTGGATATCTGCTGAACCGTCCACACAAGTGTTGAATGCGGGGTTGGCGACTACTCCTAAATTGGGCTTATATAGATTGATGGTGGTGTAGGGAGACTTGGTATTGCTTGTTGTCGTTTGTCCGTCACAGCCCCATTCTGCAGTGATCTGCGTTTGTGCGCTGGTACAACCGACTGCGGTCATAAATATGTTGAAGGTAAAAGACTCATTTTTATCAAAGAAATTATCACCATTCCCAATTGTTGAAAAATCAGTATTATCAAAGGCGATTGAATTTGTTGCAGGATCAAGAATTCCGCTATCTGTTCCGTCCAGGGTAAGATTGGAGTTGAAATTATTGTATAACGTAAACGCAGAAAGATTTCCATATCCACCATTGACTACTGTAATTGTTCTAGTATAAGACTGCCCTACAAAGACTGTTTCAAACATAGGATCTACTACAGAAATCGTAAGTGCGGGGAATAGAATATTGTACGGATCGGTTTCTTCTTGTTGTGAACCCCCGTTCCAGGAAACGGTAATATTGTTTCGGAAAACGTTGCCTGCATTTTGGAAGGCCATTGCGTCAAAACCAGCACTCGCCTTAAAATCGAAAGACAGTGTTGCGCCGTCGGGAATGTTATTGGCGGCAAAACTGATTTGACTTAGATTGGAGGTGTTGGTTTCTACTAGATTGTAACTGGAGGTTTCTACTATTGAACCTATGGTGTATTTGATACCGGTCGGAAAGCTTATTTGTAGATTTACATTGGAAATTGCATTTCCGCTGTTGTTGGTGAATTGTACACCGAATGTTTCGTCGGATTGACAGACATTAATTTCTGCGGGGACTGTATTCGCAAAACTTAACTGCGCAGTTCCTTGGGTGGAAAAACCAAGCAAGAAAAGGGACAAAACGATAAGCAGTTGAGGTCCTTTCAAGTTTATTAAATTTAGAACATTAGGTGTAGAAAAAATCATAAGTCTTTTACTTTTAAGGTTAATTTGGCTTCTTTAGAACAAGATCAGAACCAAAGTATAACTGCTTGATTTGCTGAAACTAAAGCACGGGTAAAAAAATGAATGTCTTCCCATAAAAGAAGAAAATTCCCAAAATGGGAAAGTGTGCTTTGTGTTTAATAATTCGCTTGGAGAGAAAAAATAGGCAAGCATAGCTGCCTAAAAGGTTTTAAATTTGAAATTGCTAACTCCGCCGTCTAATTTGACAAACAATAGTTAACAATACTGAAGTACATGGCGTAGCCGGTTTTGAACTTTTACTTTATCAACGAAACGATATTTTCAATCATCCTGGTATGGCTAAAATTGAGTGCCTTCTGCTCGGATGCCTGACAAAGTTGTTGGTAGAGTTTTGTATTTTCAAAGAGTGCTGTTATCTTATCAGAAATGGAAACCCAATCCCTAGAATCCATATGGTAACCGTTGATTCCATTTTCAATCAACTCGACGGGACCGCCTACTGGAGGAACGATGGAAGGAATGCCGTAATGCATGGCTTCCAGAATAGTCATCCCAAAGGTTTCAATCCATTCATCGGGGTTGGACAAGTTCAAGATTAGATCGGCGCGTTTGTAGAACAAATGAACATTTTTTTGAACAGGAAAAAAAGTTAGATTGTCGCTTAAATTGACGTCTTTAAAGAAGTCGGTGGCGTCCTCCATACTGGCGTTTATAACCAGCTCAAACTTAAGGTGTCTTAACTTGTTTGCGATGTGGACAAACTCCATTACACCTTTGTATTTTTTTAGAGAGCATAACATTAAAACGATAAACGTTCCATCTTTGGATTTTGCCTTTTTGTACTTTTTAGCAGATTCCACAAAAGTGGTCGAAAGTGCATTATGAACGATACTTGCTTCTACATTTTTTAATCCTTCTTTTTTATAAAGAAATTTGGAAACATAGATGGCTTTTGTTGCGGAGATACTTGCAATGTATTTCAAAAATTGCTTGAGCAAAAGCGGTTTTAGAGAGGTTTCATGACAGTGATAAATGACTTCTTTTCCCATCAATTTACCAAAAATAGCTGCTCCAAATGGCAGTAACGTATTGATGTATATGACGATATCCTCCTTTCTGTATTTGAATAATCTAAAGAACAACAATACCTGAAACCAGAGAAATGCTACTAATCTAGCATACTTGTTTTTCTGAAATCGGTATGGAATGGTTTCATAATTCACATCCAAATCAGATAAAAAACCTTCACTGTTTTCATTGGTGATCAGGTCTACCTCAATATTGTGTGCGCGAAATCCTTTTATGACAGTAGACAGGATCAATGGGCTACCGCTAAAATCATTTAGTAAGTGGACGGCAATTATTTTTTTCATTTTCTAATACTCTTAGGTAAATTAAATCAAACATGCTCTGGTTCTAAAACCTCTACTGGTACTTCGTTTAATACTTCGCTGTAGATAGAGTCGATTTGCTTGCCTTTCTTATTCCAGTCGAGGTAAGACTCAAATCGGTGTTTTGCTCCAAGAGAAAGTTGGTGCAGTTGTTTAGGAGATTCATAAACGCTTTTTATGGCGTTTGCTAGTTCATTTATGGTTTGTTGGTAATTGGTGTAAGGAATTTTGATACCGCCTTCGTCGCCAATCAATTCGCCAGGACCAATATTGTCAAGGCAAATAACTGGAACGGAATAGGACATTGCCTCCGGGACCACCATCCCCGCGCCTTCATGGGACGGAAACAAAAATACATCTGCTTTTTGATAAGCTTCAAAGACTTCCTTTTGTGGCAACCAATCGACTATTTTGACGGCTTGTTCTAATTGGTGTTCTTGGATCAATCGGACCAGTTTATCTTTCATCGGCCCTTTTCCGAGAAGGGTGAGGGTGGTGTAGTCTTTTTCATTGCTCGAAAGTTGTTGGTAGAATTTGGCGAAGGCCAATACCGTCAGGTCAAATCCTTTTAGCGGAACGAAGCGGCCGGCACTCATCAATTGAAAATTCTCGTTGTTTTTGAGGTGATCCGACTTTGGAGCATGTGCACCAACTGCTGGCAATACTTTACAATGCTCCGGTTTCAAATTTAAGGCGTTGATTACGGCTGAATTGATGGTCAGTATATAGTCTGCCTTCATCACCGAAATTCTCAGGAATGGATCAAAGCGTTTCGCCATTGATTTTATCGTCCATTTTAACTTGTCATTAAGTTTCTCCTTTGTCGCTCCATTTTCATCCAGGTAGTCTTTTGGTATTTCAGGATGATGGCCGACTGGCCCCCAAACAAACGGTTTCCCCAACATCCAAAGAAAACAAGGAATCGAATCGGTATGAAAATTTAGGCCATGTGCCAGGTCAAATGTTAGTTTTTTTCTTTTTATGAATAACGGCATGAAAAATTGCCACAAGTAGAAATAAAGCATGGCTCCCCGTGATTTTCGCTTCCAAAACCGCATCCAATAAGGAAGGTCAAAGTACTCGAACGTCAGATTGGATTGATGCTCAAAAGGGTGCTCTTTGCAATATTTTTCAATGGCTTCCCGGTTATTTTTTCTGGTTATTGCTACTACCTTATTGTATTTTGCTATTTGCCAAATGATATTCCAACCCGTACCGTCTTCTGACCCTTTGTAAGGATTTACCGCGTAGGCCGTTACTAGAATTTTTTTCATTGTTTATTCATTTTTAATGCCCGAGTTAACTGGTCATCATATAGGATTCGAGGTTGTTCGGAACCTTAATTCTTGATTTTATCACTTTTGCCGGGACGCCACCGATGATTGAATTGGCAGGCATTGATTTTGTGATTACTGCTCCTGCGGCGATCACGGAGTTTTCTCCAATCACTACTCCGTCGAGAATGGTTACTTTCGATCCAATCCAGCAATTTTTGCCAATTTTAATTCCTTTTTGGTGGACGCCTTGTAGACGAATCAACTCGCTGTTGTCTGCAAAATTGTGATTTTCGGGGTGGCAACTTAAGTACTGACCGATTATGCAATCGTCTCCGATTTCCAAGCCTCCTGCTCCGCCTAGATAGGCAAACTCTCCAAGTCCAACGTTGTTGCCGATTTGAATACCGACCCCTGGATGGCTAAAGGAAGTGGAAGCAATTATCCGACTAAAAGCACCAATCCGCACGTTGTTTCCCAAGACAAGTGGTTTTTTACTTAGACCACTTAACACGACATGGTCTTCGAGTTGGACCCATTTCCCAAATTGTATATTTTTCAAGTTAAAAAACTGCACATTCTTCCCTAGGAAAAGGAGCTTTGGGATTCTTAATCGGAGCAACAGTTTCCAGCTTCTCAACCACGCGATACCTTTGGAAAATACCAGTTGAACAAGGATCCCAATACCGATAGAATCATCCAGCGTAAAGTGCGGGTTTTTCTTTTTTATCAGATGTATTACTGCTTTGCGAAACATAATTTAAATTATTTTTTTGCAGTGATTGATGACGGTGTTTAATGTATCCTCCTTTTTGATATTTTCGATATTCAGGTAGTTGTTTTTACCTGCTGAATTTTGATTTAACTCATTAAAAAGCGAACAGTAATTTTCTGTCAATTCTTTGATCATTGTCACCGGCATTTCTTGTTTTCTTTTGTAAATGACATTCGCGTCTGCAAACAAAAAGAAGTTGAGTTCCGGTTTGTAAATAAACCGATAGAGTCCTTTGCTTATCCAGGTCGGGATGTTTAGGTTCGAGCGTTTCCCATCAATAATAAAATCGAAGTAGTACCGATCATAGAGTACAATATAGTCCCTCAATACATATTTAGTATAGATGTAAAACTGCCCGAATAAATAGTCGAAATAGTAATAGAAAAACCGAAACATGGAGCTTATTTTACTACTATTTTTACCACTATGCGGTAAATTTTGAACGGTCCTTTTTTCGGCATTTGTTTTTCCATATCTCCAGGCGCTTAGGATGGGTAGGAGGGAGGGGCGATGTCTCAAGACGACTACTTTTCGACGGTATTTGGTGGCCAATTCATTTTTTACGAGATCGATGATGGTGCTTTTGCCGGCGCCATCTACTCCGCTGAACGTGATTATTTTACCGCTTTTGTCGAATACACCAGTTACCTTGTCTATTGTATATTCTGCGAAGTGTTTGATTCGGTTGGTGATTGAATTTTGAGGCATTTTTTTCAAGTAGTTTACTAGGTTCGTTCTAATTGATGGATTGAAATTTGACAGTTGTTCGAAGGACTGGAGGTCTGTCGTATATTTTGTATTAAAATTTTGTAATAGCTCCGATTGCTCTTTTTCAGGTAGGCTGGTAAAGTGTTGGATATACTTGTCAGGAACGCGGCCGAAGTTTAAGAAATTAAAAAGGACAACATGCTCCAGGAGCTGGTCTTTCGAGTAGGTCAAGTAACCTCCTTCGCTTTTTTTGTTATTAGAAAAGACCGCCTTGGTATCCAGGTATTCGAATTGTTTTCTTACAAGTTTGAATAAAAAATCAAGTTGCAGAAAATCGCCGCCCTGAAAATAGATACAGGCTTGGACCATCGATTTGGTATTGTGCGTCAGGATCTTGTCTACGGTTGGGAAGTTATTAGCGAATTCCAAAATTGGGGTTACCTCCTTGGGCGCAATCAACAGGTCTATATCGGCATTCGAATCAATATCAGTTTTTTCATCCAAATGTTTTAATACGACGTAGTCGGTTTCTTCCAGTTTTTTAAGAAGGTGTGCTACAAATTTCTGTTTTTCGCTATTCATTAATTAGATTTTGAAAGACCTGTTTCGAATTCGATGCCCGAGTGTTAGTTTATTGTAAATCAGTAGTTTATGTTAGTCTTGTGTAGGGCTCAATTATCAAAATGGGAAACGCCTCCCCATGTTGGGAATTTTTATGGAGTCAAGACCCCATGAAGTACTCGACCACTTTTATCTTCTCAATTGGGCCAATTTTTTACTAAAAAAATCATTTCGGGTGATGGTAACGGTGAAGAACAATATGGTAAACTGATAAAACATAATCCCGTAATTCGATTCACCAAATATTCCAAATTCAGTCAACGAATTAATGATCAGAGGAATCAACATTCCAAGAACCAACAGCTTAATATGTTTGTCTTCAAATGTTTTAATAGCAATGGTTAAGGTTGCCATTTGAAGAATAACAATAAATGCCCCAACAAGCCCCAGATTCAACAGTACCTGAACGAAGGTATTGTGCGTCATCGAAGCAGCATAGGCATGTATACTATCAAATTTATCACTATAGCTAATCCGCATAAAACCAAAACCCAACAAGGGCTCCCGAGGAAAACCTTCCATGATCAAGTCTGTCCAGAACGGAAGCCGCCCAGTCATACTCATCACTTCTTCGATATCACCCGTTTTTATAATGATTGTACGCACAATTACCGGAATGGTTAGGATGGCACCGATAATTGCTGCCAGCTTTATTTTTTTACTATCGGATAAATAAAGATACATTCCCGCTACAAGGAAGAATGAAATCAACGAAGACCGGGACTGCGTGAGCAAAAGAACCGCAATACAAAGCAACAAAATGGTGAAATTCAATTTCAATTTTAGCTTCAAATATATATCAAACAGAACTGCAGAAATGCCGAGTACTGCAAGCATTCCAAGTTCATTCGGATTGATGATGAACCCTCCAAGTCGGGAAACTTCCCCGCCATGTGTTTGTCGGTAAAACAGTTCTGGATCAATAAACAAGCCTACAATAAAAGCGACGCAAATGATACCAATGGCAACTCCTAGAATATTGGAGAAATGAATTTGCCCTGGGAAAGTAGTTCCTGCAGCCAGGTATAAATGATAAAAGAGGATGACAAAAACCAAGCTCTCTGTAGTCATTATCCATTGCAATGCCGAAAACCCAATGCCCGAGCTCCATAAAAAGGAAAGTAGTCCTAGTAAAAGATAAAGGATATAAAAGATAAGTGGTAAGATACTTTCCTGCTGAAATTTAAACCTTTTCAGGTTGGTGGCCAGCATTAAAAGAAAGACCCCCGATACTGCAGTTGTGCACAATCGTAAACCAATTTTTACGACCCGTGTTATTCCAATAGAATCAGGAAATAGGGTGAAATAACTACAGATACGAATAGTCATTAGCAAAATCAAAACGTAGGAGAATATTTTCCCTAATTCCTTGCTACGCTTCATACTCTTTGATTAGTTTCCCGACGATTTTATTCCAGGTAAACTCATTTTTTACCATTTCGAAGGCGTTGTCTCCAAGGGACTCCAGTTGGTTGTTGTCGTATAAGTTGGAGGCGTCCACCATTGCTCTAGCCACGGATTCCGCTGAACTTTTTTCGATAGTAATTCCAGCGTTCCAGTTTTTAATGTACGGATTGATATTCGTAGCATCGCTAGTTATACAAGGCTTTCCGAGCGAAGCGGCTTCTAGCACTGCGGTTGGGAAACCTTCCATTCTGGAGGGGTGCATAAACATGTCCATTTCCTCTAAAATCATATACTTCTCCGTACCGAATTTGGCACCGTGGAATATGGTATGTCTTTCGAGTTTATGATCGATTACTTTCTTTTCTAGTTCGACTCGATCTTTGCCATCGCCGATGAGGACCAATTTCCCAGTATGTCCCTGATCAAGGTACAATCGAAACCCATCGATGAGATTGTCCAATCCTTTATGGTAAATATCCAGGCGCCCGCAAAATCCAAAATTAAGTTCTTTTTTGATCCGCTCTGTTTTGGTTTTCCAGAGGTTTTTGTCCGGGATGATCTGTCCGTTTGGGATGACGCATTTGTTGGTGGTAGGAAGTATTGACTCTAGGTGGTCGACCTCACTTTGTCCAAGCAATTGCACCCGTTTTGCCTTTTTGATAATCCAGGATTCGAACAAATTGAAATACACTTTTTTCTTCCAACTGCTTTTGCGCATGGCGTTCTCCGTCAGTGCGCCGTGTGGAGTATAAAAGAACGCCACATTCTTTTGATGCAAGCGTTTTGCAATATGATAAAATTCAGAAATAAATGCGCCGTGAATATGCACAATTGTTTCTCTTTTTAGCCCGTTGATAGCGGTTATCAAATCCGTGTTTAGGGATAACTTGTTTTTTTCTTGTTGGAATAATTTTGTGGAATAATTTCTTTTGGGATAATTGTGATCTAAGGTGTTCGCAATTCCCCACAATTCGGTGTCGTAGCCTAGTTCGGTCATGGAGGTGCATAAGTTGTGTGCTACTTTATTGACACCGTTCATCCGTTCTGGATTGGCCTTTCCTAGTACAAGATGTATTATTTTCATAATTTTAATTTAATCTTTCGTTCAAAGAATAACTACACAATTTGCAGTGATTTGTGATCGCTTTTAATAATCTTATTGTGCTCAAGCAAGTAAATCAACAACGTGATCAATTGCACGATCCAGAGCCCCACAATCAACCCTGTCAACCCCCAGTTGGAGAGTAAGCTGTTTGCGGCTAATAAACTAAATCCTGCTCCTAGTACATACGCGATAAAGATCGATTTTGTTCGTTCTACGGTCCTAAAAAAGATCCTTCCAGGTATTCCTAGGAAAACAAAAAGATAGAGTACAGCAAAACCAGGCAACATAAAGTAGTTTTCCCCTAATTCGACTTCATATAATAACTTGATAAATACCGGCCCGCCAATCAACAAAATGCTCATGAAAAACAGCAAGGGAATGAACCACAAAAAGCCTTGTTTTTTTAGAAATTGAGTTAGCCCGTTCAGGCCATTTTTTTTCATTTCTTTTGCCGCTGAAATCGGTAATATATTTTCCATGGCCAGGAACAGGATGTGACATAAACCAGATAGTTGTTGTACAATTTTGACAATCCCAACGGCCGCCGCTCCTAGTACACTACCAGCTATTATAAGGAAGTAGTTGCCCGTTATCCATTGAAGGACTGCTGTAAGTGTCAGCCAACCAGAATACTGCATGTGTTCTTTGGTCGTTTTGATTATTTCTGTTGGATTAAACGAGAGTACCCCAACAAATAAGCTGGTTATTCCAAGGATAGACAGCTGGATTATTCCCATTAGTAGTAACACATTTTCCAGGCTAGCATAGCCATTCCAATAAAACAAGACAATAGCGACTACTTGTATTCCAAATAGAAGAATATCCAGGCACAATGCGTGAAGGATTTGCTCGGCCACAAAAAAATATTTTCGATAAAAATCATAGACCAATTGACTGGCAACGAGCATACATACTGACATGATAATGGTAGAAGAATAGTCGATGAAATCATTTTTTACAGCAATGCGCATTCCGCAATACGTGATAAGTACGGCGAGGCAAGCCACCACCAATTGGACGGTATGCAGTGCTTGGAAATAGGTGCTAGCCTCTTCTTTTTTTGTGCCTAGGGTAAGCATTGGTTTTGATACAAAGGCCATATTCAAACTAAGGGCAAAGAATACAATCATCCAAAGCAGGGTAAACTCTCCAAACGCTTCCAGGCCAAGAAACCTTGCCAGCAAAATTCCGATGAGAAAATTACCACCGCTGACCACCATTTGGTCGAATACTCCAAGGCTGGAAGGGGTGCTGTATTTTTTTATTAGTTGTTTCATTTAGTTAGATATCCAGCGCTAGATCATTGGCTTGTTTTGAGGTATTGTTATAGGGAGAATAATAATTGCTTGACTGTTGCTTATCACAATTTAAAATGGTGAATGTATTTGGAATTTGCCATTCGGAGATCAAAGCGTCTAGTGCTCTGGCAGTTCTTACTTTTGTCGATTTACGACGGACCACAAAAAGGTTGACATCGCTGATCTGCATCAGCAACATGGCGTCCGGCACCATACCAAGGGGCGGTGTATCGAAAATCACCAGATCGTAGTCCTCCTGAACGGCCTTTACTAGTTCTTCGGCTCTTGTCGAAAAAACAAAAGCGGAGGGTATGTTTTTCAGATTTCCTGCCAATAGGACATGGAGATTTTTCGTTTTTTCGAGAATGGCTTCCTTTATTTTGACATCTCCTCTCAGGATGGCCGAAACGCCCCCTTCATTAGCGACATCAAATTTTTTGTAGAGGTCAGGTTTGCGCATGTCCAGATCCACTAACAATACTTTTTTGCCAATAATAGAAGCGGTTTTAGCCAAATTTACTGATGTATGTGTTTTGCCTTCTTTTGGCTTCATTGAACTGATGGAAACGACTTGTGCTCGTCTTGTTGATGCGGTGTTTTTCTTTAGAATTTCAAGGTTGGTATATAAATTTGAATAGGAATCAACAATGTCATTTTTGTTTTTCTTCTGTTTTCTTACGGTAGCTAATAGTGGAACATCTACCAAATAGCTTAGCAGGTTTTTGCTGTTCACCCGCGCCATAAAATAATGAATAAGATAGCAAACCATCAGACCGGCAAACAACGCAAAAAACAAACAAACACCATAGATTAAAGGTTTGTTTGGCCAGAGAGAATGGGTAGGGACATCTGCCTTGTCAATGACTTGATGCAAGGAAATTTCGGACGTTTTGGCGATCGAAAATTCGGTTTGCTTTTCCATCAAATGGTTGTAAAATTGCTCGTTGATTTTGACCTCTCTTTCGAGTACCGCTAGCTGTCTTTCTTTGTCTGGATATCTCTGAAGGCCCGTTTTGCGAATGGCTAATATTTTGGCAATTTCTTCTTCTTTCGTATCTAAATTTGATAATGTTTTTCGAACACTTGCCCCAATAAACGATCTTAAGTTGGCACTTTTTTCATCTACCGTTCTTATTTCTTCACTGCCGATCGCGTATTTGTTTAGCAGATCGATTCGTTGCAGCTCGTAGGCCTGTACTTTTAGGTAGGCGTCTTTGAGTACGCCATCTTTTAAGGCCTCAAAATTGGGCGAAAAGTCATTGAGACTCCCACCGGTTTCGATAAAGGTAAATAAGTTTTGCAGTTCTGCTTTTTGTAGATCTATCCCTACTTTTTGCATTTCCAGCTGCATGATTTCCTTGAGGGCGGCGTCTGTTTCTTGGTTGGCATTTACTAGATTGTTTTCGGATTTGAAAGCAGCCAGGTTGGCTTCTGCATCTTTGAGGTCTCTGCTGGTGTCCCGCAATTTATCATTGATAAAACTCAGGGTTTTTCCTGAACGGTTTGATTTGCGAATTCGGTTGCTTTCCATATAGGTTTCCATCAATGCATTCACAAAAAGTGCTGCTTTTTTAGGAATTTCATGCTTGTAGTAAATCTTAAGAATAGAAATTTCCTTATCGACCGGTTTTACAAAGAAATTTTCTTCTCCTACAGAAGCAACTAACGACTTTAGGCTATTCAATTTGAAGGCAAAAACGTCATTTATGACCAAGCATTCTGGGTTCGAATCGATCAGTTTTTTATTTAGTGTTAGGGTGATGGCATATAGACTATTGACGTAGGTTTTGCCTACTAGAAGGCTGTCTGCTGTTATGTTTTTAGGATCCTTGCCTAGGGCGAATTGATTATTCCCTTTATATTTCAAGTAAACCAATTTGTCTAGGCAAGTGCTGTCTAAAATCGTATATTCAATACTAAAAGGAACGTTGTGGTAGAGTTCTACTTCCTTGATCTCCCCAATTCGATAATAGTTGATTCCGAAGTTGAGTTTCTTAAATGTTTCTTTACGAAGTTGCTTTGATTTGAAAACTTCTACTTCAGTAAGGAAATTTTGTTTGTTGGACAGGGTGGGCATCACACCGCTGTTAAAAACCTGCACGTCGAGGGAGCTTTCATCCCTGTTGTCAATCTTTATTGAAGAATTGGCCTGATAGATCGTATTACTATATTGTATGATGCGTCTACCAGCATAAAGCCCAATCGCAATAAACAGGCATAATATCGGCAGCCCCTTTATCACTGGTAATACAATATTTTGAAACTCTTTATTCATGGATGCTACTATTCTTAGGCGTCGAGCTTACTTTATAAACACTGAAATAAGCACTGCAATTCCAGTAATGATCCCAACAAACGGAGCCGCTTTCGCTGCTTTTTTGCCGGTCTCCTTGCCTTTTTTAGGAATCACGTAGACTACATCATTGGGTTGCAGGGCTAGGTTTTGTTTGTATAAATAATCAGCGTTCGACAAATCAACTTTGTAATTGATGGTTTTGGCGTTTTCCTCTCGAATCACTCGAATACCTTCTGCTTGTGCATAGTCGGTAAGTCCTTCGGCTTCTCCGAGTACTTCGATCAGCGATATTTGTTCATTGTCGATTTTGTACTTTCCCGGTTTATTGACTTCCCCTAAAACTGTCACATAGTGGTTGAGGACTTTTATATTAATAATGGGATCTTTCAAGTGTTTTATGTATTGTTGTTCTAGAAAAAAATTAGCTTCTTTTGAAGTATATCCTGCGATTGTCACTCGTCCGATTTTTGGTAAATTGACTCTCCCGTCATCATCTACGACCACCCACTTCCCCGTTTCTTCATTAGAATTGTAAACACTATTTACTGAACCAATACTCAAACTTTCATGTCCCCAGATACTGATCGTGATTTTATCCCCTGGTTTTAATACTGGATCTTTAATCTCGTTTACGACAGAAAAAGGAATAGGTTGTGAAGTGGAATCAGAAAACAAGGTAGTAGGCGTGCTGCAACTGGACAAAAGCAAAACTGCAAATAGAAAAGAAAGTGAATAATTCATTGTTCTAAATTTTTTAATCGTGTCCTGACGGAATGTTGTTTTATATTTTTGCGAATCCTTCCGTAAAACCAGATCTTTAAGTTGTTTACGTCAGATAATTGAATTGGTTGTATATTAGAATCAGAAAACATCCGAAAACACAGATAATTACCAAAAAGCAATAATCCTAGAAAAGGAAAAGCGGGCAAGCCACTCATTGTTTTTAATTTTCTCATCATGTTTCCCCTTATTCCATTTCAATGCCAAAGAAAAAATTGACATAAAATATTGGTTTTTAGTGAGTTGGTGAAATTGAAAAAATGCAATTTTCCAAAATTGGGAATATTCTTGCCCATATTGGGAATTAACCTTATTTTGACAAAATTGAAACATTATTGACTACTTACGGTATATTCTAGTAGAATGAAGAAGAAATTTGAACCAACAAAAATTTTCGTCGTAGAAGACGATACAATGTATCGGAAGATGGTGGCCTATATTATGGAGCTAAATCCCGACCACGAAGTATACAAATTTTCAACAGGGCAGGAGTGTATTCAGCATTTGCACCTGAAGCCTTCTATTATCTCTTTGGACTACTCCTTGCCGGATATGACAGGTGGAGAAGTCTTAAAAAAGATAAAGGGCTTTAATAAAGATATCAATGTCATTATCTTATCTGGTCAGCAAGACATTTCTACCGCAGTACATTTGCTAAAAGAAGGCGCCTACGACTACATAACAAAAGACAGTGAAACCAAAGAACGCCTCCTAAATACACTGAACCATATAAAAACACACCAAAACCTGAAGGTCGAAGTAGAAACATTGCGCGAAGAACTTTCTTCTCAATATGAGTTTAGCAAAAGCATCATTGGCAACAGCCCTCCAATGAAGCAAATATTTACTTTGCTCGAAAAGGCAGTAAAAACGAATATCACGATTTCAATAACTGGCGAAACAGGCACCGGAAAAGAGGTCGTTGCCAAAAGTATTCACTTCAATTCAGATCGTAAAAAAGGAAGTTTTGTAGCGGTCAATATGAGCGCCATCCCAAAAGACTTATTAGAAAGTGAGTTGTTTGGTTACGAAAAAGGCGCATTCACTGGAGCAATAACCCGAAAAATCGGTCAATTTGAACTGTCGCACAATGGGACACTTTTTTTGGACGAAATTGCAGAGATGGACATCAATATGCAGGCTAAACTCCTGCGCGTCTTACAAGAACGCGAACTGATGCGAATTGGTGGAGTCAAACCGATCAAATTCAACTCCAGAATCATCGTAGCGACCCACAAGGACCTGATGGAAGAGGTAAACAATGGCAATTTTAGAGAAGATCTTTTTTATCGGTTGCTCGGGTTGTCTATCGGATTGCCTCCACTACGGGATCGGGGGAATGATATCTTACTTTTGGCCCGTCACTTCCTGCATGCTTTTGCTAAAGAGAATAAACTGGGAATTTCCGATTTTACGCGGAAAGCAAAAGATAAATTACTACAATATTCTTACCCTGGAAATGTCCGAGAGTTAAAGGCAACTGTAGAACTGGCCATGGTCATGGCAAGTGGTAATATGGTAGATGCTGATGATATTCGATTTAAGAGTCCTAAAGGTGGTTTTAACTTTCTGACTGACGATTTATCCTTGAAGGATTACAATAATAAGATCATTCATCATTTTCTTGAAAAATACAACAACGATGTATTATTGGTTGCCCAAAAACTAGACATCGGTAAATCGACGATCTATCGGTTGTTGAAAGAAGAAAAAGTAAAAGAATTAAGTTGACTAAAAATCTCCCATGCTATTTAGCAAAACACCAATTCAAGAATCTAAATGAACAAAAATACGTCAATCATACAGAACCTTTCCCAACTTTATGAACTATCGTTGGCCATCGGCACTTCTCTTCATCTTGTAGAAAACTGCACTAATTTTTTGAAGGCGCTACTTGCAGGAAAAAATTTAACCTTCGCTGCTATTTGGTTAAATAAAAATGAACTGTATACCGACAATGGGAATAACCGTATCCTAATAGCAGGACTTCCAGCATCAAAAATTGATCAGACAATTTGTACAGAAGATATTTTTCTTTATGACCAAATTGATGAAAACGCTCCTTATTCAGTTTTGGAGACGGACGATAAATTTTCTGTCTTAATTCAGGAAAAAGATATTGAAGGCGGTGCATACGCTATTTTTAAATTGCGGGAGATTGGCTATTTAAAATTGTATGCCAAGGACAGAAAAAAGCCATTTTCGCTGGAGGACATGGATCAATTAAAGAATGTGTTGGACAAACTTTATCATTCTTTAATTGCCTGCTTGGCACACCGGGAATTAGAAAAAGAAACAAAGCACCGTATTGCTGCACAGAAGGCACAAAAAGCAAGCGAAGATCTATACAAAACAGTTGTGCAGAGCTTGTCGGAAGGGATAATGATCACCGATTTGGAAGGGAAGGTTACTTATGTGAATGATCAAATGGTAGAATTGGCAGGGTATGACAAAAGTGAACTGATTGGCCAAATCGCCTTTGACCTTCTATCCGTAAAAGATGAAAAACAATATTTTTCTAAGGTCTTAACAGATCGAAAAAAGGGCGTATCCAGCCAATATGAAAAACAGCATGTTCGCAAAAATGGAGAAATTTGGTGGGGAAATATTAATGCTTCCCCTTACCGAAACGACAAGGGCGAAATTATTGGAACCATAGGCGCGGTCTCCGACATTACTAGACAAAAATACCTGGAAGAACAGAAAAATATTGCCCAGGAAAAAGCAAAATTATTCATAAAAAATAATGAATTTAAACTCAGGCAAATCATTGATACTTCCCTAGATGCCATCATCAATATCGATGAGGATGGGATCGTTACAGAATGGAATAAACAGGCAGAAATAATTTTTGGATATTCTAGGTTTGAGGCGATCGACAAAAATATGGGAGACTTGATCATCCCTCTCAAATACAGAGAAGCACATAGAAAAGGAATGGAACATTTTCTTAAAACAGGAGAAGGACCAGTCCTTAATAGCCGAATAGAAATAACTGCTATCAATAGAGAGGAAGAAGAGTTTCCAATAGAATTGAGTATTTCCCCGATTAAATTTAAAGATCGATACATTTTTAGTGGATTTATTCGTGATATCTCCGAGCGGAAAAAAGCGGAGAATGACCTGATTCAAGCTAAAAAGGAAGCGGATCAATCCCGAATGGCTGAACAACAATTTTTGGCCAATATGAGCCATGAGATCCGAACGCCAATGAATGCAGTGATCGGAATGACGTATCTGCTCTACGAAGCCAATCCGTCCCCTGCCCAAATCGAATACCTGGATACCCTTAAATTTTCGGCAGATAGTCTGATGGGGATCATCAACAACATCCTCGATCTGTCCAAAATTGAAGCCGGCGAGTTTGAGTTTGAACCACGGACATTCAATCTGCGTGAACTCATTCTAGCTTTGCAACAAACTTTCCAGTTTAAGGTGAAGGACAAACCGGTGAGTGTGGTAGCGGATATCGATCCAAAATTGACAACGCATATTATCGGCGATGATAACCGACTCAATCAAATCCTTACCAACTTGCTAGGAAATGCTAGTAAGTTTACCCATCGTGGGACGATTGGTATTAGTGTGAAGCTGATCAAAAAACAAGCAGATACATATCATATCGAGTTTAAAATTCATGATACAGGTATCGGTATGGCTGCGGATAAAATTCCACAAATATTTGAAAATTTTAAACAGCTGGAAGAAAATCGAAAATTTGGAGGTACAGGTCTCGGACTTTCGATAGTGAAGCAATTGGTCTCCCTTCAAGGCGGGACATTGCATGTAGAAAGCGCTCCGAATAAGGGGTCTCAGTTTTCTATTATTCTGCCGTTCAAGGATTCGGGTATCCCTGTTACTGAAGTCATTCGGCCGGTGATAGTGGGCGGAGATTATGTCGAACTATTTAGTAGAACGCAAATTCTAGTGGTAGAGGATAATATTATGAATCAGCGGTTAATCAAGAAAATATTAGAATTGTGGAAATGCAATTTTGATTTAGCTGAAAATGGATTAATCGCGCTAGAGAATACCAAACAAAAGAAATACGACATTATCCTGATGGATATTCATATGCCGGAAATGGATGGAATTGAATCGGCAAAACAAATCCGATCAGATGGTAGTAATTTGAATCAGAATACACCCATTGTTGCCTTGACAGCTGCGGCCTTATTGGACGAAAGAAATCGAGTGTTTGAAGTGGGTATGAATGATTTTTTGACAAAACCCTTCTCTCCAAAAATTCTGGAAAGCACATTAATCAAGTGGCTGGATTATACTCCGAAAGCTGCTCCAGAAGAAAAAGAGAAAAGAAGAACAATAGCGGTAAGTCTCGATTATTTACAAGAATTTAGTAATGGTGATGAAGAATTCATCAAGGAAATGATCAATATGTTTCTTGATAATACGCCAGTGGATATCGAAGCTTTACAAAAACACCTGATGGCACAAAATTGGGAACAAGTGTACAAAACCGCACACAAATTGAAACCAAACTTTATGATGGTCGGAATGAAGGCCCAGGAAAAAGTCTCCGAAAATATAGAAGTCTTAACGAATGAGGACAACATAGATAAGGAACAAATTACCTCGCTCATTAAGAATTTGGTGATTGATGCTGAAGCAGCCTATCCAATTTTGAAAGGAATACTTGGTAAATTCTAGAGACACATTCCAAGATGGCTCTACTACCTTTAAACAATGTTTCCTACTTTTACCAACTACTAATTCCCCTTACGCTCTTCTCAAAACAGATTTAGAAAACGATTTCGATTTTGCTTGTCCTAGGTACTGAAAACCGCTTATAAAAATAAAATAAGTCATTCCGCATCCAAGAACACCCGCCATTCCAAATTGATAGACTAAAGTGGCCAATGCCAAGTGCAATCCACCCAAAAACAAACAAGCAGTAACCGTCGAAAGTCCAGACGCCAATAAAATATGATGAACATGTGTTCGATCTGCACTAAAAGGGGACCTTTTTTTGTACATACGCCCAAGTGCAACCCGCATTAAGTCAAACACAGGAAGCAACCAGAATGATAACGCAAACATGGGAGAAACAGGCCCTGCCAAAATATCCACCTGGAATACATGCATGCACATTATCGCCGTCATCAAACCAATAAACATCGAACCACAATCCCCCATAAACAGTTTTGCATTATGAAAATTGAAGCGCAGAAATCCTAGGCAACTGCCTGCTATACTTAGCGCTAAAACGGCCATAATTGTATGACCATTTATCAAAAATAAAGCCCCAAAAATCAGCCCATTTATTACACCAAGAGTTCCTGCCAATCCATCTATCCCATCAATAAAATTAAAGGCATTTATTAGCGTAGCTATAAAGAATACGGTCATGATAAAATTCAACCAAATTGGCAGATGTATTCCAACAATAAAGAAGAATATACTTTCTACACTCCAGCCTCCAGCAAAGATCAACGCCCCACAAATCAGTTGGAATGACAATTTTTGTAGCGCTTTCATTCCATTTAAGTCATCAAAAAAACCAACCGTTGCTAATAACATACTGGCAAAACTTAAGAATAGAATAGGTTTGCTGGATGGCCAGTCGGTGAATACGAATAATGGGACAAACGCACCGACCAAAATGGCTATGCCTCCCAAGGAACTAATTTGACCTACATGATGTTTTCGTTCGTCCGGTTGGTCAAACCAGAGTTGAGATTCCGCCAATTTTATCAAAACAGGAATTATTATCAAGGCAATTCCCAGCGATAGAATAAAAGAAATGGCAGGAAGATTAATATAGAAAGACATCAAGTATAAATTTTTTAAGAAAGGAAAATTTTATCCTCATTCATTTAATAAAATCAATTCTGCTCTTCTGTTTCTTGCTTTCCCAAATTCAGAATCATTTGAATCTTTTGGGATGGATTCACCATAGGATATAGTTCGAATCCGGGAGGTCGTAATCCCGTTTGCTATCAAGTAATTTTGTACCGCTAATGTTCTACGTTGGCTTAGTGCAAAATTGTAAGATGCAGATCCTTCAAAATCCGTATGCCCAGATATCATCACCACTAGGTGATCATGTTTTAGCATGTGAGCAATCATCTGGTTGAGCTGGATCAAATGTGGTAATTTTACAATGTCTTTATTGGTGTCAAATTCAACTATTGTGACAGGGTAGGAGCTGTCTGTTTCAGCCGCATAACCAGGATTTGATCGGTTTGTTGATGGGCAGCCATTTGCTGCTTTATCTCCAGCGATGTAGGGACAATGGTCCTCAATATCCGGTACGCCATCCAAATCGGTATCCGGGCAACCATTCAGTGCCACAGAACCTTTGATATAAACACAATGGTCATAATCATCCGTAACCCCATCCCCATCTAGGTCATTCGTTTTGACCGGACAGCCACCATTTTCGCGGACGCCATAAAGGTTAGGACAACGATCTATTGCGTCCCAAATACCGTCCTCATCTTTGTCATTACATCCTTGAAATCTGTACAAACCAGGGACGTCAGGACAATCATCTAAATTATCTGGAATTCCGTCGTTGTCTCTATCATTATCTATTTTTGCTGTTTCTTGTGTGGCAGGAGTTAGAGCTGGAGTGGGGCAACCTTTTAGTTCTTTGACTCCAGGTGTTTTAGGGCATTGGTCTTTCCAATCCGGGATACCGTCTAAATCAGTATCGGTCACTACTTTTTTTGAAGGCTTGTTAAATCGGTAGGTGGCCAACAATTCTACTCCCCCATTCCCTTTTGTAGCAGTAGAAAGTCCTGAAATATTCACATCATAACTTACGCCCACAAATACATTTTTAATGGCCAAACCAGCAGAAAGAATCAGCGCGTCTTTCATTCGATTATCAATTCCTACTTTTATTTTTGTTGATTCATTTAGGGAATACGTCGATTGAATTCCTAGCAAAATTTCCTTGGCCGGTCCTTGATGGTGCATTAAAAACCGAGGAGTAACAATCAATTTTTCAGCTAACGGAAAAGCAGCCTCTCCATAAATTGTCCAGAGCATAGGGATGGTTTGTTTTTCAACACTTAGCAAGGAAAATTTTGGGGTGTTAATATGCCCAATTGCTAAACCAGCCTTCAAATAGCTATTCGAATTTTCTGACAAACTCAATGTCCACTCCAAACCAACTCCAAAATCCAAAGACATAGAACTGGTATTGTTGAAGTTTTCTCCGTTATCACTAGACAGATCGACACCAGATTGGCTATCATATTGCTTGTCAAAAGTCAGTAAGGAAGGATCAATCCTTTTTTGCAAAAAACCAGTTTGCACTCCAAGAGAAAGCTGATTGTTTCCCATTCCTAATTTCTGATGGTATGCACCGCTTAGTTTGATGCCGGTAGACTGCAAACTGCTACCTCCTGCTCCTTCATTGAACATGCCTAAACCAACACCAATTTTTTTGATATTGGCATCTGCAAAAACACCATAATGTTTGTAAGCATTAGGAATCCCGGACCATTGTGTTCGGTACATTGCTCCCAATCTTATTTGATCAGGGTATACACCGGTAGCCGCTGGGTTTAATTGAAGACTATTGTTCCATGCCTGAGAAAAATGGGCGTCCTGCCCGTTGATCACCAGTGCACAAAAAAACAAGGAGAATAGTGTAAGTATATTTTTCATAATAATTGTTAATGCTGTAATCGTTAATGATGGATTAGTTAATGAGGCTAGAGTAGCGGTGGTTTGCGGGCTGTTGATTGTACTATATTTACCCGACCCTTAACCATTATTCCAATCAACAGTTAACCAGAAATCAATACAAAACGGTAACATGACCAGTCGCACGTACTTCCTTGGACAATCGATCATTAAAAGAAACAACATAGACGTAAGTGCCTAGTTGGACGGGTTTCTGTGCGTGCTTTCCGTCCCACCCAATGGACTGATCGGAAGAGCTAAAAATCAGCTCGCCCCATTGATTATAAATGGTCATTTCTACGGCTGATAATCCATCTCCTCGTAGTAAGAATAGATCGTTACAGCCATCTCCATTTGGAGAAAAAGCGTTAGGAACAAACCAATTGCCGTCTATTTCTGCTGTTTCAATTACCTCTATATATTGTAGTTTCGTAAGCGTGTCTGCGCAAAGGTCATTCTGTGTCATCAAGGACACCGGATAAATACCTGGCTCTGTCAAAATAAATTGAGGGGCTGCCAAGGAGGAGGTCTGTCCGTCAATTTGCCATTCATGGGTCAAATTTCCATTTACCATAGAGGTAAATGAAATTGGTGTCCCAACTGCAACGGTGGTATTGTCTGCAGAAAAATCTATAATCTGATCTTCCTGAACGGTTATTTCTATGGGGTCGGAGATTAAAATAGTTCCTAAATCATCAGTCACTTGTACTTGGTAAAGTCCTTCTTCACCAACTGAAAAACTGACGTTTATTGCGTCTTGTATAGGCCAGCCATTTTTCAACCACTGATTGCCTGTCGCATAAGAACTGGTTAATAAGGCAGTAGCACCAGCACACAAGTCAGCTGCTCCATTCAAATTGATAAGTGGAGCAACAGATTGATTTTGCACCAGCACTTCTATACTATTTGAACTGCCTACGCATCCAAAATCATCCGTGACCTCTACAAAGTAATTGCCTGTTTCAAAAACAGTAATCGTAGGAGTTGAAGCATTCGTATTCCATAAATACGAGTCGGCTTGACTAGCTACAAGTATTGCAGAATCGCCACTAAAAAAAGTAGACGCACCAACTATTGAAATACTAGGTGTGGGGGCTGCCAAAACTGAAATTTGTACTTCTCCTGAGGTAGAAGAGGTAGATCCGTCCTTGCCGACAACTTTTATAGAATGCAGTCCTACTGGAATTATAGTGCTGCCATAAGTAGGGGAGGACCCACTCTGAACAAGTGTGTCATTAATGTAAAATTCATAAGTTGAAAAAATCTGTGGACTTGCTTCTACCGACAAAAATTCTCCTTGACAAATGGTGGTTTGACCAGTGGGAACAAATAAGGTGACCCCTTGATTGAGGTCGATTATTTTTCTTACTAGATTATTGTAAGCATCGGCTACGTATATTTCTTGAGTGATTTCATTTATTGCAATTGCGGTGGCTCCATTAAAAGAGGCAAGAGGCCCAACTCCATCTGAAGCGCCAGTATTTTCTGCTGTGCCAGCATAAGTGATCACATTCCCAGAAGGGAAAATTTTTCTAATAATATAGTTATATCCATCCGCCACAAAGATGTTTCCCTGATCATCAACGGTGATGTCCCATGGATAGTTGAAAGCGGCCGTACTTGCCGTTCCATCATTGCTACCTAGTACACCTGATCCAGCGATGGTGGTCACAATTCCTTGTGTGTCAATCTTTCTGATTTTATGGTTCCATTCATCAGCGACCAGAATGTTTCCCTGGTGATCCAGCGACAGGCCATAAGGACGATTGAACGTGGCAACATTTGCTGCTCCGTCTGTAGAGCCTGTGAGATAAGGAACCCCAGCAATCGTTGTTACGTAACCTTGTGTATCAATTTTTCGAATAATGTGGGTGAGATGGTCAGCGACATAGATATTGCCGGCAGAATCACTTTCGATCCCAGTAGGATTGCCGAACGTAGAAAAGTTTGGAGGGCCATTGGTTACTCCAAAGTTTCCAGAACCTGCAATGGTAGAAACAACTCCATTTGTTGAAATTTTTCTAATTTTATTATTTCTCGTATCAGCGACCAATACATTTCCATCGATGTCCACGCTTACGCCCCAGGGCTCATTGAAGGTGGCGGTACTGGCAGCGCCATCCTGCGATCCGATGACACCGTCTATCCCCGCAATTGTTTCCACCATGCCTGAAGGCGTTATTTTTCTGATGGTATGACTATAGCGATCTGCGGTATAGACGTTCCCATTGGCATCTACTGCGATGCCGTGTGGATTGTTGAAAGTGGCTTCGTAGACAGGGCCGTCATAATTGCCGATGCTGTCCACCACTCCGGCTACAGTAACGACCAATTGTGCGTTTATCTGCAAGCATCCGAGTAGGGTTAGTATAATTATTATTAATCTCATTGTTTCTATTCTAATTGTTATTTGCAGATTTCGCTCCTAGCTAAAAGACTGTTTCAGTTGGATAGGTAATTCGAAGTTGAAGGTTGGGACGGGTGCTTTTGTTTGTTTTGGTAATTGTACGATACTTTTGTATTTATCAGCAATCAGATCCCAGGAATACCGTCTATCAGCTATTCGTTGCATATTTAGTCCTATTCTTCCGAGTGGCAAGTAGCCTGTATATTTGATGGCAGTCATTATTTCCTCCACTTTGTTGAAATAAATGGCCTCATTTTCTGTTGTTATTCTGTTGTATACCACATCATAAGAAAGGATAGGCAGTCCCAAAGACATGGCCTCGACCAAGGAAGGGTTGGTACCTCCTTCGCTATGGCCATGAACGTACAATTTTGCATTAGACCGAAGAGCGTTCAAGGTCTCCTGTTCGAAAATGGAATCATAAAGATGAATGTTTTCATAGTTGCTATATTGACGTTTCAATTGTTGGCCGTAGGAACTGTTATCCCAATTCCCAACAATAACAAGCGGCAGTTCCACACTTTTAGAAAATGCTTCTAAAATCATTTGAACATTGTTTTCTGGTTCTATTCGACATACCGTAAAGGCATAATCCTGCTCAAGGATTGGAAATTGTTTTAAAGAGGTGAGGGAAACAGCGTTTGCTTCTGCATGATCTCCTCCATACTCAATTAGTCTAGCATTGATACCGTATCTGTCCTTCACGTATTTTTGTATTGCTGCATTATCTGCAATGATTTCGTCTGCAAATCGAACGGCAAAGTATTCACTAACCAATAGGATTTTTTTTGCGAATTTGCCCCATTTTTTCCTGCTCCAGTCTAGACCGTCAATATTGACAATTACTTTTCGATTTGGGATCAACTTTAGAAATGGTAAGAACAAACAACCGGAAACTCCTAGTATTAACAAGGTTCTGCTGAACAAAATCGCATGTAGCATACATACAACATCGTACATGACACGTTGTATTCCCTTTGGACGGAATGGCATGTACTTGATTCTCGCGCCATTCCATGTTTTAATACGTTCTTCTTTAGTATAATGTTTCGCAGAATTATAAACGGTGATGTTTAATTTTTCATTTAATTTTAGCACAAGCTGATGTGCCAGCGTTTCGAATCTTCCATATTTTGAAGGCACCCTTACTGAACCAACAATCGCTAAATCTGACTTTCTATTTTCCATAATTAATTGAATTTGACCCTACCATTTCCATTTTTTTGCCAACTCGGCAATGGTTTGATTTCCAGTCAATTATTCTTGAAAATAAATTTATCACGTTTCCTTTTTGGGACAAAAGTCTCACTTTGGGATTCCATCACGCCCCCGAAGGGTTTTGGACGACAGTCCAAAAAGTGATGGAACCGCGACGGCGGCAACTCCCCCCGATCCACTCCACTCGATCAACTCCCCCCGATCCACTCCCCCCGATCCACTCCCCCCGATCAACTCCCCCCGATCAACTCCCCAGTAAATACTCCCGAAAGGACGCCAATACCAGCAGAGGATAAAATCCCCCAGCTAAACCGTAATAACCAAAAAAGCCCTGAAGGGGCGACCTAAAATCTCCATATTTTCCTTGGAATATTTTATGTCGCTCCTTCAGAGCGGTGACCTGCGGGCCGAATCTATCGGAGGAATTCATCCCCCGCTAATATGCATCGCCCCTTCAGGGCTTTTGTTGTTCCTTTAAAGATAAATTGGATAGGAATCTGAAATCCATCTCTCCTTCAAGGCTAACATTGAGTCAATTCTTCCTAAGAAGCAACAACAACCCCTTCTCCATTCATCACCTTCGTTTGCTGATTGATAGACTCCAAATGAATGGACTTCAAATACCCTGCAATAAACTCTTTGCTCAGACCATTTGCAACCCCCTTTTCAATGGCCTTTTGTAAAATATCTTCCCAGCGGGCTGCCTGTAAGATAGTCAGGTTGTTAGCCTTCTTGAATTCCCCAATGTCACGGGAAACTTGCATCCGGCCAGCTAATAATGAAAGTAATTCATCATCAATACGGTCAATCTCACTGCGTAATTCTCCTAGAGGGTTGGAATTGTCCGCCAAGGTAGTGTCCCTCAAAATCAGGTTGTCAACAATCGTATTAAAATCAACTGGAGTGACCTGTTGTTTAGCATCACTGAGCGCTACGGATGGATTAACATGTGACTCTATCATCAATCCATGAAAATTTAAGTCCAGTGCTTTTTGAGAAACGGGAGCCAGCAATTCACGGTTGCCACTAATGTGGCTGGGGTCGCAAATCATTGGCAATTCAGGCAATGTCCGCATTAAATCAATAGGAATTTGCCAGTTGGGTTCATTACGGTACTTGGAAGGGCCATACTTAGAAAATCCACGGTGGATAGCTCCGATTCTGGTAATTCCAGCCTTGGCGATTCGCTCGATAGCACCGATCCAAAGATTGAGGTCTGGATTGATGGGGTTTTTCACAAGAACAATCGCATCTACTCCTTGCAAAGCATCTGCAATCTCCTGCACAGAAAATGGATTTACAGTTGTTCTAGCACCTAGCCATAGAATATCCACACCATGCTTTAATGCCTCATAGACATGCTTGACATTGGCGACTTCTACAGCAACAGGAAGTCCTGTTTCTTTTTTTGCTGCTTGAAGCCATTTCAATCCAACAGAACCAACGCCTTCGAAAGAGCCTGGTCGGGTTCTTGGTTTCCAGATACCAGCACGTAGTACATCTACTTTTCCGGTTTCTGCGAGTAGGCTAGCAGTGGTGATGACTTGTTCTTCAGATTCTGCGCTGCATGGTCCACTGATAATTAGTGGTCGTTGGATGTTTGGAATCCAGGATTGTATAGGTTGAATGTCGAGGTTCATAGTTTTCATGATTGTTATTTTTTAGAGGTATGTGCAATGGATGATTGTAATTTATTGGTCGTGTTTGGTGAAATTTGCTGCTTTTTAGCTTCAATACCGGCTAATACCCGGCGAATATCGTTGGCTTTTTTCATTTTGTTTTTCGCCTGTTGTTTCTCCCGATGTTGGATAACTTGTTTAAACTGTTGGAGTTGATGAATGTATTCATCCAGAGCAACAACCAAATTTTCAGAATTCTGATCGAAGATAGGCGCCCACATTTCAGGAGAACTTTTTGCCAGACGGACGGTAGACTCAAAACCACTTCCTGCCATATCGAAGATGGTTTTTTCGTTCTTTTCAATCTCCAAAACCGTCAATCCAAGCGTGAAAGAGCTGATATGAGAAAGATGCGAAACATAAGCAATGTGCTTGTCGTGCGCCGCCGCGTCCATATAAATGTTTTTCATTCGAAGACATTCAAACAGCTTTTCTACTAATCTGAGTGCCTGCGGATTTGACTTTTCCCGTTCGCAAATGATGTTCGTTTTATTTGAAAACAGTCCACGATGTGCAGCAGTTGGGCCAGTATTTTCGGTACCAGCAATCGGATGGGCGGCAACAAACCGATCGCGCAAGGGAGAGGCGCCAGCAATTTTGCAAATTTCCGATTTGGTAGAGCCAACGTCCAGAACTGTTGTAAATCCATCAATATTGGCCAATATTTGCGGCAACAATTGAGTCGTTACATCTACCGGAGTAGCAATGATGACCAGATCCGCAATGGAAAGCCCGGCTTCTAATGGCAATATACCGTCCACCAGACCAAGAGCGAGTGCTTGCTGTTGGTGTGTTGGATTGTTGTCGACACCTATGACTTGATCTGCAAAGTTATTCGCTTTAAGTTCCAGGGCAATCGAGCCGCCTATTAATCCGAGTCCAATGGTAGTTACTATCATTTTACTAGGGTTTTCGAAGTGATAATTCTATTTAATGCGGTGTTTAATACATCGAGGTTGCTGCATAAGGATATGCGGATGTATCGTTCCCCATTCGTACCAAAAATGAATCCCGGGGTAATAAAAATGGATTGCTCGTAAAGTAAGTCGTCCACCAATTGCTGAACGTTTTGAAGGGTGCTGGGTATTTTTGCCCAAACAAACATCCCTGCTTGCGTTTTGCTGTAGGTACATTGTAGCTCGTCCATGATTTTCCAGGCAGCTGTTCTTCGCTCCGTGTATACTTTGTTTTGTTGGGTAAACCAATCATTGTCTTCATGCAATGCCGCTGCTGCTGCCAATTGAACAGGCAAAAACATCCCAGAATCCATGTTGCTTTTAAACGTTAGAATGCTATTGATGTTTTCAGAATTTCCGCAGACCATTCCAACTCTCCAGCCTGCCATATTGTAGGACTTGCTGAGTGAATTGAGCTCCAGGGCAATGTCTTTTGCCCCTGGAATTCCAAGAAGACTTAATGGCGTTTCATTCAAGATGAAACTATATGGATTGTCGTTGCAAATAAGGATTTGATGTCTTTTGCCAAAGGCAATTAGTTGTTCAAAAATGTCTTTGGTAGCTCTTGCTCCTGTGGGCATGTGCGGGTAGTTGACCCACATAATTTTCACCTTTTGGAGGTCTGTTTGTTCAAGGGCCTTGAAGTCTGGGAGCCAGTTGTTTTCATCGGATAAATCGTAGAATATAGGTGTGGCTCCTGCAAGTCTTGCTGTAGCCGCATAAGCTGGATATCCGGGATTGGGCACAAGTACTTCGTCCCCGTTTTCCAGCCAGGTCATGGAGATGTGCATTATTCCTTCCTTCGATCCTAGTAAGGGGAGGATTTCGGTGTCTGCATTTAGATTTACCAGGTATTGTCTGTTGTACCATTGGGCGATTGCTTCTCGGAGTTGTGGTGCTCCTTTGTAGCTTTGGTAGGCGTGGTTTTGTGGGTTGGTGCTTGCTTTCTGAAGTGCGGTGATTGCACTTTCAGGGGGTGTGCGATCGGGACTGCCGATGCCCAAATTGATGATTGGTGCTCCTGCAGCGCGGAGGGTGGCGATTTCCCGCAACTTCTTAGAGAAGTAATACTCCTTGACGTGGGCTAATCTATTTGCTGTTTTAATTATCATTTCCTAATTATTCGCGAAAGCTCAAAAAAAAACAGGCTCCTTTTTACGGGATCCTGTTTTATGTGTTATCATTAATTATACATACATAGCAGCATCCCTATTCTTTTGGATAAAAGAAATAAAAATAAAAATAGCTGCAGAATGTATTAAATGTGGTCATGTTCTAAAATTAAAAAAGCCTCCGATTTGGAGGCATATATTATTTTATGATGATAGTAATAATGGAATTGCCTCCTAATTGGTTGAATTAGTAAAATAAAAATAGCAATATCCAAAATTCGTATTCATGTCTCTTTTTTTAAGTATCTATTACAATAATGGGGTTTATTTTATAGAATAACAAATTATTGTTTAGTTTTTTTGAATTTTTGATAGTTGGTATTTTGTTTTTGTTTCCTGGGTTAGAAGATTTATTGTATAGCATTCATTGCCTTACTTGCCTTTGGCGACCTTCTTTTTGCATTCGCCCAAAAGAAGGCAAAATGGCCGTCTCCCGCTCGGTAGCTTTGCTATTAGTTATTCGAAAAAATGGTTTTCAGTAGAAAAACATTGCTAGTAAATACAACGTAATTTTGATCAAGTTTTAAATTCAGCTTAAACCAGGGAGACTAATATATTGAGAGGCAAGGATAGAAAAGGAAATAAAAAATAGAATGAAACTGCCGGTGGCGATGAATATTCTCGTGAAGGAGCTCTTTTCTTTTTTGAATATTCCTTTGAAGGTATGATAAAGACTCAATAGACTGAATCCCAGGATTCCGAGATAAAAGACGTCAATCATTTTCATGAAATCTCTACCTGCTAGGGGAAAGAACATATTTAGAATGATTGGAACGACATAAATGGATAAGGCGAATAGAAAATATTTGGTCGACAATCGTTGATGATTGACCCGTTTTTTTTCTGTTGAGTCTTCTTCTTGATCTAATATTAATCTGCTCAAGGATTGATGTTTGTTCAATGATATACAGGCAAGATACAAATTTCCAGAATCAAGATCATGTTCCGACATCAAATAACACAAGGTTAGCGTGCAGCAGCTATTTTTTTAGCGCGTCCAATTGATCCATGATTTTTTGAGCCTCAGCATACTTTTGGTCTCCTTGAGTACGGTTGACTTTGGATAGCTCAAATGCTTCTTTCATGAGCTTTTCGTACTTTTCTTCTAGGGCTTGCTGCGGTGATTTTTTCTTGAATAGACCAAACATAGACTTGTGATTTTGTGTGTATAACATTTGTTTTGAGAAAAGGTTTATTAATGCTAGGATGATTTGACATTAAAACAATAGTCAATGGACACATTTTATAGGTGTCCTTCACTCATTATTACCAGAGAATGGGGGCTTTATTTTTTTGCTGTTGCTTCTTCCAGACCTAGGATATCCTGAATTATTTTTAGGTGATGATCGGTATGTATACGAATATATTGGAGGGAGTCGTCCAGTCTTAACGTACCAAAATATCCATGTCTAAAGTGACTGTTAGAAGGCAGTTTTTCTGCTTCTGCGGCAATTTTTCGAGCCTCGGCTAATTGGCGATTGATGTCTTTAACCGTAATCTCCTCTGGCGGTAGGGAGATAGGAGGGGCAACACCCTTACCTCTTGGAATTGATTCAGAAGTAAGTACAAACGAACGACTAAGGCTAAACTCCCAACTGAACTTATCAGGGTTAGACAATTTTAGACTTTTACAAATCAGGATGACTGATTTTAGGGCATGGTCTATATGCCAATCCACTCCTACAACGGAAACGTCTTTATTGATTACATTGCGTTTAGGAATGTATTCTGCTAATTGGTCGAGTAGGTCATCTAAAAACATAGGGTAGAGAGTTAATTTACTAAATCAGGATTTCCCATCAATCCTGTCTGGTAATTACGTATACATTTGTTAATTTGTTCCTTATTATTCATGACAAATGGGCCGTATGAATAAACAATTTCATTTAATGGTTGGCCGCCAAGCACCAGAAATTCAGAATCACAGCTCGCGTATAAATTGATCAAATCCTCTCCTCGTTGATACAGGACGACCTGGTTGTCTTTTATTGCTCGACCACCTTCCACTTCCAAGGCGCCCTTTATCAGGTACACAAAAGCATTGTGGCCAGGATTTGTTGGTATGTCCAGTCGCTTGTCTTCCTTTAGTTTGACATGATAATAAAAGGCAGGTGAATGCGTCTCGATACTCGATTTTGCACCATTCAATTCTCCTAGTACCACTTTTATAGAATAGTCGTCATGCGTTATGATATCCATGTTTGCCTCTCGAAAGACTGCAGTAGTAGGCGCATCAAATTTATGCTTTGATGGCGTATTCAACCAAACTTGAAATCCATGATAAATTCCACCAGAATCATACAACTGTTTTCCAGATTCTTCCATATGTATCGCTCCGCTCCCTGAACTAAACAGCATAAAATCTCCCTTTCCTATTTGGAAGTCATACTCTAGGCTATCTTTGTGATGCCCAGTTCCTTCAAGGAAATAAGTTGTCGGAGTGACGCCTGCATGTGGGTGTGCATCTACTCGCAAAGGATCGCTGCCTGCTGCAAGACTGACCGGGCCAAATTCGTCAAACAAAACGAAGGGAGATACATGGTCTACGTGGTCACCAGCAAACGCTCGCATGACTGGAAGTGTGCCTACATTGACACGATCTGCACTCAGAATTTGATGTACTTTACGATTCGTATTGGCATGATACATCCCAGAGTTGGCAATCAACAAATTGGTGTTGGAGACAGCAAGTCCTAGTATCGCAGAATCTTTTATAAAATCACGTCGTTTCATCTTCATTCTCTTTTGTATTAATAAGTTACAACTTATTACCTAACAAATAAAAGTAATTTTAGTTTTATAGTTAAATAGGATGATCTGCAACCTACTTCAACAGCAGGCAGATTGATTTAGGCACCAAATTAAGCAATCAATGAAGATATTTAATAACAATCTGTCGAATTTCCCATTTATACCGATAGATGCCCATTTTCCTGGAGTTGAAAACTGGAAAAACTGAAAATCGGAATACTTGCAATTGGTTATACGAAGAATTAACTAACTTTGTTATTTAAATGGTTGAGCAGCGTAAAATATCCAATGACGGAATCCGAGAATCGACAACAACAGGCAAAAGTACTCCGAGCAGTTCGAAAAATTCATAGAACCACAGCGATTTTCTTATTTGTCTTTTTTTTGGTGGTTTCCCTTTCGGGAATATTACTCGGCTGGAAAAAAAACAGCAACCAATACCTCCTTCCCAATACCCACAAAGGCACTACAGCAAACCTCGACGAATGGTTGCCTATAGACCGTCTCCACCAAATCGCCTTACAGACCCTCAAGGACTCCATCTCCAACAACCTGTCGCCCGAACTAGAACGCATAGACATCCGCAAACAAAAAGGAATCGTCAAATTTATCTTCGAACAGCACCATTGGGGCATTCAGCTGGACGGCGCAACCGGTGATGTATTATCTATTGGAAAGCGGCGATCTGATTTTGTAGAAAATGTCCACGATGGTTCTATTGTCGACAAGATACTTGGAACGAAGGGATACTTTAAGCTTTTTTATACTAGTATAATGGGGTTGGCTTTGCTGACGTTTGTGTTGACTGGGTTTTGGTTGTGGGTTGGGCCTAAACGGATGCGGAGTAATCGGTAGTTGGTTAATAGCGTATTGGTTCCGATTGGACCTGATTTTTAGCCATTAGCTTCCAACCAACCATTTATCACCCCCTAATAGCCTTCAATATCTTCTTCCCCTTCGACTTAAACCCAGCACTCCCATGTGGGATTAAATCTTCCAATACCAATCGCACTTCCTCCAGCAATTCCGGCTGTTTTTGGGCAATATTGTAAACGGTTCCCATGGCGAAGGATCTTTCTGCGATGGACGCTTTCCTGTCACAAAGTATTTCAAAACAGGTGTCGTAGGCTTGGCCCTGGAAGTCTTCGGGGATATCTACCTGCTGGAGTACTCGAAGAATTGCCCTGTTGACTGCCTGATGGTTGGGGCGCTTCAATTTGTCTAGTAATTCTTTTAGGTGTGGAAGGAAGAGCTTTGGGTGAGCGACTCCACAATGGCCTAATGGCCAAGCGGCAAATTCAGGGATTCGATCTTCGCCATGCAACATCAGGTCAAGGAGTTTTGCAAATCGATCTTTGTCCTGACCTATATAATCGACGATGGTTTGGACATGTTCTTTAGAACGTTCCACATGTAGGGCTTCCTCCAAATTCATTAATCAATAATATAGGCCAATTGGGCGGATTTGTAAGGTTCTTGCATTGCTCGTTTGCGGAGACCATTAAAACTCTCAATTGGGCCTTTATCAATAAACAGATTGATCAGCCAGGCTGGCACGTTTCCGCCAGGATCTGTACTTACATAATATAGTGCATCAATATCTCCGTTAGGAAGGGGGGTAAGAATCCAGGTAGCGACCAGTCGGGGTACGCGAACGATATTTTCTTGTTCTGGAAAGTAACCATCAATGGTTTCAGATTGGATGGTTACTACTTTAGTCTCGGGGTCTTGCGTTACTTTAGAATGTAGCACAACATCTCTGTTTTGAAACGGCCATGGCGCTTCTGATTCTGTGTAGTAGATCACTTCTGACTCAGAGATACTTTCTAAAACTTTGGCTTCTTTGGAGCTGTACACCCAGTCATTGTAAGTACCAACATCCATAGAAACGGCGATCAAACTAGCTAGCGATGACTTGTAGGTCGTAGTCGCTTTTACATCATTGATGTTAGAATTTGAGTTCGCTTTTACATAAACTTTGATGTCATCTTTTTCTCTTTTGAACTTCCATTCATCCTCCTGTGCGAAACTGGAAGATGCAATCAGTAAAAGGAAAAGAAGGGGGAAATAATTAGCGGTTAGATTTTTCATAAAAAAGGTAAGATTGTGGGTTTTGTTAGGCATTCACTATGACGCGTTGTTTGACATGTAACGAGTCAAATCGCCTAGTTTTTCTATTTCTTTTCGCAGTTTTGTTGAGGTACTTATTTTTTTTAGGGTGTTAATGAAAAAGGATTCTAATACATTTTGTTCTTTTTGCTGAATATCCTCTGAATAGTAAGCAAGGGTCAATTCTAAAGATTGATTTAGGGTAATAAACTTAACAAATGGAAAGTCGTGATTTAGCTTCCATTGTAAGGCAAATGCAGGGGCAAGATCATTAATGGTATGATCGAGGAAAATATATTTTCGATTAAAAGCAAATTGCCAGGATTGGTTTAGTTTTTCTTTGTACAAATCTGCTCTTAGTTTATTTTTATCATTGTATGGAATTGTTTTAGTGTTGTTTTCCATTTCTTCAAAATTGATGTCTTGCCCACTTATAGCAAGGCGTTCTATCAAATCGGCACCTTCCACCAGATCTTTCAAGGCTTCATTGATTTCGTACTGACTTAGTGAGTTGTCGGTACCAATTTCTGTTATTAAAGGGATGTCTACCCTCATATAAATTTTGTTGATGTCATTGTCGTCTGCATCGGTATCCAAACACATTTTAACTGTGAAATATTCTTGCTCGTAAGGGAACTGAAAAATTGGATATCTATCTATTAGTGCAGTCAAATGAATTTTTGTACCCATCGGAGTCTTGAGCGAGAGAATATATACCTTAGAATTGGTGTTGCTAACAGCAAGCTCGACGCTAACTGGCTGGGTTCTACCAAAAATATTTACGGGATTGAGTAGGCAGATTTGTTGTGCACCGTTTTTCTGCAGATTGGACAAAGGGGTTGCTTGAACGCTAGCCTGCGCTTCAAAGCTGGAAATGATTTGGTCAATCAGAAATTGCATAAAACGTTGTTGGCGGGGATCATAAAATTAGGCATTTTTTTGCGAAAAGCAATAACTTTGCAAATATCGCGTTAACCATGGATAACAACATAGAATGAATATTTCTATGCTTATACTATTAATTTCTACTCTTCAAATCAACAATATCCCCTTAAAAGCTTTACAAGGAGAAAATTAATCGTTAATTTAGACACATTGATTTGAAATAATTTTGTTCAAACTAGTTACAAATTTTTACTACGTCCCTACTAAGTCATTGAAAAGGGAATGTTCTTTAGCAATTTGGTATGAAATTAGGCTGGCGAAAATATAAAAACGAAAGTCGTTTGATTGCTGACATCGAGTATGGTGGTGATCAGGCTAACTTTGCAATAGAGTATCTCTATTTCTGTTATAGAAAAGAGGTGGTCCAGTTTTTATTGCGGTCTAACAAATACCTGATCAGAGAAGACGCCCTTGACATTTTTCAGGATACCATTGTGGTACTTAATCGCAATATTCGTTCAGGAAAATTTAGAAGAGAGTCCAATCTGAGAACTTACCTTAAAGGAATTGCAAGAAACATTGCCTATCGCACTATTCAGAAGCACTATCTGAGAAATCAGTTTGAGGTGACCTTCGAGCCTTCTACAGATCGAGTAGATAGCCCGGAGGAAGTTTATCTAAGTGATGAACTCGCCCAAGAATTAGAACTGTTGCTCGATAAGCTTCCTGGTAAAGGTGCAGCAATTCTCAGGCTTTGGATGCAACGATATTCCATGAAGGAAATCGCAGAAAGAATGGGATTTAAAAATGAACAGAGTGCAAGAAATGCAAAAAAGAGACACTTACAAAACATTATTAATATGGTAAGTGGAAATGAAATGCTTTCTGCAAACTTGAAACAGTTTCTAGAACATTAGTTATGTCAACAGACGCGAATACATATTTTCCCCAGCAACCCGACCAGCAGCTTGATTGGGTCACTGATATACTCGCCAGGTATAGGGAGGAAAACAACAATGAGCTACTTCAGGAAGTGTTTGAAGCGTATTTCTACCATCAGTTGCAACCTGAAGTCCAGGACTATATTTATCAGCAAATCCAAATTAGCAATCCGGTTGCTTATGCCTATTATGACTTTCAGCAAACCGTAAAAATTCTGGAACTCCAACAGGGGCAAGAGGTGAAAGAACAATTGGTTTTGCTAGAAAAAAGAGCTCGTAAAGTTGTCCATCTAAAACGATATGCACAAATTGCCGCCCTTGCATTGGTCTTTCTTTCCCTACCTTTTTATTTTCAAATAAGTAAATCATTCCAAGTAGAAAATCAAGGCGAAGAATTGCTGACTCCTAAGGAAACTACTACTAGCAATCCTGCTGTAAATCCACCTTCCGTCGTTGAAAAAATAGAAACCTCCGTGAAGGCAGAAGGTACAGTAGCAAGTGTTGCAAATGAATCAACTAATAATCAGGTTTGGTTGGATGATATTCAAAGCACAGAATCAAACGAAATCAACAGTTCATTAGCCCAGGATGAAATTTCCAGTAAAACAACATCGAAAATACAGAAAATTGACATCGGGCAACGCTCAAATGACGGTTTCCAAACCATTCCTGTAAGGATAAAACAAACAATAGAAACACAAGCAATCGCTGATCAAGAAAATCTAGGTACAAGCAATAAAATTGAAGCTGTTTTATCGGAGAATCCAACACAAAATATTCAACATTCCAATTCCAATAAAAAAGAAATAAATACCCCCGAAAAAGAACCATCCAATCGTCATCAGCAAATTGCAAAACTGCCGAATAGAGAAATTTTCCTTCAGGAAAAGGCAGATAACTATAAGGAAATGGACCCGCAACCGGAGATTCCAAAATTGCCGACTATGGTGGTGCAGGGATTGCTGACAGATAGCGAAACGGGAGACATCCTACCAGGCGTTGCCATCAGAGCCGGCAAAAAAATAGTAGAAACAGACGACAATGGGTATTACAAAATTGAAGTAGATCCTACCAAACAACTACAGTTTAGCATGGTAGGGTATGAGCAGGAAATGTGTAAGCCGCAAATCGGAGCAGGTATTCAGGTACTTAATGTTATGCTTGCGTCGAACGTCGCGTCACTAGGAACAATGATCGAGGTGAGCAACAAATATAGTAGTCCGCTAAGTGATGTATTTGTATCTACGGAAGTCGTAAAACGGCAACAAGCTACTGCCAATCATTTTTCTAATCTGGAGGAAGCAGTCGCCCAAGCGCCAGGAGTAAGTGTGCTGGATGGCCAAATATCAATAAGAGAAGGAACCGGATTTTCCGTAGGAGGAGGAAGCCGAATCGCCTTGCTTTTGGACGGCGTTCCTGCCAACCAAATGGATACAGATTTGTCCACCTGGGACTTTATTCCAATCGAAAACCTTGAGCAAGTAGACATTATAAAGGGAGCGACCAGTACATTGTTTGGCTCTTCTGCGCTAAACGGGACAATAAATGTGCGTACCGTGTCTCCAAAGAAAACACCAGTAACCAGAATATCTACCTTTGCTACCGTATATATGCCACCAAAGGACGGAGAGAAAAAATGGTGGGGAGCGGAAAATCATGAGAAAGAACCATTTAAGGCGGGATATTTGTTTTCTCACGCCCACAAAATAGGAAAGTTGGATCTGGTAGCAGGAAGTGCGCTAATGTATGACCGAAGTTTTAGAAAGGGCGACTACAATCGCTTTTTAAGGTTCAACACGAAGTTAGGGTACCAACTAACCGATCGGGTGAAAATCGGACTGAATGTCAATTCGCAAGGAGGCTATAAGTCTAAATCGTTTATGTGGGAAAATGCGGAGAAAGGCGCATACCAAACGGCGAACAATAGCCATGTAAAAGATACGGTGGCGAGAGTAATGGTAGATCCTTCTATTAGTGTGAAAGACCGGTTTGATAATTTGCATCACATCATCACGAGGTATTATTTTAACTCGAATAAACAATCGAACGAATATTCTGACAATAGTTATCTTTCTCATTCTTTGCTGGGCGAATATCAGTTTCAAAGAGATTTTACAGACATTGGGGTGATTCTTACTGCTGGTGGGAATGGCACCTTCTCGCAAAGTTCGACGCGGATGTTGAATGATAGCGCATTTGTTGCTTCGAGTTTTGGAGGGTATCTGCAGATGGATAAGCGGTTTATGAAGAACCGCTTGAACTTTTCTATGGGCTTCCGATTTGAAGAAAACAAGATAGAAAGTCCCTGGGGTATCAAAGAAGAAGCGCGGCCTGTATTGCGGGGTGGGCTGAACTTCAGATTGACAGATAATACCTTTGTTCGTGCTTCTTGGGGGCAAGGCTATCGGTTTCCTACGATTGCAGAACGGTATATAAGTAGTACGTTTGGGGGGATTGTGGTCTATCCAAATCCAAAATTACAATCAGAATTTGGCTGGAGTTCGGAACTAGGGATCAAGCAAGGATTTAGCAAAGGACGTTGGAATGGGTTTATTGATGTTTCGGGATTCTGGCAAGAGTATGAAAACATGATCGAACAGGTTTTTGCTCAATATGGAAATTCGTCAAGCCCGAATCTAGGGCTCGGGTTTAGTCCTAAGAATATAAGTAATACTACTGTTAGAATAAATGGGGTGGAACTGAGCATGACCACAAAAGGGAAGTTTGGTAAACTACCTGTAGAGTTTTCCGGTGGGTATACCTACAGTAATCCAAAATATGTGTACAATGATGACTTCCAATTTCATCAGGATTCTGTGGACAGTACGAGCCCAAAAAATGTATTAAAGTACCGTCATAAGCATAATTTGAAGCTGGATATGGCTAGTAATTTGAAACGGTTTTCCTTTGGTTTTTCTGGAAACTACTACAGTTTTATGGAAGCGATAGACCAAGTGTTTGAGACCTACGAAGCCTGGGGGATAGAAGACTACAGATCACAGAATTCTAAAGGCCATTTTACGCTAGGAGCGCGTTTTGCTTATCACCCAAATGACCAGTTTAAAATCTCCATAATCGGGAAGAACATTTTGAATTCAGAATATACACTTCGCCCGGGATTGCTGGAGGCGCCTGCCAATGTCTCCGTAAGACTCACTTTTGCTATGAAGTAAGAAGTGGGCGTATATGCAACCATTTGTCCGTTTTTAGCGTTTAACTAGAGATTTTGTTGATCAATTACTACTATACGAATGGATGTTCAACTTTTGGACAACGTCTCTTATTCTTTGAGATCCCAATAAATAACAAGGGAGTATACCACGTTCTTGCTACTAGCAAAGTCCTGACTTTACAAAAAAAGCATACCGTCAAATAAAAAAAATCGAGTAGAATCGTTTGGGTAGAATAGATAAACCGTATTTTCGGTTGTCAAAAGGTGTAGGAGTTTTCCTGCACCTTTTTTGTTTTCAAGCCAATTCCAATCAAAAAGATAAATTTTAAGATAGGTGCAGATTGTCTATACATGCATTCAAACCTTCATTTCAGCTGGTCAATCTTTTGCAGGAGCCAGGCTCTGGAGAAAATCATCGGCATGCCTTCCAGGACCAGAAGCATTTCTTTCTTAGAAGGGGCATTTACTTTGATCAGTTTTCGAATCACACTGATGAAATTCAAGAGGGCCTTTTTATAGCCATCAGAAAGCCCTTTTTTTCTATGCAGATATCGTTGAAATCGATCACAGCAATCACTAGTACTTACAATATCCTGCAGTTCAAAATAACTTTGAATCTCCACTATTCGAGTAGCCATTGCGTTATTGTACTCCTTGTTGGACACTAGAGATATTGCCTGAATAGCATCGCGGTAGTTTTTTTTCCAAAAATGGACGCTAGCCATACAAAGTTTTTCAACATCGTTTTTTTCTTTTTCATTGATGTTTTTAGAAAATTGATGGATAAATTGTTCTGCCCAATCCAATTCCCCCAATCCAGTAGCAATATTGACAATGTTTTGAAAAACCTGGGCCGCAATTAGACCATCAAAAATCAAAAGATCATACTTTATTTGCAGCTTAAAAACAGCCAGGATCTCTTTTGCGCTTTCGAAGGTCTGAATACCGGATTTCATTTTAGTATTAGAATAATGAATCAATCCAAGTAATATCTCATGAAGCTCTTCTCTGTCGATCAACTCTACAGAGGCTAACGTCAGTTTTTTTAACGCGGTATAAGTCGCATCATTCGCATTTTTATCTTCTTGCAATTGATAAAGAAGGGTATATAGTTGGGTAGTTATAGAATAGGAATCAAACGTCTTATTTATTTCATTAACAATCTCTGGGATAAGGGGAGTCTCATACTCGTTGTCGGTGATTTTTTTGTTAATTTTTACCTCTTTGTAAAACCGAAGTTTAGTGCCAAAGTAAAACCGATCCAGGTTGTTATTGACACTATGTAGGTAGTTGGCGGCTATTTTTTGGTTAGCACGATTAAGTAGCGAAGTGCCTTCATGCAAATAACCTTTCGACGCATACATAAATTGATAGTAGTAATAGTCCATGTCTTCCTTGGGGCTTTTCTCCAGTCTGTTTTTTGCTTTTTCTAAACCCTTAAAAAAATAATGATTGAGTTTTCTTGCTTCGAAAGAACGAAGAAGCAGCAAGTCTTTCTCTGCCGGATGTTTTTTAAGTTCTTTCAACATCATATAGTCTTCTAGTTTAAGACAAAGATCAGACATCACATCATTCATTTTTCGCTGTACATAAGGGGCTTTTTTAAAAACCTTCTTGTAAACCTTTTCCTTCTCCAGCTTAGTAGACTCAAAGAACGGATGAAACCGTCGGATGTAGGTGTACAGCACTATTATGTTTTTATCATGATTGAAAAAGGGACTTCTTAAATATTTATGAAATTCCCTAATCTCATTGTCTGTCAACGATTTAATTAATGTTAATAGTTTGCTAGAATTCATTAATAAAAGTGATTTTTGTATTGTTCTAATTTATTGTAAAAGAGCTATTTATGTTAATTTTTTGAATGAAATTAACAATAAATATAGTGATTTGTTGTCAATCTTCCCTAGTTAACAATTTGTATTGTCTGTATTTTTGAAGTATTGATTATCGGAGGTGTTAAATGGCATCCATCGAGAAGTCAAAACCAAAATTGTTCAGCAGGGATAGAATAATTGAGGTGATATTAATTTTTGTCAAAGTTTAGATTAAGAAATTATAAGGTTCAAATGATTAAGGAGGCAGTGTGCTTTTTTAATTGTTTATAAACAAGATTTTAAAAAATTGATAATTTAAAATAATGAAAAAATATGGAGATAAAAAATGTGATTATTGTTAAATGCGATATTTAAAACAAGTGTAATTTGAGATAAATTGAGTTGATAACCAAAATGTATGTTATTCAGTTTAGGAAACTTACAACATAAAAAGAACGATTATTTAACCAGATAAAAAATATATAACAACTAAGATGGAGGAATGCTGATTGCCGGCACTAGGTATGTATCTTGCTGTTTTGCACTCGAAGAACCCTAAATGGCCATATACACTCTAGTGTCGTAATCGCATACTTTTTTCTTGCTATAAAATGATAACAGATGGTCGCTAATCATCATGGAGTCTGCTCTAGGAAGCGCTTTTTTGTCAAAATCAAAACGGAATGGATTTTTGAACCGAAGTTTAGTTGTTTCGGCCTTAAAAATTTATAACAAGGGAGCGTTTGGCAAAAGCAATTTTCCAGAGTGGGCTCACAATTTAATGTTCATTCTTTGAATGTTCTGCTTCTATTTGAAGCAAGGGCTAGGATTTTATTGTCAATCGTAAAGCATTAATTTATAATAATTAATAAAGTTAATAAAATTCTATAGAAAATATTTATTCGAATAAAATTGTGATTATTCAATTTTTTGACCTCAGCACTAGCAATCAGATTATAGATATTTGATTGTTGATGCTTATTAAATGGAAAAATCATGATTCTAAAAAAATCAAATTTTATCAACCTGTGGCGACAATCAAGAATTGGAAACCAAAAGTGGAACAATTCAAACCTGTATGACGAATGTTTTGAGCAATTGGTACGATTCTGTAAAAGAGAACGTTATCAGCATGCCAGAACTGAGAAAATATCCATGCTCATTTTAATCGAGCTTTTAAATCTTCCTGACATAAGTGGAATAAAGGGTTTTAACCAATGGGTATGCATAACTGCTACAAAAAAAAACGGAATCCGGGTAGGGTTTCCAATGTAAAAGTCACCCCGTATTTCAAGAAGAACTCCGGATGGGCATCCGGATGAATCAGGCAGCTAGACTCTGCTCTTGGGCAAAGAGTGGATATAGTGATAGTTTGGGGGCCCTTTTGGGCCAGGGTAATCGTCAAGTGACCTTCGGGTTGCTTGACCTACCTTTTTCAAACTTTATTAACTATTAATTCTCATTATAGCCTTTTTACAGATTATGCCTGTAGCTACGTTGTTTTGTTTTGGGATGTACTGCACGCGTTTTTATTTTAATGAAACGTTGAATACACCCAATCACTCAGTCTGTCAAAAATTAGTCAACGTATTTCCTTACGATCAGCCCATTTACTACTAGCAAAAAATCTCCGCGCCTATACCTCGGCCCCTTTTTTAAATAACCATAACCAATTGATTTTAACCTATTTTGAAAGTCCGTACGTGTTAAATTATATTTAATTGTCTTCTAATTGGAAACAAAGTCAAAAAAAAAATTCAATTTTGGCGAGCTTATTGAGGACGAAATTGAATATTTAAAATACAACCTATTTTTTGTTCCCAATAACAATTAGCATATTAGCACGTTAGAATATCAAAGTAGCACAGAATGAATAGTATAATCAGGCTTTTTTTATTGATCACCGTTGTTTTATTTACCACCACCACACTTTTTGCTCAAAAGACCGTCGTCTCTGGCGTAGTGTCAGACAAGGAAACAAAAGAGAAACTTCCATTCGTCAATGTCTATTTTACCAACAGTACAGTAGGTGTGATGTCCGACCTATATGGATCATTTACACTCGAAACAGATGACCAAACGCTCACATCTGTTACCATCGAATACATCGGCTACAACAATGAGGACATCGCAATAACACCAGGTGAAAATCAAACAATCACAGTAGAACTAGGTTCAAGCGCCGTCCAAATAGAAGCAGTTGAAATTGTAGGCAAGCGAAAAGTAAAAAAAGACACCGCAGCACTCCGCCTCTACAGAAACATCATTAAAAATAAACCACTCAACAGACCCACTAACCTAGATTCCTACTCCTACGAAGAATACACCAAAACCGAATTCGACCTCTACAACATTTCCGAAAAGTTTAAAAATCGAAAAATTCTTAAACCGTTCGACTTCGTT
>CALLWB010000037.1 GCA_938016265.1 uncultured Saprospiraceae bacterium
CATTCCGTTTTATTTAAAATTACGACTAGGGGCTGTAAACTCACGACACCATTTTATTCTTCAACCAGGAATTAGTTACAACTTGAGAATGGGAAAAGTAAAAGTTGGTCCTAGTGAAAACAAGCGAGAAGTTGATAAAGAATTCATCCGAAATTCTTCTATTAACCCTGTGTTTTTAGTTGGATATGAAGTTGGAGCAGGTAAAGTACGTGAGATGGGACAAAGTTACCAAGACATCTCAAATATACGAGCCATGCTATTCCTTAGAGCAATAGTTCAAAACAAAACTTTCTTCAATACAGAATATCAAAAACAACAGATTTTTCAGGATATACCCAACTCTAATGTAGATGTGAAAGGAGTGCTACTTACAGTAGGGATAAAGATTTATTTCAATTTGACAAAACCAAAGATGGATAACAGTGCTGGCTATTAGCATTAGTGTATGGGCAAATACTACTATGCAATAGCATGTTTGGGTAAGGCGAGTGCTGGCATGGCGCTCGCTTTTTTCTACCAAATCTACTGGCTATTTGTCTCTTGTAAACTTGCACAAGTTTAACATATACTATTAATATAGACAATGATGGAGCATCGGGTCTTGCAATAGGCCAAGTTGTTGTTTATTCAAATGCTGTTTCACTAATAAATCAACCCAACTCCATAATACCCCCAAATGGATCCTCTACTTTTGATATTGAAATTTCTCTTTCAGTTTTAGGACTTCAAACAGCATTAATCAAAATTCCTACAAATGATGAAGACGAATGGTTATGTAATTTGACAATTGAATTTGAAGGAACTGGGATGAGCATTGGGCCTGATATCTCACTTTCTACTAGCTGGGCATCTTTGATCGATTGTTCTGACAATATATTTTTCAATAGCATTGATGTTAATAATTTTTATACCCAAACAGTAACAATTGATAACGTCGGCTCTTCTGATTTATCTTTGGGTACAATTTACGAGAACTCCCCAAATAATAGGTAATAATGAAATCCATTTGTGTAAAAATGGGTAAAACCAAAATCTTCGCGAAATTGGCGTTTAGGAAGCCGCTTCATCCAATCAGCTTATCTTCTGGGTTAAATTTTGCGGCAATTATATTATTGTAGTGATGTCCAGTATAACCCAATTCATGCAATAGGAAGTTTGATTTAGGTTGAAAACTCAATAAAAATGTGCGCTCTAGGGTGATTTTGACTCGCAAACGTAGTAAGATTACGGGGAGAATCAAAATTGACGGACGTGCGCAGTTTTGCAGAGGATTCAGCATAAAATGAATTTTCTATTGCATGTAGTGAGTAACTATATTCGTTACCCAAAACTGAAACTGATAAGCTTATCAAGATTTCATCCCATCCCCCTTTCCCCGCATCTTTGAATCGTCAACAACATTAATATCAAATCAAAACCTTGAAGGAAGTTATGAAGTAATGGAATGCATTAAGTTATTAGGAAGTTTCACTTAACAGTCCTTCCACCAGAAGCCGACCCAGTGCTACCAACCAATTTCTACTATTTCAAGGTTCAAAAAAAGACAATTATGAAAAACAGCAAAACGTACTATCAGATCATTTTAGACCAAAGCGGATCAATGGGCAGTTGCTTGGATGCTACTATTAGCGGATTTAATGAGCAGTTGCAGTTAATTCAAAGTATGAAGGAAAAATACCCCGAGCAGACCTTTCTGATCTCCTTGACAACCTTCAACAATGAAGTGACCAATGTTATCCAATTGGCAGATCCCGCAAAAGCAAAATTACTATCCGCCAACACCTACCGACCAAGTGGAATGACTGCCCTCCACGATGCCATCGGACTTTCTATCATGAATCTGAAAGCCACCGTCCAGCAGGAAGTCGACCGGGATGAAGCATCTGTTGTCTTCGTCGTCCTTACAGATGGCTACGAAAATGCCTCCACCATCTTTGACGGTAGAAAAATAAAAGCGTTGATCAAAGAACTCGACCAACATAAAAACTGGACGTTTTCCTACCTCGGTGCAACACCCGATGCCGTAAAAATCGCCCAGGAGTTAAACTTCTGTTCTTCCAATTCTGCCTCCTACAAAGTACAGGAATCCAAAGAAACATGGAGCCGATTGAGAAAGTCAAGCGAGCGCTACATTGCTAAAAAGCAAAAAGGAGTCGTCTCCAAAAAATTCCTACAAAAATAAGGCTGGAACACCTTAAAATTATTGAAATTTAGAATTTTTAGACTTAATTTACACCAGATAATCAGGGGAACAATGTTTCCTCTGATTATTTTTGTTAACCAACTAGAACGATGAAAATACACCTAATCAGAGGATCAGAATACCAGCAGGAAAAATACGAAGCAGTAGTAGAATTATTGCAACACTATGGAGGTGTTTTACATTTCGTAGCGACCGAATGGGTAGCGGAAATTGGCCCTAAATCAACCCAGGAAGAATGGTCTGAAAACAGATTAAGCATACAGCGGCCCAAACTGAAAAAAAGTAGGGCCAGAAAAGCAAAACAAGTCGAGCATTTGACCTGGCCAGACTTGTTTTCTTTTTGTACTGCTTATCGGAATGCCCATGATATTGGCCACAATACCCCAGTTATTTTGTTGACCAATTTCTACAATGCACAAAATTGGTTTTCAGGAATGGATCAAAAAAACAACGCTTTTGTACATACGGCCGATTGGGCCACCTTTATTGGAGGCGACCAACGCTTCCCTATTGCCTATCAAATCGCAGCAATTGTGCTTAGAAGAACCATGTTCACCAACTATAACAACTTACTGGACAAAGCACATCAACCTCCTAGAGGCTGCATCAATGATTTCTGCGAGGACAAAAGTTTAATCCACCTAAAACTTCGAACAGCAGACATCTGCATGGATTGCCAGCAACACTTTATTGATGTAAAAGGCGATCCTGCCATTTTTCAACAAGTAACCACGATCCTAGAAGGCATACGAAAACAAATGTTGTTCAAAGAACGGTTTACCATGCATTTGCAACCTTCTAGACTACAAATAAAAGGCAGAATGTTGAACCTCTTCCTAGAAGACATGGATGGGCAAAAATTGAAATTGAGCCCCCAGCAAAAAGCGATCTATCTTTTGTATCTATTACAACCAAATGGATTGGATTCTGCAGAGTTTATCGATCAACGCCCAATGGTTTCGAGCCTGTATAAGCTGGTCACCAACAAGGCCAATCTGGCAGAAATTGAAAACACCATTGCCAACCTGATGAATGTGCTGGATGACACGCTATCCATCACACGGTCAGTCATCAAGCGGAAAGTCACGCAATTGGTGGGAAAAGAAATGGCTGATCATTACATTATCACAGGTCCCAATAATGAGCGAAAACGAATTTCTTTAGATCGTAATTTGGTATCACTGGACGGGGTAGCAATAGAGACCTTACAAAAAGCGGGTATAAATGTTCCTACTTTTTAATTGCACTTGGAGTATTTTGCTAAAAACGAATATCAAATTCAAAAACAGCGTAGAAGCGAACCATCATTTGCCAATGCCAAATGATTTTGTTGGCGAATGATAAAAATAAGGGGTCTGCATTTGTCACTATATGCGCTACCGTCAGTTTTGCGCGAGCAAAACGAGGCCCTCTACTCCCAATAGATTCACATCAACCCTTAATCTTTCCCCTTGGCAACTGATTCTTTAAGCAATTGAGCATAGTGCGGCAGATTTTTTTTGTATTCTTCCAAATCCCATTTTATTCCAAAATAAGAGGTGTATTTCTCCAAGGGCATTAAGCCAACTTCTGCTCTACGTTTATCAACATTTTCTGGATCTTTTAAAGGAAAAACATAGCCTTCTCCAGTATTTGGATCGCCTCCAATCTGACTGCCATAAATCTGGAAATTGCCTTCTTCCAAATTGACCCTGTCTGTCAGCAGCGCTAAAGAACTCAATTTGGCTTCTCCATTATTAGCAGCTTCTTTTAGTAATGGAAGGTATTTCTTTTGAGTAGCTAATTCTGAATGCTGGATAATCAGGAAGGCGGTGTTGGCTGCCCTGCGTCCCACAATTGATTTCTTTGGCCATCCGTGCCTCTCAATTATCTCCTCCAGTCTTGTCAGATTTTCTTTATTAAGTATCTTTTTCAGTTCCCATAAGGCTGGAATAAATGGGGAGCCTTTTGTTTTTCGAGCAACACTGGTGTGATAATAAAACGCCTGATCAACCAAACCCATTGTCCAGAGTTCCTTCGACAATTCCAAATTTTCGAGTTTGCCATGTTTCGCTTCTAATTTTTCAATTTGTCTGTTTTTGAATTTCTCCCATCTTTCGTCTTCGATCAGAAAATAAAAATCAGGATCATTTAATGCATAATTACTGGAATCTTTGATAGAGGCAATATTCAAGTAATAAAAGGCTTCCTCAAATTGCCTGTCTAATGCCAGGGCACAGGCATAATTATAGGTATTTTTAATATCGGTGGAATCCTTCTTATACCTGTTTGAATATTCTTCAATGGCCAGTTTTAAATTTCCTTCATCTCTTAAACTGTCTGCTTTTGTAGTTGGTAATTGTTGTCCGAAAGAATTGCTAAGTAGAAAAACTCCCATTATAAAGGTTAGGATTGATCGTTTCATGGTTTTTGGAGTAATGGTATATAAGTTAAATGTGCAGTGAGCTATAAAGCTTCTTGGGCACTTGTTTTCATCCGCTTTGTGGCATAACGGATTTTTTTCAATTGGTAACACTTCTGAAAAAAATAAAAAAAACAAATTACGTAACCAGCCCCAATATTGTGGATAATATAAATTATCGGAAGATGCAAATCTTACTGAAGGTAGATAAACCAATACACTATAGCTTGTTACTCAGAAAACTTTACGTAGCAAAAGGAGCACAAAAACTTTATGTCTGCTAGTATTTACAACTTGATTTATTCATTCTATACCTTAGAATGGAAAAAAATGATTTACTTCGCATTGGAATTGTGATAAAAAATAAAAATAAAAAAACATGAGCATTGTCGATCGGCTTACCGCATTTTTGAAGAAAAATGGAAGAGATAAATCCCAAACCCCAGAAGGATTCTGTCCAAATTGTTGGGGAAGACAGGAATACGGTGCCCAGTTTTATGAGGCAGTAAAAAACAATAACACTGACTTCAATCATCCCAACCCCAAAGTCGGTTGGATACTTGACTATGCTGACAAACACTTGTCTGCCATCCAGCTACAAGAGAAAGAGGAAGAGTTAGTTTGCCCACTTTGTAAAACATCGTACCGTCCTGCGGAGTAAAGGAGGAAACAAACAGGTAGACTAGAAAAAGATAAAACAAAAAAAGCTGGTAACAATCGTTACCAGCTCACTTACTATACAAATTATTCTAACAAAATTACTTCCTTACTTTGAAGTCTTAATAACATATAGTTCTTTTCGGGGATTTTTTCCCTCACTATACATTACTTTACCAGTGTACAAATCAAGTTGGATATTTACCTCTCTAGAAGCATCGTGTAAGTAAACACTCCACTCATCTCTAGCATTCTCATTAAATTTATATCTGGATTTACCTGATTTGCCTTGTTCTACCCATGTTTTCTCGCCAGTTTGTACAAAAGACCCAAGCATACCTCTTTCTTTGGCGTGTCCAAACTTGACCGCCTTCACCGTCCAGCCATTTGGGCCAACAAAGGTTTTAGAGATCTCATATAAAGGACGTCGGTCCTTCGTATTAAGCATTACTTTTTTTGTGTACAGATCCAATTGAATATTCATATCTCTGGATTTGTCTTGTAGGTATACACTCCACTCATCGCGTCCTTGCTCTTCAAAATTCCATCGAGTTTTACCATCTTTTCCAATCTCTATCCAACCCTTACTGCTAGTCTGGATAAATCCTCCAAGATACCCCTCCTGATTTCTAATCTGAGCAGAACAAACAGTCCAGCCATTCGAGCCAGCATAACGTTCAGTTATGTTGTAAATGGCATTTGGAGTTGGCCATTTGGGATCACTGTACATTACCTTTTTAGTATGCAGATCCAACTGAATTTTGACGTCCCTTGAGTCGTCCACCAAATAAACACTCCACGCATCCCGGTGAGTTTCTCTAAATGTATTCACCGCAACTCCCTGCTTCTGTTTTTCCTCTTCCCACTGCAGGTCTCCTCCTCGTTGGATAAAAGTCCCTAAGAAGGCAGTTTTACTGTCTCCATATTTAATAAAAGTTACATTTTCGCCAGTAACAGTATCTGCTCCTGAAGCAAACGTTACAGCAAATAGTAGCAACCCGAAAGAAAAAATAATCGATTTCATTGTTTTGATTTTAAATGGTTTTTAAAATTTAAAAGAGAATAATATATCTTCTTGTGTTTTTCATATTACAAAGGTAAGACAACTATAAGCTACTCGAAACCACATGTTCGTGTGGCTCCTCATGAACACGCTCATTATCAATCCATTAGACAAAAATTATTTGGTTAATGGTAAAATCCAAAGGTCGCATTGGTCGCGCTACGCTCCACCAACCGTTTTGCCCAACAAAACGAGTCCCTCTGCCCAATACTTTCTACTTTCTACCAAATACCAATTACTTTTTTTGTATTTTTATAGCCTTTTTGCTGGGAACATACCTTAAAAACTGTTGAAAATCAACCAACAGAATAGGCAGCTCAGCCTAAAAGTTAACACACATTTATGAGCATAAATCGAGTCATATTAATCGTTTTAGACAGTGTTGGGATAGGAGAACTACCTGACGCAAACCTGTACAATGACGAAGGAAGCAATACCCTGGGAAACATCGCCAAACTCTATCCAGACCTGCATATTCCCAACTTGATTGAGATGGGGTTGGGCAATATTGACCCATCCAACTTACTCAAAAAGACCAATCATCCAACAGCCGCCTACGGCAAAGCAAACGAACAATCTTCCGGCAAAGACACGACCACCGGACACTGGGAAATCTGCGGACTGATCCTAGAAAAACCATTCCCTACGTTCCCTGATGGATTCCCTAAAGAATTCATGGATCGATTTGAAGCAGCCATTGGATGCAAAACAATCGGCAATATCGTAGGATCAGGCACGGTCGTCATCAACGATTATGGAGACGAGCACCTGGCTAAGAAAGCACCAATTGTCTACACCTCCGCTGACAGTGTCTTTCAAGTCGCTATGCATGAGGACATATTCCCAATAGATAGACAATATGAAATCTGTCAAATTGCCAGGGACCTGCTCAAAGACGAATACGAAGTGGGCCGCGTGATTGCTCGACCTTTCATGGGGACGTCTGGCAATTATACTCGGACAAGCAGACGAAAAGACTTTTCATTATTGCCACCAGACACGATATTGGACGCTATAGAAAATGCAAATAAAGAAGTATTTTCTATTGGAAAAATCGTCGATATCTTTGCAGGAAAAGGCATCACCAAATATGTCAAAACCGCCAACAACGAAGAAGGAATAAAAGAAACCATCAAAGCCATTGAAAGCAATCCTGCAAGTCTAATTTTTACTAATCTGGTAGATTTTGATATGCTTTTTGGCCATAGACGAGACGTACCAGGTTACGCCAAATCCTTGATGGAGTTTGACAAATACCTCCCAGAAATAACTGACAAAATGAAAGACACCGATCTGCTCATCATCACCGCAGATCATGGCAACGACCCTTCTGCTCCTGGCAATGACCACACGCGAGAATACATTCCAATCCTTACCTACGGCAAGTCAGTAAAACAAGGACAAAACATCGGTATTCGAAACACTTTCGCAGATATTTCGTCTACCATAGCAGAAGCATTGCAAATCAACTACAAATCACCAGGAAAAAGTTACTATTCAGAAATTCAAGCATAGAGATGGTCGAACTAATAAAAAAGAAGCGGGAAGGGCTCGAATTGAGCAAAGAAGAATATGCCTTTATTGTGAATGGCTTAGTATCTGGCAAAATACCAGACTACCAGCTCTCCGCCTTCATGATGGCCGTCTATTTTCAAGGGATGAACAGCGAAGAAACCGCCATCTTAACTGATTTGATGATGCGCTCCGGCGAATTGGTCGACCTTTCTGAAATAAAAGGAATAAAAGTAGACAAACATAGTACTGGCGGTGTAGGAGACAAAACCACACTCATACTAGGCCCATTGGTCGCAGCAGCAGGAGTACCAGTGGCTAAAATGTCAGGAAGAGGCCTCGGCCACACCGGCGGCACCCTCGACAAAATGGAATCCATCAAAGGCCTGTCAGTAGATATGTCGAAGGAGGAATTCATTAAAAAAATTCAAAAACACAACATCGCAATTTGTGGCCAAAGTAAAAGTCTCGTCCCAGCAGACAAAAAGTTATATTCACTTAGAGATGTAACGGCCACCGTGGAAAATATCTCCTTGATAGCTTCCAGTATAATGAGCAAAAAACTGGCTTGCGGTGCAGATGCCATCGTCATAGACATCAAAGTAGGCAAAGGCGCCTACATGAAATCCGTCGAACAGGCAGAAGACCTGGCAAAAATGATGACGGAAATCGGAGCAAAAATGGATAGAGCAGTCGTCGCCGTCGTTTCTTCTATGGATCAACCTTTGGGGTTTGCAGTGGGCAATGCCATAGAAGTAAAAGAAGCGATTGATACCCTTAAGGGGAATGGTCCTGAAGATTTGACCGAACTTTGCCTTAAACTAGGCAGTCATATGCTTGTTTTAGGAGAAGTTTGTGCTTCTTATGAGGAAGGTGTAGAAAAATTGAAGGCGCTGATTGATTCAGGCGCTGCTTTCGCAAAATTCAAAGAATTGATAGCGGCTCAGGGAGGAGACCCAACTTATGCAGACCAACCAGAATTGCTGCCCATTTCCAAATTTGAAAAGGCATTTGTCAGCGAAAAAGATGGATTTATTGTAGAATTGGACGCTCTAGATGTTGGAATTGCCTCTATGAAGCTAGGAGCTGGCAGAGAAAATCAAGATAGCAAAATCGATTTTGGCGCTGGTATTCTCCTAAAAAAGAAAATAGGAGATCCTGTGAAAGCAGGAGAAACACTAGCGTTGATGTACTCCAATCAACAAGCAGACTTTATAAAAGCAGAACAGTTATTAGCGAAAGCTTTTACTATAAATACAAATGCGGCGAACAAAAAGCCGTTAATACTCAAAACTATTATGTAATTTTCCCCTGATTTATTATAATAATACATACATGGCAAAAACTAAAAAGCGGCCTGCGCGCCCAACACAAAAACCAACACCGGCATCCCACCTCCAACGGAATGATGGAATTCCTTTCGATGCGAATCTTTTCAAGGGAATACATGTCAACAGAAGTGCCGTAGAACGACGGGGAGCAACCCTCGGCAAACGACGATCTGTGAAAAAGCAATGGCAAGCAGCCTGGCTATTGAAAGCAATCGGATTTATCGATTTGACCACCTTAGCAGGAGATGATACTCCGGGGAATGTGCACCGACTTTGTGCAAAAGCACTGTCTCCAGTTAGACAAGACCTCCTCGACGCCCTAGGCATGGGAAAAGAAAAAATCACCACGGGCGCAGTCTGTGTTTATCACAACATGATCAAAGATGCTGTAAAAGGACTTCAAGGAGGAAAAATGCCAATCGCAGCAGTTTCCACAGGATTCCCTGCCGGACAAATTCCTCTAAAGGAAAAACTCCAGCAAATCGAGCTTTCTGTAGCAGCAGGAGCAACGGAGATTGATATCGTTGTCAGCAGAAAACTAGTGCTCCAGTCTGATTGGAAAGGCCTATACAAGGAAGTAGCCGCCTGCCGAAAAGCTTGTGGAGACGCACACATGAAAACAATATTAGCCACAGGAGAAATTCCTACCTATACGAAAGTCGCTAAAGCTAGCTGGGTATGCATGATGGCCGGATCCGACTTCATAAAAACAAGTACCGGAAAAGAAAGTGTCAACGCCACCATCCCTGTCAGCCTTGTCATGATCCGTGCAATCAGAGAATACCATCAATTGACAGGTTACAAAGTGGGTTTCAAACCTGCGGGTGGGATACGGACAGCAAAACAAAGCCTAAACTGGTTGTTCCTCATCAAAGAGGAGCTAGGAGATGAATGGCTAAATCCAGAACTCTTCAGATTTGGTGCAAGTAGCTTACTAGGAGATATCGAACGTCAGTTAGAACACTTCATCACTGGAAGATACTCTGCTTCTTACCGACACCCAATGGCCTAATCTTGCAACCTGAAAAAATTAAATTGTAATGAAAATTAAAGAAATATACGATACTATGGCCTACGGACCTGCTCCAGAAAGCGCCGCTCCAGCAATTGAATTTCTTGAAGCACACAAAAGAACGTTCAAGCTGTTCATCAATGGAAAATGGAAGGCTCCAACTTCTAAAAAATACTTCGATACGATCAACCCTGCTACTAAAGAAAAATTAGGCGTATTAGCAGAAGCCAACGAAAAAGATGTAAATGCTGCTGTAGCTGCAGCGAATAAAGCGCTTCCAAAATGGATTGAAATCGGAGCACACCAACGGGCAAGATATATGTATGCCCTAGCTCGTCAAATTCAAAAACACTCCCGTCTATTTGCCGTGTTGGAATCCATCGACAACGGCAAACCGATCCGAGAAACAAGGGATATCGATATACCACTAGTAGCACGCCACTTCTACCATCATGCCGGTTGGGCACAACTCCGTGACACCGACTTAAAAGAGTATAAAGAGGTAGGTGTTGTAGGGCAAATCATCCCCTGGAACTTCCCATTATTGATGTTGAGCTGGAAAATTGCGCCTGCATTGGCTATGGGAAATACCTTGGTATTAAAACCAGCAGAATACACCTCACTTACCGCCTTGCTGTTTGCAGAGATTTGTGAACAAATTGGATTGCCAGACGGTGTAGTCAACATTATCACAGGTGACGGAAAAACTGGCGCACTGTTGGTCAATCATCCTGATGTACAAAAAATCGCTTTCACCGGATCAACTGGTGTGGGTAAAATAATACAGCGTGCTATTGCCGGTACAGGCAAAAAAGTATCCTTAGAACTAGGCGGAAAATCGCCATTTATTGTCTTTGAAGACGCAGATTTGGACAGCGTGGTAGAGGGAGTAGTCAATGCTATTTGGTTCAATCAAGGACAAGTTTGCTGCGCAGGTTCTAGACTATTGGTCCAGGAAAGTGTGGCAGAAAAACTCTACAAAAAGATCCGTGCCCGCATGGAAAAACTTCGTATCGGCGATTCGCTGGACAAGTGTATAGACATGGGCGCTATCGTTGATAAATCGCAATTGAAAGTCATCACTGACTTGGTGCAGCAAGGAGTAGACGAAGGGTCTAAAATGTGGCAGCCAAGTTGGGCTTGTCCGAAGGAAGGGTATTTCTACCCTCCTACCCTATTTACCAATGTTTCGCCGTCTGCAACCGTTGCTCAGGAAGAAATTTTTGGACCAGTACTGGTAGCAATGACATTCAGATCACACAAAGAAGCAGTAAAACTAGCCAACAATACCCGCTACGGATTAGCAAGTAGCCTTTGGACAGAAAATATCAACCTGGCCCTAGACATTGCCCCACAGATCAAAGCAGGAACCGTATGGATCAATTGTACCAATGTATTTGACGCAGCCTCCGGTTTTGGCGGCTACCGAGAATCCGGTTTTGGACGTGAAGGAGGCATCGAAGGATTGCATGAATATATGAAACCAAGGATTGAGTCCGAGTTTTCTGACAAACCGTTTACCAAAAAAGTATCGGACAAACCGCAGGCTAAAAAGAATGGTACCAATGGCCAGGTGGGCATTGACCGAACTGTCAAAATGTATTATGGAGGCAAGCAGGCAAGACCTGATGGCGGATATAGTACTAAGATTTACAACCCTTTCGGGGAATGTATCGGTGAAGTGTCCAAAGGAAATAGAAAAGACCTTAGAAATGCAGTCGAAGCCGCCCACAAAAATGGAAGTTGGGGAGGAAAAACTGGACATTCAAGAGCACAGGTGCTTTATTATCTAGCAGAAAACCTAATGATCCGCCGGGAAGAATTTGCCGACAGATTGGTGCAAATGACCAATCAAACGAAAGCAGACGCTTATCAGGAAGTAGATTTATCAATAGAACGGATTTACACCTATGCAGCTCAAGCCGACAAGTATGACGGATTGGTGCACCACACCACCCATCGCAATGTAACACTTGCCATGCCGGAGTCAATTGGAGTTATGGCAATTATTTGCCCAGACGAATTCCCATTATTAGGATTTATCTCAACGGTAATTCCAGCAATAACTATGGGGAACAATGTGATTGTAATTCCTTCAGAGAAACATCCATTTTCTGCTACTGACTTCTACCAGGTACTGGAGACTTCCGATGTCCCTGCGGGCACCGTGAATATCATCACCGGAAGCAAGGAAGAATTGACAGAAGTACTAGCCAAACATGATGATGTGGATGGTATTTGGTATTTTGGTACAAAAGAAGGTAGTAAAAATGTAGAATTATTGTCTGCAGATAATATGAAACGGAACTGGGTGAACTACGGCAAACATAGAAATTGGTTAAACACCGCACATGGAGAAGGAAAAACCTTCTTGCGACATGCCAGCCAGATCAAAAACATCTGGATTCCTTATGGCGCTTAATTTTTTAAATAAATTTAATTGATAACAAGAAAGAAATAAGATATGTCTAGTATTCATATAGAAGCAAAAGTCGGTGATGTCGCAGAAACAATACTGCTACCTGGCGATCCACTTCGAGCAAAACATGTAGCAGAAACCTTATTGGAAGATGCTTTTTGTTTTAATAAGGTCAGAAACATGTTTGGCTATACCGGATTTTATAAAGGCAAAAGAGTGTCAATACAAGGCTCTGGTATGGGAATGGGTAGTACTGCAATTTATGTAAATGAATTGATCAATACCTACAAGGTGAAAAATTTGATTCGTGTAGGTACTTGTGGCGCCATCCAGGAAAAACTGAATGTTGGTCAAGTCATTCTAGCGATGAGTGCGTCAGGAGATTCTGGTGCGAACATGACTCATTTTGGTGGACTGCACTACGCGGCGACTGCTGATTTTGATTTATTGCAACGGGCCTATCAGAAAGCGCTGGAATTGAAAATTAACACCTTACAAGGGTCGATATTCAGTACCAACACCTTTTATGACGATGACCCTAAGCGATGGGATATCTGGGAACAGCATGGCATTTTAGGGGTAGAGATGGAAACGCAAATTTTGTTTACCCTGAGCAAAAGACTAGGAGCAAAAGCCTTGTCTATTCTTACGGTAAGTGACAATATTCGCACGGGCGCCTCTGCTAGCTCAAAAGATAGAGAACAGTCGTACATGGATATGATGAAGATTGCACTGGAATTGGCCTAGGGATATATTCCTGGTTGCCATTTTTAGTTTCAAATAAGAAAAGAAACCCCACTCTGAAGTAATTCTGGAGTGGGGTTTTTATTTTTTTCGGACTATTCAGCGAGGCAATTATGCCTTATTCCGATAGGCAATCTTCATGCTAACCACAAAAATCAACAAACAAAATACAAACAACAATGCCCCCCAAAACCAGAAAGGACCGCCCAATTGTTCGGCAATCGCTCCAGTATCTGAATGATGGGTTTTGCCAGCAACTTCCACTGATCCGGTAAACAAATAACCAAACGTTCTCGTCAAGGTATCCGCCAACATCTGTACGCCCATAAATTGAATTAAGAATTGATGCAGTCCTGGCGTTCCTTTTCTTGAAATAATTAAAAACAAAATGCCCATAGCACCAATACTAATCATCCCAAATGGAGAACGCACCCAAATCAATGTTCCAATTAATAAAAACAGACTCAGGACTAAAAATCCTCTTGAAGAGCCTTTTACAGAACGTCCACATAAAATAAACAAACCGCCTGCAATAGATGGCCCAACCAAACCACCCGCAGCAACCAATGCTCTTGGAATCCCTTCCCCAACTCCAGAACTCCAGGCCAAGCCTGAAGCATTGGAGAAAATTTCTAATTTCAGAAAGGTACCTCCCACCAACATTGCCATTAATCCATGCCCCATTTCATGAATGTAGGTCGTCAAAATAACAAAGGGCCAAAGGATATAATTCCCATTAGGAATCATTGGTAAAAAGAAAGTAATTATTCCTGCCAGGATCAATATCAAAAAAGCGTTGCCTTTTTGTTCTTCAGCTAATTCTGTCATATCTTTTCTGCCTTTAGTCTAAATATTGGATTCCTATAAAATTATATTAACCTCCTAGTTTACTGCTTGTAGCTTTTAGGAACTGGTCTCCTTTCCATTAACCTTTTCGTCGGCAAAAATGTTCCCCTTGCCCAAACAAAACATCTTTAAATTGTTTATTTGACGGTATAAAGCACAGAATATTGATAACCAACAGTAATTGCTCCTTCAGCATTTTGTACCATTAAACGCATGCGATCACTTCCTGTGTCCGCAATGGCCTGGTGGCTGCCATTGAAAGTAGCATAAGGGCCACTTACAATAAGATTAATACTTCCATTTAAATCACGAACTCCAGTAAAATTGGAAGCAATTGGAAGGGTAACATAGATAAACCCATTACCATCAGCAACCCAATCCACGAAAATAGTACCGGCAAGATGAACTTGATTACCTACTCGCAAATAGTTATGCGTCTCCACAGAATTGATACCACCTACACTAGCATTGATCTCCGTAACTGTAGGGGTATATGTCCCTGATGCTAATGTAGTTCCGCCAGATTGCGCGATGGTAATCGTCGATCCGCTTTCCGTAACAGAAATACCGCTACCTCCATTTATAGTAACATCCGTTCCAGACTCCATATTCAAAATCGAAGAATTTGAGCCTCCCGCAGAAACCGTTAGATTTTGATTGTCCGTCCCTGTCCCATCTCCTGATGCGTTGATCGTCATTGTATTTCCAATTTCAGTAATTTGGATATTGGTTCCTTCTTGAATGGTGATGTCTGATCCATTTTCCATGTTCAGTATCGAGGTAGTGGTTGTTCCGGCTCCTAGGGTCAAATTTTGATTATCGGTGCCTGTTCCGTCTCCGGTAGCTGTGATGGTTAAATTATTTCCTGATTCGGTTAACTGAATGTTGTTACCTTCGATTAGCGTGATGTCTGATCCGCTTTCCATATTTAATATCGACGTGGTGGTTGTTCCCGCTCCTAGAGTTAGATTTTGATTGTCCGTCCCTGTTCCATCCCCTGATGCATTGATCGTCATTGTATTTCCAGATTCAGTGATTTGGATATTGGTTCCTTCTTGAATCGTGATGTCTGATCCATTTTCCATGTTCAGTATCGAGGTAGTGGTTGTTCCGGCTCCTAGGGTCAAATTTTGATTATCGGTGCCTGTTCCGTCTCCAGTCGCTGTGATGGTTAAGTTATTTCCTGATTCTGTTAACTGAATGTTGTTACCTTCGATTAGCGTGATATCTGATCCGCTTTCCATATTTAATATCGACGTGGTGGTTGTTCCCGCTCCTAGAGTGAGGTTTTGATTGTCCGTCCCTGTTCCGTCTCCTGATGCACTAATCGTTAGGTTGTTTCCTGATTCGGTAAATTGAATATTGTTTCCTTCGGTTAAGGTGATGTTTGATCCACCGTTTATTTGCAGGATGGCTGTAGAGACAGTTCCTGCTCCTAGTGTTAAATTTTGATTGTCCGTTCCTACGAGTGGTTCCGGCATGTGTCGCACGATTCCAGTATTTGGATCAACTACCAAAACACTGGTTTCTGAGGGAGAGAACCCTTGCAATCCCTCAATTTTAAGTGGATCGCCGGAAGTTGACTTTATGTGAAGAGTATTTGTTGGAGTCGTGGTTCCAATACCAACATTTTGGGAAATTCCGTTTAGGGCAAACAGAATCCCTACTATTAATAGTAATACGTTTTTCATGGTAGATTTTTAAGGTAATTTGATTGTAATATTGTTGATTGTAATATTGTTGATTCTAGTCTGCTAGGACAAGAAGAACAGGACTAAAATAGTGATTTACATTAAGTTTTTATACAATTCCAATTGAATTGATTTATTCTATAGTAACAATTGTGGAACTGTGGATGGCATTGGCGGTATCAACTATTGGGAGTGCTATCAGCTAATAAAAACATAGACTATACACAAACACCCAAGTTGTTTGTTTACTGACACCCCTAGGGAGTATTTCCTAAGTTTTGAGCTTAGCAATTCTTTTCTGACCGATTTTATTTCAAGGGATTTCCCAGTTTGCCAGGTTAAAGATAACTGTCGATAGGCCATTTTTTTTGCTGCCAATTCTTTGCCAATTTGACTTATGGTAGGGTTGACATCCAGCCGCTGCAACTGCTGCGTAGACATTTTGCTGATCTTTGTAGTGAGTTGGTTGGTTGCGTCTAGCTCTATGTGCGCGAGTGGTGGTAGATTTCTTTTGGAGCGGAGCTCGGTTATTTTATTAATTGCTTTTTGTTTTTCTTCAGCTATGTCTAATACTGGCAATTGCTCCATGAAAACCTGTGTAATAAAAAGTATTCCTTTTTGATCTCGAACGACTCCCATTCCAACATGGGTGTATGATTTGTTGAGAATATTTTTTCGGTGGCCCGGTGAATTCATTAATCCGACATGACATTTTTGGAGATCACCGCCCATAGCAACATTCTCTGCTACTGCGAGGAAGGGCAATCCTGCTCGTTTTACACGGTCTCCTACCGATCCGGTTTTGGGACTGTCATGATAGATATCATTGAAATGGAGCATTTCTATAGAATGGAGTGCTGCGACTTCAGTGATGTCTGACATTGCGGAGAGGGGTGGTTTTTTGCGATTTTGTCGTTCTTGATTGACAAGTTGGAGCAAGGTGGATTCGAGGTTTTGTGTCCTTGTATATTTGTTTTGCATGGATGTTTTACGGCACTTATTTTTTGTTGTCTAATTTCTTATAAATTTCGAGTATTCTATCCAAGGAAAAACCTGACAGATTTGCAGCTATTTGAGCATCAAGGCCGTTTTCGTAGAAATTTTCAACGACGACATTAATTTCTTCTTTTCGTCCTTTCCTAAAAAAAATTCGTAAGTACTCATAAAACCCTTTTTAATTGATTCAGGTAACTCTTTTGACACTTCAACTCCAGTAAATTCTACCACCTGTGCGGCATATACAAATATAGTCCTTAAAAAGTTCTTTTTCAAGTGAGGGTATGTTGTCCCTAGGGTTCGTGCAAATTGTTTTGACAATTCATCCGGTCTTTTGACAAAAATGCATCATTCACCAAATAATACAAGTAGATTGCTCGTTTAGCTGAGGTTCAAACGCCAATACTTCGTATTCATTACTTTTAACACAACATTAACCGCAGCATTCCCCAAAAAAAAGTACTTTTGTCTAGCAGTAACTAATCCATGAAATCAATCTTCAAAAAAATTGGCCTTCTTTTCTTTGTACTGATTCTTTCAATGATGTTAGCATTAGTAGTGATTGCAGCTTTTTTTGAAAAGGAAGTAGGTGCACTTTTCTTACGCGAGCTAAACAAAAGCCTGAAGACAGAACTTCAAGTTACAAGCATCGACCTTTCCTTACTTTCCGACTTCCCTAATGCATCTATCAATCTCAAAGACGTCCAACTCCCTGGCGCTTACAAAGGCAGTGGCATGCTGCTAGAGGCAGAAAACCTTGAGCTAAGTTTCGGAACAATGAGTGTTTTTAGCCAGAAATACAAAGTAAAAAGTATTGAAATTCAAAATGGTGCACTCTATCTTTATTTTGATAAAAATGGAAGAAATAGCGCGGATATTCTTCTCCAGTCCAAAACCATAAAGACGGAAGAAAATTCAGACTTTTCACTTTCCTTAGAAAAGGCCAGTCTCCAGGACATCGAGATTATTTATGTCAACGAACAGAAAAAAACAGAAATTTCGGTCAAAGTAAACGACGCCGAAGTAGATGGAGAGTTTTCAAACGAACAATTCTCTATGAACAGTTTCGCCGAAATGTATTCTGGGTTTGTAGACACACCAGAAGGCCGATTTATGGCAGGAACAGAATTGGGCTACACCGCAAAGATTGATGTCAATCTCAAAACAGGCATCTACAAATTTGACGAAGTAGAAGTAGTAGTAGATAACAATACCTTCAAAGTGGATGGCCAAGTGGAAGCTAAAGAATCCTACTCGAATGTCGATATCGTTATGAAAAGCAAAGACTGCAGTATAAAATCAGTCATTGGAGTTTTGCCACCTGCCTACAAGAAAAAATTGAGCGATTTTGATAGCCAGGGCACCTTTTTCTTAACAGCTGATGTGAAGGGAAAATACAGTGCTAGCAGAACCCCTGCTGTCGATGTAAAATTTGGACTCAAAAACGGAAAAATAAATAGTCCTCGATTGGATTACCCACTAAAAGATGTTTCCTTCAAGGCATCCTTCAAAAACGGAAAAGAAGGCAGAGACAAAGATGCGGTTTTCGAAATTAACGGTTTTCAGGCACTCATGAAAAAGGAGCCACTTAAAATGAACCTAAAAGCCATCGACCTTAACAACCCATACATTGATTTCAATTTTTCTGGGAATGTTCCACTCGATGCTGTTTATGGATTGTTTGATAAGGAGTCTATTTCGGATGGCGACGGGAAAATTAATTTTAATAACCTCAACATTGCTGGTTACTACAAGTACATGACCGACCCAAAACTGATTTATAAGGTAGATGCCACTGGGGAACTGGAATTAAATGAGGTAATGCTTCGCCTCAACAACGAAAAAATCTATGTAGAAAGTGGGAAACTGATAATGTCCAACAATGATTTCCAAGTAAAAAAGGTGAATTTCAAAGGTGTAGATAGTGAAATCACATTGGATGGATCTGCCAAAAATCTGATCCCCGTTTTGCTTTCTGACTCTATCAATTCGAAGGATGCGAAGTTAGAATTTCAACTCAATCTGGATGCCAAAAACATAGATTTCGATCAATTATTTGCCCTTGGAAATCTATACAATAAAGAAGAGATTGCTCAAGAAAAAGAAACAGGAGAAAACCCTAAAAAAGAACGGTTTACTAACTACCTTGAAGGTTCTTTTACTGCTAAAATTGATGAGTTTAATTACCGTAAGGTAATAGGAAAAGATTTTAGAGGGAAAGTGGACATCAAGGATAAAGTAGTTGCGGTGCGAGGAGTCCGAGTGGACGCCTTAGACGGTACGCTGAATATGGATGGCAAAGTTTTCCTTACCAATACGCCGTCCCTGGAAACGACCATTACCTGTCATCAGATTGATGCGGAGGAGACATTTCGTCAATGCGAAAATTTCGGACAAAAGGTCGTAACTGAAGACAATATTCGTGGCAAGATCAATGCTAAAGTTTTGGTAAAAGCCTATTGGGATGAAAATGGCGATTTTCTGGAAAAGAAATTATATACGATAGCCGATGTCTCTATGGAAGAAGGAGAACTTATAGATTTTGAAATGCTGGAAAGCCTATCCAAGTATGTGAATTTGCAAGATTTACAACATGTCAAATTTTCTAAAACCCGCAATCAATTTGGTATTCTTCGGGGTAACTTTTACATCCCTACCATGTTTATTCAGTCTAATGCCTTAAACCTTTCTCTTTCTGGCAACCACAAACTAAGTGGAAATATGGACTATTTAGTAAAAGTAAATGCCGGGCAGGTACTATGGAACAAGTTTAAGCGTTATAATCCTAAGAAAAAACCTAAAAAAGCGAAGAAAAAAGGATTTTTTAATATTTATGTGAATGTTACCGGAGATTTAGAAGAATACGATTACAAGTATGGCAAGAAGAACTACAATGCGTTGAATGATAAACTCGAATACCACTTCGAAAGAATAAGAAGAGATATCAGAAACGAGCTAGGCCAAAGCGCCCTCCTTGAACCAATAGACTGGAACGATGGAGACGCCAAAGACGCTCCTCCTAAACGCAAACCAACAATCATCCCTAAAAAAGAAGAAAGAGAAATTAACAAAGAGGAAGATCCAAACGACCCCGTTGTAGAAAAACCTCAACTGGAAAAGACAAAAGCAGAAAAACTGGAAACCACCATCAAAACAATCTTCGCTCCTACAGCAAAGCCTCAAACAGGAACCATCAACAATGATATTCCAGAAGAAGAAATCCCCGATGAAGAATACGACCCTGAATTGGACGAGGAAATGAATTAACAAAGAGCACTTAGCGCTTCCTCCTTCAATTTACCTGCATTTTCTTCATGAAAATTCTTTTATTTCGATCGATAATAAACTACCTTTTGTCATTTAATAAATTCATTCTACTTTTACTAAGCATTTAACTATATAAACGTAGCTGCAAATTGGATATTTATCAAAGGAAATCAAGGTGGAAACTTATACTGGTCATCGCAGCCATGCTAATCACTGGCACGTCCTTGATCTATACCAACAAATTGGCCAGCCAACTGATGGAATCAGAACGGAAGGCAGTAGAACTATGGGCAAAAGCATTCACCGCTGTCAATACCGCTTCCCCGGATCAGGACCTCACGTTCGCCTTTGATATTACCATCCGAAATAAAGACATCCCTGCGATTCTTACCAACATGGCAGGCAAAATTGAAGGGTCGGTCAACCTCGATCCAGACAGAGAAAACAACAAAGATTACCTTGATGGCCAATTGAAAATAATGAAACGGGCACACGATCCAATTGTTATCGAATCCGCCCACGGCAACAAACAATACGTCTATTACAAAAAAACGCAATTATTGACAATGCTAAGCTATTTCCCTTATTTTCAGGTAGGGGTGATCGGTTTGTTTCTCGCAGTTGGTTACTGGGCATTTAGCGAAGCGAGAAGGGCGGAGCAAAATCAAGTTTGGGTGGGGATGGCCAAAGAAACTGCCCATCAGTTAGGCACTCCATTGTCTTCCTTAGTAGCTTGGATCGAGCACCTTAAAATGACCACCGCTGAAGATGAAGCCACCCAACAAATCCTTGTAGAATTCAGAAAAGACATAGGTCGATTGGAACTCATAGCAGAGCGTTTTTCAAAAATTGGATCAGTACCAAAATTAGAAAAAGCAAATATCTATGACCAGTTGGCAAAGAATTTCACTTATATGAACAGGCGTGCTTCTAAACATGTCAATTTTACCCTGCACACTGAAGAAGAGCCTATTTTTGTAGATATCAGCCCGCCATTGTTTGATTGGGTCGTCGAAAATCTGCTAAAAAATGCATTGGATGCCATGGGCAACAAAGGAGAGATTTCTGCGGAGGTTATTCAAGATCAGGAGTTTGTCTATATTGATATTATGGATACTGGAAAAGGAATACCCAATTCTAAAATAAAAACAGTGTTCGAACCTGGGTTTACTACCAAAAAAAGAGGTTGGGGCCTTGGATTGAGCTTAACGAAAAGAATTATAGAAAACTATCACTCTGGCAAGATATTTGTAAAAAAATCGATTATTAATGAAGGGACAACCTTCAGAATCTCTCTACCCAAAAAATAGTATTTGAATAAGGTGAAATAGCCCATTCATAACCAGAGCTAAATTGCATGCGTGCCCAACTAGTAATTTTTTCTTTTCTCTACCTATTTCTAAACACCATATCCTTAGCAAATCTAAAGGCAATCGCTCCTATTCCATTCGATAGCGACGTAGTCACTGTATTGGAAAAAGACCTGGACGCTCCCTTGCCAGGAGTAATCGTCTACAATACCAATCGAACATTTACTGGAGCCACAGATGTCAAAGGTCAAATAATAATTAAAGGACTTCCCGATACAGATTCTCTATTTTTCGATTTTGCCGGCTTTACCCCTTTGGTAAAATGTATACAAGACATCAAAAACAACTACAACAAGGTATTCCTTACCCAAACCGCTATAAAACTGGACGAATTTGTGGTCTTGGGCAACTCAAAATTCGCGGAGCGATCTCAAAATATTCCTTCCATTGTAAAAGTTGTTGAATCAAAAGACATCATACTCAAGAACCCTCAGACTTCAGCAGATATGCTGGAAAACACAGGAAGTATTTTCATTCAAAAGAGTCAAATGGGTGGCGGTAGTCCTGTAATTCGTGGTTTTGAAGCAAACAAACTACTAATTGTTATTGATGGTGTTCGGATGAATAATGCCATTTATAGAAACGGCCACCTACAAAATGTAATCAGCATCGACAATGGCATTCTTGAAAGGACAGAAGTAATCTTCGGGCCAGCATCCGTAATATATGGTAGTGATGCACTAGGAGGCGTCATGCACTTTTTTACCAGAACACCCAGACTACACGATAAAGACGACAAAAAGAAATTTGAAATTAACGCTTCCACGCGCTACTCTTCTGCCAACTTTGAAAAATCAGGTCATATTGATCTTAATTACGGTAATGAAAAATGGGGCATTTTGACAAGTGTTTCCGGTGGAGATTTCGACGCGCTAAGGTCAGGAAGTGTAAAGAGCAAGCACCATCCAGAAGGTTACGGCGATCGTACATTTTATACGGATAGGAAAAATGCAGCCGATAGTGTTTATAGGAACGAAAATCCCAGGTATCAATTAGGAACTGCCTATCAAAATTTTGACATCGTACAAAAAATCCGATACCAACCTACGGATAGCGTCAAACTAATGCTCAATTTTCAATATTCCACCACAAGTAATGTTCCTCGCTACGACCAATTGACAGAAGGAACGCTGGATACATTAGACGGAGTGGTCTCTAAAGACTTTAAGTTTTCGGATTGGGATTATGGGCCTCAGCAACGAATGATGGTCTCTCTATCAGGAGATTTTAAAAGTAAAAGCAAATTCTTCAATACTGCAAAACTTTTGTTTGCCTACCAAAAAGTAGATGAAGACCGTATTACAAGACGATATGGACTGGAGTGGAGAAATTTTCAAAAAGAGGATGTTCATGTTGGTTCTTTTAATGCCGACTTTTCCAAGGATATAGTCCCTAATAAATTCAAATTATTGTACGGGGCAGAATTCACTTACAACAAAGTAGTTTCTTCTGCTTTCCAAAGACATATTGCAACAGGAGAAATAGAGGATAGAAGCGTGACCAGGTATCCAGATGGGGGCAGTCATATGCTTAGTTTTGCCGCCTACCTTAGTGGCCAGTTGAAAGTTGGCAAAAAGATAAACGTCATCGGTGGTTTAAGACAAACCTATATTACGCTAACTTCAAATTTTCTTGATACTGCATTTTTCAACCTTCCTGAATCGAGGGCTTTCCTTAATACAAGCGCCCTTACAGGTGGTTTGGGACTAACCTGGAAGCCTTTAGAAGGATACAATGTGCACGCTGTAGTCTCCTCAGCCTTCAGAGCACCCAATGTGGATGATTTTGGAAAAGTTCGCTCAAAAGGAGGTTATGTTACAATTCCTAATCCTGAATTAGTTGCGGAAAAAACACTGAACGCAGAAATCACCCTATCCAAAAATTTCAATGATAAAGTAAAAATTGGAGGGACGTACTTCTACACTTATTTATTTGACGTTTTAGTGCGGAGAAACGACTCTTTAGGCACCGGAGATCTGACACTTTATTTTGATGGTGGGTTTGATACTATTCAACGAAATTTCAATGCAGGGGAAGGATTTATTTATGGCCTTTCGGGAAATGTTTTGGTCCAATTGATGCCAAACCTCAAATTGCAATCGATCATCAACTTCACTAAAGGTTATAATATATCGGACGATCGTCCACTATCTCACATACCCCCCATCTATGGCAGTACAAGTATTGCCTATACTCATAAAGAAGTTTTTAGTACTGAATTTGTTGCAAAATATAATGGATGGAAACGCAAGAATCAGTATGATATTGAAGGCTCCGACAATTTTGAAAAAGCTACAGAAAATGGTACACCTCCCTGGTATACCCTCAATCTATACACCTCTTGTACACTAAAGAAAAACTATACACTAACGTTTGGTGTTGAGAATATTCTTGACAAGCATTATCGTCCATTCTCCTCAGGAGTAAGTGCTCCGGGGATCAACTTTATTGTCAGTCTTAGAGGTCGATTCTAAATCCCTGCTCCCAACCAAAATTCCAATTCCCCAAAGTCGATAATTATTTAAACAAAATTTTACATAAAACAGAAAGTAAAAAAGCCTAACAAGGTACTAGCTACCAAAGGTTTGTAGGTTATTGTAAAAAATACAATTAGATAATTACCAACACGTTATGTCACGAATTTACTATCCTAGAATAGTAATAAGTGGCTTATCTTCCTTATCTTTGTTCTTTATTTCCACACCTGAATTTAAAGAAATCCGGGATAAAAATTTCTAAAATTTTCTTTTCAACTAATCAAAACTCAATGAGAGAAATCGGGAGAAAAAATCCTTCGGCAAACTTAAATGCTATCGGGATAAAAAATGTAAAAACGGCCTTCTGGAACCTGGAATCAGCCGAATTAACTAGCCACGCAATTAAACAAAAAGAAGGGATCATTGCAGATTCTGGCGCTCTGGCAATCAATACAGGTGAATTTACAGGCCGATCCCCAAAAGATCGATTCATTGTAAAAGATGAAAAAACAAGTGAGACGGTAGACTGGGGTGATGTAAACATGCCTTTCGACACAAAAAAATTCGATCAACTATACGATAAAATCACCAACTATTTCGAAGAAAAAGAAGTTTATGTTCGGGATGCATATGCTTGTGCGGATGACAATTACCGGCTAAACTTAAGATTGGTAGCAGAAAAGCCTTGGAGTGCAATGTTTGCAAACAACATGTTCCTAAGGCCAACAAAAGATGAACTAGAGAAAATCAACCCGGAATGGACAATTCTCTGTGCCCCCGGCTTTATGGCAAACCCAAAAGTGGACGGTACCCGCCAACACAATTTCGCTGTAATTAACTTTACAAGAAAAGCAATCATTATTGGAGGAACTGGCTATACTGGGGAAATCAAGAAAGGAATATTTTCTGTCCTCAATTATGTCCTACCAATGGAACGAAACGTGTTATCTATGCACTGTTCTGCGAATGAAGGAAAAAATGGTGATGTAGCCATTTTCTTTGGACTTTCAGGTACCGGGAAAACAACGCTTTCTGCGGATGCAAATCGTGGATTGATCGGAGATGACGAGCACGGTTGGTCAGATGAGGGCGTATTCAATTTTGAGGGCGGTTGTTATGCAAAATGCATTGATCTTTCTGAAAAAAAAGAGCCCCAGATTTATCGCGCAATTAAGGAAGGAGCAATCCTAGAAAATATTGTCTTTAAAGAAGGCACCAATATTCCTGACTTCCTAAAAGACGACATCACTCAAAACACAAGAGTCTCCTACCCTATTCATCATATTGAAAATGCACTAGTACCTTCTAAGGGGGGAACTCCAAAAAATATCTTCTTTTTAACCTGTGACGCATTTGGAGTTTTACCTCCAATTTCTAAGTTAAATGCAGGACAGGCAATGTACCATTTCATATCTGGTTATACTGCAAAAGTAGCAGGCACCGAAGCAGGTATCAACGAACCAGTAACTGCCTTTTCGGCTTGTTTTGGATCTCCATTTCTACCGCTTCACCCAACCTACTATGCAGAAATGCTCGGTAAGAAAATGAAAAAACATGAAGTCAACGTCTGGCTTGTTAATACAGGATGGACAGGGGGACCATATGGTACTGGAAACAGAATGAAACTAAGTTACACAAGAGCAATGGTTACTGCTGCTTTAGAAGGCCAACTCAATAACGTCAGTTACACAAAACATCCTATTTTTGGCCTTGAAATGCCAACAAGTTGTCCAAACGTACCTGACGATATTCTAAACCCTAAGAAAACATGGGAAAGTAGTGAAGCCTATGACAACAAGGCAGATGAATTAGCGAAAGAATTTATCAAGAATTTTGCTAAATTCGCTCCTAAAGCTAGTCCCGTAATTATGGAAGCCGCTCCCAAAACCACTCAAAAAATATAGTAGGTTCCTAACCAACAATAAATCATCAAAAAGACTGACGCTTTAATTAGCTCAGTCTTTTTTTTGTTAGGACAATTCTCTTGACCAACTCACCATTAAACCATTTATTCCCAAAAACAAACCTTACCTATTCTTGAACTTCAAATTGTACCTTCTAAACTTCCATCGCCTATTTTCAATAAAAGTCTGATGGCATTTACCCGCTAATTGTTATAGACAATATCTTTTTTTGAATGTTTCAAAACAAATCAACAAAACAAATGCACATTAGTGACATATAATCTATTAAACATTTCACGCCCAAAACCCTATAGACACTAAGTAAAAATACTGTTTTTTAATTAAACAAAACCAATAACACAGTGTATGCCAAAGAAATATAGGATTCCCAGCTAATTTAAAAAAAACACAATATTTGCCAAAAAGTGACATTTTTTTCATAATTTCATTTTGCTATTATATTTAGCCATTAAACATTTTTTTTTTGCCTCGAAATTCTAAATCATTCCCTCTTTTTTCTTTAATTATTGTAAGAAGAAGAGAGATGAAAATTAAATCAATTTTATTCAAGAAACCCTATACTATGAAAAAATTCAACTTATTTAAACAATTAGTACTTAGTCTAGTATTAGTTGGATTCCTATCCACAAATTCCAATGGACAAACCACAATTAATCTTGCTTCACAATGCAATTGTGAAGTCCTAAGCGGTACAGGAGTACCTACATCTGGTTCTCCCGCCGCCAATCCTGGCAATCTATATATAGATGACAACACAGGAAATGTTTACAGCTATGACGGTACTTCCTGGTCACCAATTGCAGCTGATGGTGCGCCTGGTGCTACTGGTGCTACTGGTGCTCAAGGACCTCCGGGTTTAGATGGCGCAGATGGTGCTCAAGGAATACAAGGCCCTCCAGGTACACCTGGTGCACCCGGTGCTACTGGCCCTCCAGGCGCAACGGGTGCCCAAGGAGCAACTGGTGCTACTGGTGCTCAAGGTCTTCCAGGAGCTGATGGTGCTGATGGCGCGCCCGGTGCTACTGGTGCAACCGGAGCTACAGGTGCTCAAGGTGCTCAAGGACCTCCGGGTTTAGATGGCGCTGATGGTGCTGATGGTGCTCAAGGAATACCAGGTGCACCCGGCGCTACTGGCCCTCCAGGTGCAACTGGGGCGACAGGTGCAACCGGGGCTACCGGTGCTACAGGTGCTCAAGGACCTCCGGGTTTAGATGGTGCTGATGGTGCTGATGGTGCTCAAGGAATACCAGGTACACCAGGTACACCAGGTGCACCCGGTGCTACTGGCCCTCCCGGTGCAACTGGGGCGACAGGTGCAACCGGGGCTACCGGTCCTCAAGGTCTTCCAGGTGCTGATGGCGCTGATGGTGCTCAAGGAATACCAGGCACACCTGGTGCACCCGGCGCTACTGGCCCTCCAGGTGCAACTGGGGCGACAGGTGCGACAGGCGCTCAAGGGGCAAAAGGCGACCAAGGAGATAGCTGTTGGGATCTAAACGGAAATGGTGTACTAGACACAGGTGAAGATGTTAACGGAGATAACATGGGAAGTGCACTTGATTGCCTAGGAGAAGACCATGATTGGTACGAAGTAGGATCAACAAACCCACCAAATTCTATAAATGACAATCAATTCACTCAAGGAAATGTAGGGATTGGAGTTACGTCTCCTGCACAACAATTGCACGTTGGTGGCAACATAAGAACAGATGCACGTAGACTGTATCTCGGAACAGTACAAAACCTATTCGGAAATAATGCAGGAGATCTGTTTTTTACAAGTAATAGTTCTACATTAACAAAAATGCGATTCTATGACAAAGAAAGTGTTTTGTACGGTGCTGTCGCTGGTACATCAGATGGTTTGAGTTTCGGGCTAAACGACAAAGATCAAAACTGGACATTCCGCTCTGTACATGACCTTTACCTTACTATGTCAGTAGATAATTCTGAAAAAGTTAGAATAAATGATAATGGTAATGTCGGGATCGGTACAACTGGTCCTACACAAAGACTAGACGTAAACGGTGGCCTTCGTGTTCGAACAATCACTGCAGGAACTGCGGCTCACGAGGTACTTGTAGTAGATGCCAATGGTGTCGTCAGAAAAAGAGCGGCATTGGATGGATCTGCAACCAACGAACTCCCAACTGCTGGAAATGATATTGATGTAACTGGAACACAAGTAAATGTTGAACCAATATTGGATTTTGTCCATACTATGAATTCTCCAGCACAAAGTGCAACATTTAGTGCAGGTGGAAACATCTATATGCGTGCATGGTTTGATGGGCATGTCGGAATTGGTACTTTATCTCCAGCTGCTGGATTGCATGTAGACCACGACGATGGCCTTATTGCTGAAGGTACATTTGGTACAGGTCTTTATCTTGGAACAGGAGGTGGAACAAGAATGGTTTGGAGTTCTAAAAAGGCCGCCTTCCGTGCTGGACAGGTTAGTAGTATCCAATGGGATGAAGTCAATGTAGGAAACTATTCAGCTGGATTTGGATATAATTCAACCGCTCGAGGTGGATTCAGTTTTGCAGGGGGGAGCAATGCCAATGCAACTGGCGATTATTCTTTTGCTTATGGTGTAAATCCTACTGCTTCTGGGACTAGTTCCATTTCAATGGGCAACGGCGCAAGTGCAACGGGTGCAAACTCTATTGCAATTGGTTTTTCTAACATTGCCTCAGGGTCTGGTTCCGTTGCAATCGGTTATAATACTACAGCAACAGGAATCGGTTCTAAAACACTTGGAGCAGAAGCCACCTCAAGTGGTCTAAATTCTGTAGCTATTGGAGACGGTACTTTTGCAAGATCAAGAGGTGAAGTTGCTGTTGGTACATTCAATGAAGATAAAACCGCTATAAGCGCAAATGGGTTTAATGCAAACGATCGTGTTTTCTCTGTTGGAATCGGAGCTTCTACTTCTGCCCGTTTTGATGCCTTTAGCATATTCAAAAATGGAATATCCAGATTTGATGGAACGGTTGATATAACAACTAGTACTACGACCTCACAGGAAGGTCTAAACATTTACAATGCAGGAAATGCGCGTGGACAAATTATAGTAAATGCTAAATCAACCAACACCAACGATGCACTCTATGTTAGAAACGATGGACAAGGAACTGGAATTTTCTCTTTTATCAATAATTCAACTAGTGACAATCCTTCTATTGATACTCGCTCGCAAGGTACAGGTGCTAATATTTTTGCTCGTACTTTAAATGGAGCCAATGTTAATCCTGCTATTTATGCTATTCATGATGGACATGGAGAAGGACTATTCGCAGGTGGTTCATCACTCCAAAATCCAGCAATCAAAGGAACTAACTTTAGAAGTGGTGCTACCTGGTACTCGGCGACGAATACCTCACAGTCCGGTGGGATTGAGGGTACTACAAGAGAAGGAAGAGCAGGTGTTGTTGGTACAGTCTGGAAAAACACCTTGTTTGAACTTAGAAATACGAAAGGAGGATACTTCGCCAATGCATATGGAGGAACAGGTACAACCTTAACAATTCCTAACTGGGCAATGGTTTCCTACATTGACGCTGGTGGAACAAATAGAAAACTTGATGGCCCAGGAGCCGTTGGTTCTGTAATTAAAGATCTCGACGAAAAACCAGTATTAATGACCTGTGTCGAATCTCCTGAGATTTTATTCACAGATTATGGTACTGGCCAATTGGTCAACGGAAAAGCGACTATAAAACTAGATCCAATTTATACAAAAAACATTATCGTAGACCAGGACAACATTATGAAAGTATTTGTCCAGTTAAACGGCGATTGTAATGGTGTGTTTGTCACTAACAGGACTGCGACTGGCTTCGAAGTACAAGAGCTAAAAGGCGGCACATCCAATGCCTCGTTCAGCTACGAAGTTGTTGCAAACAGAGCAAATACGAATGAATATGGAGATACAATGTATTTCGATTCAAGGAAACGTTTTGCTCCAGGACCAGAGCCCGGCGAAATGCAAGGTCAAGCACAAGAAACAATAAGTCGTGAAAATCAATAATCCGAATTTCTAACACTAGAAAAATAATCAGTATGATTAATATTAAAATATTTTCTTCAGTTGGAAATTGGTTAACCCTTTTACTAATGATGCTTATTCCTATTATTGGAATAGGTCAAAGTGTTACCCTAGTTGCACCTTCTGGAGAAGCAAATTACCAATGGTTTAAACAAGACGGTACTGGCACCAACGCTATAAGTGGTGCAACAAACGGTTCTTATCTTGCTATAAGTCCTGGTATTTATTATGCAACCTACGACGCCAACTCATGTGGCGGCGCAACAAATTACTCCGTTGTCGTAGACGACTGCGGCACCGATGCAGATTACATTCTCAACCTAGGGTCTACCTCCGGGGCGATTCAATGGTTTGAAGCGACTACCGCGCTATCTGGCGAAACAGCAGCAACACTATCCGTAGCTGCCAACTCTACAGCTAGAACATTTTACGCTAACGTCACTCCAACAAATGGATGTACAAGCAAATCAGCAGAGTTCACAATTATCAACCTCAATGCCTGTGAAGATTTAGATGGTGACGGGATTGCAGATCAGGACGATCTCGATGATGATAATGATGGAATTCCCGATTTGATGGAAGTACCATCCGACCCTCTTGCAGATGCAGACGACGATGGAATTCCTGCTTGGCTGGATGATGATGATTCGTTAGATACAGTAGGTAATGCCGATGGTTTACCTGAAGCAGGCTTCGATACAGACGGCGATGGATATCCAAACCACCTCGACCTCGATTCCGACGACGATGGGATCACAGATATCCTTGAAGGTGGAGGAATTGATGATGACAATGATGGTCAGGTAGATTATCCAACTGCAGGTGATCCAATGTCTATGACAGATGCCGACATGGATGGGTTAAGTGACGATCCAGTTGTTGACACCAACAATGATGGCACCGCAGATACCGCAGCAGACACAGACACCTCTGCCACTGTTGCTGGCACTAACCTGCCTATTCCTAACACAGATGGAGCGGGTGATCCAGACTTTCTGGACATCGACTCCGATGACGACGGCATTCCTGACAATACGGAAGCATTTGCAGGAGGAGGGTTTATTCCTCCTAGTGGAAATGACACAGATATGGATGGATTAGATGACGCATATGACAATGACGATGGTAATTCCACAGGACTAGATGATGGTCCGGGAACAGCTGTCCTACCGACAGATACCGACATGGATGGTGCTCCTGATTTCCAGGATCTTGACTCTGACAACGACAGTATTAATGATATTGTAGAAGCTGGAGGAACGGATGCGGATCTGGATGGACTTATTGACACTCCAGCAGATGAAGGAACATTGACCAACCCTCCAAATTCTGACAACGACAATATCCCTGATTACCAGGACGTAGATTCTGACAATGATGGCACGAATGACATTGTAGGTACTCCAGATTCTGCATTAGATACCGACGGAGATGGAATGGTTGACAACACTTCAGATACAGATAGTGATGGTATACCTGATGTCATTGACGGCCTTACTGGACATGGAGATTCTCCTGATTCTGATGGTGATGGGGTTTCAGATGCCAATGACCTTGACGATGACGACGATGGAATTCCAGATACCGTAGAAATTGCTACAGCTTTAAATGGTGGTGATACAGACGGTGATGGTATACCAGATCACCTGGATCTTGATTCGGACAACGACGGTATTAATGATATTGTTGAAGCAGGCGGAACAGATACAGACAACAATGGTTTGATTGATGATCCTGCAGACGAAGGTAGTATTACTAATCCAACAGATACCGATATGGACGGCGTGCCAGACTTCCAGGATGTTGACTCTGACAATGATGGCACATTCGATATCGTCGGTACGGTAGACGCTGGAGAAGATGCTGATGGCGATGGAATGATCGATGACATCACTGATGCTGATAACGATGGCATTCCTGATGTGACTGATGATTTGCCTGGAACATTTGGCGATGCATTAGATTCTGATGGAGATGGTATTTCAAATGCGAATGATCTTGATGATGATAATGATGGAATTCCTGATACGGTAGAAATTGCTACTGCATTAAATGGTGGTGACACTGACGGAGATGGAATACCTGATCACCAGGATTTAGACTCTGACAACGATGGTATCCATGATATTATTGAAGCAGGAGGTACCGATAATGACAACGATGCCATGGTAGATATACCTTCTGAGGAAGGAACAATCACCAATCCACCAGATACAGACATGGACGGCATTCCAGACTTCCAAGAGGTTGACTCTGACAATGACGGCACATTCGATATTGTCGGAACGGTAGACGCTGGAGAAGATGCTGATGGCGATGGAATGATAGATGACATCACTGATGCTGATAGCGACGGTATTCCTGATGTGACAGATGATTTACCAGGAGTATTTGGTGATGCGTTAGACTCAGACGGTGACGGTATTTCTAATGCTAATGACCTGGATGATGACGACGATGGAATTCCTGATACTGTGGAAATTGCAACTGCAACAAACGGTGGCGATACAGACGGTGACGGTATTCCTGACCACCAGGATCTTGATTCTGATAACGATGGAATCAATGATATTGTTGAAGCAGGCCTAGCAGACACCGACGACAATGGAATGGTGGATGTACCAGGAGACGAAGGTTCAGTAACCAATCCAACGGATACCGATATGGATGGCGTACCTGACTTCCAGGAGACAGACTCTAACAATGATGGAATGACAGATATCTCTGGGACTTCAGACGCTTCTCTCGACGTGGATGGTGATGGTATGATCGATGATCCTACGGACACTGATCGAGATGGTATTAAAGACCCTGTAGATGGAATGCCACTTGTTTTTGGAGATGCTCCAAGAGGTATCGTGCTAAGTGTTACAATACTATTACAGGGGCCTTACAATTCAGGAACTGGTTTGATTTCTGACAATCTCGTAAGAAGCAGTTTACTGCCACTTACAGAGCCTTACACCGGACTTGGGTATACTCATGTCAATGGTGGTGGTGGTGAATCAATTAGTCCTGCGGTGCTAGCAACTACTGGCCCAACTTCGGTTGTGGACTGGATATTCCTGGAACTTCGAGATCCATCCACGCTTGTTGATATTCTAGAAACTCGATCTGCGTTGCTTCTTGCTAGCGGAAAGATTGTAGACTTAGATGGTGTTTCTCCAGTTCGATTTAACAATTCTACTAATAACTCTTATTATGTAGCCGTGCGGCATAGAAATCACCTAGGAGTAATGACTCCTGGAGCGCTTTCCTTGACCAACACAGTAACCACTGCACATGACTTTACAAACGGGAGCTCTTTTGGTAATATCAACGGAGATGCACAGAAGAGTTTGGGAGGTGGAAAATTTGGATTGTTTGAAGCTGACTTCAATGGGGATGAACAGATCAATGCTGCTGACCGTAGTATTGCCTGGAACAGCCGCAATTTGACTGGCTATCGTACGGATGACTCTAGTTTTAATGGGGTCTGCGATGCCGCTGAAAGGAGTCAATGTTGGAACAATCGTAATTTAAATTCGAAAATTCCATAGTTAGGTTAATAAAATTTTAATGTTTGACTTAAATAGGTCTGCCAGGTATTCTGGCAGACCTATTTTTTTGAAATTTTCCAAATGAATTCAAAAAAACAAATGAATTCATTGAAGAAATCCAGTAGTGATTTTTTCTCTTTTAAGTAGGGGTTGCAACAGAAAACAATCTGCTTTCGACACTGCTCACAACCACACAAATAGTACTAAATGCATAAAAACTAATCAGATAAACATCAGTCCCTTTTATAGTAGCTCCTATAGATTATGTTCTTTGCCAACCCAATTTAACCTCATCACCCCCTAATGCTCGCGCTTCGTATTGCCAATATTAAAATATTATAAAATTAAAATTTCTTTCACGCAGTGTAAACCTAAAACAAACCACACCAACACATTCAATAAGATACACTTATACATAAAAAACCTAAACAAGATAAAGTTTTTAAAATACAAATTAGTGACATATATTAAATTCACCAATTTTTCCAAACTCCCAATAAACATACTATTCTAGCAAATTTAGAACACAATAAACTAAGTCACAAATAGGCCAAACACATTATAAACCAACAAAGTAGGAATTACGATTAATTAATAAAAAAAACAAACTGGCATCTAAAAAGTGACATTTTTTATTTAATTTTAAATCAACAAATATACTGAATAAGTACCCCGCTTATTTTTTTACAACTGAATTCTAAACTTCATCCACTCTTCCTGAGTGTTTCCCATTAAAAACTATGGAAGAAAATGGATGTGCAAAAACAAAAATCAAATATTATTCAATCGAAAATCTATACTATGAAAAAATTAAACCTAATCTATCAATTAACATTATGCCTTTTGTTAGTTGGATTTTTATCCACTAACTCAAATGGGCAAACCACAATCAATCTTGCATCTCAATGCAATTGTGAGGTTTTAAGCGGTACTGGAGTTCCTACTTCAGGTTCTCCCGCTGCTAATTCGGGCAACCTATATATAGACGACAGCACAGGAAATGTTTACAGCTTTGATGGTACCTCTTGGTCTCCAATAGCAGCTGACGGTGCAACTGGTCCTCAAGGACCACAAGGGGATCCTGGACCAACGGGTGCTACCGGTGCTCAAGGACTTCCGGGTGCGGATGGGGCTACTGGTGCTCAAGGACCTAAAGGTGACACGGGTGCAACTGGTCCTCAAGGGCTTCCAGGTGCGGATGGAGCCGATGGAGCAACTGGTGCGCAAGGGGCAACTGGTGCAACTGGAGCAACTGGTGCTCAAGGGCCTAAAGGCGACAAAGGTGACCCCGGCATACCTGGTGCTACTGGGGCTACTGGTGCTCAAGGGGCTACTGGTGCAACGGGAGCAACTGGTGCCCAAGGACCTAAAGGCGACAAAGGTGACCCGGGCGCAGCTGGTGCAACAGGTGCAACTGGTGCTCAGGGCGCCACTGGTGCTCAAGGGGCTACTGGCGCTCAGGGACCTAAAGGCGACCAAGGTGACCCAGGACCAACTGGTGCAACAGGCGCAACTGGTGCTCAAGGTGCAACAGGCGCTCAAGGACCTAAAGGCGATCAAGGAGATAGCTGCTGGGATCTAAACGGAAATGGTGTACTCGACACGGGTGAAGATGTCAATGGAGATAACATGGGTAGTGCGCTGGACTGCTTGGGAGAAGATCATGATTGGTACGAAGTAGGATCTACAAACCCTCCAAATTCTATTAATGACAATCAATTCACACAGGGTAATGTGGGTATAGGAGTCGCTGCACCAGCTCAACAACTGCATGTTGCTGGCCATATTAGAACCAATACTGGAAGAATTTATTTGGGAGCAGCAGGTGTTCAAAACTTACTTGGTAACAATTCAGGGGATTTATATTTCACAAGTAATAGCTCAACACTTACTAAAATGAGGTTCTACGACAAAGAGGGCGTTTTATATGGTGCTATAGCTGGTATTACTGATGGTTTAAGTTTTGGGCTAAACGACAAAGATCAACATTGGACCTTCCGATCCGTACACGATCAATACCTTACGATGTCGGTCAACAATTCTGAAAAAGTTAGAGTAAATCTCAATGGTAATGTCGGAATTGGTGTCGCAGCTGCCTCACAAAGGTTAGATGTAAATGGTGGACTACGTGTTCGAACATTAACCGCTGGAGTTGCAACGAATGACATTGTTGTCGCTGATGCAAATGGTGTTTTAAAGAAAGCCACACGTGCTACGCTTGGTTTACTCTCCACTGCTGGAAATGATATTGACATTGCTGGAACACAAGTAAATGTTGAACCTCAATTAGATTTTGTTCATACGGTAAATTCTCCAAATGCACTTCTATCATTTAGAGCTCAAAATAACTTCATTATGCACATGCGTGGTGGAGATGGGGCAGTTGGAATCGGGCCTGCAACTTTGCTAGCTGGTTTTCACGTAAATCACGACGATGGAGTCGCCATGGAAGGCACCTTTGGTTCTGGTAGAGACCCGATTGTTGGCGCAGGAACACGTATGATTTGGAGCCCTAAAAATGCTGCCTTCCGTGCTGGTCAGGTTAGTAGTACTCAATGGAATGAAGTCAACATCGGTAATTATTCAACAGGCTTGGGTTACAACACTATCGCTAGCGGTGGATTTAGTTTTGCAGGGGGTAGCGGAAGTACAGCTTCTGGAGACTATTCGTTTGCTTATGGTCCAACTGCAATAGCTTCTGGAGCACGGTCGACTGCCTTCGGTGCTGGAGCAATTGCTTCGCAAACTAACACTATTGCACTGGGTTCTGGTGCAGTTGCTTCTGGAAACTCTTCTATTGCCATTGGTTTTAATACACAAGCGACTGGTACCGGTTCCAAAACATTTGGTGGAGAAACGGTATCTAGTGGTCTAAACGCAGTTGCAATTGGAGATGGAACCATTGCTAGATCCAGAGGTGAAGTTGCCATAGGGTCTTTTAACACCAACTATTCTGCAGCTAGTGCAAATGGCTTTAATGTAAATGATCGAATCTTTTCTGTCGGTAATGGAACAAGCACAACTGCTCGCTCAGATGTGTTTAGAATTTTTAAAAGTGGAAAATCCCGCTTTGACGGACATGCAGAAATTTATAATAGCAATAGTTCAACAGGACTTTTCGTGAGTCAGTCAGGATTAGGAACTGGCCAACAAATTACTATGAACAATACTGCTAGTACCAATGTTGGACTAAGAATAAACCAACGAGGGTTAGCAACCGCTCAGGATATTGTTATGGAGAATACTAGTAGCACTGCAAATGGATTCTATTTGAGACATAATGGACTAGGATATGGCCAACAAATTGTAATGAATAATACAGCTAGTTCAGCTAGAGGATTGGATATTCTTAATAGAGGAACAGGCCCCGGGCTTTATATTAACCAAACAACCGCAAATACCAATGCCGCAGTATTTTACGCTGGAAATGTAGTAGCTAATGAAATAGGGGGCAATTTTGATTTTAGAGTTGAATCAGATACAAGAACCCACGCTTTCTGGATAGATGCAAACGAAAATATTGCTAATTTTGGTTCTAATCTTTCAATTGCAACCAGCAATGGAACTGTTATTGGAACAACAACAGTTGACTATGTCGCAGATTTCGATAGAGGTACTAATACTGGCACAGCGATAGGAATTGGATCTATCGAATTCCTATTAGACGGAGTTGCTGAGACAACAATCAATAATTCATTCTCTCCATCTACTCACATTCAAAAGGACCTTGGCTTTAGCTTAACAGAGAGAGCATGGGATGATGTCTATGCAGATGATTTTGTAAATGTTTCCGATCGACGTGAAAAAAACAACATACAGAATATTACTTATGGTTTATCTGAAGTTTTGAATATGAGATCTGTTTCCTACAAATTAACAAAAGATCCGTTCGAAGAAACTAAGCTTGGACTTATCGCACAAGAAGTATTACCCCTTGTTAGTGAAGCAGTTAAAACACATGACCACAAAATTTTAGATGAACAAACTGGAGAGTATGAGCTAGTTGAGTTAGACCGAATGGGAATGAAATACCAGCAGCTAATACCTGTTTTGATTAAAGCGATTCAAGAGCAACAAGATCAAATCGAGAACCTTTCAGGTTCAAATGGGAAAATGTCTGAGGTTGGCAATGGTCAATTAGTTAATGGTAAAGCCATTATTCAACTAGACCCTAGTTATACCAACAGCATTGAAGTGGATATAGACAACAAAATGCAGGTTTTCATTCAATTAGAAGGTGAATGTAATGGGGTTTATGTTACAAACAAATCGGCTACCGGTTTTGAAGTCGTAGAACTGAACGGCGGAAAAAGTAGCGCTTCCTTTAGTTATGAAGTCGTTGCAAATAGAGCAAATACAATTCACTAACCTTATAAAATATAATTATGATTAATATTAAAATATTTTATCATGTTGGGAATTGGTTTTCACTTTTCATTATGCTGCTCCTCCCTATTTTGGGAATCAGCCAAAGTGTAACCCTCGTAGCCCCAGCTGGTGAAGCAAACTACCAATGGAATGTTAGAGATGCCGCTGGAGTAACTGCTATTTCTGGAGCCACTAACGGCTCTTATGTAGCAACAACTCCCGGTGTATATTTTGCAACTTACGATGCCAACTCCTGTGGTGGAGCAACCAACTACTCCATAGTCGTCGATGACTGTGGGGCAGATGCCGATTACATCCTAAATTTAGGAGCCGTCTCTGGGACGATCCAGTGGTTTGAAGGCACAATTGCCGTTTCCGGTGAAACAGCAGCAACCCTAACTGTAGCTGCAGATTCTGTAGCCAGAACATTTTACGCAAATGTCACTCCTACAAACGGATGTACCACTAAGTCCCCGGAATTTACGATCATCAATCTAAACGATTGTGAAGATACCGATGGCGATGGTGTCGCTGATGTAAACGACGATGACGATGACAATGACGGAATCCCGGATATCGTAGAAATTATGACCGCTTTAAATGGTGGTGATACAGATGGCGACGGAATACCCGACCATCAGGATCTAGATTCTGACAATGATGGAATTAACGATATCATAGAGGCTGGAGGCACAGACAACGACAATGATGGACTTGTCGACACTCCAGGAGAGGAAGGCACCATAACAAATCCTATTGATACTGATATGGACGGAACGCCTGACTATCAGGAAGTAGATTCCGACAATGATGGCACATTCGATATTGAAGGTACCGTCGATGCCGGAGAGGACAATGATGACGATGGGATGATAGACGATGATACAGATACGGATGGAGATGGGATTCCTGACGTCACGGATGACAATACTGGCTTCGGTGATGCAAACGACACAGACGGAGATGGAATCTCGGATGCTGATGACCTAGATGATGACGATGATGGAATACCAGATTTAATTGAAATTGCTACGTCTACGAATGGTGGCGATACGGATGGAGACGGTATACCAGACCACCAGGATCTAGATTCTGATAACGATGGAATCAACGATATTGTCGAAGCAGGTCTTACAGACACCGACGACAATGGAATGGTAGATACCCCAGGAGAAGAGGGCTCCGTTACCAATCCAACAGATACTGATATGGACGGAACTCCTGACTTCCAAGAAACAGACTCTAACAATGATGGAATGACTGACATTTCTGGCACTTCAGATGCTTCTCTCGACACAAATGGCGATGGAATGATCGACGATCCTACTGATACTGATCGGGATGGAATAAAAGATCCTGTAGATGGAATGCCACTCGTGTTTGGAGATGCTCCAAGAGGAATTGTTTTAAGTGTTACCATACTTTTACAAGGACCTTACAATTCAGGTACTGGTTTGATTTCTGACAATTTGGTAAGGAGCAGTTTACTGCCACTTACAGAGCCTTACACCGGACTGGGGTATACTCATATCAATGGAGGTGGTGGTGAATCTATTAGTTCTACAGTGCTGGCGACTACTGGCCCAACTTCAGTTGTGGACTGGATATTCCTTGAACTTCGAGATCCTTCTACGCTAGTTGATATCCTAGAAACTCGATCTGCCCTGCTTCTTGCTAACGGTAAGATTGTAGATTTAGATGGTGTTTCTCCAGTACGATTCAACAATTCTACTAACAACTCCTATTATGTTGCAGTAAGACATAGAAACCATCTTGGAGTCATGACTCCCGGTGCACTTTCTTTGACAAACACGGTGACTGCTGCCCATGACTTTACAAATGGCAGCTCATTTGGCAATATCAACGGAGATGCTCAGAAAAGTTTGGGAGGTGGAAAATTTGGATTGTTCGAAGCTGATTTTAATGGTGATGAACAGATCAATGCTGCCGACCGTAGTATTGCTTGGAACAGCCGTAATCTGACTGGCTATCGTACGGATGACTCTAGTTTTAATGGGGTCTGCGATGCCGCTGAAAGAAGTCAATGTTGGAACAATCGTAATTTAAATTCAAAAATACCATAATTTAGGTACTGAAATTTAATGTATGACTTATTGAGGGTCTGCTGGATATCCAGCAGACCCTTTTTATGTAAAACAGAAAATTCAACATTATTATTCAAACAAAAAAATTGTTTAAAAACTATGATAAATCCTAAAGAAACACATTAGAAATACTATTTATTCGCAAACATTTAATGTCACAAATACTAAAAAAAATGAAAAATATCATTTATCTTTTCGTGTAAGCGTATTAGACAAGCCAGCTTACACATTGTTAATCCATTGTATTCCTTTTTTTAAAAAATCAATCAAAATGGGAATGCATTTCTATTCATCCTTAATCCTTAAATGCTATCAAATGAAAAACATTAACTTTTTAAAGTTCTTCTTATTTTTATTTCTTATCACTGGCTTCTTAGTTATTGATATCAATGCTCAAATCAATGTCAACTTGGCATCTCAATGTAATTGTGAAGTTTTGTCGGGAAATGGAGTGCCCACTCCGACATCCCCTCCTGCAAGTGCAGGAAATTTGTATATCGACAATAGTACTGGCGATATTTATAGTTTTGACGGGATGACATGGAGTCCCGTTGCAAATGATGTAAGCCATGATTGGTATAAAGAAAATACTACAACTGAACCTACAACTATATCAGACAATATATACACTATGGGAAAAGTAGGAGTTGGTACAAATGCACCAACTGCTGGTTTGCATCTAGTAAATGATAACGGAGCTGTTGCAGCAGGTGTTTTTGGTGCAGGTGCTGTTCCTCCTGCTGGAGCTGGGACACGATTAGTTTGGAGCTCCAGAAATGCTGCCTTCAGAGCTGGTCAGGTTAGTGGAACCCAATGGGATGAGGCTAGCATGGGTAACTATAGCGCAGCCTTTGGATTTAATACAAAAGCGCTTGGCGGATTTAGTTTTGCAGGTGGCCAAAACACAAATGCGAATCAAGACCACGCCTTTGCCTACGGTGTCAATGCCAGTGCTAATGGACCTTCCTCCCTTGCAATTGGGAATCTAGCTGTAGCAGGAAGTACAAACTCCATTTCTTTAGGAAACAAGGCTACTACAACCGCTCAAAACTCAATAGCCATTGGTTTTGAAACCTCTGCGCTAGGTGTTGGTGGTGTTGCCATAGGTTATCAAGCAGAAGCAACAGGGATAGGCTCCAAGTCATTTGGTGCGCAAACTCTTGCTTCAGGATATAACTCTACCTCTTTTGGAGAACAAACGTTTTCCCGATCAAGAGGAGAAGTTACAGTTGGAATGTACAACACAGATTACACACCTTTAGCTGTAAATTCCTGGAATGCTGCTGATAGAATATTTGTTGTAGGAAATGGTTCTTCTAACACTTTTAGATCAGATGCCTTAACTGTATATAAAAATGGAAAAACACACGTTTCCGAACTTCAAGTAGCTGGATATTCATTCCCAACTTCTGGAGGAGCTCCAAATCAAACACTTGGTGTTTTATCGACTGGAGATTTAGGATGGAGAAATATCCCTAATCCAAATACAGCAGGAAATGATATTGACATCACTAGCGGGACTGTAAATGTTGAACCAGTACTTGATTTCGTTCATACCATCAACTCTCCGACAGCAGCAATTACAGGAACAGCAACACTTGCAAGCAATACAGTTCCTGCAATTTACGTATCAAGTACTATGACAAGATTCGGTCTCAATGCCTGCCCAAATTTGTTTCAGAGAAACCATACAATGATAGGAAAGGAAGCTGGTTTTAACATTTCCAGTACTCCTATAAACACTACCAATCTTACATTTGTTGGCTTTAGAGCAGGTTATAATTTGGACACTGGAAATGACAATGTATTTCTAGGACATCAAGCAGGTCACGGATATACCAATGCAAACAGGAATATATCTATTGGATACCAGTCTGCTTGGGGGCAAACTGCAGGAAATGATAATGTTTATATTGGATATAGAGCTGGATATAGCTCTGGCAACATCACCAATTCAATTGCAATAGGAACAAACGTTAGCAATTTTTCTTCTAATTTTGCCAGAATTGGTAATTCTGCCACAACTACAATTGGAGGACAAGTCGCCTGGTCTTCATTTTCTGATGCAAGACTTAAATCAAACATTGTTGACTATGAACCAGGGTTAGATTTTATCATGAAACTTCGCCCTGTTGCTTATAATTTTGAAGGGGAATCTCATCAAAACATACGATACAATGGGTTCCTAGCACAAGAAGTAGAAGCTTCTATGCAGGAATTGGGAATAGAATTTAGCGGAATGACCAAACCAACAAATGACAAAGAAAATTACAGCCTAAGATATGCAGAATTTACAGTTCCTTTAGTTAATGCCGTTCAAGAACAACAAGAAGAAATCGAATCTCTGAAAAATGAGGTCGCAGAATTAAAAGCGCTTCTTAAACAAGTCCTGGACAACCAGTAACAGTGGTATTAACTAATTTAGAACTTTCAATTATGAATATTATAAAAAAAATAAGCCCAGGCAGGTTGCTTGCCATTATTGCCTTGGTTTTTCTCAATTTTTCACTAGCAATTAGCCAGAGCGTAACGCTCAATGCTCCCGCAGGTGAAACAAACTACCAATGGCATATGCAATGGGCTGGTGCTGCAACTCCCATTTCAGGAGCAACAAATGCAGCCTATACCACCAGTACTCCAGGTATTTACTTTGCAACCTACGCAGCAAACTCCTGTGGCGGTGCATCTGATTACAGTATCGTAGTAGATGACTGTGGTATTGATGCGACGGTAAATCTTTTTTCAGGAGTTTCTACAGGTATGTTTCAATGGTTTAAAAACAATGCCGCTATTCCCAGTGAAGTAAATAGTTCATTGGCTGTTGTTTCTGATCAATCTCCTAGTACCTATTATGCAGAAATTGCACCAACAACAGGGTGCTCTACCACATCAGCCTCCTTCACCATAATCAACCTAAATGCTTGTGAAGATACAGATCAAGATGGCATTGCGGATGAAGACGACCTCGATGACGATAACGATGGAATCCCGGATTTGATCGAAGTGCCTTCTGATCCTCTTGCCGACGCGGATGATGATGGAGTACCTGCATGGTTGGATGATGACGATTCATTAGCAACCATTGGAAATACGGATGGTTTGCCGGAAGCTGGTTTCGATACAGACGGAGATGGGGTACCAAATCACCTTGACCTTGACTCAGACAATGATGGAATCACCGATATCCTAGAAGGTGGTGGTATTGACACTGACAATGACGGTGCAGTTGACTACCCCACTCCGGGAGATCCTACTTCTATGACAGATGCTGATATGGATGGTCTAAGTGACGATCCAATTGCCGATACAAACAATGACGGTATAGCAGATACACCTGCTGATACAGATACTTCTGGACCAGTGGCTGGCACCAATTTACCAATTCCAAATACTGATGGAACTGGGGAGCCGGACTTCCTAGACCTCGACTCTGATGATGACGGGATTCCTGATAACATAGAAGCGTTTGCTGCAGGTGGATATATTCCTCCTTCCGGGAATGACGCCGATATGGATGGCCTGGATGACGCCTACGACAATGATGATAATACTTCCACAGGTTTGGACGATGGCCCTGGATCTCCTGTGAACCCAACAGATACAGATTCTGATGGTGCTCCAGATTTCCAAGATTTAGATTCAGACAATGATAGCATCAACGATATTGTTGAAGCTGGTGGTACCGATGCAGATATGAATGGTCTAATTGACAACCCAGCGGATGAAGGAACGCTTACTACTCCTTTGAATTCCGATGGAGACAACATTCCTGATTTCCAGGATGTCGATTCTGACAATGATGGCACTAATGATATCGATGGGACACCAGATGCCGGTCTTGATACAGATAATGATGGTATGATAGACAATACAACCGATACAGATGAAGATGGAATTCCTGATGACATTGACGGTCTGGTTGGCCATGGTGATGCTCCAGATTCTGATGGTGATGGAATAGCAGATGAGGACGACCTCGATGACGATAACGATGGAATCCCGGATTTGATCGAAGTTCCTTCTGATCCTCTTGCAGATGTGGATGATGACGGAGTACCTGCATGGTTGGATGATGACGATTCATTAGCGACCATTGGTAATACGGATGGTTTGCCGGAAGCTGGTTTCGACACCGATGGTGATGGCATTCCAAATCACCTTGATCTGGATTCAGACAATGATGGTATCACCGATATCGTAGAAGGTGGTGGTATTGACACTGACAATGACGGTGTTGTTGACTACCCTACTCCTGGAGTTCCTAGCTCAATGACTGATGCTGACATGGACGGTTTAAGCGACGATCCAGTTGCCGACACTAACAATGATGGCATAGCAGATGCACCTGCGGACACAGACACATCAGGACCGACAGCTGGAACCAACCTTCCAATTCCAAATACTGACAATGCTGGAAATCCAGACTTCCTTGACATCGACTCTGATGATGACGGGATTCCTGATAACATAGAAGCGTTTGCTGCAGGTGGATATATTCCTCCTTCCGGGAATGACGCCGATATGGATGGCCTGGATGACGCCTACGACAATGATGATAATACTTCCGCAGGTTTGGACGATGGTCCTGGATCTCCTGTGAACCCAACAGATACAGATTCTGATGGTGCTCCAGATTTCCAAGATTTAGATTCAGACAATGATAGTATCAACGATATTGTTGAAGCAGGTGGTACAGATGCAGATATGGATGGTCTAATTGACAATCCAGCGGATGAAGGAACGCTTACCACTCCTTTGAACTCTGACGGAGACAACATTCCTGATTTCCAGGATGTCGATTCTGACAATGATGGTACTAATGATATCGATGGCACACCAGATGTTGCCTTAGATACCGATGGAGATGGGATGGTGGATAACACTACAGATACCGACGGAGATGGAATTCCTGATGTTATTGATGGATTAGTTGGACATGGAGATTCTCCAGACACAGATGGAGATGGAGTTTCAAATGCAATTGATTTGGATGATGACGACGATGGAATACCAGACCTTATTGAAATTGCTACCTCCACCAACAATGGAGATACAGATGGTGATGGAGTCCCTGACCACCAGGACCTCGATTCAGACAATGATGGAATCAATGATATCGATGAATCTGGTGGAACTGATAATGATGGCAATGGAATGGTAGATACGCCAGCAGCAGAAGGTGCCACTACGATGCCTACAGATACGGATGGTGATGGCATACCTGATTTCCAAGAGGTAGATTCCAACAATGACGGCGTCACAGATATTGCTGGGACACCAGACGCCGGACTTGATATGGACGGCGATGGCCAGATAGACAACACAATGGATTCTGACGAAGATGGAATTTTGGATCCAGTGGATGGATTGCCTACAATCTTTGGAGATGAACCGCTTGGTGTAGCTCTGCGACTTAAAATTCTCCTGCAAGGTCCTTACTTATCTGCTACAGGATTAATGAATGATAATTTGGTTCGATCTGGAATAATTCCTACTAGAGAACCTTACACCGGACTGGGATACACGCACATTACTGGAGGAGGAGAGTTAGTCAGCGCTGCTGTACTTGCGACAACAGGAAGTACCTCCGTTGTTGATTGGGTCTTTGTTGAGTTGCGGGCACCTACAACGCTAACGACTATACTAGAAACCAGAGCAGGATTGTTATTGGCAAATGGTAATATCGTAGATGTTGATGGTGTTTCACCCTTGAGATTTACCTCACCTGCGAATACCTTTTATGTTGTTGTCCGACATCGAAATCACTTGGCGGTAATGACTCCAGGAGCACTTTCTTTATCAGGGACTCCTACATTCCATGACTTTACAGGAGGTTCAGCTTTTGGTAACATTAATGGGGATGCTCAGAAATCATTAGGAGGCGGATTGTTTGCCTTATACGAAGCTGATTTTAATGGAGATGAAGCCATTAATGCTGCAGATCGAAGTATTGCCTGGAATTCCAGGAACCTTACTGGCTATCGAATTGATGATTCAAGTTTCAATGGAGTTTGTGATGCAGCTGAACGCAGTCAATGTTGGAACAATCGAAATTTGGTTTCGAAAGTGCCATAAAACGAATTAAATATTTTTGTATTATAAGAGGAGGCTGTCTCATATCGAGGCGGCCTTTTTCTATTTTACAATGTACCGTCCTAACAATGAGTCACACAAAAAGTAACCCTCTAGAAGTTCCAGTTTGCAATCAATTAATTATTGGTTTTGTTATTTTTTCACAATAAAAAATCAATCAATCAAATTACCTAATATATAATGTATCTATAAATAATGTAGTTATCCACTCCTTGGAGCCTGGTAGAACCCCATCAAAAAAACAAGCAAAATCTGTAACTAAAAAACAAATAAACTCAATATAAAAGCAGGTTTTAGACCGTTTTACATTAAGAATATCATTTATTTGCATTTATTTTATGTCACAATTCATTAAAATAAGTGATCCATTTCAACTATCTTTTCATACAATTTTCTAATTATGAATTAACAACATAGCACTGTGTATGTTTTTCTTAAAAAAAATCATACTTCAAAAAACAGTGTGTATAACGTACAAAAACAAACTTTCGACCTTTATCAACATTTATAAATCTTGATTTTTTTCAATCTATTCCGTAATGAATCAGCTTGCATAGCTATAAAATTGCAGTTGATTAATTAAATCCATTATTATGAGAACTAAAATTTTACAATTTTTCTTTGCTTCATTCTTCACGTTAGGATTAATAACACAGCAAGTCTATGCTCAAACGACCATAAATCTGGCCGCACAATGCAACTGTGAAGTCTTAAGTGGCACAGGCACCCCGACTCCAGGAACCCCCGCAGCAAATGCAGGCAACCTCTATATCGATGATAGCACTGGAGATGTTTATTCTTTTGATGGTACTGCATGGACTCCTGTAGCAAAGGATGTCGTTCATAATTGGTATGGGGTAGGTACAACAGAATCTGCAACCTCTATCAACGATGAAGTTTATACATTAGGAAAAGTGGGAATCGGAGTACCAGCACCAGATTATGTCCTTGATATTTTTGAAAGTGTTAAAACTGGTGCTACAGTTCGAATCAAAAGTTCAGGCAACCTAACAGGTAATCCATTTGACTATGAAGGTGGCCCTGCTATTTTGTTTGAAACTCAAGCTTCAGTCTCCAATGATAGAACGTCTCAAGGTATCTTTCTAAATAGAATTGATAGTAACTCAGAATGGTTTTTTGGTAATCCTTCAGGATACTTAAACCAGGTAAATGCGGATGGATTTGGTATTGCACGCATGGTAACTGCTGGCACACACAATAACGATGTTGCCCAAGGTTCCAACCTATTAATGTATATCAATAATACAGGGAATGTTGGAATTGGAACTGTCACACCCGCCCAAAAGCTACATGTAGATGGTAATATAAGATCAGATGGAAGAAATTATTACTTCGGAGCAAATCAAAGATTATTTGGTGATAACAACTCAGCGCTTTACTTCAATAGTGCAAATGTGAACACCACACAGATGATTTTCAGAGATGCTGACAATGAAGTTTACGGCCGCCTCCAAGGATCTGGAGATGGAACAAACTTCGGATTGATGGATAAAAATGCGCAATGGGTTTTTCTTTCACAAGAAGCATCTAACCTTTCTTTTAGAATTAGCAATTCAGAAAAATTTCGCGTCAATGCTGCTGGAAACATGGGAATAGGAACAACTGGTCCAACAGAAAGACTTGATGTAGCTGGAAAATTAAGAGTTCGAACATTCGATCCAGGTGCTGCTACAGATCAAGTTCTAGTTGTTGGTAACAATGGGGTAGTTAAAAAAGCTGCTGCATCTGGGCTTGGTTTACTTTCAACAGCAGGAAATGATATTGATATAGCTGGAACACAAATAAATGTTGAACCAATATTGGATTTTGTTCATACAATGAACTCTCCTGCCCAACAAGCTACTTTCAGTGCGGGAGGAAATGTTTATATGAGAGCATGGTTTGATGGCCATGTTGGTATAGGTACTCTAACACCTGCTGCCGGATTGCACGTAAGCCACGACGATGGTATTATTGCAGATGGTACGTTTGGCGCTGGTCAGCATCTTGCTGCTGGTGCAGGGACAAGGTTAATCTGGAGTCCTAAAACTGCTTCATTCCGTGCGGGACTCATCACAGGTACTCAATGGGACGAAGCCAATACAGGCAATTACTCAGTTGGTTTAGGGTTCAATGCATTAGCAACAGGAGGATTTAGTTTTGCTGGTGGTAGCGCTGCTACTGCAAGTAATGATTATTCATTTGCCTATGGTGTGAATACGGTATCTTCAGGAATTAGTTCAATTGCATTTGGAAATTTAGCGGATGCTGGTGGAAATAATAGTTTTGCTGCCGGGAACAAGGCCAATGCTTCTGCAAATCACTCTGTTGCAATGGGTTTTGAAAGTGCTGCTTCTGGTTTAGGTTCCGTTGCACTGGGATCTGAATCTGTAGCTTCTGGTTCTAACTCAGGAGCTTGGGGTTTCCAAACCGTAGCTTCAGGAACAGGCTCATTTGCTATTGGATGGCAAGCTGAAGCTACTGGAATTGGATCAAAAACCCTAGGAGCTCAAACCGTTTCTAGTGGTCACAATGGCGTAGCGATAGGGGAAGGAACTCTGGCTAGGTCAAGAGCAGAAGTTGCGGTCGGTATGTTTAATGGTGATTATACACCTGCAAGTGCTAGTGCATGGTCTGCAAACGACCGCGTATTTTCTGTAGGAATCGGACAAAGTGCTTCTGCACGACAAAATGCGTTTGGTGTTTATAAAAACGGAAAATCCCGTTTCGACGGACATGCAGAAATTTATACAGACAATAGTGAACAAGGTCTTTATATGGTTCATACAGGAACAGGAATTGGCCAAAATATTATTATGAACAATGCTACTAGTAACAGTGTTGCAATGAGAATAAACCAACGAGGGTTAGCCACGGCTCAGGATATTGTTATGGAAAATGTTAGTAGTACTGCCAATGGGCTTTATTTGAGACATAATGGATTAGGAGTTGGTCAACAAATTGTGATGAACAATACTGGTAGTTTTGCCAGAGGGTTGGACATTCTTCAACGAGGAAGGGGAGATGCAATTTACATAGCGATTACAAATGCAACAAGCACCAACAATTTGATAGATGCCCAACATCAGGGTCTTGGAGTTGGAGCAGCTTTTCTTAACACAAACTCAAGTAACGGTTTTAATGCTATTGATGCAAGAACCAATGGTACAGGAAATGGAGTTTTTGGCGCAACCACAACAGCTCGTAATGCTGGTGTAAGAGGAACAAATTCTAAAGAAAATGGAGTTTGGAATGTTATAACCGCTTTAAATTCGAGCGGTGTTACTATTGCCGGAGGAGTATCAGGAACGACCACCAACGGTATTGCAGGAGTAGAAGGATGGATGTTAAAAAACACATTAGCCGACCTTAATGGAACCGCAGGTGGATTTTTTGGCAGCATCTACAAAGATGCCACAGCCCCAAATGGGTTTACAACACTACACAGCACTAGAGTGTCTTATATTACCTCTGCAGGTCAGGCAAGAAAAGTTGACGGTACTGGAGCATCAGGTACAATCGTAAAAGATCTTAACGAAAAACCAGTATTAATGACAAGCGTGGAATCTCCTGAAGTACTTTTCACAGACTATGGAGAAGGGCAATTGGTAAATGGTGTCGCAATAATTAAACTAGACCCAATTTTCACAAAAAATATTATTGTTGATCAAGATAACTCTGTGAAAATTTTTGTTCAGTTAGAGGGAGATTGCAAAGGTGTTTATGTAGCCAACAAATCTGCAACTGGCTTTGAAGTTCGTGAGTTACAAGGTGGTAATTCAAATGTGCGCTTTAGTTATGAGGTAGTAGCAAATAGAGCAAACAGAGTAGATAATAGTGGAAATACCATGTATTTTGATTCTAGATCACGATTTGCTGAAGGACCAGAAGAAGTGATCCCAGTATTGGAAACTAGCGAACGAGAAACAAGAGAAAACTAAACCAATTCACTTAACCAAAGAAAAAATCATTATGATTAATAATAAAATATTTCGTCTGGTAGGGAATTGGTTCTCACTTTTCTTGATGCTGTTTTTCCCTATTTGGGGAATCAGCCAAAGTGTTACCCTCAACGCCCCTACCGGCGAAGCAAATTACCAATGGTACGTAAGAGACGGCTTTGGACTTACGTTGATCACAGGAGCAAATGCTGCTTCCTATAGCACATCAAGTCCTGGCGTTTATTATGCGACCTATGACGCCAACTCTTGTGGTGGCGCCACCAATTACTCGGTTGTTGTAGATGACTGCGGCAATGGTGCAGATTATATTCTCAACCTTGGATCCATCGCTGGTGCTATCCAATGGTTTGAAGGAGCCGCTGCCATTTCAGGAGAAACCGCTGCTACACTCTCAGTTGCAGCAAATTCCACAGCAAGAACCTTTTATGCCAATGTTACACCAACAAATGGATGTACAAGCAAATCAGCAGAATTCACAATTATCAACCTCAATGAGTGTGACGATTTAGATGGTGACGGCATTGCGGATCAAGATGATCTCGATGATGATAATGACGGAATTCCCGATTTGATGGAAGTACCTTCAGACCCGCTTGCAGATGCAGACGATGATGGAGTTCCTGCCTGGTTGGATGATGATGATTCCTTAGATACAATAGGTAATGCTGATGGTTTACCTGAAGATGGTTTCGATACAGATGGCGATGGATATCCTAATCACCTTGATCTGGATTCCGACGATGATGGGATTACTGATATCCTTGAAGGTGGAGGAATTGATGATGACAATGATGGTCAGGTTGACTACCCTACTGCAGGTGATCCAACTTCAATGACAGATGCTGACATGGATGGTTTAAGTGACGACCCGGTTGTTGACACTAATAATGATGGCACCGCAGATACCGCAGCAGACACAGACACTTCTGCTCCTGTTGCAGGTACAAACTTACCTATTCCAAATACAGATGGAACTGGTGATCCAGACTTCTTGGATATCGATTCTGATGATGATGGAATTCCTGACAATACGGAAGCATTTGCAGGAGGAGGCTACATTCCTCCTAGTGGAAATGATGCAGATATGGATGGGTTAGATGATGCATATGATAATGATGACGGTACTTCAACAGGGCTAGATGATGGTCCTGGAACTGCTGTCCTACCGACAGATACCGATATGGATGGTGCACCTGACTTTCAGGATCTTGATTCTGACAACGATAGCATCAATGATATTATTGAAGCTGGAGGTACTGATGCGGATCTGGATGGACTTATAGACACTCCAGCAGATGAAGGCACATTGACCAATCCTCCAAATTCTGACAATGACAATATCCCAGATTTCCAGGATGTAGATTCTGACAATGATGGTACAAACGATATCGAAGGTACTCCAGATGCCGCACTAGATACTGATGGAGATGGAATGGTGGACAGTACCACAGATACAGATGGCGATGGTATCCCTGATGTCATTGATGGACTAACTGGACATGGAGATTCTCCTGATTCCGATGGTGATGGGGTTTCCGATGCCAATGATCTGGATGATGATGATGATGGTATTCCTGATACTGTAGAAATCGCTACTGCCTTAAATGGTGGTGATACGGATGGAGATGGAATTCCAGACCACCTGGATCTCGATTCTGACAATGATGGTATTAATGATATTGTGGAAGCAGGTGGAACGGATACAGATAACAATGGTTTAATTGATGTACCTGCCGATGAAGGCACTCTTACCAATCCAACAGATACCGATATGGATGGTGTACCAGACTTCCAGGATGTTGACTCTGACAATGATGGCACCTTCGATATCGTAGGTACTGTAGATGCAGGGGAAGATGCTGATGGAGACGGAATGATAGACGACATTACCGATGTTGACGGCGATGGAATTCCTGATGTAACAGATGGTCTTAATGGACATGGAGATTCTGAAGATACGGATGGAGATGGTATTTCTGATGCCGATGATTTGGATGATGACAATGATGGAATTCCTGATACCGTAGAAATTGCTACTGCCTTAAATGGTGGCGATACGGATGGAGATGGGATACCTGATCACCTCGATCTTGATTCTGACAACGATGGTATTCATGATATTATTGAAGCAGGCGGAACAGATAATGACAACAATGGCGTAGTAGACGTCCCTGCTGATGAAGGAACGATCACTAATCCACCAGATACCGATATGGATGGAACTCCAGACTTCCAGGATCTTGACTCTGACAATGACGGGACATTCGATATTGTTGGTACCGTAGATGCTGGCGAAGACGCTGATGGTGATGGAATGATTGATGATATTACTGATGCAGACGGCGACGGTATTCCTGATGTTACTGATGATTTACCAGGAGAATTTGGGGACGCATTGGATTCAGACGGAGACGGCATTTCAAATGCGGATGATCTGGATGATGATGATGACGGTATTCCTGATTCCGTTGAGATTGCTACTGCTACAAATGGTGGTGACACCGACGGTGATGGCATTCCTGACCACCAGGATCTCGATTCTGACAATGACGGAATCAACGATATTGTTGAAGCTGGTCTTGCAGACACTGACGACAATGGAATGGTAGATGTACCAGGAGACGAAGGCTCAGTTACCAATCCTACAGATACTGATATGGATGGTGTTCCTGACTTCCAGGAGACCGACGCTAACAATGATGGAATGACGGATATCTCTGGAACTTCAGACGCTTCTTTAGACATGGACGGAGATGGCATGATCGATGATCCTACAGACACTGATCGAGATGGTATCAAAGATCCTGTAGATGGAATGCCGCTTGTTTTTGGAGATGCTCCAAGAGGAATTGTGTTAAGTGTTACCATACTATTGCAAGGACCATACAATCCGAGTACAGGACTAATTTCTGACAATCTGGTAAGAAGCAGTTTACTGCCGCTCACAGAACCATACACGGGACTTGGTTATACTCATATCAATGGTGGTGGTGGTGAATCTGTCAGCCCTACAGTGCTAACAACTACTGGTCCGACTTCAGTAGTTGATTGGATATTCCTGGAACTTAGAAATCCAACCACCCTTGTTGATATACTAGAAACTCGATCAGCCTTGCTACTTGCAAATGGCAAGATTGTGGACTTGGATGGTGTATCGCCAGTTCGGTTTAACAATTCTACGAATAACTCTTATTATGTTGCGGTTCGTCATAGAAATCACTTGGCTGTTATGACTCCAGGTGCGCTTTCCTTGACAAATACGGTAACCACTGCTCATGACTTTACTAATGGAAGCTCCTTTGGTAACATCAATGGAGATGCTCAGAAGAGTCTTGGAGGCGGAAAATTCGGATTATTTGAAGCTGACTTCAATGGTGACGAACAGATTAATGCTGCCGACCGTAGTATTGCCTGGAATAGCCGAAACCTGACTGGCTATCGTGTTGATGACTCTAGTTTTAATGGGGTCTGCGATGCTGCTGAACGCAGTCAATGCTGGAATAACCGTAATCTAAATTCGAAAATTCCTTAAGGAATTTAAACCATAACTTTTTTAGGAAAGACTCTCTAGCACGCTGGAGGGTCTTTTCTTATTTGCATTTGATTGGAATAACTTAGCCCAAATCCATAAATAATCTCTCAAAAAAAGCAAGTAAACACACTGTTCTAACCAAAGCTAATCCAACTGAAAATTAGATAATAAAAAATGTATCACCAAACACAAAACACAAACACACCCAACTAATAATCAAACACTTAAACCCAAACAAAATTTGCTTGGTATAGAAAAATTTCATTGCCGATATGAATTGACTTATATATAGTAGTAAAATAAATATTCCAAATAACTACTCAATTTATTACGTTTTTCACTGACCTACGAGTAAATTTGTAGCCTATACCGAGATAATCTAAATTCAAGTTTAGATAAATATCAATCACCACCTTACTACTCCCCGTAGAATCAACACGTATTCTTCATGTAATTTTATTGTTCCCTATCAACATTTCTGTTGAAGGAATGAAATTGTTATGGTTGTAATAATCGTGTAATACTTAATCGGATATTGTTCCCATGATCCTGGGAATAACAAAAAGAAACACTATGAACTTAAAATTCAATTATCTGTACCTCCTATTATTATCTCTTTCCATATTTATTTCAGGAAATCTTATTGCTCAAACGCTTCATGATGATAAAGTCCCGCAACATTTATCCAAAGAACAAAACAACGCTGTAACAATTAACTATCAAGATAAAATTGTTGGTAGTTCAAACACAGATGCCTCCAGTTTATCTTTTAATCAACTAAATTGTCTCAATCAAAATGGAGACCTTAACACCCACAATGGTGGAGTAATCGCGAGCAATTCATACATTAATGCCAATGTACCAAACTGGTTTGTATCTCATGGCTCTCCTGGCTATAATGGGACTAAATTCAACTTTTTATGGTCTTATTTTAACTTTGGCGAAGGTGTTTTTACAGAGTACAACTTCGTAATGGGGAGTACATATGATATTACATTTGACATTGAATTAAATGCGTTAGGAGCTCCTGGGTCGATAGTATATGTAAGAGCAACAGACAATATCAATCCTTATTATGGGGGCAGCAATACGCAATCACCTCCCAATATATCACCCAATGAACTGGTTTATACACAAGGCTGGTCACCTACTGGGGCAAGTACCGTTTCAGTTAGTTACACACCAACTGATGATTATTCTCAACTTTGGTTTTATCCGCTTTTAACAACCAATCCGCCAAGTGGATATCAACAAGCAGTTTTACAATTAGATAATGTTTGTATTGTTCAGGCTAATACTCCACCAGTAGCAATATGCGAAAGCATTATACGATATGCAGATTCCAATTGTGGAGGAACGGCCTTACCAGGCGATTTTTCGGGAGGGTCTTATGACCCAGACGGAGATTCAATTACCTACACCATTTCCCCTCTACCGCCCTACCCTCTAGGCCTATCCCAGCTAACGTTGACCCTAGACGATGGAAATGGAGGAATAACCACCTGTAACCCTCAAATTATAGTAGAAGATACCATCCCTCCTACCCTAACTTGCCAAGGCATGTTATTACCTTTGAATAATCAGGGAACCGCATCTATAGTACCAACTGATCTAGTTGTAAATGCCTCTGACAATTGTAGTTTTATCACTTATTCACTAAGTCAGGATCAATTTTCGTGTGCAGATTTAGGTTCAACGGTCTTTGTTGTTGTCACTGCTACAGATAGCGATGGCAATTCAACGACCTGCAGCGCTCCAGTATCTCCACGTGATTTAAATGGGATTTGTCCCCCTGTTGCTATCTGCCAGAGTCTGATTGTGTCAGCCGACGCCCTTTGCAATGGACCTGCAAGAGCAGATCGTTTTGACAATGGTTCTTATGATCCCAATGGAGACCCTCTTATTTTTTCGGTCATTCCTCAAGGACCATATCCCCTAGGAACAACCAACGTTGTATTGACAGTGGAAGATACGGATGGATTGACAAGTACTTGTTCTACTACGATCACTGTAATTGATGACACCCCGCCAACTGTAGTATGTCAGAATCCAACGGTCCAACTCAATGCTTCTGGAGATGGTTCAATTGCAGTTAGCGATGTATATGGAAGTTCTAGTGACAATTGTAGTTTACCGCAAGCGTCTATTGACATCAATCAATTCAGCTGCGCTGATGTTGGAACAAACGATGTCATCCTTACAGTAACGGATGCCTCTGGAAATTCATCCACTTGCCTTTCTACGGTGACGGTAGAAGACAATATAGCACCAACATGTATCGCACAAAACTTCACTTATCAACTAAGTACGATTGGGGAAACAGTGACCTTTGCAACTGATATCAATAATGGCTCTTCTGATGCTTGCGGGGTCTGGTTTGCCAATATCGACCTAGGCATTTTGAATTGTACTAACATCGGTCCCAATACCGTAACCTTAACTGTAGTTGATAATAACTCTAATTTTTCTCAATGTACTTCAATCATTACTGTTGTAGATGACCTTCCTCCTGCTTGTATGGTAAAAAACATAACCATACCGATGAATTCTTCAGGTGTGGCAACCATTACAAAAAGTGATGTAGATGATGGTACTGCAGACAATTGTACCCTTGCAAGTACGAGTATTGATTTTACTACTTTCCACTGTTCGAATCTAGGGCCGAATACTGTAACTTTTACGGCAACTGATGTCTATGGCAACACCTCCACCTGCTCCTCCATCGTAACTGTAGTTGACCTGGAAGCGCCAGTAATTGCCTGTCAAAATATCACGGTACCTTTGATGTCGAATCAACTCGCCACCATTACTCCACAGGATGTCCTGGCAAGCAGTTCGGACAATTGCGGTATTGCTTCAATGAGCTTGAGTCAGAATGCATTTACTTGTTTTAATATTGGTCAAACAATGACTGTAGTTGTCACGGTGACAGACAATTCAGGCAATAGCAGTACTTGCTCGGCTGATGTGACGGTCACTGATCCTAACAATCATTGCAACCAATCTCCAGCAGCAGTTTGCCAGAATATTGTGCTTCCTGCAAATGCAAGCTGCGTTGCACAAGCGATTGGTGCTGACTTTGATGGTGGATCTACTGATCCGGATGGCGATCCGTTGACGTTTGGGGTGACTCCTGCAGGCCCTTATTCCCTTGGTGTAACGAACGTGTTGGTTACGGTAAGTGACAATGCTGGAAACTCCTCCACCTGTGCTGCAACAGTCACTGTGAATGATGTTACACCTCCTTCCTTGTCCTGTCAAAATATAAATGTACAACTAGATATTAATGGTACGGCAACAATTACCTCACAACAAGTAATCTCTCCTAGTAGTTCTTCCTCAAATGCATTTATAAATAGTGGTCAAAGTTTGGGTAGTTTCTCAACGTCTGATGTAAAAATGGCAGACCTAAACGGTGATGGATTTGAAGATGCATTTGTTACTAATGGATCAAACCAAGCAAATAAAGTCTATTTGAATGATGGAACAGGAAACTTTATTGATACTGGAGTTAGCCTTGGAAATGGCGTTACTACAGGAGTAGACCTCAAAGATCTGAACAATGATGGAGATATTGATGCTATTGTATCCAACTCTGCAGGCAGAAACAAAGTGTTCTTTAATAACGGAGCAGGCATCTTTACAGATAGTGGACAAAACCTTGGTTTTACAACAAATAATAGTCTTTCTATTGTTTTGGGAGATGTAGATGGTGACAATGATTATGATGCTTGTCTTTGCAATTACACCCAATATTGCCAGGTATTCAAAAATAATGGTTCTGGTTTCTTTAGTTTGCATCAGAACTTTGGAGGCAATTCCTTGGGGAATGGTATTGATCTTGCAGATTTAGATAATGATGGAGATCTTGATATTTTCGTTGCTAATTATTATAGTCTTGGTGCAGGGAATTGGGTATATCTAAATAATGGGACTGGTACCTTTACTAATTCAGGTCAAAGTCTCGGCACCTTAAATAGTAGCGATGTTAAGTTAATTGATGTTGATAACGACAACGATATTGATGCTTTCGTTGTCAACCTAAATAGTCCAAACAAGATATGGCTAAACGATGGGACAGGACAATTTACAGATAGTGGGCAAAACCTTAGCAATGCGCAAAGTGGAAATGTCTCTTTTGCCGATTTTAATAGTGATGGTATTCTAGATGCGTGGGTAGGAAACACCAATAGCCCTAATAAAATTTATTTAAATAATGGAACGGGCACATTTACGGATAGCGGTGTGAATATTGCTGGTTTTGCGGGTGATTTTCGGCCTTCTGATGTTGATGGAGATGGCGATATGGATGCTTTTGTGATGAAAAGTGGTCCTAATCAAGTTTGGTTAAATCAATTGCCAACTGATAATTGTAGTCCGATCAATTACACATTGACACCCAATAGCTTTTCTTGTGCTGATGCTGGCCAAACTATCCCGGTATTGGTCACTGCTATAAATGCTGCTGGTAACTCTTCTACTTGTACCTCCAATGTTACCGTAACAGACCCCACCTCCAATTGCAACCAACATCCAACAGCAGTTTGCCAGAACGTCACACTACCAGCAGACAACAACTGTGAAGCTCAAGCAACAGGCGCTGACTTTGATGGAGGTTCTACTGATCCAGATGGCGATCCATTGACATTTAGTGTTCTCCCTGTTGGTCCATACACATTGGGGATGACAAATGTTGTTCTGACAGTAAGCGACAACGGGGGGAATTCTTCGACCTGTGCCGCTACAGTTACGGTAACCGACACTACCCCGCCTGCAATTACTTGTATAAATCAAACAGTTAATTTATTACTTGGACAAACCTTGACACTTGACTACAACGACCTCGTCAGTTCTAGTCCAGATAATTGTTCTGCATCAACAACGACTATATCCCCAGCTACAGTATCTAGTGCAGATGCGGGACAAACTATTCCTGTAACCGTAACTGTAACGGATGCAGCAGGAAACGCCAGCACTTGTATCTCCAACGTAACCGTCAATTTATTGACTTGTGAAAATCTGAACGGTGATTTAAATGACTATACTGGAACGTTGAATACGAACAGCAATACATTCATCAATAATAATGTGCCCAATTGGTTTGTATCTCATGGAACACCAAACTACGGCGGAAACCAGTTTTCCTATATATGGTCTTATTTAGGCTATGGAGAAGGGGTTTATACCGCCTACAATTTTGTTCAGGGAAATACGTATAATATCTCTTTTGACATGTATCTGAACCCTCTTGCGCTTCCAGGTGCAGAACTTTACGTTAAAGCAGTCAGCAATATTAACCCCAGTTACAATGGGTCTAATAATACCATTCCAACTGGGATTCCAAATGAATTGGTGCATACTCGAACTTGGGCACCAACTGGTTCAAGTACTGTTTCAGTTACCTATACACCGACGACTAATCATACTAAATTATGGTTTTATCCCTATGCTAGTGGGAACCCACAAGGAGGAGAAGAACAAGCGTTTTTACAATTAGACAATGTTTGTATTGAAGAAGTAAATGAAGCCCCAATTGCAGTCTGCCAGAACATCACACTTCCTGCAGACAACAACTGCGAAGCGCAAGCAACAGGCGCTGATTTTGATGGTGGATCTTCAGATCCCGATGGCGATCCATTGACGTTTGCCGTGACTCCTGCAGGGCCTTATACCATTGGAACTACAAGCGTTGTGTTGACAGTAACAGACTTGAGCGGCGCATCCTCTACTTGTGGAGCGACAATAACAGTAGATCCAAATCCGCCTGTTTTGACGTGCCCAGCAGCTCCTGCTGCACTACAGAACAGCTATAACATAAGTAATTTGAATACGGGAGGTAATGAAATTAATGGTCTAGTAATTAATGGCGTTGCTCCTAGTAATAGGTTTGGGAGGGTAGTTAATAGTGCTGGTGATTTTAATGGTGATGGTTACCCTGACTTTGTCATTGCTGCTCCAAGTGCCGCAGCACTTTATGTTTTTTATGGTCCAACCAATGGTTTTCCATCCCCATTTGATGCCAGTAATTTAAATGGTACTAATGGATTTATAATAACGGGTGTCGGTGGATATGATTTCAGCAGTGCAGGCGATATAAATGGCGATGGATACGATGATTTAATTATAGGTCAGGCCTCCAATCAAGTCTATTTAATTTATGGAACTTCCAATTCCATAGTTTCTCTGGATGTTACTAACCTGAATGGCACCAATGGATTTCAAATTGTAAATCCTACTACTGGAGATCAGTTTGGAATTTCAGCTCGTGGAGCTGGCGATTTCAATAACGATGGATATGATGACATGATTGTTGGAGATAATATTGCAAGTCCAAACGGTAAAAATCGTGCTGGTCAAGCCTTTGTCATTTTTGGAAAAGCAACTCCATTTCCGCTTACTTTTGATGTAAATACATTATCGGGAATTAATGGCTTTAGGATTGATGGGATAGCCCCAAATGACGAACTTGGTCTTTCTACAAATAGTGCTGGTGATTTCAATAATGATGGAATAAGCGACATTATTTTAGGCGCTAGCGGTGTCAATACAGGCCCTGGTATAACAGGTGCAAGTTACCTTATCTTTGGATCAACTTCCAACTACCCAGCATCGTTTGACCTGACTACGCTTAATGGTAACAATGGTTTTGTTGTAAATGGAGTCGCTATTGGGGACCAGTTTGGAACCCCTGTAGAAGGTGGTGGAGATTATAATGGTGACGGAATAGATGATTTAGTTATCGGAGCACAGTTTGCTGACCCTAATGGCATAAATTCAGGTGCATGTTATGTGGTCTACGGACACACAGGGCCATTTACACCCATGCTTCAGGCAAGCGGGCTAAACGGTACAAACGGTTTCCGAGTCGATGGTATTTCCGCATCGAGTGCAATTGGTCGACCATCCGGAAATGGTGGAGATATCAATGGTGACGGTTTTGATGATTTAATAGTTGGAGCGATAAATTTTTCTAGCGGAAAAGTCTTCGTAGTTTATGGTTCACCTGCTGGAGGTTCTCCGTCTATTCAATTGTCTAATCTTAATGGAACAAATGGATTTTACATAAACGAAGCAAATGTGGGGGATGGTTTAGGAAGGACAATGAGCGGTGTCGGAGATATGAATGGCGATGGATATGACGATTTCCTTCTTGGTGCAAACAATGCAATAACCTCTGGCACCAACAATGCTGGACAGGCATATATTGTCTATGGATTCCCAAATACAACAAACACCTTTACAGTAAATACAGATCCAAGTTCTTGCGATGCGGTTGTCACGCTCCCACTAGCAACTGCTACAGGATGCAGCACAGGAACTATCAGCATTACAAATAGCTATAATTCAGGAGGTGCTGATGCTTCTGATACTTATCCTCTCGGCACGACTACAGTGGTGTATACAGCGACTGATGCCAATGGTAACTCCAGCACCTGCTCCATTGACATCCATGTCGAGGATCCGAATTTCAATTGCCCATTAGCACTAAATGCTAAAGTCTTACTTTCCGGGCCTTACGATCAATCAACTAGCTTGATGGATGACGATCTTAGATCTCTAGGCCATTTACCATTGACACACCCCTACTCCATGGCTCCATTCAATTATGCAGGGACTGAAATGACTACTCCTGCGATTTTGGCCCATACTGGGAATGACGCCATTGTAGATTGGGTGTTGGTCGAACTCCGAGACAAAAACAACAGTGCTACTATTCTCAAACAAAAAGCAGGATTGCTGCAACGAGATGGCGATGTAGTGGATGAAAACGGGATGCCACTCTTGATTGAAAGTGCCGCACCGGATGACTATTACGTGGCCATTAGACATCGCAATCATCTAGGAGCAATGACGTTAAACCCAATGACGTTGTCTTATACTCCGATGGTAGTTGACTTTACCAGCATTCCCACTCATGGGACGAATGCGATGAAAATAGTAGGCGGTACACCTGTACTTTGGGGAGGCGATGCGAACTCTGATGGAACTGTGGATTCTGCCGACCGAAGTATCGGCTGGAACCAACGAAATCAAACCGGCTACCTAACTCCAGATGCCAACCTTGATGGCACCAACGAATCAGGTGATCGAAGTATCATGTGGAACGACAGAAATAAAACGGCGCAACTGCCGTAAAAAAAGTGAGCAGTGAAATCGCTGCACTGCGAGAAGCGGGATTGGGACTTGTTCCTTATCCCGCTTTTTTGTTTGAGTTATTAGGTAATTGGGGGTATTAAGTTGATAAGGGAACACA
>CALLWB010000038.1 GCA_938016265.1 uncultured Saprospiraceae bacterium
TTGAACGTACTGTTTACTGCTTGTCCGATCGTATAGTTGCCGATGGTGCCATCTGCACTGCTGTAATTCATGGACCCCGTCGAGCTGATAGACAATGCAAAAGTACCCAGGTTGTCATCTTGGCTTACCGGGTCTTCATCAAAAACGGACAAGGTATACGGTGGGTTGTCAAGAATCACATTAAGGCCATTCCAACATCCATTAGTCGCCCCGTCTATAACAGCAGATGAAAACACCGCATTGGAGTTGGCATCATACAACGTCACATAAATATCCGGACAGGCACCTACTACTGGTGTCCCGCAATTGCAAACAGGTTCTTCCACATCACCACACCAAGCTTCATTCACACTAGAAACACAAACCTCGGTCAGTACATAATTGTAGACCGTCGTCACCAGATTGACTGGATAAGTGCCCGCGCTAAATGTTTCTGTAGGCGGATTTTTGAGGGTACTGGTATTTCCATTTCCAAAATCCCAAGCATATTCTGTTGGTTGATTGGGGGCAAAATCGAGGCTGGCCTCAAAATCTACGTCCAAATCTTCGCATCCAATCGTCGGCGTAAAAGTAAAGCTGTTGTTGCCTCCCATACCAGGAAGCACGACCAACTCCGCTTCGTAAAATTGAGGTTGGTCATTTAGGGTTGCTCCAATGGAGGGAACAAATACGTCTGCAAGAAAATTGACGATTACATTGAAGGTATCCGGCGCAACAATTGGGGTACCGCAAAATTTGATACACCCAAAAGAAGAGGCGGGAGGATTGCTCGGAGGCGTAAATATGCAATCATTTGTAGGAGAATTGCCACACTCCCATTGTAGATTAAGTGGTAATCCCTGAACACCGATAATTTCGATATTCAGCAAATCTACCAGCAAACCAGAACCAGGATCGGTTACTTGAATTGGCATATAGAAAGTGACGTCCTCATCATAGGCGACGCCAGAAGTTGCTGGTGGAAAAACATCGGGGCAAATCCCCCCTGCAGGCAATAGCACTGCACAAGTGGTATCTACCGCACATCCTGGACATTGTGCCCAAAGATTTCCCAGCATAAAACTTAAAAAAAAGAGTAGGATAAATGACTTCTTCATGTTAATTTATTTTCGAGTTTCGAATTTATATTCTATTAATTTCTCATGTTGACCATATATAATTAGCTATAGAACTTGGACTTAAATCCAAATTTAAAAAACTGTAATAATAATCGTTTTAATTTAGCGTATGATCCTGATTCTAAGATAACTATAAGTTAGTCAGATTCATGTAAAATTTACTAAGAATTTCGTTTTACGACAAGGACAAAGTAGTTGAAGAAGAATTCTTTTTTGAATAATAATGACTTTTTTATCGTACAATTTCGAGCAGTCAACATCGCCTCATATTCTTCCAAATCGAACTGATGAGGATGCAGAATATCGCCAGGCAATAATCGAAAAAGATGCTTGAAAAAAGAAAAGTTATGGGCATCAATAGAAACGACGAGGTCGCCTCCAGGTTTGGTCATGGATACCAATTTATCAAAACATAAAGCGAGGTCTGCTACATGATTGATCGCGTTCAAGCAATATATTTGATCGTAGGATTGATCCGGCGAAAATGTTTCTAGTGGAGCATGGTAAAACTGGACATGAGGATAATCTTGTTTCTTAAAATGATCCAGTTTTTCTTCATAAGTATCCAACAAAGGATCAACAGCATCTACCTGACACTTTTCCAAAGCCATAAATACTCCAGCAGGGCCACAACCTGCATCTAAAACCTGCGCCCCTTCATTTACAGGCAGTCCCGTTTGTTCAATTAGATCTACCCAATAGGCATGTTTCCATTTTAGGTAGTCTTTTTTAGGCTTTTTTCTCAAATAGTTTTGCCACCATCTGATTTCTGCTGCTTGGGCAACTTTCCACCTCAATTCGTTCTTCATGTTTTTATTTTTTGTAGAAAGTGATTGGTAGAAGGACTATTCCTGTTTTTGTGTTTTGCAAAGCAAAACCTGTCCAAAGTAAAAATACTTTCTACTCTATTCAGGTTAATAAGAAATTAATATTTGAGTTATTAGAAAAATCAATGAATACTTGTTACTTTCTGCAAAGATAATTAATCATTCAAATAATAAGACATGGTTTACGCAGTTGGCACCAAAGTAGAGTTTTTGCATACTGGAGAGAAAGGGGTAATCACGGCCATTTTAGATCATGAGATGGTCAATGTATTGCTAATCGATGATGACATCGAGATCCCTGCCAATCTGGAGGATTTGATGTTGCCTTCTTCGCAAAAAACAACCGTCAATTCTCCAAGTGCTCCAAGACCAAGGATCAAACAAGCACCTCAAAGAAAACCAGCAGTGCAGAAGAAGGCAGTTCCTGCATCTTCGCCTGTCAAACAAACCAGTGGCCCAATCGCTGGCAAACCTTATTTATATCTAGGTTTCGACGACTTGATCAATAAAGAAGGCGTTGTTTTTGGGTATGCCCTTCATTTGATCAATAATACCTCCTACACCTTAGTATACCAGTATAATTTTGATTTTCTAGGAAAAACGGAAGATAAAGGGAATGGCTCTTTGCCTTCCAATTCCAATGTTTTGCTTACGAAAATGCACCACACACAGCTTAATGATTCTCCCGTCTTCCATATCAATTGCCAACCCTGGACAACAAGCGGAAAAGAAAAATGGTCGAAGAAAGATTTGAAAGTCAAAGCCAAGCAGTTTTTCAAAAAAATTGAAATCGCCCCGCAACTCAATCGCCGCGTCCATTTGTTTGAGTTGTTTACTAGGTTCGATCCACCAGAATCAGCAGGACTTTCCCTAAAAGAATATACAGAAAGCACGCAAGTAAAAGAGGAAAAACCCCAAGGGCTTTATGACAATCTACTAGTAGAAATCAAGGATTTAGACCGAATTGCCAACTTCCCCACTTCCATCGATCTGCACATCGAAAACTTGGTAGACGACCACCGCACCATGAGCAACCAGGAAATAAGCAGTCTGCAAATGCGCCGTTTTGTTGCTTACATCGAAGAGGCCATTCTTCATGGAATATCTCCGGTATATATTGTGCACGGAAAAGGTGAAGGCCGGCTACGAGATAAAATTCGCTACAAATTGAATGAATATCCTGAGATTTTGGAAATTGATGCTGGCTTTCATGCTGGGTATGGGGATGGCGGTGCAACTAAAGTATTTCTTAAAAAGTAATGCTTTGCGGTATTACCTAAAAGGTTTCGGATACCAAGAAGGTAATCGCAAATTCATTCGCCAGAATGAGTTATTTTTAGTTGGAAATTATGAATACTTACCTATTCTGGAATTTCATGTTGCTCAATTTCCTCCGAACTAGAAAAATAACACAAAGTACTGTTTTTCAGTTATTTAAAACCAACAATCCTCCACGAATGTGGGAGGGCTTTCCCAACCCTCCCGCCTCCCTGATTTTCGAAAAAATCAGGGAGCAAAATCAAACATTTCAGTACTTGATAGGGCAACCCCAACCCTAGTGGTATGCCCTAGAACTAAAACTATGTAAAATCGGCCGTATGACTGCAGGGAGAAACAATTTCTCCTACCATATAGAGTCAAAATTTCGGATTTTACATAAATCGAATTTCAAAAACCCTCCCCAAACCCTCATAATCAACTAAAAATCAGCGAGAAAAAATTTTAAAAAAAGTGGATTTTCCAAAATAAAAAAGGATGAAAATTCGGGATTCTGGATCAATTTCATAGTCGACTTGAAAAATGCCTTCGCACCAATTGAAAATCAACGCGACCTCCAAATCAAACAATTGGCAGTTAGATTAACTATCTACTAGTCGATTTATCGGATGGAATCATTTTGGAATGCTGGTAAAACCAAGCTATCTCTCGAAACCCAGCGAGTCAATAACTCATTATTGCCGGATAATTTTCCTAGGACGCGGTACTTTGATGCCTTGAGTACTTTTGATTCGAAAGCGGCTTCTTTGAGGACACAATTTGGATAGCGGCCACTAGCGTGAATAAAAAATACATTGCCGTCCTTGTTGAGCGTAAATCCGGAATGCGTATCTAGTCCGGTGACATACAAACCGTCACCTAAGCGCTGTACCTCCTTCAAAAAGTCAGTAAGTTTTACATTAGAAAATCGGTGGATGTGCTCTGGGGCAACCATGTGCTTGATCATCATTTCTGACGGATACTGGGCCAACTTCCTACGATCCAGCACAAACCCTGCATCTTTTAGAATTGTAGTCACGAAGTGCCCACACGAAGTCTTTCCCTGACCAGGCGTTTGGCTTTCGCCGAAGAAATAATAATCTGTACCATACCAAAAAGGAAATAGATTGGTATCAATAATTTTCAGCAGGTCGTTGTCCACCTTTTCAAGCACTTTAAGACGTGCCATTCCAGTACTAGCTGCGTTATACTTCTTGGTGTTTTTATTGTTTTTTGAGGTGACCCAATCTAGTGTTTCCTTGTATTTTTCAGGCGTATATTTGTAGGAATGGTATCCTGGAATTCGAAATGCATAATCCCCGGAACAAGCATTAATCCGCACTATTCCAAACACACCGAGTGCTAGAAAAAATACGGTATAGAGTCCCCATTTCATGTTAAGAAAATTTTACCATTTTCCAATAGTTTGGCGAAGGTGGCCAGACTATTCAATCTCCAATCTACGCTTATCTTTTTGCTGGCTTCTTGTTCTTCCTCTTTTGTGGTAATGTAGACGGTTTGCATCCCCAGACGCAAGCCAAAATTCATATCCGAGATAGAATCGCCGACCATGATGGATTTTTCAAAAATGATGTCCGGGAAGTCTTTTTGGGCGGCTTCTCCCATTCCGACGTTTGGTTTTCTGCAGGGAGCGTTTTGCTTGGCTAACTTAGGGCAATAGTACACTTTGTCAATTTTTCCACCAGCCGCTTCGATATTTTCCAACATGTGTTGGTGTACTAGGTCCAAGTCTTTTTCTGTGAATAATCCTTTTCCAATTCCTTGTTGGTTGGTGACGACTACGGTGCGGTCGAATTGTTGGGTCAGGTAGCTAATTGCTTCCAAAGCCCCTGGAAGGAAACGAAACTGTTCTTTCGTCAAGACATATCCGCCTACGATTCGTTCGTTGATCACGCCATCTCTGTCAAGGAATAGGGTCATTTGATTTCCTTTACTTTTACCTTGATGTCGTGTTGAATTTTGAGGAACTCTGCCATATCGAGTAGCTCTTGTCGGTCTTTTTTATCGCCGACATGGATTTCGAACCGGTGTTCGCCATCGTTCATCGGTAGCACCATATAGTTTCCACCAGCCAGGTCGTCCAGTTTTCTTTTTTTAGGATCCGGTAGTTTTTTGAGTTCTAGGCGCATGTCGGATAGTTTGGCTTCTGGTATTTCGTATTGTTCGCGGCCTTTGACGATGGTTAGTTTTTCTTCGTCAAATTTTACATACCCCTTTTTGACGACCTTCTTTCTGAACAACTGGTAAATCCCAGGAACGGCAATTAAAAACAACCCAATAAACACGGACCAATAAACAATATTCGCAGAACCAAATAGTCTAAACAAATCAATAAACCAATCAATCACCTCTACCCGATTAAACTGAAAATAGTTGTACAGGTTATAAAACAATGCAGAGAGTGCTCCGATTGCTAGTAGCAGTTGGCTATAGTTTCTTTTGCGTGTTTCAACAATCCAAGTGTCAAACTTAAACTTTTTCATAATTGCAATAATAATGAATATGGTTTAGAAAGTAGAAGGTCATTGGTAGAAAGTAGAAAGTTTGGTCTAGGAACTCGTTTTGCTAGCGCAAAACTGACTGCCCCAGCTTCGTTGGGCCGGCCCACCGGTAGCGTGTTGAGAGACAAATACGACACCCTTGAATTTTCAACATTAGCAAATCTACTATAAACCATTAACGAAATCTCTGATTCCCTCAAAGTTCTCTTTGAGCCCGTTCATAATCTTCGGGTATTCCAATATCAATAAAATAGTCGTCATTCGTAAACCCAAAAAATAAGTCGTTAGGGTACCTGGATTCCAAAATCTCCTTTTCAAATGAAAATCGTTTATCTAGCTTCAGGTTTCGGAGATAGGAAGCTCTCAACAAATAGGCTCCTCCGTTGATCAATCCCTGTTTCTGGTATTTTTTCTCATGAAAATCGAGGACTCTCCCCTCGTTGTTGGTTGTCACCGTGCCATAACGCTCAAACTCCTGCAAGGGTTTTAATCCCAGGACAAGGTCTGCCTTTTTTTCCAGCGCAAGCTGCTCCATGCCTTTTACATCAATCTTAAACAAGGTATCTCCATTCATTACCAGACAATAATCAGAATCGATATGACTAAGTGCCTGCAAAATTCCACCTCCAGTTCCCAGGGGCTCAACTTCTACAGCATATCGTATTTGAATCGTTTTGTACTGATCGTTGAAATGTTTTTGGATGAATGCTGCTTGGTACCCCACACTCAAAATGACAGTAGAAATACCATTTTGAACCAGTTCGTCAAGGACAAACTCCAGGAACGGTCTTCCCTGGACAAGCGCCATCGGCTTCGGACGATCATTGACGACCCCACTCAATCGAGTCCCCTTGCCTCCTGCTAATATAATGGCCTCTGTGATCATTCTCCAAAAATCGCGGTTTCGACCAACTCGCAAATGAGGTGACCTAGCATGATATGCGCTTCTTGTGTCCGCATGGTGTCTTTGGTAGGAATAGCGATGAGATGATCTGCAATAGCTTTCAGTTTTCCTCCGGAACCGCTGGTCAGGGCAATGGTCGTCATTCCAATTTTGGCAGCTTCTTCCACACCACGAATTACATTCGCAGAATTCCCGGAAGTCGATAAGGCAAACAACACATCCCCTTTCCGTCCTTTTCCCCTGATCAATCTCGAATAGATCTCATCGTAAGAATAATCATTCGCGACAGCGGTAAGGTAAGAGGTATTCACATGCAGTGCTTCTGCAAAAAGTGGCTCTCGGTCCAAATAAAACCGACCAGACAACTCTGCTGCTAAATGTTGGGCATCGGAAGCACTTCCGCCATTACCACAAAACAACACTTTACCGTCGTTTTTCAAGGCGGCTGTCGTTAATTTTGCCACATCCTCTACCTTTTGAAGCAACGCCTCATCCTGGAGAATCAGTTGTTTGACCGCAATACTTTCTGAAATGAGTTCTTTTATTCTTGGGTTCATATTTTTTAGATCATAATCTGCTACGATTCGCATAGCCTGTATTACTTGTATTTGGACAATATAGAAACTTTTTACACAACAAAAAAGTTTCGTTTTTTTCTAGAACGAAAGACACAAGAAAAAATTATTAAAGACATGTAAATTATGGGATTTTCCAGGAAACCAACCCGCGCTCTGTAAAACTAAACGGACGCAAAGTACCACCAAATTGAGCTAGCGTTTTGGCAACTTGATAACGAGCCAATCCGGGCGCATAAATAGTCAAATATCCACCGCCACCAGCACCAGAGATCTTACCTCCAGTAGCACCAGCTTTTTTTACAGCCTCATAGATATCATCAATCAACGGGCTTGTTATTCCTTGGGCAGTTTGTTTTTTGTAGTGCCAACCAAAATCCAGAATCTCTCCCAGGTCATCCAGTTTGCCACGAAGTAACGCCTCTTTCATTCTTTTTGCTTGTTCTTTCAGTTGGTGGGCGGCTTCTATGGATTCGCTGGTTTTTTCCTGAAAGTTGGCTACTTGTTTTTTGATGATGTTGGAGGATTGACGGCTGGTTCCTGTGTGGTAGAGCAGGAGATTAAACTCCAGTTCCCGGATGTATTCTTCTTTTATTCTTAATGGGTTGACGATCACCCGATCCTTGTAAAACTCCATAAAATTGAATCCGCCGAAGGTAGCCGCGTACTGGTCTTGTTTGCCTCCTGCCATCTGCAGATCTTCCCGTTCAATCTCGTAGGCTAAGTGTGCCATATCGTATTCTCCAAGAGGTAGTCCAAGCCATTCGGCGAAAGCCCCTAAAATTGCTACTGTGATCGTAGAAGAAGTGCCCAAACCAGATCCAAAAGGAGAATCCACAAAGGTTGTCAACCTAAAAGACAATGGTTTATTGGTAAAATCCTTTACGACCCGATTGTACACCCCTTTCAGTAAGTCCAACTCCCCATTGATCTCCAGAAATTCGGTGCTGGGCAATTCAATCAATTCATTCTTGTCCGCGGCGAATAGAACAATCTTACCATCGGTAGTTGGCTCAATCGTAGCGCTGGCATACATGCTGACAGTCGCGTTGAGAATTGCACCTCCATATATCTCTGAATAAGGGCTGACGTCTGTTCCTCCCCCTGCAAGTCCTATTCTTAATGGTGCCTTAGCTCGTACGATCATACCTTATTTTTGGATAAGTTGGCAAAATAGGAAATAAATAATAAACTCCTAAACGAAGGATTCCTTGATTTTTGTACTTTTGTGCCATGACCAAAAAAAGAATATTAATCGTTGGCCCAACTTACCCGTATCGCGGAGGCAATTCTTTGTTTGTTTCGTATCTGTATGACGCGCTGATAAAGGAGTTTGATGTGGAGATTGTCAATTTCAAGTTGATGTATCCTAGCATTTTGTTTCCAGGCACCACTCAGTACGATGAGAGCAATGAGCATTTTATGAAAGTGCCTAGTAAACGGATGGTCAATTCGATTGGTCCGCTTTCCTGGTGGCGAACGGCAAAATACATAAAGAAACAAAACCCGGATTTGGTAGTTTTTGATTGGTGGCAGCCTTTTTTTGGCCCTTGCTACCGTGCCATCTCCACTTTGATAGACCGCCAATTTGAGAATAGGATTTTATTCCTTACGGAGAATGTTATCTCTCATGAACACCGTGCAGTAGACCGGATTCTTACAAAAATCGGCCTCAAACACGCTGACCGTTTTCTAGCATTGTCCAAGCAAGTAGTAGAAGATTTGAAACCGTTTAATCCTGGAAATAAAAAAGTGTTCCGCTCGGAATTGCCTGTTTTTGGATGGTTCAAAAAAGATGATGCGATTGACAAAAACTCTTTAAAAAAGGCTTTTGGGTATCAACCTGAAGATACGGTACTTTTGTTTTTTGGGTATGTCCGTCATTATAAGGGGCTGGACATATTAATTGATGCGTTCGCAGAATTAAACAAAAAAAATCCGTCCTACAAATTACTGGTTGCCGGCGAGTTTTATGATAGTCCTTCTATTTACACCGACCAAATCAAAAAACTGGGCCTTGAAGATCAGATCAATCTGGAAAATCAGTTCATCCCGAATGAGGAAGTCGCGAAGTATTTTCAAGCAGCGGATGCCTTGGTGATGCCCTATCGGTCGGCGACGCAAAGTGGTATTTTGAATATTGCTTATGGGTATGAACTGCCGGTTGTAGTAACTCGTGTTGGTGGCTTGGAAGAATTTGTTGATCAGGAACAGACAGGAGTAATTGTCGATAAAGCAGACAAGGAACATCTGGTCGCAGGTGTCGAGCGGTTTTTTGAATTGCGGGATTCCGTCGACTTTGAAAGCTTCATCCGAAATCGAGTGCAGGGAAGTAGTTTCTTGAAAATTGCTGGTGTATTTGAGGAAATAGTGGCGGAATCTCTGAAGACTTCCTAGGAAATTACTACGAATTGTCAGTGCCTATTTCTTTCTCTATTAGATAGTGGTTTCGGTTGGGCGAATTTCTGGAGATTAGTTCTGCTAGGAAACCAGTCAGAAAGAGCTGAGATCCAATAATAACAGACAGTATTCCCAAGAAAAACATGGGACGAGTAGCAATGTAATATTCATTGTACACCAATTTTGCGATGCTCAAATACAGTAGTATCATCGTACCTAGTACAAAGCATAAGGTCCCCAACGCTCCAAACAGGTGCATCGGCTTTTTACCAAATTTGCCAACAAACGTAATAGACAACAGATCGAGAAACCCCTTGATGTATCGCTCCAGCCCAAACTTGGTCACTCCATACTTTCGGGCTTGATGTTGCACGACCTTCTCCCCTATTTTTGTAAACCCTGCCCACTTGGCAATGACGGGAATATAACGGTGCATCTCCCCGTAGACTTCAATGTTTTTGACGACTTCATGTTGATATGCCTTCAAACCGCAATTAAAATCATTGAGCTGGATCCCGCTCATCATTCTCGTTACTTTATTGAAAAACTTGGAAGGGATGGTCTTGTTTAGGGGGTCGTGTCTTTTTTGCTTCCATCCGGATACTAAATCAAATCCATCGTTTTTGATCATTCCATACAGTGCTGGGATTTCGTCAGGACTGTCTTGTAAATCGGCGTCCATGGTAATCACCACGTCTCCTTTTGCAGCTTCAAAGCCCACATTGAGTGCGGCAGATTTACCGTAGTTCCTTCGGAACTTAATCGCTTTGATATTTGGATTTTTGCTGATTAGTTGTTCCAGGATCTCCCAGGACTTGTCCGTACTTCCATCATCAATCATCAACACTTCGTAGGAATAGCCGTTAGCATCCATTACTTTTTTGATCCATGCTACCAATTCTGGCAGGGACTCTTCTTCATTCAACAGTGGTATGACAACAGATATATCCATAAAGGGGCGGAAAAATAACAAAATTTATTGTATCTGATCCTTTTTAAGTTGTAAAGTTTACTTCGACTCGATAGAATCTATAATTTCTTCGTTATTATCCATAAGTTCTGCTTGCTTGTAATCGGAATCTATTGGTTGGCCGCTGACTTTCATAGCTGCACTAGCAATCAACGTAGGAAATGCGCCAAACAAAATTCCTTGAAAAACTTGTCCAATGGTTTTCAGAACGGTGATGGAGTAATCTTCATTTTCCATCTGCTCCATGATTTCTTCAAACTGTTCTTCGCTTACACTCCCTTCTATCCAGGAAGCAGTACCCTCTACTGCAAAATCCTTAAGCATACCAATCAACCCCGGATCAATAAAATTATACAACATATAGTTAAAAGCACTAGTAATCAGGCTAATCATGACTACAGCGATAAATCCTTCTTTAAATGCTTCTTTAAACTCAATAAACCCTCCTTGTGCCTTCTTTTTATTACTTATAGAAGATACTATCGCCCAAACTGCCAAAACGGTAATGATACCGAGCATCGAGAAAATGCCCGTCCAGCCAAACATAAATTCTATACTTACAAAATAAATCAGCATCTGAATGACCACATAAGCCATTCCTGCTATTATTCCGAATTTGACACTATCGTTGTTCATAATATGGTATTTTTTCACAAGATAGTTGGATCATTAATAAAATGCTAGGGATCAAATTGTCATTTATCTAAAAATTCATGAATTTAGTCTAATAGGTGGGGATTGGTTAATAGTTAACAGGGATTGGTGAGAATAAATGGTGTAGGGGCCACACCGCAGGGGATGGAGTCGTTCTTGTTTCTTTTCTGTTAGAATGATATCACGCAATAACTTAATCACCCCATCTTTAGCTGTCCGTTATTGAAAATGCCGAGCACTTTGCCAGTTAATTCTTTGTCGAGGAAAGGGGAGTTTTTGGATTTAGAACAAATTTCTTTTTGGGTGAATGTCCAAGTCTTTTTTGAATCAAAGAAAGTCAGATTGGCGGATTGTCCTTCCTCAATTTTTGGTGGTGCTATATTGAATAATTCATAAGGAGCGCAGGCCAATTTGTGGATTAGCGTTGGCTCATCCAGATAAGAGTGCAGCGTGGTATTCGCCGCAGCATATGCAGTTTCCAGACCGATTGCTCCATATTCTGCATACAGAAACTCCAAATTTTTGGACTCTGAATCTTGTGGTACATGGTTGGAATTGATAAGATCAATGGTGCCGTCTTTCACTCCTTGTCGCAAGGCCTCGCGGTCCTCATTGCTTCTTACAGGTGGCAAAACCTTCAATTGGCCATCAAACCCAGAAAGATCATTATCGATAAAGGATAAATTGACCGGATTGACAGAAGCTGTTACTCGAAATCCTTTTTTCTTGGCTTCACGGATCAGCTCTACTGATCTCGCACTCGAGATGTTTGCAAGATGCAATCGGGAGTCTGTGTATTCTGAAAGGTACAAGTCGCGCTGCACCATGAGTTCTTCAGCGATCCCTGGTATTCCTTTTAACCCAAGTGCGGTACTTACTTCTCCTTCGTGTACCTGACCGCCTTTTGACAAGGCATTATTTAATGGTTGATTGATAATGACTCCGTTGAAGGGTTTTACGTAAAGCAGACTTCGCATCATCAGACCGCTGTCCTGAATGGCGTGATTCCCATCAGAAAAAGCAATTGCTCCTGCTTTTCTCATATCATACATTTCTGTAATCTCCTTGCCTTCGCAATTGTGGGAAACGGCTCCGATCGGGTAAAAATCGACCAACCCTCCTAGCGCATTATTTTTGATATACAGCACTTCAGATTTTGAATGTACTGTGGGATTGGTGTTTGGAAAACAAGCGATGCCTGTAAATCCTCCTGCTATAGCGGCTTGCGCTACACTTTGCAAATCCTCCTTGTGTTCATACCCAGGATCGCCAACTTGTGTGCCGACATCCAACCAACCAGGGGAAGTAGAAGCACCATCCAGATCAATCACCTTTGCACCTTCCGCAGATAGCTCAGTGCCCATCTTTTTAATGATGCCTTTTTCAATAATAATGTCTACCAATTGTCCGTGATGTGGTGCATTGGCATCGACAATTTTTGTATTCTTTATTAAAAAAACAGAATTCATTTACTATTAATTAACCTTCCACAATTTAATAAGTAAGATCTCAATAAGTAGGAAAATGAGTACGCCGATAAGACACCATTTCCAGAGGACCACGCCTCTGCTGCGCTCACCGATCAACTCCGTAAAATTAGTAGCGGCATCGGCCTTGATGACGTCCAGCTTTCCTTCAGCAATTTGTTCTAATTCTAGCTCTGTATAGTAGTCTAATTTGGATTCTTTACGGTCATAATTGAAGGCGAATTTTGCGAGTGTTTCCCCTTCATTAAGGAACAAGTTGTAGTATCCTGCCTCTTTGATTTGATTATTGATCGATAGTATGGCTTTGGGGCCAATATTTTTTTGTTCAGGGATAAACTCTTCGGCTTGCCCTTTGAGCTTGTAGATCATTTCTGCATCAGACGATTTATTGTCTGTTTCCAGCAAATTGTCCTTGCCAATCGTATAAGCGATGCGCTGATCCTTGCCAGTAGAAAGTGCCATTTTGTATAACATCGGCACGAAAATTTCTCCACTTTGCGCAAGGCTATTGTATTTCACATCTAATGGAGCAGCGCATAGGTAAAGGTTGCCTTTCTCTGCTCGGTATTTGCCGATGTAAGAACTTCCGTCGCGGTACCTTAAGATCACTTCTTCTCCCCTGCTGCCAAACCGAGTCATCTTATAATTTCCTTTGGATTCTGGCAGTTTGATGTTGGCGCTTATGTTTTCGAAAACATCGTTGAAGGTGAATTCATCGGTATTAATGTAGGAGACGCTACGGTCTTGTTTTTCGAAATTTTCGTACTCGTTGGCTCTGAAGCCATTGAGAAATTGCTGGTAGGAGCCTTTGGCAATATTGGAGGATGGAAAAACCAGTACATTCCCTCCATTTTTACTGTATTGCAGTAATTCAGAAGCCAATCCAGAACTGATACTTGGCAACTCATTGGTAATAATCAACTGATAATCACTGAATTTGGAATAGTCCAATTTGCCACTGCTCTGATTAGTTACCTGAAAGTAGGGGTTTGCTTTGAAAACCGCGTTCAAATATTTGTTAGAACCACCGCTATTAATGGACAGGATGTTGATCTTCTCCGCCACGTAAAAAGTGAAATAATAGTTGTCATCAAATTGTACCGGAAAGTCGGTAATTGATAAGTTGGCTTCGTGCCACCCTGTTTTTAAGATGGTAACGTTTACCGTATCATAGGCAGCTGATCTTGCTTTTACGGACAGATTTCCAAGGGGTTTTACCTGGCCGTCGAGGGTAAGATTTAGCCGAACGTCTTCCATATCTTCATCGCTGAGGTTTCTGACTTTTACGATGAGGGGGTTGGTTTGGTTGAGCATTTGCACTGGTGCTTCAAACCAGCAAGAGTCGACACTTACGTTTCGTTTCTGGACAGATTGGAGTGGGATCAGTGTTAGTTCTATAGTAGTATCTGCAATTTCTTTGTCGGTAAGGTTGGTGATGTTTTTCTGAAAGTCCGAGATAATGTAACTTGACTTGTGGTCACTTTCAGAGGTATTCAGTGCCTGTTTTTGCCGGTTTATTGTTCTTGCCAGGTCTTTTACAGAAGGGGTAATTTTGATTTCTTCTATTAAGGAAAGGGCGTCTTCCTTGCTGACTAATCGCTGATGTCTGCCTTCGAAGTCATTGGTAAGAATCTGAAATTCGTCTTCTACGGAGTAGGCATTTACTATTTCTTCAGCGCGTTGTCTGGCTTTTTCCAGCAAAGGCACGTCTTGACTCATGCTGCTCATACTAAAGGAGTTGTCTATAAACAGACTAACCGCCTTTTTTCCTTTTTTTATTTCTGCGTCCTTTTGAGGGATAAATGGTTGTGCAAAAGCAAGGACCAGAGCGGCAAGCGCCAATAGTCTAGATAGGAGCACCAACAAATGCTTTAGTTTTGACCTTGAGCTGGTCTCCTCTTTTACTTCCTTCAGAAATTTTACGTTTGTAAAATAGACCTTTTTAAATCGGCGGAAATAAAACAGATGGATTATTATCGGTATTGCTAAAGCTAATAGTCCCCACAAAAATGACGGATATACAAAATTCATACGAGCACAAAAATAGATAAGAATTCCTATTGAGCAAACACTTATTTCAATATCTACTGAATTAATTTTTCAAAGTCGCATTAATTAATTCGAATAGGAACAAATATAGTTTTTACAATTCAATAAACTACTCCACTAATCACTAATAATCAACAAAATAAACTCCATAAATTATTCAACTACCAAAACACTAGTGACAAATATCAGATACGTTATTTATCTGTTAAAATAATTGTGCTATTTGAAATTGGGGTCCATTTGTGGCACAATCTATGGTATTGTTAGGATTAACAACCTTGGTTCTTACCAGAGTAATACGAATATAATTTGGAATTTGTTTCTTTATTAAATAGTCTTATTAATGTCATAATACTACATTAATTCAATTTAGTCTGGCCACATTTCCTAGATAATTGTATATTGTATGCAGGTTTCGATCAAAATTAATCATATCTAAAAGCATACTTGATGAAAAATGTTTTTTTACTCCTTTCCATAGTATCTATTTTAGCCTATACGGCAAAAGCTCAGGAAAGAAACTGTGGCACTTCAATTTATGAAAATTATCTCGAAGAATTAGACCCAGATTATCCAACCAAAAAACGAGCAATTTTTGAGGAAGCAAAGACCTTGGGCGCGCAACAGAGAAGTGGAGTAGTCGTTACCATACCTGTTGTCGTTCATATTGTATACAAAACGAACACGGAAAATATTTCCGACGCACAGATAAATTCTCAGCTTGCGGTATTAAACAAAGATTTTAGAAGAACCAACAATGATGCAAGTCAGACTCCTTCCTTTTTTGCAGGATTAGCTGACGATGCTGAAATTGAATTTTGCCTGGCTACTGTAGATCCATCCGGTGCTGCAACCACAGGAATAACAAGAACACAAACATGGAGAAACGATTTCTCCGTTCCTTATTCTGCTGGTGCTGCAGAACCAATAAAACTAACTGCTAGTGGTGGGAAAGACGCCTGGGACTCCAATAAATACTTAAACATGTGGGTCTGTAATATGACTGGTGGAGTGCTAGGGTATGCAACATTCCCCGGTTCTGTTTCCGCCGACAAAGATGGGGTTGTGATTGGTTATAACTATTTCGGAAGTACTGGAGCAGTAAGTGCCCCATACAACAGAGGAAGAACTACCACACATGAAGTAGGTCACTACTTAGGATTGCCTCACATCTGGGGTGATGGTGCTTGTGGCGCAGATGATGGTATAGCCGATACACCAGTAGCAAGTGCCAGCTATGGTGGATGCCCTAGCTTTCCTCAAACATCTTGTGGTACGAGTGATATGTTTATGAACTATATGGACTACGTGAATGATGCATGTATGAATATGTTTTCACAAGGTCAAGTAGCAGTAATGCGAGGCATTTTAAATGGCCAACGTTCTGCATTAATAGGCAATGCTTCTACCGCTTGTGGTGGGGTAAATCCTCCACAATGCCAAAACCTTGTCACTAGCCCTCTTCAAATGGGTTTTGAGACCAATGAAGATTTTAGTGCATGGCAAATTGTAGATGCAAACAATGATGCAGCCGCAAATGGCTCTGCTCAATTTTCTGTGGCTACTAATAACGCTTCTAATTCTGAATGGGGCTCACGCACAGGAGATCAACATTTGGTCTACCTATGGAGTGCTACAAGTGCTGCGGATGACTGGTTGTTTACGCCTTGTATTTCTCTCTTAGATGGGCATATATACGAGTTTTCCTACTGGTATTGTGCTGCGGCAGATGATTATGGAACTTACCCTGAAAAACTGGAAGTTGGAGTTTCTACCGACCAAACTGTAGCAGGTGTTTACCAAACATTAGTCCCAGAAGTTACCATCACTAATGTATATCCAACCTACTTGGAAAATAAATTTACCATTACAGCACCTAACGATGTCGAGATATCTTTGGGATTTCATGCTACTAGTGATGCTGATCAATATGCCCTTCAGTTAGATGACATCAATATTACCGACATTACTTTTGTATCGAATGAAAACTTGGTAGAAGAAAACCTATTTAATGTCTATCCAAATCCGGCAACAGAGGTGCTTAATTTGGCAATTGATTCAGACAAAATGATCTCCGATGCACAGGTTAAAATTATCGATATGACTGGCAGAACTATGTTGGAACGCAGTTTTACAAACTTACAATCTGACGAATTGACGTTTGATATTTCGAATTATGCAAATGGTGTTTATCTTGTAAACTTAATTGCAGATGGAGAATTGACAACAAAAAAAGTAGTGATCGCAAAGTAATAACTTGCAACTATACTCAATGAAAATATTAAAAAAAGCCTGTTGCATTTTCTAGCTTCAGGCTTTTTTTGTGTTATACAACAACTATTTAGGAAAAATTATCGTTGTATAAGAAAGCCGCAGTTTGATTTCTTATTTTTATATTGCAATAAAATTAAGTTTTCTAACTATCAGTATATATTAAAAACTTCCTTTACCAGGAATAATTTTGTGTGATCAAAAAACTTCAAGGTGCAATAACGAATGAAAAGAATATTACTAATAATACCTGTCCTGCTATTGCTTTTGATGAATGAAGCCAGTGCTACTCATAACAGAGCTGGAGAAATCACCTATAAACAAATAGGAGATCTCACTTTTGAAGTAACCATCACCACCTATACCAAAACAAGTAGTATTCCCGCAGACCGCGATAGTCTGAGTCTTTGTTGGGGAGATGGTTCCTGTGAATGGGTCAATAGAAATAATGGACCAATCATAGGTGGTAGTCATAAAGGAGAAGAACTACCGAACAACATTAAAAAAAATACTTACGTTGCTAATCACACCTATCCAGGGAGATTTACCTACAATATTTATATGACCGATCCCAATCGGAACGGAGATATCGAAAATGTAAACTTCCCAAATTCCGATCAAATCGCTTTCCATCTCGCGACTAAACTTATCATCCTCAATCCTCAGTTTCAAGGAACCAATGATTCGCCAGTCTTGCTGCAGGCCCCCATTGACAATGGGAATGTCGGGCAACCTTTTATACACAATCCGAATGCATTTGATACCGAAGGCGATAGTCTCCACTTTGAACTGCTTGTACCAAGGAAAGATACCTTTACTGACGTCGATAACTATAAATGGCCGAACGAAATTATACCAGGGCCGGACAACCTTATTTTTCTGGACGAACAAACCGGTGAATTTCGCTGGATTAGCCCACAAAAAAAGGGAGAATACAACGTCGCCTTTCTAATTACAGAATATCGATCAGGACAGGTCATCAGTTGCATGATCAGAGATATTCAGATCACTATCTTAGAAGAGGACAATCGTCCTCCAGAAATCGAGACCATAGAAGAAATCTGTGTTATCGCAGGAGATACCATTGAATTTGAAGTAATTGCTTCTGATCCAGATTCTGGACAGTTAGTGCGGCTGACGACTACAGGAGGGCCTTATCAAGCAGTCCCTAGCCCTGCAACTTTTACAGTAGCTCAAGGCTATCAAATGTCCCCGTTGACGGGCAATTTCTTTTGGGCAACTACCTGTGAGCACATCCAAGATCAATATTACCAAGTGGTATTCAAAGCAGAAGATAACTATACCCGTGCAAATGGAGATTCAGCCATACTATCTACCCAAAAGACCGTTCGGATAAGGGTGGTTGGTCCTCCTCCTCAGAATCCAGTGGCCACACCTGGCAGTGGATTTGTTGAAATTTGCTGGGATAGTCCCTATGCTTGCGAATATTTAGGAGATGAATTTCGTGGATTTTCCGTTTGGCGAAAAGAATGTGGGGCGACTTTCGAACCTGACACTTGTGAGACGGGACTTTCAGGAAGGGGATTTGTCATGATAGCAGATACGCTCAAGAATTTCCCTAGCGGAGATTATTGTTTTACAGATGATACCGTAGAGCGAGGGCGATGCTATTGTTATCGAATTCTCGGAAATTTTGCAGAGATTAATCCAGCCGGATTTGCTTATAATTTTTCTGAAAGTATAACTTCCGATGAGGTGTGTGTGCAATTGACCCGAGATATTCCTATCCTTACCAATGTAAGTGTAGACGTTACTGATTTTTCTAATGGAGAGATGTTTGTCCAGTGGTCGAAACCGAATGGGGAGGATTTAGATACCCTTCTTAATCCAGGACCTTACAAGTATGAGCTTTGGCGGTCTGAAGGATTTACTCCTAATAACCCAGTAATGGTATATTCTACCAGCAGCCCTACGTTCTGGCAGGCGGTGGATACCAACTATGTAGATACAGGATTGAATACAGAACAAAGACCCTATACTTACGAAGTTTCCTTCTTTGTAGCGGGCAATGATTCACTAGGAACCACTACCCCAGCCTCTTCCGTATTTTTGACGGTTGCCTCCAGCGATGAAATCAACCTCTTAAGCTGGACAGAAAATGTAAATTGGTCAAATACTGATTATGTGGTTTGGAAGCGTGACAATGCTACCACAGTTTATGCGCCAATTGATACTGTTCAGGTTCAAAATTATGATGATGATGGTCTGGTAAATGGGGTTGAATATTGCTATTTCATTGAAAGTATTGGTACGCTGGGAATTCCTGGTGTCCTTGATCCGATTCTCAATCTTTCGCAGCGAGCTTGTGGGATTCCATTAGATACCATCCCCCCTTGCCCACCACCAAATTTGGAGGTAACCAATAATTGCCCGACTGCAGACGACAGTGCAGCAGAGGACACTTTTGATAATGATCTGAGTTGGGAAAATCCGAACCTGTCTTGTGCAGACGACGTCTATCAATACAATATTTATTACGCACCGAATGCTACTTCCGAATATCAAATAATTGAGACGTTGAATGGTGCGGAGATGACTACTTATACGCATTTGATTGGGACGACTGTTGCAGGCTGCTATGCAGTAACAGCTATCGACAGTGTGGGCAATGAGAGTATTTTTAGTAATGTGGTCTGTATTGATAATTGCCCGGTGTATAACTTACCAAACGTGTTTACTCCTAATGCAGATGGTGCAAACGATCAGTTTATCCCCTTCCCGTATCGGTTTATTGATCGTATTGATCTGAAAATTTTTAATCGATGGGGGCAAGTTGTATTTCAGACTTCTGACCCAGATATTTTGTGGGATGGTACTAACTTAAATGGGAAAGATCTCGCAGAAGGTGTGTACTTTTATCATTGTGAGGTATACGAGGATCGACTTAATGGAATTGTGATGTTGCCGGATCAATTGAGTGGGTATATTCATATCATTCGGGGAGAGTAAGTTGGTAGAAAGTAGTTTGTAGAAGGACTCGATTTGCGCAAGCAAAACTCCATCACGATCTCGAAGATTCCTGAACAATTTCGTTTATGCAAATTTATTTCGTTACA
>CALLWB010000039.1 GCA_938016265.1 uncultured Saprospiraceae bacterium
TCCCATTTTTCTGCCATCGTCTGGCGAATAGATTTTTGTAATACCGTATTTGTGTAGTTCTTCAATTTCCGTTGGCAAAATGGTTCCTCCTCCGCCACCAAATATTTTAATGTGCCCTGCTCCGTTTTCTTTCAGCAGGTCATGCATATATTTGAAAAACTCATTGTGTCCGCCTTGGTAGCTGGTGATTGCAATACCTTGTGCGTCTTCTTGAATAGCCGCATCAACGATTTCTTTTACTGATCGATTGTGGCCGAGATGTATGATTTCAGCGCCTGAAGACTGCATGATTCTTCGCATAATGTTGATTGCTGCGTCATGTCCGTCAAACAAGGAGGCTGCAGTGACAATTCTGATTTTATTCTTCGGCTGGTAAGGGGCAATTTTTTCCATAATGCTAACGACTAATTTTTTGCAAAGGTACAAAATTTCATAGTTGAAAATTTATTTACGGACTCAATTGTTATTGTTATTTGAATCTGCTTTTTCGAAAAAACAACTAGGTAGATTCAATATCATTCGTAATTTTGTGCTATGGATTTTTTTGATTTTACATTGTTTACAGGTACTGGATTGGAATTTAAAATAATCCGATTGGTCAATTTTTTTTTAGTACTGTTGTTTGCCCGATTTTTTTGGTACGTTCTCCGCCGTGGGGTTTTACCTCGAATCTACAAACGAAGTAAGTTTGATATTGGTTTTCAATATGCTGCTACCCAGATACTGAAGTACATTGTTTATACGATTGCTTTGCTATCAGCCATACAAAGTCTTGGGATCAACCTGACGGTGATTTGGGGTACGGGAGCAGCGTTGGCAGTTGGTTTTGGTCTTGGTATCCAGCAAACTTTCGCAGATTTGGCTGCTGGAATCATCTTGCTTTTCGAAGGCTCCGTTGAAGTGGGGGACATCCTAGAGGTAGATGGCCGATTTGGGAAAGTCAAAAAAATCGGTGTCCGCACCACAAAAGTAGAGACGTTTGATTTGGTGATGTTAATCATCCCTAATTCCAAGATCATTGGTGATAAAGTGGTCAATTGGAGCCAACAGGACGAAAAAGTTCGTTTTTCTATCACAGTGGGCGTAGCTTATGGCTCAGACACCAAACGGGTAAAAGAGCTTTTACTTGATGTGGCTGAACGACATTCACTTGTCCTTAATGACCCGAAACCCAATGTCCGATTTGAGGATTTTGGTGATTCTGCTCTGCTTTTTGAATTGATTTACTTTTCCAGGGAGTTGATTCGGCACAAGGATGTAAAAAGTGATTTGCGGTTTGCTATCGAGAAGGCGTTTAGAACCAGTAAGATAGAAATTCCTTTTCCACAGCGGGATGTTTGGATGAAGACACCTGGTCCTTCCTAGTTTTTCTCCCTCCATTTTATAATATACTTACTTCAGAAAGTCGGTTTCTTCTTCGTTTAATGCTGCGGAGATGTCTGCTTTTTTGTAGATGCCTAACTCGTGAAAATCAACGGTCATGTTCGTCACTTCGGCTTTTAAGGCATAAAACTGATCTAAGTCGTCAAACTCCAGGTCCATATGAAAAAAGTATTCGGACAGCTTTCCTAACACGGGAAAAGATTGAAGTTTGCTGAGATTTATTCCTTTACTTTCTATGGCTTGGAGGACTTTGAGGAGACTACCTTTTTGATGGGCAATTCTGCACCAAATGGAGGCTTTGTTTGGTTGAGTCGGTATTTCTGGTGTTCTTCCTACTACAAAAAAACGGGTGTAGTTGGCCTTGTTGTCTTCTATTCCATTTTCCAAGATTTGAAGGCCATAGAGTTCGGCGGCTCTTTCGCTTGCTATGGCAGCGGTTTGTAGTTGTTTGTTTTCTACGATATACTTGGCGCTGAGGGCGGTGTCTTCCGATTCTACGAGTTTGAAGTCTGGGTATTGATTTAAAAATTGGAGGCATTGGTAGATGGCCATTGGGTGGGAGTGGACTTCTTTGATGTCGGTGAGTTGCTGGTTGGGCAGGCACATTAGGTTCATCTTTATGCGCAGGTAGATTTCTCCTTTTATCCAAAACTGGTGTTCTCTGAGGATGCGGTAGTTTGGTAATATTGTTCCTGCTATGGAGTTTTCGATGGCCATGATTCCATAGTCAATTGTCGGATCATTTTTGTAGCGTTGTCCTAGTTCGTTGAAGGAGTTTGCAGGGATAATTTCTATGTTGCGTTCTCCAAAGTATTCCTGGCTGGCGACGTCGTGAAATGCTCCTTGGTGTCCTTGGATGATGACTTTTATCTTTTTACTCATGGGGAGCAAATTTAAGTAAAAATGGTATCTTGTTTTAATGAGTGAATGCCTGAATAACTAACGATATAATAATATTTATGAAAATTATAAAAGCAAATATGTCGCACCTGTCTTTGGTAGCCCCATTGTTTGATGCTTATAGGGTGTTTTATGAACAAGACTCTGTTCTTGATCAGGCTACTTCTTTTTTGAAGGAGCGGTTTGTCAATGGGGATGCTGTTATTTTTTTGGCGATGGAGGGGGAACGTTGTCTTGGGTTTACTCAGTTATTTCCTACGTTCTCTTCTGTCTCGATGGAGCGATTTTATGTTTTGAATGATTTGTTTGTTGTTCCGGCTGCTAGAGGAAAGGGGGTTGGACAATTGTTGTTGGAGCATGCGCAAGTATTTACGGCTGAATTGGGTTACAAGGGGTTGGCACTGGAGACGGCTAGGGATAATCCTGCTCAGGCGTTGTATGAGCGACTTGGTTGGGTCAAGGACGAGGGGGTGCATTATTTTTGGAAATGTATAGCGCCTCCTGTTGGGTAAAACGTACACATAAAAAAGGTCTGGACTATTTGTCCAAACCTTGTTTCTTTAAAACTTAGATAAAACGTTTAGTAACCGTCTATCGCATGTTGGTTGGTTATTAAGTCGAATGAGCGACTTTACCCAGTTACTTAATAACCAATATTATTTAGCGTTCTTATTGATGTCAAGCAATTCAACATCAAAAACCAAAGTTGCGCCTGGCCCAATTTTGGGACCACTACCTCTTTCTCCATATGCAAGGTTATAAGGAATATAAAAAGTAAATTTAGACCCCTTTGCCATGAGCTGAACACCTTCCGTCCATCCTGGAATCACACCATTCAACGGAAATTCAATTGGCTCCCCTCTATCGACAGAGCTATCAAAAACAGTCCCATCCATCAACGTTCCATGATAGTGTACTTCCACCTTATCGGTTGCTTTAGGCTTCGGGCCATTTCCTTGCTTCACTACTTTATAAAGTAAACCAGACGCTGTTTTCTTAACCCCAGCTTCTTTTTCTTTCCCGGCTAAGAAAGCAGCACCTTCTGCAATGTTCTTTGGTAATTCTTCGGCTTGTTTAGCCATCGCAACCTCTTGCATTTTCTTAGAGAAAGCAGTCATGTGCGTTTTAATCTGTTCTTCTGTCAGTTTAGCTGGATCTTCCGTAAAAGCATCAGCATTACCGGCATAAATTGCCGCAGAGTTCATCTTGATACCTGAATCCTTAAGGTTGTTATGCAAATCCATACCCATTGCATAGGAAAGCGTATCTATATTGATTGAAAGCGGTGTGTTTTCTCCACCAGGATTCATCTGCTTCATTTGAGCTTTCATTTGCATTTCCTTAGTTAACTGTGCAAATATTTTTTCAAGTGCTTCCTTAGAAAGATAGCCACTTCCCTTTTCTGCTGCATCAAATCCTTCACGGTAAGTCGTTGAATTAAGTTTCAAACCTTGATCCTTAAAGTTTTTGGCTGTGATCGCACCAATAGCGTAACTCAAACTATCATCAGCTGAGACAAGGACGTTGTCGTTTGATCCTACGCCACTTCCTCCACAAGCGTACATCAGAAGTACAACTGGGAGTAAATAAATTAAATTTTTCATTAGAGATATTTTTATTGTCAATAATAATGTCAATTAAGACCCCGTTTTCAAGTTTTTGCTTGAAAACGCCCGCAAAGTAGCTATATTTTAGGCAAAACAGAAAGAAGAGTCAAAGTCAACGCTAATTTTTTAGCCAATTTGCAATCTTAAGTCAACGTGTTTGCTAGTGGGCGCTATTTTCTTCTTGTGATGTCGATGGAGCAGTTTATGTTTTGAATGATTTGTTTATTTTCATGGAAGCTAAAATGAATTAAGAGAAACAAGCCAAAAACAACCTCCCCAAAAAACGCAACAACAAACAATAATCAGCCAATGAGTCCTAAAATAATACAACCAACATTAGTCCTCAACAAAACAATTTGCCTCCAAAACATCAAAACGATGATCAAAAAGGCAAAAAGGAACAAGACCTCCATCCGTCCTCACTTCAAAACACACCAGTCCCAAAAAATCGGAGATTGGTTTCGCCAGCTAGGCATCGATAAGATCGCCGTTTCTTCCTTGAAGATGGCGGTCTACTTTGCAGAAGACGGTTGGAAGGACATCACAGTAGCCATCCCCGTTAATGTATTAGAAATTGACCGAATCAACAGCCTCGCTGCTAGTATTCAGCTAAATTTGGTCGTCGAGTCCTTGGATGTTGTCGAAATATTAGACGCCAAATTGCAACATCGGGTAAACTGTTTTATCAAGTTGGATACTGGGTATGGGCGAACGGGGATTCCTAGTGACAATCACCCACAAATTAGCCAACTGATCGACAGCATCCAGCGTGCAAACAAACTTAAATTTCTGGGATTTCTAGCACATGAAGGACACAGTTATTCTGCAAGAACCCAAAGTGAATTAAGCAGAATTCACAAGGACCATATTCAAAAAATAAATGCGGTCGCTAGACAATTTGTCAATCAATGCCCCACATTAATTCAATCCGTTGGCTCCACCCCAATCTGCGGAGGGCTAGAAAATTTTGAAGGCGCTGATGAAGTACGTCCAGGCAATTTTGTGTTTTTTGATTTGATGCAGCAGCGGATTGGGGCTTGCGACTATTCGGAAATTGCAGTCGCACTGGCCTGCCCAATTATAGCTGTCCATGAAGATAGAAATCTGGTGATTATCCATGGGGGAGGCGTCCATTTTTCTAAGGATTTTCTGACCTTGTCCGATGGGACCGTTTGCTATGGACAAGTGGCAGAAACGCTGAAAGATGGCTGGGGAAAACCAGTTCCCAATGCCATTGTAAGAAAAATTTCGCAGGAGCACGGGATAATTGTCGGCCCAGCCGATTTCGTCAAAAAATGTCGGGTTGGGCAACTGTTGTATATATTACCTGTCCACAGTTGTATGACCGCAAATCTGATGAAGTCCTATCATACAACTGACGAACAGATAATATCGATGATGCCTTGATAATTAGTAAATCTGCTGGAGTCTGACCAGTAGTTTTTCTATGTTTTCTTTGATCTCCCGATTAGAAATAGTAATGATTTTTAGGCCCATTGTCTGGAATATTTGGTTGCGTTCTTCCCGATCTCCGTACTTCAAATCATGAGAGTCGCCTTCCACTTCGATGACCAATTTTCTGGTAGGACAGAATATATCTACTATGAACCCTGCCAGGGCCACTTGCCTTTGGTATAAAGTGGTGCTTTCGGCTTTCTGGCAAAGCTGTTCCCATAGTTGGTATTCTGGGAGCGCAGTGCACTGTCTTAGGCGAAAAGCCAATCGTTCGGTGTTGTTTTGAAATAGTATAGAAGTCATAATTTGATTGTTTTTAATGGTCCAAGACCAATTTATTAATTGGTGCGTTACCCATAGATTTGTCAATAACACGGGGCCTTAGGCCAGGGTTATTGATGATTGGAAGTTGCTTATCGTTATTGATTCTCTTTTTTTACAAGCTGTCGGAAGTACTGTTTATTTCTGTGATCTGGTAAATTCCAGGACCAAAACGAGTAGTTTTTTTGCTGGTATATGAATCTATGTTCTTTTGTGAAAAGCATATTTCTTACGAAGTTTTCGTGTCGGTGGCCTTTGTTTTCTTCCAGGATGGATTGCGCTTCGACAAGCTGATACAAATTTTTATCAGAAACGGCTTTCAATAAGAAAAAGACATCAATGTTTTCTTTGGTATCCGCTGTTAGATTGTACCGGGTAATCAGTGTATCCCAGTTGAAAAAAGTAGATAACACAAGCACGGTATAAAGCGCCCAAGCATTTCGATGACACAAAAAGTAAAGGGTCTTTCGATCTCGGATCTTTACCCATAGCAAAAGGAGACCAATTAACGTAAGTAAAAGAAACACCACCACTCCGATCCGCTTATACGCCAATCCGTAATAGTTGATGTAATGAAAATTGCGCATTCCCACCGAAAAAACAAGCATAGCATTCTGGCAAATCCATACCAGCGACAGCAACTTCAGTGTTTTATTGTTAAAGAAAAAATTCAGGTTGTCCCTAAAGAAATAAACCAACACGGCCATCGCCATAAATATGCTAAAGATCAGTACAAAAGTACCTTCATGTACAAAATTGGACAGCTCCGCAGAGCTCAAGGGCTGAAAGTTGAACCAGACATACCGAACATCCAAAACATTGACAAACAGCAACAACGCATTCAAAGAAACAATGAGAAGGACCGCCACCTGATGTTCGTTTTTCAGACTCATCGGAGTTATTTTGCTGGCCAAAATGGGTAGGAGTTTTTTCCGTTTCCTTACCAAATCGTCGGTCATCATGGATTGGGTGCCTTCAAAAATTTGTCGTCCCGGCTTCCAGAGAATTCCACCAGTCATAAATAAAGTAAGGGTCATGAAAACCACCCATTTAAAAGATATAGTCGACGTCCCGGCACTAAAAAAACTACCGATAAAACGCCAATACTGATCAGTGATGTCCGCAAATTTTGGATTGGCTAAGTAGTAGAGCCAGTAAAACAAAACAAACAGGACTACCGGCGCAACACCAAGCGTAATCAGCTTTCCAGCCTTCTTTTTGTCTTCTTCTTTTCGAGCAAAAAAGGTAGTTAGTTTTACAATTGCTTGATAAGGCACCGCAAACAAATTTCGAAACGTCGCGACAAAAGAAAAGCCGACAAACTCCAGGTCTTTTCGATGCATGAATCCTGCGGTAGCAAACATCGACAAAATCAGCACCCATTCGCTCAACATTGAATTGTTTACCACCACCATGATCGCCGTCAAAACTGAGCCGAAAGCCGTGACCATTGCTGCAGCCGAAATACCTTCTTCTTTATTTTTTAAGATTAATGTACCGACTAAATACAGGGTAAAAACAAGTGTATTCAGTCCCATTTTTTCGCCCCAAAATGTGCAATGGAAGAGGGCACAACCAATTGGTACACTCCAGTTTATTAATGATTTTAGTTTCATGATATGAATGTTTTATTTGATGAAGGAGATGGTGGCAAGTAAAAGTTCATTCGATTCGGCTTTGTTTTTTGCTGCCCGCAATAAAAACGCTGAACAGAAATCCCATTTACCTGCCAACAAAATCCTGATGCATATTGCAGGTTAAAAGTTATTTCTTAAGATTGCGCGTACCTGAACGGTTTGTTTTTCTAGGTAATTGCCCAGATGCAAACCGTTCAAATTGCGGTATTCTCGTCCTCGGATAAAGTCGCGTAGAAATAGCCAGGTCAGTTCTGGAAAGCTTCCAAGCCCGAAGAGGGTGGTACCGATAGCAACCCAGTTATACCGACCATTACCAAGCAAAAATATCTGTAGCCTTATTTCTCCAAGACCGGACATATCGTATCCGAAAAGGACGTGTTCCGCATCATGACTTTCAAATTTTGGAATGAGGTCAAACCCTTGTCGGTCAAGGGCACACGCGATCTCTTTGCCTAATGATCCGTCTGGGAATTGTCGTTGTTCTTTGAGGGAAAACGGCCAATTGCTAGGTGGGCTGGTGAGGCGAAACAAGGGGACGGTCGAACCGATAATAGCGCTCGCAATCTTGATTCTCAATCGGAGAACTTGGTTGTAGATGAAGCATAGCGATGCCAGGTGAAAGGCGATTAGACTTTTCATGGTTGGTTGTTGTTTGTTATGTAATTGGTGTGCCGGGTGTTTGTGTTCCGGACTATTTTTGTTTGTTGATTTTTATAATGGGAATGTTCCCTATATGTCGGAGAAAAAGAAGTTTTTACCTTCCGTGAATGCTAGTATTACTGAATTCCATTCTTGCCCGGCTAAAAACATCAAGCATTGGAGGATTCCGAAAAGGAGCCAAAATGCCAGAATGCCTTTTTGCTGACTAGTAAATTTTGAAAAACTTTGTAGGTAGTCAATTTTGAACTGTATTCGATCATTGAGGTAGGCGCGTGTTTTGTGTATTTCCCTTATTGTAAATCCAAGCGCTGGAAGCGGTGCAAGTAAGGTAAATCCGAATATGGGCAAAAAGGCAACCCCCAGCGCCGTCATTTCAGAAATAAAGTGCACAAACAACACCGAATAAAGCACACATCCTAAAGCCATTCCAGGTATCGATCCATAAACCGCCCAATCCGGCAATTTGTCCTTCCATAATCGAACACCCCAGTAACAAAGGAAAGGAATCACGATATACATCAGCAACGTCAAGGAATTATCCAAGTCAAATGGCTTAATTTCTCTCTTGAAAATGTAAATAAACATAGAACCCAATATTGGAGAAACGCCTAAATACAATACCTCTGGGAAACTGGGGCGTTTCTTTGCGGGAATCGGAGTGGTATTTTTTATCAAATGATCAAGCACTAGATCAGGGTCTTTCTGTTTTTTTGTTTTTTTCCGCTTGAAAAATGGAAAGAGTTCTGTTGCTGTTTTTACTAAAGGAACTAGTACGAGTCCTATTCCTCCAAGAATCCAAATAATTGTTTCCATGACGTTTGTTTATTTAAAAGTCCTTTGAAATTCAAAGTAAGTAGATAAAAAAATATAGCGTTAATCCCTTTTCTTCAAAAACTGTTCTAAAGCGTTTAGATGATCGTTGAATGCTTTTCTTCCTAGTACGGTAGTGGCGTAGGATGTTTGCGGTTTTCTTCCTACAAATTCTTTATGTATCGAAATGTATTCTTCTTTTTCCAGTGCCTTTATGTGGCTGGCCAAATTGCCGTCGGTCACTTCTAGCATTTCTTTCAATATTTTGAACGTAACTCGGTCATTGACCATCAAAATGGACATAATTCCTAGGCGGATTCGGTTGTCGAAGGCCTTATTTAAATGTGTGATGATGTTTTTCATCGTTCATATTTCTGGTACATATAAATACCATATACTATGTGCAACACGCCAAAGCCAATAGACCAAAATAACAAGCCGTAGCCCATGTACCACGTAGCAATCAATCCTAATATTATTTCACAGATACCAAGGTAACGAATATCATCAAGGGTATATTTACTTGCGTTTAATAATGTTAATCCGTAGAAAATCAAAGTTGCTGGGGCGATAATCCCAACCCATTTATATTTTAATAGTAATATCAAACAGAAAATACCGCCTGTGGCTAGTGGCAAAGCAAGATTGAGTGCTAGCCGCTTCGCAGAAGCATTGAATAAGGGCTCTCCTTTTTTCTTTGCTTTCTTCCAAGTAAAATAAAAACCAGATAACACCGCACAAATCATCACAGCAGCTGCATCCACAATTAAAAATGTGTAATAATCCATCCCCCATTTCTTAGGACCACCTGCTTGCAAATGCCGATTCTCCAAATACCGTTCGCCATCAAATGGCCCAGCATCCAAATAGAGGTAGACCAACGCTGCTCCGATAAGCGCAAATGTGCCTGCTGCTACTCCAGAAAGCCCGCTCAATGACAAAAATCGTGTTGATTTCTCCATCAAAGCCCTGATCTCTGTCAGTGTTTCTAAATGTTGATTGTGTTCGTTCATATTTCTACATTAAAAGAACTTTGAAATACAAAGTAAGTTAAATAATTCCGAACATGCAAATCCAAGTCCTCGAAAAAACATTAAAGAGATGTTAAAGTGGTAAACTTATTTGTGAGAGATCGTAACGAAATGGTTCGTGGGCAATTAAAATACAAGAAGTATTTACAATGTGGTAACCTGGTTGGAGCAATCGGATACACTTGCAAGTGTACCTAAAGTTGGTAACCTCGTGTCAACAATGCAGTCTAGCATCTTTTTCTACTCCAAATTCCAACCATCAAAAATCTGTCCCCCAAGAAAGGTACATAATCCCCGGCTGAATCTGCCCGGTCTCTATTCCCCAGGCATAATCAAATTTCACAAAACCTCCAAACACGACGGTTCGCAAACCTAGACCATATCCCATGACGATTGGGTTTCTGAAGTAGTTTACCTTTACTGAAATAGGTTTGTTGGGGTCGTCAATGTAGACGGTATTCAGCGGATTGTCCTTGCTGAAAGGGGATTTTCCTTCCCAGGCCGTCCCTAGGTCGAAAAAGCCAACCACTTGAAAATTTCTAAGGAAAGCCGACTTCACTGGTTTTTTTGAAAAATAATTGAACATTGGAAAACGCAATTCCGTATTCCAAACCGCATAACTATTCCCATTTCTAATGTTCGTTTTAAATCCGCGTAGATTGGTGGCTAATGTCTGATAGGCAAAATCTGCATTTTCAGGAACGGGGATTTCAGTATTTGCTTTCTGTTCTTGACCAATCGGAAAAATCCAATTGTCTACGGCTCCTAAATAATAAAGCACTTTCTCCTTACCAAAAGAGGTGGCGCCTGCTAATCTAGTCGCAATAATGGAAAACTGATCAAGCTTAAAGTAATGTCTAGCGTCAATCCCTATAAGAGCAAGCGAGCCTTCCTTAAAATTAAATTGTGCCTCATTTGCCAATTGGAAGTTGAAGGGTTTTTGAATTTCTCCAAACACCTTAAATCGTGTCCCATTTTGAATATTGATGGATACGTATTTCGTGTTGTCATAAACGAACTCTGCACGGAGGCCCAATCGTTGTTCCAAAATCGGCTCTGCATCCAATACATTAAAGTCAGTAGCGAGCAATGTATTTCTGTCCATTCTGATTTTCGGAGTGACACGCACGCTCATATGCACATTCAGCGGATAGCTTAACTCAACTCCCGCCAAATTAGTGATCAGCCGACTATTGAAAGGTGCTGCATTTGTCTCCTGAAATTCAATAACTCTGGATCGGCGATAGTAAAAGAATTCCTTGTCGAGCCGTTTCTTTTTGTTTTCATATTTAAGGAAATAGTCGACCCCGTCAAGGGTAATTGGAATTCGGAATCCACTATGGAAGCGATGGTTTTCCATAACATCTCTCAGGCTGGCATTAAATAATCCGGTGATAGGCGGATATTGGATCAAACCATCATCATCTCTTAGTTTGGAGTTGAGTGCCACGTCTCCAAAGCGATAAGTCTTTTTTGAATATAGATCGAACCCATCCCCCAAAAACGTTAGATCTCCCTCCAATTTCAAAAATTCCATCCGAAACTTGGATCGGTATTTTTTGATTTTTGAGTCCTCAATAACAATTGGTTGATATATTTTTTTCTTTTTTGCCTTCTTAGGAATGATTTCGGGGAGAATCGTAGCGGTTTCCTTGTTTTTTGCGAGCTCTTTTTCTTCTTTGTCAGTGATGGTTGGCGTTTCATCATCTTCAAACTCACTTTGGAAAAAATAATTGTCGATGTCTATTTTTTCTTCTTTGTCAACCGCAGGTTTGGGTGGTTCTACGACTTTTTCTTCCACAGGGCTTCCTGTTTCTTCTGCTACTTCCTGCAGAATGTTGTCATATACCTTTGTTTCTGGTTCTGGCTCTGGAGCAGGTGTTTGCGCTTCCCGATATTGTGTAGCGACCAACTCCATCTTGTTTGCAGGATCTATTTTCGTAACGAAGATATTCGTTCTGCTCCCATTTCGAATTATTTCTACGGTTTTACCACTTTTAGTTATTTCTCCTTGATACAGAATACCTTGCTGATAGTTTGTATTGGGATAACTGGTCGCAACGACTCCATAAACCGGTTTGATTGCTGTATTTTTTATTTGTTTTTGGGAATAATTCGCCACGGAATCTTCGTGAATAGTGATTTGTTCTCCATCTTGAAGCGTGATTATTTTTTCATTGTGCGAAACCACTTTTTCTAACTTACCGACATACCGATTCATTACGCCATTCTCATTGCTTAAAAAACTGAAATGTTGCCCATCAATTTGAGAAGGATCGCGCTCATCGGCATAAGGCGTATCTGTAATGTTGACTAAGATTGGAGATTGAGTTTCCAGATTATAAAAGAATACATCCATTTTTCTTGGATACAAATAATATCTTGGCCCTGGATCCGCTAGGTTATTATTTGGCCGATTTGAAGTAAAAAGAATCCCTTTCTCCCCATTTAGCTCTGCACCCCTTGCGTCCAAATCGTCGTAAATATCGCGGGTTACCCGTTTCAGTTGTTTGCCTTCTATTGTTGACAAATACAAATCTACCTGTCCTTCCCTCAATAGAGAAAGAACCATCTGTTTGCCAGAAATTGCGTCAACACTATATACATGTTGCACTGTTTTGTCCATTAGGGAACTGGTCATTTTCCCCTTGTTATATCTGGAAATTTTAATGTTGTTTTTTCGCTTATCGACAATAATCAGCGAAGGCCCTGCCCAAGCAATCAACGGAAAGTCATGGTCAGCAGTCAGGTGGGGCGTCTTTAAGCCGTTTTTCAGAATAGTAGATTCTTTCTTAGTGCCAATGTCATGCAGGATGATCTCGTAATGTCCGTTTATATTTTTTACATAAGCAACTTGGTCGCCTTTGGGGCTCATTTCTGCATGGGTAATCGTGCCTGTTTTCTTTGGGTTATTGAGAGGCGTTGTTTCGCTAAAATTTGTCGTACCAGAAGATTCCTGTTGGTAGCGTTGTTCGAAAAACTCCTTCCAAGATTCCTTTGTTTGAAAAAACGAGCTGCCAAGCACATACAAGAATCCAGACTCAACACTCCGATTTATTCTGGTCAGGTATAACAGATTGGAAACGGTAGATTTTCCATAGTTTTTACTAATAAAATACCAAAGTGAATGCCCGGCCAAAATTGGATCTGCTTGAGTCAAATCATGAAACGATTCATACTGCTTGGATAATATCGCTGCTCGCAGTTTATCGTCTGCATCTGCATTCCACTCTTCTCCAATATAAGCAACAAGCCCGTCCACGTACCAATCGGGGAAATTCATCAGGACTGCGTTTTGTATGATTTCCTGAAAATTATCACCAAACATCATTTTATTGATGAATACTTTTGCGATGCCTTTCCGAACCTGAGTGGTGAGGTCTTCATGATTGCCATTAAAATAGAGATAGATTTTCGATCCTGCGACTTTGTAAACAAGTGATTCGTTTGCACTACCAACTTGTCCTTGATTACTATTAAAAAATACACCGGTTTCTTTTAAGGAAGCTCTCTGACCTATATTGGTTTGCTGAAAGTCATTAATGTTGTTGTATACAATAATCTGAATTTTCTCATTTAGCCGATATTCTAAGGTACTTTGCAATAGGGGGTACTCCTTTTCTGCCGCCTGAACAACATATTTTCCTAGTTCTTCCCCTCCTTCATACCAATAGGTTACGAAGTTTTTAGTTTCATATTCCTTCCAGTTAAAATTTTTGTTTTGTATTCTGTTCTTACCATATCTTGTTTGGAAACCTTGAGCAAAGGCACCAAAAACAAAAACTAGTAGCAGGGTGGTGAAGAAAAAATGCTTGGTTTTATTTTTCATAAAATATGTATTCCTGATGAAACTACGATTATCACTTTCCAAATCAAAAGATTGATTACTTTTGCGTGATAGCCCTGGCTTTTAGATTTAAACGATAAAATCTATCTATTTGTTTGATTTAGACGGTCTGTTTTCTTAATAGGACATATATTTCTTACTAAGAAGTATTTTTTTTATTAAAAAGTCAAGTTTAAACCGCTCAGTCTTAAAATAAAGCAAATTGAATGGTTCAATCAAATAAAAAACGAATTTATTATGGCACATGTTGTTTGCTTTACATTTAATCCGTTTCCTGAGAACATGTATGTTGTCTATGATGAGACGAAGGAGGCCGTTATTTTTGACCCTGGTTGTTACACCGATCAGGAGCGAAACACCCTCGCCCAATTCATTGATAAAGAGGGCCTAACTCCTGTTCGGTTGATCAATACCCACTGTCATCTCGATCACGTATTAGGCAATCCATTTGTTGCTGAAAAGTATAATCTTGGCCTTGAAATCCACAAAGGAGAAACTCCCGTGCTCAACGCCGCCGTGCAAGTAGGACAGATGTACGGCATCACCGTCCCACCGCAACCAACCCCTTCCAATTTTTTGAAAGAAGGAGAAACCATTGAGTTTGGCAATACTAAACTCGAAATTTTATTAACTCCGGGCCATTCCCCAGCAAGTATTTCCTTCTTTTGCAGGGAAGATAAATTTGTCATTGCTGGAGATGTACTTTTTCTCAATAGTATCGGACGGACAGACTTGCCGGGAGGCGACTTCAATACCCTAATTACAAGTATCAAAGAACAACTATTCCCACTGGGAGACGAAGTAGTTGTCTATTCTGGACACGGCCCTAAAACGACTATTGGCCACGAAAAACAAACCAACCCTTTCTTGAATAATATCCGCTAATTATGAAACGAACTGAAATAGGAACGCTAGGCGAATTTGGCCTCATCGAAAAAATAACAAAAGACTACAAACCAACGCAAAAGTCAACAATAAAAGGCATTGGAGACGACGCCGCAGTTATTGAAAATAGCAATTTTAAAACGGTAGTATCTACTGATTTGCTCGTAGAAGGCATCCATTTTGATATGACTTACACGCCACTTAAGCACTTAGGCTACAAAGCAGTCGTGGTCAACCTCAGCGACATCTACGCAATGAACGCGACACCAAAACAAATCACCGTATCCTTGGCTATTTCCAGTAGATTCTCTGTAGAGGCAATCGAAGAATTATACCGTGGCATCTACTTAGCCTGCGAAATGTATGGCGTAGATCTAATCGGTGGAGACACCACGTCCAGCCAGAAAGGGTTGATGATCAGCGTAACCGCCATTGGACAGGGCGAAACAGACAAACTCGCTTATCGTGATGGGGCTAAAGTTGGAGATCTCTTATGTGTAAGTGGTGATTTAGGCGCTTCATTTCTAGGACTTCAGCTACTAGAACGAGAAAAGCATATTTATAAGGATCACCCGGAAATGCAGCCCGTTTTTGATGGCAATGATTATTTGCTAAAACGTCAGTTAAAACCAGAAGCTCGAAAAGATATTATAGAGCAATTTGCAAAAGCAAAACTAGTACCTACCTCAATGATTGATATCTCTGATGGTCTGGGGTCTGAAATTCTGCATATTTGCAAATCTTCAGGTGTAGGGGCTTTTGTAGAGGAGGGACAAGTGCCGATCCAGGAAGAAACGTACCAAGCGGCTATCAAATTTAAGATGGATCCGATTACTTGCGCACTTAGCGGTGGGGAGGATTACGAGCTCCTGTTTTCTATCGACCCAAAGGATTTGGAAAAGGTTCGGTTTATGAATGACATTTATATCATTGGCGAAGTGGTTGAAGCAAAGGATGGCGCGATTTTACATACGAAAGGAGGAAACCGACATCCGATTTCTGCTCAGGGATGGAAGCATTTTTCGCAAGAAAAGTAGGGAATATCAAGTAGAAGGACGAAATAGTTATTATTGGGAAATCGGCATTTAGTAATTCATGATGGTTAACGCTATTTTCAAAGGCTTTGCATTGAAAACAACAACCACTACTCCGAGATCTGCCGCGCAAGTTTCTTAAAAATACCGATCATCCTGTCTTCTATTTCCTCATAAGGTACCGGTTGCCGTCCAGTGTACAAAAAAACAATCGCCAATTGAAGGTTTTGTTGTCGAGCGGCTTCAGTCACCAGGTGCTTATTCAGACGACAAGCCTCTCGGATCTGCCGTTTGATTCTGTTCCTGTCCACTGCCTTAGAAAACGATCTCTTAGACACACTAAAACAGTACTGAGCTGCATAATCAACGTCCAATTCTGTTTTTAAATAGATGATTCGAATGGGATGCAGTGCAAAGGAGCGCCCTTCTTTGTTAAACAGACGACCGATGATCTTTTTCTTCTTAAGACGCTCACCGCTATTAAATTTATAAGACTGGTGCAAAATAATTGGTGTCTACTAAACAATTAGTGGAAAAAAGAGGATAGGTACAAGCACAAAAGAACCAAGAATTTAAAGCAATCCTTGGTTCTTTTTTTACTCTCAAATATAAAAGTACAAACGCTACTTCATCGTGCGCTCATCAGCAGTAGTAAGTTTTAGACGTCCTTTGGCTCTACGACGTGCTAATACTTTACGACCATTTTTGGTGGCCATTCTCGCTCTGAACCCGTGTTTGTTGGCGCGTTTTCTCTTCGAAGGTTGAAATGTACGTTTCATTATATTTTAATATTTAGGCTCTACAATTTTGGACGACAAAGATACAAAACAATTAGACTTATCCTTATTCCTGAGCAAAATTATTAGAGAAATTTTAATTAATTTAGAAATTCAGTTTATCCGTTCATGGAAATCATAAACTCGTCATTGTTGGTTGTACCTCGCATGTTGTTCAGTAGGAAGTTCATCGCTTCTTCTGGATTCATGTCTGCAAGGTGGTTTCTTAGCAAATACATCCGTTGTACGGTGTCTTTGTCAAGCAGCAAGTCATCACGTCGAGTACTGGATTTTACAATGTCAATAGAAGGGTAGATTCGCTTGTTAGACAATCCACGATCCAATTGAAGCTCCATGTTACCAGTACCTTTAAACTCTTCGAAGATGACGCTGTCCATTTTAGAACCAGTGTCAATCAACGCGGTCGCTAGTATAGTAAGCGATCCACCGCCTTCAATATTACGAGCCGCTCCGAAAAACTGCTTTGGTTTGTGCAGTGCATTTGCTTCCACACCACCGGAAAGTACTTTTCCACTAGCAGGAGCAACCGTATTGTATGCTCGGGCAAGTCGGGTGATTGAATCTAGAAGAATAACTACATCGTGGCCACATTCTACCAGTCGTTTTGATTTTTCTAAAACGATATTGGCAACACGTACGTGGCGATCAGCTGGCTCATCAAATGTAGAAGCAACTACTTCCGCTTTGCAGCTACGCTGCATGTCGGTCACCTCCTCAGGGCGCTCATCTACTAACAAAATCAGCAAATAAACTTCCGGGTGGTTTTTAGCAATCGCTCCAGCGATATCTTTCAATAAAAATGTTTTACCAGTTTTAGGTTGTGCAACGATCAGTCCACGTTGTCCTTTTCCAATTGGTGTAAACAAGTCAATGATCCTTGTTGTGTATTGTTTTGGATCAGAAGCTAATTTCAGTTTTTCTTTAGGGAAAAGTGGTGTCAGGTAGTCAAACGGCACTCGATCACGCGCTTCGTGTGGCTCGCGACCGTTGATGTAAGAAACTTTAAGCAAAGCGAAATATTTCTCTCCTTCTTTTGGAGGACGAATTGCACCCTGTACCGTATCTCCAGTTTTCAACCCAAACAATTTGATTTGTGAAGGGGAAACATAAATATCATCAGGAGAAGTCAGGTAGTTGTAGTCTGCAGAACGAAGGAATCCATATCCGTCAGGCATCATCTCTAGAACACCATCGCCTTCAATTATGCCGTCAAATTCGACATTGAACGCTGGTTTTTGAGGGCGCTTTCTTTCTTGTCTGTCTTCTCTTTCCTGGTGGTCTTCTTTTCCGTTTCTTTTTTCATCTGACTTTTGAGCTGCAGGTCGTGCGTCTCTGTCGTTTCTGTTATTTCTATCGTTACGATCATTGCGATCGTTTCTGTCATTTCTATCCGACCGTTCTGTACGTGCTGGTTTTTCAGAACGCTCCTCTTTTGCAGGTCGTTCATTTCTTGAGCGGTCTTCTTTTTCAGAACGTTCTTCTTTTGCAGGTTGGTCTTCTTTTGCAGGTCGTTCCGTTCTTGGGCTGTCTGTTTTTTCTGTTTTGGCAACGCGTGGTTTTTTGGCAGGCGCTTTTCTAACAGGAGCTTTAGTGCGAATACTTTCTTCACTAACAGAGACTTCCGCAACTTCTTTAGTTGCTTCTTTTATTTTCTCCATTTTTTCGGCGACCTTTTCCTCTATTGTTTCTTTCTGCGTTTTTCTTTTTCTTGTTTTTGGGGCTGCTGCCGCTGCCTTTCTTCTTGGAGCAGCTTTTGCCTTTGCTTTCGGCACTGCTTTTTTCGGAGCACCTTCTACTTCACCAGATATTGCCTGGTAATCGAGTATTTTGTAAATTAAATCTTGCTTGTTTAGCTTTTTATAAGAAGTGATTTTCAATTTCTCTGCTATGTCTTTCAGCTCAGGGACGAGCATCTCATTCAATTGAAGAATATCGTACATAATTTATATGTTGTGTTTAAAATTTTAAAGTTGTTTTGCTTGTTTCAAAAAGCAGGCGGGAGTTATATAAGGGTCCTGACTTAAACTTTATTTTTGTGAAATAATTTTTATTGAAAATTTGGAAGGGTTTATCTATATACGTTTGGAATACCAATATTGTTGTTATGTTAAATGAAATAACATCGATTGTTGTTGCCTGTAGATTTGGTCTCTTACAATAAAACAAAAGGGAAAGTACGTGATATGAGGAACTAATTTCCTTACTTTGCTATTATTGTCTAATAAAATCTGTTGAGATTGGCTTGCAAAAAATGCTATTAGAAGGAACACTAAATGTGGTTACGCTGGTAAAATTACATTTAATTTTTAAATTCAAATAGTATCTTTGGTAAAATTTCTAAAAATATAGTAAAAAACATTTTATGCTCCAGGTAAATTTTCTTAAAAATAATAAAGAATTAGTGCTAAATCGGTTTAAGGTTAGAGGCCTTGATGCCGCAGAAACAGTGGGGAAAGTCCTGGAAATGGATGATCAAAGAAAAGCCCTCCAGTCTAAATTGGACAATACACAAGCAGAAATAAATAGTGCATCGAAAGAAGTTGGGAAACTGTTCGCTCAAGGCAAACAAGAGGAAGCAAACGGCATAAAAGCAAGAGTCGCCGAACTTAAAGAGACCCAAAAAGCAGTCAACAATGAGTTGGCAGAACTCAAGCCTGCCCTCCAGGATCTACTCCTTACCCTTCCTAATGTACCACACGAATCTGTCCCTCCAGGCAACACCGACGAAGACAACGAAGTATTCAAAGCTTGGCACACCGACTTGCCTACTCTAGACGACAGTGCACAACCTCACTGGGAACTAGCAAAAAAATACGACATCATCGATTTCGAATTAGGGGTCAAAATCACAGGCGCTGGATTTCCAGTCTTCAAAGGAAAAGGCGCTCAATTAAAACGAGCCTTGATCAACTTCTTCTTAAATGAAGCTCGGGACGCTGGATATCAAGAAATTATGCCCCCACTCCTCGTAAACGAAGCTTCTGCATTTGCCACAGGGCAACTTCCTGACAAAGAGGGACAGATGTACCATGTTACTGCTCAAAACTTTTTTCTTATCCCAACAGCAGAAGTGCCAGTTACCAATATATATAGAGATGTGATCGTCAAAGAAGCAGATTTCCCGATCAAGCTTACCGGACACACACCTTGTTTTAGAGTAGAGGCTGGATCCTATGGCGCACACGTCCGGGGACTAAATCGGGTACATCAGTTTGACAAAGTAGAGATTGTTCAAATTGTACATCCTGAAAAATCTTACGAAACCCTCCAAACTATGGTCAAACACATTGAAGGTTTATTGATAAAATTGGAGTTGCCCTATCGAATCTTGCGATTGTGCGGTGGCGATCTTGGATTTACTTCCGCCTTAACTTTTGACTTCGAAGTGTATTCTGCAGCGCAAAAACGTTGGTTGGAAGTTAGTTCTGTTTCAAATTTTGAAACATTCCAATCAAACAGAATGAAACTGCGATTCAAAAATGAAAATAAAAAAACGGTTTTAGCTCATACGCTCAATGGAAGTGCCTTGGCTTTAGCAAGAATTGTAGCCTCCTTGCTAGAAAACCATCAGACAGCTGACGGGATTACTATTCCAAAAGCATTACAACCTTATACGATGTTCGATAAAATTTCATAGCTGGTCGATGATAGTTACTGATTTATCTAAATTGAATAGTCTGGTCGTAACTCTGGTACAGTTTTTTAGTATTAGTGTAATAAACAAACTAAAATTTCCCTACATTTCAGTAGTGACAAAAAACGGAAGAATTAGTCTAAACAGTGAATCAAAAATTATAAAAAAATAACAATTAGCAATGGGATATATGATTATTACAGCCATCATGGCCGGTATCGGCGGATTGATTGGCAAAGTGCTCAAGAGTAAAATCGAAAAATACGCAAAAGTGCCGCTCCAGTCTGGTATGACCGGAGCAGAAGTGGCCAAGCAAATGCTCGATCACTATGGTTTGCACGATGTTCAAATCGTACAAGGACAAGGTTACCTGAGTGACCATTACAATCCGACCTCAAAAACAATCAGTTTGAGTCCGATTATCTATGGAGGCAATTCTGTTGCAGCGGCTGCGGTAGCAGCACACGAGTGCGGTCATGCCGTGCAACATGCAGAAGCTTACGCATTTTTACAAATGCGATCTAAGGTGGTACCAATGGTTCAGTTTTCGTCAAAAGCCCAACAATATGTGCTGATGGCTACTTTTATGGGGCTAAGCGCAGGAGCAAATGGCATGATTATGTTGGCTTGCGTTATTCTTTTCGGAGTTACTGCAATGTTTAGCTTCATCACCCTCCCCGTTGAGTTTGATGCCAGTAAACGAGCATTGGCCTGGTTGGATGACACTGGAGTTGCTACCGGATCAGATTACACAGGTGCCAAAGACGCGCTTAAGTGGGCTGCTATGACTTATGTCTCTGCTGCACTTTCTGCCTTAGTTATGGTGCTTTATTTCCTAATGCGCTACATGAATTCTAGCCGATAATTTTTTAATAGTTATTGGTGTAAATGGTAAATGGTTGTCGGTTCAAATAGAGCCAACAACCATTTACTATTTTACGAATAAGTAATAACTACTTTAAGGGCGTGTCCCTGCGGGCCGGTCCTTTCCGGGCGCGGCATTTGCCTTGGTGCTGCACACTGTCGCTGTCGCTCCACCCTCCAAGCACCTCACGCGCGCAAATGCTATTTTGTCAGATTGTCAAGGGGAGATTGCTGTTAGACAACAGTTGTCCGTCAGAATAAAGCGGATATCCATTAACCATCATATCGATAACCATCAACATTAAATTTTCTACGGTGGTGGTGCCTCTTTTTTCCGTCGTGGCCATGTTTGTTGGGAAGTTCTTTAGCGAGCTTTGCGATGCCAAAAACAGAAATTAACGCAATCGCTATACCGCCGAAAACGAATAAGAACACCGCTCCTCCAACAGACCCTGCGCAAAGAAGGGCACAAGTTCCTACCGCAACACCAATGCCAAGCGCTGTTACAGAAATCATGGACAGTATTAGCAATATCCTTTTTTTTGTGTCATCCTTGTCTTGTTTTTTTATATTTCTCAATTCCGATCTGAACTCCTGAATTTTTGTTTTGATTTTTTTTCTGAAAGATTTCTTTCTTGGAGACTGGTTTTCCATGCGCGGCTTATTGACAACGAATACAGCATTGGGCGCACTAATCACGCTACTATGTGGGGAGAGGTCGCCTTCTTGGAGGTGATTGTTCACGCTTAGGGAAAGGCATGCGGTATACAAAATCACAAAACTAAAGTCGAGCAGTTTCTGCTTTACATAAGCAAATCGAAGTTGATTCTTTTTTGGATAAACCAAAAAGCAGATACACAGGAGAAAGCCAGCAGTTGGCAATAGTAGTTTTGATTCTCCCCAATTCATTAGGTATAACAAGGTGCCTAAAAACAGCGCATTTGCAATTGCCAACACGTGGAAGACGGTGATGATGATTCTAGTAGTTTTCGGATGGTTTTGTGCCCATCTGGAAAACTTAGAAAGGTGAGGTAATGCCCAGAAATAAAAGGTGTTGAGCTGGAGTAGTGTGTTGTTTGGTGGTGTGTTGTTTTTTTCTTGATTCGACAAATCTTTCATTTTTCTTGTTGTTTAGTTAGTTCAAAAATCTTAACCTGATTAGGTGAAACAAAGATTCAAGAATCAGCACTAGAAAACAAGAAAAAACGGACCGTTTCTGAAATTTAGGAAATTTGTCGAAATAATTGAGTGGGTGTGCTTACTCAAATTCATCATCCCAGATGTTGCGTTCGCGGATTTCCATTTCTTCGTCGAGCTCCTTGAGTTCCAGGTCGTCGAAGGCGGGGTTTGAGAAATAGTTGTCAGGGAGTTGTTTTCCTTTGTAGTAGGAAAGCATGGAGTCGTTGTCGATGATTCGGATATAATCACCAGACAAGGTTTCTATATAAATCCATTGTTTAGTAGGTATTCCCTCCCCCAAATCCCCACGAAAAGCTACACCTTCCTGAAAAGAGTTTTTCAAATATTGTTTGTCCTCTAGTTGGAAAGCGACTGGAGGATTGTTGGTCTCGAACCCTAGTTTTTGGACTTCAAACAAGGGGATTTCAGATTCTACGGCAATAGAAAACAAGCCCTTTTTCCGTTTTACGTACAGCAGATTCTCCTTGTTATTTTGAGAAAGCAGCTGAAAGGATTTGTCGGTGTCACCTGTCTTCCAGTCGAGTTGAGTGATATGATTGACCAAGAGGTGTTTGTTGTTTACGGCTAGGCTGTCTCCTTCCTCCAGGTCATATTGCGGGTGTTCTCCGATGTCAGTTTTTCTTCGGCGGCGGGGCTTGTTTGCTGCGGGGAGGGCTGTTCCTGCAATTGACTTAGCGCCGTATTCGCCTTTTACAGGATAGTCGTTTATGCCTATAAATTGCTCAAGGCGTTCCTCTATCTGTTGGATTTGTGCACTGTCGGTGCTGCCGATGGATAATAGATTTTTGTCTTCTCCGTTTTTTAGTTTTGCGCGCAACTCGTAGGAGTAAGAAGCGGTGCCGTTTTTGGAGTTTTTCTTAGATTCTTTTACGTAAAGCTGGTCAATCTCTGTTGTTGATAGTTTAGTATTCCCTTTCCACCAAGGGATTGGCCGGTGCACAATGTTCAATTGATCATAAGATATATCGATAATCGTTTTATTTAGCAACCCACATAACGAAGTATACCCCATACCTAGACCAACAGCAACATGAAGAACGCTGAAAAGAATCATAATTGGTGCCCCGCCTGCAATAGCTGCTCCAATCCAGACTAATAAAAAGGCATTCCAAATAAGAGAAAAAAGCAGTAAAAAAAGTACGCCTGGAGTAAACCATTTATAAGTAATGGTTAGATTGTTATTGTCTTCGTAAATGTCTAGTTTCTTGGGGCCAAACATAAAGCAGCTTTAAGGTTTGAGATAAAAAGTAGTTCCTTTTAGATAAAACGAGAATGTGAAAATAATAATTCCACAAATTTAATTCATTTTACTAATCTATATTATTTTGGACCACCTTGGGACTACAGGGCTTCGCTGACAGAAAGCATGTTGACACATTCCTCACCATTTATCAATCCGCCATCAACCATTAAGGAACCCGTGTCAATTTATTCCGATTATTGCAAGCTTGACTCCGCTCAGCAGCATCGCTAAGGCAATGGCAAAAGGTGTCGGTGTGGGCATTGACCATTCCCAATAAGACAAAATAACACGGAAATAACAAGTAGTGAAATAAATTTTATTTTTCTAAGATTGAGGTGTAATACAAGTAAGACATCTTTTGCCAAGAAGAAATAATTAAAGTGGGGACTAGAACCTATCTAAATGTGAAGGGGATGATTAGCTAAGGTGTTGACTTGCTACAAAATAAACAAAGGGATAAAAAAAACTATGTTTAGTTAGAATACGATTAAAGAAATTGCGTGCTTTTGCTTGGTTATTTACTGTTTGGAGAGGAAAGTTGTTTCTCTTTGATTTTGACATACCGTAGAAATACGCCCCAGGCCATGATTGCACTAACAATAAATCCGACTCGGCCATCGAGAAATCCCAGTTTCAGAAAATAATGCTTGAAAAAACGAAAGGCAGGTTTCCCCCATAAGTGATAGAGCGTCACCTTCTTTGTTTTTGGATAATAATCTTCTGCAGACCAGTGGGCATAACGCTCCATCTTTGCTAGGAAATGGCTAATATCCTTGTAAGTATTGTGTATTAGTTTTTGCTGCAATTGACCAACCGGGCCATCTGCGATCATCTCTGCATGTACTTTTTTCTCTTCGTATTTTGCTTTGTCCTTATGGAATAGTCGGATGACTTTGTCATTTTGCCAACCACAATATTTTACTGGTTTATTCATAAAGTAATTCTCCCTGCCTATCCAGTAAGCGACCTTGGAAGGTACTGTTTGAAGGAGTTCTTTGATTTCTTGTTGTAGGCCAGGGGTCACCCGTTCGTCAGCATCTACGATCAGAATCCAATCATGTGTTGTTTGGGGGATTGCCCAGTTCTTTTGGTTAGCGGAGTTGATGTATTCCCGTTGTAGTAGGGTTGTATTAAATTCTTTCGCGATGGCTAATGTTTCATCGGTACTAAAGGAGTCAATCACTAAAATTTCATCTGCCCATGCCACGGATTCCAGTACAGCCCGCATGTTGTGCGCTTCATTAAAGCAGGGGATGATTACCGAAAGGGAAAGCATAAACGATTTTATTTGGTCAAAGGATGGCCTATTCCAGTTTTTTTCCAAGATAGACTAATGTGTCTCCTTCATGGATAGTTGGGAAGTCTCCAGAGGTAAGTATGTTGAGTTTTCCTTCATTATTTTTTAAGAATAGTGGAATGCTTTCGTGTTTGCCGAATATAGAGTTTAGGGTTTTCTCGAAGTCCTCCTGCGAAGTCAACAGATATTCATGGATAGTAGGATAGTCTCGCGCAACCTCACTAAAATTGATGAAGTCATCCGTTTTGGAGAAGAGTGTTTCTGAGGGATTTTCTATCTTGCCTGAAGTCAATTCTTCTGAAGAAATAAACCGATAAGCGCCATTCTCTCCAAAATTGTCCTGCAGTCGATCTATGGCTACTTTGTTAACATTATCATTCCCCGTCATGGTTAGCAAATATCCCATACTCAGCAATTCAAAATTGTCTTTGAAGTCGTCGTTGTACACGTTGCCCTCCAGCGCACCGAGGCCAATTTTTTTACAAGTTTCGATGGCCTCTTTGTTAGAATCGACAAGGATGACATCTCGACCGTTTTCTGTAAGGTATTTTCCGATGAGGCGAGAGCCCTGACCAGCGCCGACAATCATTATACCATCAGAACTTGCCTGCTGAACCCCTAGGAGACTGGCCATCAGTTTGGCGGTGGTGGCATTAAGCAAAACCGTACCAAGTACAATCAAGAAGACAAGTGGCGTAATGACTTCAGCACCAGGGACACCCTCTTGAGTCAAGGTCAAGCCAAACAGAGAAGCGATACCCGCTGCAACGATCCCTCTTGGGCCAACCCAACTAATAAAAAGTTTTTCATTAAAATTTAAATCAGACCCGTGCGTACTAAGGAATACACCAATTGGACGGATGATAAAAACCACAATCGCAAAAACGATCATCATCTTCGTGTCAATCATTTCCAATTGCTCGACATTGATATTCGCGGAAAGCAAAATAAACAATATTGAAATCAGTAAAACGGTAATCGACTCCTTGAAATCCAGAATTTCTTTTAGTTCTTTAAGGTCCATGTTGCCCATAGACATTCCCATTACCACTACCGTCAACAGCCCAGAATGGGCCGCTAATTGCTCTGCAAAAACAAAGGAGAAAACCACAACCGCTAAGGATAGAACATTGAGCAAATAATGAGGGACGAGCTTTCGTTCTATCATTTTCGCAAGCACAAAAGCACAACCATAGCCGACAGCAAACCCCGTCACTACGATTAGGCCAAACCCTTTGAGGGTTTCTGCAAGAAAAGAACCCCCACTTCCATGGCCGCCTTCCATCTGAACATCCAGGCCAGATTGAATAAAATTGAACACGATAACGGCTGCTAGTGCTCCAATAGGGTCTATGAGTATTCCTTCCCATTTGAGGACCGCAGATACATTTTTGTTTAGTGGAACATTTCTTAAAATCGGCGCAATCACCGTCGGTCCAGTAACAATGATCAGACCGCCAAACAAAAACGCTATCGGCCAAGAAAGCCCAATCACGTAATGTGCAGCCAACCCGCCACCAATAAAAGTAACAAGAGAGCCGACAGAAATCAATTTGACAATGGCCGGGCCGACATTTGCTATCTCACTCCGTTTTAAAGTGAGCCCGCCTTCAAATAGAATAACCGCGATGGCTAACTCTACAAAATGAAACAACCCTTCACCAGCAAACAATCCGTGGCCTGTATTGCTGTCATATTCGGGGTTAATGAGTTTGTGATGTAAAAAGTATTCTGCGATTGGCCCGACAGCCAATCCAATTAATATCAAAGGTAAGATGGCTGGTACCCGCATCTTCCATGCGAGCCACTGGGCCGCGATTCCTAAAATTAATATTCCTCCAAGTTCTACCATAAATTATTTAGTTCTGCTGGCAATAGCATACAATAATAGCAAATATATGGAAGGTATGCTAAAATTGTAAAAAAATGCTATCTGGCAAGTGGGTTAATCGATGACAGACCAATGTTTGTATTCCTTGGCAGCAGCATCGAGCTGATCGTAAAAGTCCTGGCCATACTTTCGTATAATCGCCTCTTTTACAAATTGATAAATTGGAACCTGATGTTCTTCTCCAAGTGTACAGGCGGCTGAGCAAATATCCCATTTATCGTAATTGAGTGTTTCGTAAACAGCTCCCTTTTCTACCCGAATAGGATACAGGTGACAGGAAATTGGTTTTTTGAAGTCGGTGATTCCTTTGTTGTAAGCTTGTTCAATACCACAATGCGAGATGCCAAGCTCATCTTTTGTCATAAAGGCACAAGCACCTGATGGTAATAGAGGTGTCCCAAACTCTTCGGGCTCCTTGTAAAAAACGGCGACCCCCTTTTTTTCAATCATTGCAATGCCTTCAGGCAATAGAAAAGGTTTGAGGTCAGGGAAAATGGCTTCTAGTTTTGCAGTTTCTTCCTCAGTAACTGGTGCTCCAAAATCTCCTTCCCAGCAACAAGCTCCTTTACAAGCATTTAAGTTGCAAATAAATTGTTTTTCGACAACGTCGGCACCAACTATTTTATCTTCAATTATGATCATAAATCAACAATCTAGTTGTAAATAAATATCAACTGCGTTTTTTGTATCCCCAAATAAACAGTGTTTTTAAACAACATCAGTCAATATTGTTCTAAATTTTGAAAAAAGGTAAAATAATTACTGATTATTTCGTACTTCGGTATCGGATTTGTAAATTAGTAGCCCAATTCAGTATTGGTATACTATTTGAATTATTTGAAAAGTACTGAAAACGAAAACCATCATTATGAAAAAGATATTGCTTTGCGCATTTGCATTAATTTTAACGGCTAGTCTTTTTGCTCAACAAAAGGCAGAACGACCAGGAAGAATGAATGCTGAAGAGCGCGCTGATCGCATGACTAAAGTGTTGACAGGGAAGTTGGAATTGAATGTCGAGCAAGTTGCTCAAATGCAAGCGATTCAGTTGGATGCGCAGCAAAAATATGACGAAATCAAAGGATTGAAATCTGAAGATAAAGAGCTGTTTGTAAAAAAACAGACCAACCTGATCAAGGATGTAGACACCAGAATATTGATGATTTTGAATGACGAACAAACAGCCTCTTATCATGCTCTTGTAAACAAGGAGCGTCACGAAGAAGCTGTGCAGGACCGTAAAAGCCGGACCAATACCATAAAATCGAATTAACTTGTTTCCTAAATATTTTGAAAGTAGAAATCCCTGTTGAATTTTTTTCTTCGGGGGTTTTTTATTTTTGGCAACTGGTAATTGATAACCGAGCTGAATGACCTTTAAAGCATTTTACGAGAAAGATCTAATACCCATTTTGCAACGTCTGGAAAAAAGAAGGAAGTGGCTGGTCTTTCTTTTTGTGCTTGCTGTTGTGTTTTTTGGCCTTGGTGTTTGGCTGATTGCTAAGGCACATTTGCCTTTATTTGCAATGCTTGGCTGGCTACCTGTCCTTTTATATGGCGCTTTTCTTGCTTACCGAATGAAAAATTTCAAAGCTGAATTTAAGCCAGCAATAATTCAACCCACCTTGGGGTTTATGAAAACCCAAGTTTCTTATACCTACAATAACCGAATAAACAAAGAAGTGTTTCTTGAATCCCGATTGTTTGTAACGGAGGGCAATTACTACGAAGGAGAAGATTATCTCGAAGGAAAAATAGGTGCAACCAAATTTGAAATTTGCGAACTGGATGTCCGCGAACCTTCAAGAGTTCGAACTAAGCAAGTCTCCATTTTTCGAGGCGTTTTTTTAGTGGCACACTTGAATAGACAAACGCCTTGCCGATTGTTGGTGCTTCCAAGGGAGAAACGGCCTTATCTTTCAAGGGCAATCAAAGCGTTTATACGGCAAGGTGGCCGAGAGATAGAGACAACAAACACCTCTAAATTCGTACTGTTTTCGGATAGTCGAGACGTGTTCGAACACAAGACAATGACCAAATTCTATGAACTGGTAGAGGCGTACAGTTGCCAACGGGGAAAGTTGGTTTATGCATCTGCGATTGGCGCACAAATCTACCTTGCCATTGATGAACCGAAGGACATTTTGGAACCAGCCATTCTGCAGAATAATCTAGGCTTTGAAGGCATTTCAGCTTATCACACAGACCTTAGTCAAATCCTGGAGCTCGTTAGGTTGACCAATCAGGTTTTTACTGGAAAGTAAAAACTGCGTATATTCTTCGTTTTATACAAGTGTTTGGCTATCTTCGCAATTATAGAAGATAATTTAATATATCCTTCTGTCCACTATTACTTTTTTTGAATAACTATTGTTTTATAAAAAACTTAATACCATTTTGAGAAAATTTATTTTTTTTATAATTGTTGTTCTTTCTTCTTCCTTTTTGTTTGCACAAAAAGGTGGATTGAAATGGGGCAAAATACCAACTGAAGATTTGGCGATCACCGCTTATGAGAAAGATCAAAATGCAGATGCGCTAGTGTTGGATGATGTGGGGAAAATTGCATTTGAGTCAACGCCTCAAGGAAACCTTTTGCTTATGTATACCCGACATAGGAGAGTGAAAATTTTGTCGAGGGAAGGTTTTGACCATGCTAATGTAAGTATAGTGTACTATTCAGATAATGATGTTGAAAAAGTAGTCCAGTTAAAAGCACAAATCACTAATCCTGATGGTAAAAAAACGGATTTGTCTAAACCCGATTTTTACAATGAAAAAATTAGTGATTACCGATCAAGGAAGAAATTTACCTTCCCGGATGTCCAGGTTGGTTCGGTAATAGAATATAGATATACAATAGAATCTGAGGATTTTCTTAGTTTAAAAGAGTGGTACTTTCAGGAGGATATTCCAATTCGAAATAATAGTCTTGTAACAGAAATTCCAGATGTATTTGAATATGCGACAAATGTGCAGCAAAATTTGGGATTTGCTAGTAAAGATCAAGAAAGGTTCACGATCACTCAAAATGTTAACGTTGCTAAATGGGATAATTCTTCCATGATGACACCAGGTGGAGGAGTGCCAACACCAGGGATGCAACAGGGAACAATGAAAGTGAATATGTTTCGGACTACTTATATCGTAAAGGATATTCCTGGATTGAAGGAAGAACCTTTTATTACTACTATGGACGATTATTACTTTAAGATAACTCACCAACTGAAAGCGACCCTTTTCAATAACATCAGAAAACCGGTAATTAGTGATTGGGAAAATCTGGCAGAAAAACAGATGATTAGCGATAACTTTGGAACCCAGCTCAATGAGCGAAATATCATTCCCATCCTCAAAAAATACGGAACGTCTTATCAAAACCTCGAATCGGATGAAGAAAAAATGAAAGCAGTTTACGACTTTGTCACGGATAAAATATCCTGGTCAGGGCACTATTCGATCCGCACAGATATGGAGACGGAAGAGGCCTTAAATTTAGGAAAGGCTAATAGCTGCGAGATCAACTTACTAGTTACGGCCTTGCTGCAAAATGCTGGTGTTAAAGCTTATCCTGCACTTACTAGTACTAGGAGTCACGGAAAAATGCAACAGTTGCTTCCATTTGTTGATCAGTTCAATCACACAATTTGTTATGTTAAGTCGGGCGAAAAAACGTACTTGATCGATGCAACAGAAGGCAATAAACCCTTCGATTTACTGCCTGTAAATTCGCTCAATCAACATGCATGGGTCATTTATTCAAGAAATCAACATGAATGGGTGGATGTCATACCCGCACGTGATGTACAAGCGGCCAAAATCGTCGCCAACCTATCCTCAGAAGGAACAATGACAGGAACTGGAGAGTTCACATTTAAAAACTATTCCGCCACCCAAAACCGGGAAGATTTGAAGGGCCAGTTGAAAGAGGAATTTGCTGCTAGTTTTTTTGGGGAGTTTGAAAGTGATGTCACCGTGAGTGAGGTCGCTTTGGAGAATAAAATGGACTACTCGAAATCGTTCATCGTAAAAACAGTTTTCGAAGGGGATGAACTAGCCGAAAAAAGTGGAGACTTGATCTACCTCAACGGTCTATTGGGACAAGGGTACACGGCGAATCCGTTTAAGCAACAAACGCGCGAATTTCCAGTTGATTTTGCTTATCCGATCAATGAAAATATTGTGATAGAGATCACGATTCCTGAAGGGTATGCTGTAGAAAGTTTACCGAAGGCAGCGGTAGTTTCTTTAGACAATAAAGGAGGCAAATTTCAGTTTGTGCCTACGGAAAATGGCAATAAGATTACCATCATGAGCCGGCATTTTATCAATGAAACCTATTTTGGAAAAGAAAGCTATTCATTTGTAAAAGCCTTCTTTGATAAGATAGTAGAAAGCCACTCCCAACAAATTGTAATCAAAAAACGGTAAGCTGATATTGTAGAACAAATTGCTTTATTCTACTGATTATGAGTGTTGTGGGTTTTCTGAAACGTAAAATTTGCGTATATCCTTTTGGGCATGAAACTTTATTAATACATTTATGGTTATAAAAGTATCCCACCGTTAAAATAGAATTTATAAAATTGAACATTAAATTGTTTTGTTTGCTTTGAAACTCCTGATTTCTATCTGAGTATCAGTGCAAATTAATTGTATTAAACACGAAAAAATGAATAAAAATTTTGCTTTACTGTTGTTATTCCTTAGCTGGAATATACTTTCTCTTATTGCTCAGGATCGTCCAATCACTTGGGGAGAAGTGCCTGATGAAGATTTAGAAATGACCAATTATGCCCCTGAGCCAACGTCCTCCGCAGTGATCCTTGCAGATTATGGACAGGCCAGGATCTCTTTGACCTCTGGGCAATTTAAAGTGAAGTATGTTTATCATAAACGAATAAAAATTTTTGATAAAAAAGGGTTCGAGGAAGCTGATATTTCTATCCCTTTTTATAGTTCAAATGACAATATTATCCGAGTAGAGGCCCAGACCATTGTACTGGAAGACGGAAAACCCAAAATCTACAAATTAAAAAAGACGGACTTTTTTGAAGAAAAAGTCTCTGATTATGTTTCCAAAATTAATTTCACTTTCCCATCCTTAAAAGAAGGTGCTATTATAGAATACAAATATGTAATGGCCTCCAATGCTTTATCCGTTATCGATACCTGGTACTTTCAAGGAGAATTGCCAAGGAGATGGAGCGAATTTAGGTTTGAAATACCCCATTTCCTGGAATATGTAATGTTTGCAAAAAAAGATACCGATTTTTTCATAAAAGACTCGAAAGAAACCTCCGTCAACCTAGGAGAAATGAATCGGGAAGAACCCGGCGAAAAATTTCGTTATGTCATGAAAGAAGTACCTTCCATGAAGGAAGAAAGCTATGTAACAACAATGGACGATTACCTCGCTTCCGTAGAGTTTCAGTTGGCCGCCTTCGAACCCCTCAATCCAAGCGAGTCCAGGCAAGAGTATATGACTACTTGGGAAGACTTCCATAAACGACTCAACAAACGAGAGTTTTTTGGCAGTCAACTTTCTGAAAAATTCAGGTCTAAAGATCTCCTTAAACTAGCAAAAACAGCAGTGGATGGAATGACAGACAAAGAAAAAATACTAAAGAAAGTATATGCCTTAGTTACCAATAAAATAAAATGGAATGGTCGATTAAGTCTTTATACCTCGGACAACATTAACACCGTTTTAGAAAATGGGCAGGGGAATGCGAGTTCCATCAATATAGGCCTGATCAATTGTCTACGTGAGTTAGATATGGAAGCGTATCCTGTTTTACTGAGTACTAGAAAACATGGGACTGTTTTTGAAAACTACCCAATTGCCACTCAATTCAACCACACGATTGCTTATGTAAATACGGGTGAAAAAGAATACCTAATCGACGCAACAGACCACAACAAACCCTTTAATTTGCTTCCTGTAATGGATCTAAACCAAAAAGGATTGATGATGAAGGATGGAGAAATCTCCTGGGTTGGAATAAAGCCTTTGTTTTCTAAGTCTGGTTATAGTGTTATTTGCAGTTTGCAAGACGGTATGTTAAAAGGGAGTGCTACCGCTGGACACCAGAACTATGCAGCATATGAGAAAAGGAAAGAATACCTAAAAGAAGGGGAAGAAGAGTACCTCAACAATTTGCTAAAAGACAATACCGACTTTACTGTTACCAATGCTACCTTCGAAAATGCAAAAGATCCAAATCAGAAATTCTCTGAAACCATAGACTTTGAGGCAGAAGATATTATGTCTGCTGATGTTGTCTATTTGAATCCTATATTGTTTGACCAAATGACGGAAAATCCTTTCAAAACAAAAGAAAGAAACTACAATGTAGACATCCCATATCCAATAAGCGACACCTATCTGTTTAAGCTGATTGTCCCTGAAGGATATCAAGTAGAAGAATTGCCGCTAGGTGTTTCTGTCAATCTGTTGGAAGGGGCCGGTTCATTCAATTATCAAGCAAAAGAGGTAGATGGAACGATTCAATTTATGAGTAAAATTTACCTCAAACAAACATTGTATAAGCCAGAAGAATACAAGGAATTAAAGGCATTTTTTGATACCATCATCGAAAAGCACGCGGAACAAATTGTACTTAAAAAGGAATAACAACTCAATAAATATGCAAATGAATAAATTTATTATTCTTGCCAATTTATCTGTTTTTGCGATAGCCGTTTTCGCACAAAAAACACCAATTGAATATGGCAATATCCCAATTGAGGATCTGGAAATGATTGACTACGAACAAGACCCCGATGCAAATGCCTTGGTGCTTGGGAGTTATGCCGATATCGGATTTTATCGGGGATCGGATGGGATCATGGTGCAATATGATATTCACCGAAGAGTGAAAATACTGAATACTGAAGGGTATAAGGAAGCCGATACAGAAATCATGTACCGCTCTCAGATAGAAAAAATTCAAGCGCTGACTGCACATACCATTAATCTGGAAAACGGAACACAACAGAAGTATAAAGTCGATAAGGCAGAAATCTTTACTAATAAAATTAGTGATCAGATAAGTAGCAAGAAGTTTACCTTTCCTAATCTAAAAGAAGGGTCAATTATCGAATATAAATACACGCTGGTTTCTGAATATAAAACCCTGCTTGACACTTGGTATTTTCAAGAAGCAATTCCTACCCGATGGAGTGAATTGCGCGTCCGAATACCAGAAAAATTGAGCTACACACAAATCAAAACCGGTACTCTTCCTTTTGAAGTCAATGAAAAAAGGTCAATGACCGGGGATGAATGGATGGCAGGTACTCAATATCAATTTGCGATAAAAGATGCTCCAGGATTGGTGGAAGAAAAATACATTACCACTATGACAGATTATCGTTCTAAGGTAGATTTTCAACTTTCGGAGTCTTATATGTCAGGTTATGAGCAAAAAATTCTAAGTACCTGGGAATTGCTGGAAGAAGAACTTCGAATAAATGAAAAATTCGGCTTGCAGATAAAAAGTAAATTGAAACATGGGAAATTGACCAACGAGGTGCCCATACTAATTGAAGGGATCGAGGATCACAAGAAAATAGCAGAAACCCTATTTCAATATGTTGGTGAACGAATAGAGTGGAATGGCAAATATCGAATGTTTGCAAATGACAATATCAATAAAGCCTTTGATAAATCTCAAGGAAACAGTGCTGAAATAAACCTTGGGCTTCTGGCTTGTCTGCGGAAGGCTGGGCTGGAAGCTTACCCTGTTTTAATCAGTACGCGAGATCATGGCGCCTGCCAACCGCTCTATCCTATTGTCTCTCAATTTAATCATGTGATTGTAGCAGTGAAAACAAAGGATGGGGCATTTTTTATGGATGCCGTTTCCCCAGAAAGACCCTATGATATGCTTAGCAAGAATGACCTAAACAGGAAAGGACTGCTGATTGCGAAAGGCCATACAACATGGGTAAAGATTGAACCCGACCGAGCAGCTTATTCACGTAATATTATATTAAATTTCAAGGAGGAAAAAGTTGCCGCAAAAGTTACCACTAGCTATATCGGCTACTATGCTCATTTGCAACGAATGGATTATGTGGAAGCGGATGAAGCCTCCTATGTGCAATCTGTTCTTGGAAATGACTTGGATTACACCCTGGAAGAGTCTAAATTTGGCGGGCACGACAAACCTGCCAAACGATTTACCGAAGAGTTTGATCTTGCACTTCACGAATACGACATGGCAGACCGAATTTATTTGACCCCTTTATTGTTTGCCCAGGAAACAGACAATCCGTTCAAACTTAAAGAACGCCTTTATCCCGTAGATATTGCTTATCCTTTTACTCAAAGTAATGTTGTCAAAATAAACATTCCAGAAGGATATGTAGTTGCAGAACTGCCCGAGAGTGTGCGAATGAAAATTCCCGACGATTCTGGCTCATTTAACTTTTTTGTAGAACAGAAAAGTAAAGAAGTGAGTATTCTTAGTAAAATAAAATTTTCAAAAACAATATATTCTCCTGAGGAATACTTCGCCTTAAAGGAATTGTATAATAAGATCATCGAAAAGCACGCAGAACAAATTGTACTGAAAAAACAATGATCTAAACTATATTTTTTTAAATAAGATAGCACTTGGAAAAAGAACAGATACAATGAAATATTCTGCTAAACCAATCCATCAACTTCTCCAGATCGTAGTGTTCATGTTGTTTCCCTTTATAGGGAATGGGCAACTATCGCCGATTGTAAAGGGGCAATTTGCTGAAAATACTCACACGGTTATCCGATCATCAAATACGGAGCTTTGGGTCAAAACACCAGGAGAAGCAAGATTGAAAGTCAACGAAATACGGACCATCCTAAACCGGGAAAGCGAAGGAAATGAGTTGGTTATTCACTATAATAATTTTTCTAAGGTAAAAGCCATTAGTGGGACGATTTATAACAACTACGGAAAGGTAGTGCGCAAAATAGGGAAGTCTGATATTGAAGATTACTCAGCAGTTTCAGGCTACACAATCTATTCCGACTCCAGAGTAAAATACATCGAAGTCTCCCACAATGAATATCCATATACAGTGGCGTTTAACTATGAAATAGAGTATACCGGTATCCGAGATTATAGAGACTGGGTACCTCAATATAGCGCGGGGGAGGCCGTTGAAGAGTCCTCCTACAAAGTGATTATGCCAATTGAAATGAAATTGCGATACAAAGCCGTAAACACAGATCTACAGCCAGTAATAAAGGAGGAAAAAGGCCTGAAGTCTTACACTTGGGAAATTAAAGATCTGAAGTCTTTTGAACCTGAATACTTTTGTCCTTCTGAGGCGGACTACCTGCCTAGGGTACATTTGGCCCCTTCCAGTTTTTTTGTGGATGGCTACACTGGAGACATGTCTACCTGGAAAACATTTGGCCAATTCATTTACGAATTGAATAAAGGCAGAGGAGTCTTGTCGAATGAAATGCAAAAAAAAGTACAAGAAATGGTGGCCGAGAAGACCACAGATAAAGAAAAAATTGTCACATTATATAAGTATTTGCAAGAAAATTCTAGATATGTCAGTGTGCAATTGGGGATCGGCGGTTGGCAAACTTTTCCAGCAAAATATGTCGAGCAAAATAAATATGGAGATTGCAAAGCACTCACCTACTTTATGAATTCTTTATTGGAAGAGGCTGGAATAGAATCGTATCCTGCCCTCATCTTAAGTAGCAATGACCGACCAACATACTACCAGGATTTCTCTGAACCACAATTCAATCATGTAATATTGTACGTCCCAGAAGAAGACCTCTGGCTGGAATGCACAAGCAAAAATAATCCAGCCAACTACCTTGGCCGCTCCTGTCAAAATAGAAAAGCCCTTTTGATTAAACCGGATGACAGTCAGTTAATTGACGCTCCAAAAAGTACAGCCGCCACGAACAAACAAAAGCAAAAAATAAAGGTGATGCTAGAGGAGAATGGTGCAGCAAATGTTCAAGTAGTCACCCAATGCGAAGGAACACAACAGGATCAAATTCGTTATTTGGCAAATTCAAAATCCAAAGAAGATCAGGAAAAATGGCTGTTTGAAGCCATTGGTCTGTCAGGATTCAATTTAAACTCCTTTGAGTTGATTAGCGACGAAAACAAACCTGTAGGTACAATTAGCTACGAAGTAGATGTTCAAAAACTAGCCTCCGCATCCGGGGCGCGTTTGTTCATTTATCCGAATATTCTAAATCGAAATTCGATTGTCCCAAAGAAAGTGGAAGACCGTCAATTTCCAGTAGAACGATTGCTCCCGTATCTTGATGAAGATGTAGTAGAAATAACCATTCCAGAAGGATATACCATTGAAAACCTTCCTGATGAATCGGTCGAATATTCTACTGATTTTGGGACGTACAAGGCAAATATCACGCAGGTAGGAAATCTGCTCACTTATCGTCGTGTTTTTGAATCTTTTTCATTTCGTTTTCCAGCAGATCGGTACGAAGACTTACGCAAATTTTACAAGCAGGTAGTGAAGGCCGATAAAATGAAAATTGCCTTAGTCAAATCTAAGTAAACGCCCACCATACTTTGCAAATTCGGAAACTACCCTTCTTCCTTACTCTACCAATTTGCACGCCTTACTTTTGTCCTATTATCATCTTTTTAAACAAAGGATAAGGCGCAGCCATTTTTCAATTTATATTGCACTAGCCATTAATTACGCTACAAATCTTGTAGGGTGAAATTGCCCGTCACAACGTTGAAGACTTAAATAAATGTGTGGCGATTATCTTTTTTTTAACATTGATTTGTTATATTTAAAGGTAATATAGTCTGTTGGTAATTAGAATTTTAAACAAAAACAAGGCTATATTTTACTTTACCAAATGTATAATAGTTTGAATACGGTTTTTAAACTATCATTTTTGAGCCAGCGCTACTAAAAATTAACCTTATTAAAAAATTGACATGTTGCCTATGCAACAGACATAAATTAATCCTGTTATGAAAAATATTCTCCTCCCACTTCTTTTTTCTACTGTGCTGATTTTACTACAAACTACCGAAACGGCTGCTCAATTTGTAGGTATTGGTACAACTGCACCCTTAGATAAATTACACATCAACGGTGGAAACGCAAGAATCGAATATGCAGGAAGCATTGCTGGTCTTCGAATATCCACAATAAACAGTGGGCAAACTATCGCAGATAAATCCTGGGGACTTTGGGGTATGAATGGCTATGGAGGCGCTACCCGAAATAGTTTTGAGATATGGGAATATTCAGACACTGACCAGAATGGTACTTATTGTGGAGGACCTGATGTTTGTGATCCTAGGTTTGTTATTGCTTCAGGTGGGAACGTTGGTCTAGGAACGATTACTCCAGAGGCAAAACTAGATGTGGTAGGAGACGTCAAAGTAAGAGGCAACGATATATTTGGTGATCCAGGAAATTTCAGAATAAACGCAGGGACAGGCGGATATGTAGAGCTAAAACCTCAAAGCGCAAGCTACGGAGTTATTGTTCGCGAAAATGGAAGTACTGACTTTGGAAACATTGAGGTAAGTGCCAACGGATTGGGACTTGGCTATCTGACTAGTGGTGCGCACATTACAATCGCTCAAGGAGGAAACGTTGGTGTCGGAACAGGTACCCCCGCAAACAAACTCCAAGTAGTTGGGAATGTCGGGATGTCTGCTGAATACGGGATGGTGATCAATTATGATCCGGGTGCTACTTATGGATACATCCCTTATGCGACAGGTATCAAATCAATGGCAGGAATAGGGCCAAACAGTACTTATGATTTTGGGACGATCATCGATTCAGATGCACTTATTGCTCTAAGAGAAACAGACGGAAATAAAATCTCAGGTTGGTTTGACCTCAATTCTAATAAGTTTGTTTGGAATGGTGTCATTAGCAGCTCAAGAGTAAAAGTCCAAACCAATGTCTGGGCAGACTATGTATTCAAGGAAGATTACAAACTTAAAAGTTTGAAAGAGGTTCGCTCATTCATCGATAAAAATGGACACCTACCTAATGTCCCCTCTGAAAAAGAGGTCCTTGAAAATGGAATCGATGTTTCGGACATGAATGTCAAACTACTCGAAAAAATTGAAGAACTATACCTGCACACGATACAACTTAGTGAAGATGTTGAAATGTTGAAACAAAAAAATGAGGAGCTAGAGCAAATAATAAGGAAGGATAAATAAGTGTATCATGCGAAAATGAACACTTTTCCAACTAATAACTTTATTCCTTTTGGGCTTTGGTTCATTAAATAAGAAGGCAATGATGATAATGAGAACAACATATTTTATGCTAATTGGCCTGGTTGTGCTAGGTGTAAGTGCGTTAAATGCCCAAAATGTAGGTATAGGAACCACCAATCCAATTGATCAACTTGATGTAAATGGTCATGCCCGATTAAATTATACACTTCACGTAGATGCTAGTGGAAGCACAGGGTTTGTTGCTTCAAAGGTGAATTTGTACAGCCATGACGATTATAGAGGTGCAGGTATCTATTCGCTTGGCCAATCTTTTGACTGGTTTTGGGGAAACCCATATACCGACCATGACGACGCTTTTATCCTTAGTCGGGCCGTTGCAGGAACAGGAGAAGGTACTGCTCAGAAGAGTAACGCTTTACTTTTCGTTTCTGGAGACGGCAAAGTGGGGATCGGAACCATCGCTCCTACTGAACAACTTCAGGTAGAAGGAAATGCTGTTGTTGTCGGGGTGTTGTCTTGTAGGAAAATAAAAGTTACCACGACCGGATTCCCAGATTATGTTTTTGACGACGATTATGATCTAAAATCCTTGTCAGAGGTAGAAGAATTTATTAATAAAAACAAACACCTTCCTGGAGTACCCTCAGAAAAAGAAGTGATAGCGGAAGGTATGGATTTGAAAGAACTAACGATTGTACAACAAGAAAAAATTGAAGAACTCTTCCTTCATTTGATCGCAGCAGAAAAGAAAATGAAACAAATGGAAGAAGAAATTCAGAAATTGAAAGAAAATTAACATCCATGAAAACACTCCATTTACTAACCCTCAGTTTATTAATTCTTTTAGGAACTTACTTTCAAGGAGTTGCTCAGAATGTTGGTGTTGGAACGGCCAACCCTCAATTTGGACGTTTAATGATAGAGGCCTCTGCGGTCCCGTTGAGCTTTAGAGAAACGGGTGTCCTACCTGAAAATGGTGGTCTTTGGAGAATGCCACTTGATGGTGGTGTCCTAAGATTTGATGTGAACACAGGAGCTGCAGGTAGTGAGTTTACTACAGCAACCACACGGCAAGGTGTACTTTCTATGGCACCTTCCGGGAATGTCGGTATAGGAACTATTTATCCTGATAATAAATTACATGTCTACATTGGCAATTCCGCAATTACTCCCTTCAGTCTGGCGTCTATTGTAACAGAATCAAGTGTAAACAACTATATAAACATCTTGGCTCCGAATGCTTATGAAACAGGGGTGCTATTTGGCAACAACAGCGCCGCGGTAAGTGGAGGGGTTCTTTACAATAATCCCAACCTTTTAAATGGCTTACAATTTAGAACGGGAGGTAATGCGACCAGAATGGTCATTGATCAAGATGGACTTGTAGGGATCAACAAAATGGCACCTGAATTTGATTTGGATGTCAATGGAACAATACAGTCTCAATATCTTCAACCAGGATTTAAGTCTGGCAGCTATGAGTTCTTCCGACTAGGAAACCCTGGCGATTACTGGGGAGGAATCATGCATAACCTTGTTTCTCCTAACTATGGAGATGGTGACGACCTTACGTTATTCACTTATGGGGATAGAGATATTACACTTAGGCCTGGCAACGGAGATGTACATCTTCTGCCAAACGGGTCTGGACGTGCCGGAATTGGGACAACCACCCCAACAGCAAAGCTCGATGTAAATGGAGGTATTCGATGGGGAACGGCAGGTGCTTTACTCTCTACCAATCAAGGCGCAGCTATTGAGTTGAGAGGTACAGGGACCCCCTTTCTTGATTTTTCAAATGATGGTAGTATCGATTATGATGCGCGGATTATCCTTTCGGGGAATGATCGGTTGGTGGTACAAGGAAGTCAATTTGTTGTACTCAATACAATCTCTGCAACACGTGTGAAAGTAACTGCTACCGGCTATCCTGACTATGTTTTTTATGATGATTATCAATTAAAATCATTAAAAGAAGTACAGGCGTTTATTAAAGAAAACGGCCATTTGCCTGGCGTGCCTTCTGAAAAAGAGATCGTAGAAAATGGACTAGACTTAAATGATCAATCCATGTGGCAACAAGAGAAAATCGAAGAATTGTTTCTTCATATGATTGAAATGGATGAAAAAATGGAATCAGTTATCAAAGAAAATACAGACCTTAAACAACAGGTGGAACACCTTAACGCAATCATCAAAAAACAAGATTAACCAACACAAAAATGAAAAACAATATTTCTAAAATTGGAGGCTTAATATTTTGTTTATTCACTTCGAGTTTACTATTCGCACAAAATGTTGGTATTGGTACTACTACACCTACCAATCCCTTGCATATCCTTTACAATGGAGGACATGGATTGCTTATTGAAAAAACCAATGACTATCCCAGCCTTCAGCTCAAAGAAGCAAGTGGAGATTTTTGGACGATGACAGACAATGTCAATCGGTTGGATCTGATTTTTACTCCAAATGGTGGAACTCCTGCTGCTCACTTTACAATAGCAGAATCTGGAAATGTCGGGATTGGAAAAACAACCCCTCTATTTGATTTGGACGTAAGTGGTACTACTCAAACGTTGTACCTGCAACCCGGATTTAAATCGGCAGATTATGAGTTTATCCGCTACGGAAACCCAGGCAACTATTTCGCTGGAATTATGAATAATATTCAGCCTGGTCTTTTTGGAGATGGGGACGATTTTACCATTTTCACTTATGCAAACAGAGATATTGTGCTTCGAGCACACAATGGAGACGTTCACATTCAACCAACTGGCACAGGGCGTGTTGGAATAGGCACCACCAACCCAACACAAAAGCTTCAAGTCATGGGGAACATTGCCTGGGGTAATGAAGGCTCCAGCCTTGTACTTAGCGGTACTGGTGGTGGAGCGGTTGAACTTAGAGGCCCAGCTTGGACTCCTTTTATCGATTTTTCCAATGATGCGACCTCCGATTTTGATATGCGGTTTATATTAAATGGCGATGATCAACTAGCAGTAAAAGGAGGAAACATGGCTGTAGAGGGCATCTTGTCTGCACAACGAATGAAGGTGACTACAACAGGGTATCCAGACTATGTTTTTTATGAAAACTATGATTTGAAATCCCCCATTGAAGTAAAACAGTTTATTGAAGAAAACGGCCACCTACCTGGAGTGCCATCCGAAAAAGAAATCGTAGAAAAAGGACTTGACCTCAATGATCAATCCATTTGGCAACAAGAAAAAATTGAAGAACTCTTCCTTCACGTTATCAAAATCACAGAAGAAATGGAGGAAATGAAAAAAGAAAATGAAACGCTCAAAAAACAAGTTAGTGCGTTAAGCAAAGATTAGTAACACCTTGACTCACAGAAATAGCTGTGGAGAAGATTAATGCCCCCTGTTTTTTTTCCTCCTATTTAATTATTAACATTAAAACCTAATTCAGATGAAAAAATTCACGTTTACTTTAAACTTACTCTTGTTTTGTTTATTGTCTGCTGGTAGCCTCTTTGCTCAAAGTGTTGGAGTAGGAACGACCACCCCTGATGCTTCAGCTGAATTAGATGTTACTTCAACAGACAAAGGGATCTTAATTCCCAGAGTAAACATAGCAAACTTGAATATGGCTGCCCCAGTTGCGTCTCCTGCAACGGCACTTATGGTTTATAATACCAATGCTACTACTGGCGTTGGATTTTATTCCTGGGACGGCTCCAAATGGATAAAACTGCTTGATCAAAACTCTACGGTATCGGATAATGATTGGAGAGAATTTGGCACCAACAGCCCACCAACAAACATCAATGCCAACATATTTACTGGGGGCAATGTAGCCATTGGCAATGTCAATCCAACTGAACGACTTTATGTAAATGGTACCTCCTTTCATCATGGAATAAAGGTAGATGTAAATGGAAATACACTGATGTATATTCAGCCAAATGATGGTGCAGGAAACTATCAACAGTACTGGAATACGATTGGAGGTCTCACTCCGACTAGAATTGTTGGTGGTATCGCTTATAATGAACACATGAATTCTGTAACTGCCAACTCAACGGCCTCCAACTACCAATTTAGATATGGCGGATTTGGAGCAGCTGGCTCTGCGATCAGTTGGGAAAATGCTTTTTCGATCAATTATAATAATGGTTTTATGGGAATTAAAACCAATACCCCAGCTTATGAACTAGATGTCAACGGAGACGGTAGATTTCAAGGAAACGACATTTGGGGTGGTGATGGCAACCTACGAATAAATGCTGATGGAACTGGCTATATTGATCTGAGACCTAAAAGTCCAACTTATGGGTTGATACTTCGAGAATACAACAGTACTGATTATGCGAATATCGAGGTAACCGCAACTGGTCTCGGTCTTGGATACTTAACTAGTGGTGCACATCTTACAATTGAGCCAGGAGGGAATGTCGGTATCGGCAAAACAAATCCTAACGCCAAACTTGACGTAAACGGAGGAATCCGATGGGGAACTGCAGGTGCAAGCCTAGGTACGGGACAGGGAGCAAATATGGAGATGCGAGGTACCGGTACTCCTTACATTGACTTTTCAAACGACGCGACAACAGACTATGATGCCCGTATTATCCTGAGTGGCAACAATAGACTTACTATACAAGGCGCCCAGGTGGAAGTAACCAATATGATTTCCGCGACACGCATGAAAGTAACCGCCACGGGCTACCCTGATTACGTTTTTTATGATGATTATGAATTAAAACCATTAAATGAAGTACAAGAATTCATCAAAGAAAATGGCCACTTGCCGGGCGTTCCTTCTGAAAAGGAGATTGTGAAAAATGGCCTGGACTTGAATGACCAATCTATGTGGCAACAAGAAAAAATTGAAGAATTATTTCTCCATATGATAGAAATGGATAATCGAGTTAAAGCATTGGAGAAAGAAAATTCCAACTTAAAAAAAGAAAACAAACAACTAAAATCAAATACCAGTAACTAAACTGTTATTTCCCAAATTTTGAAAACTATGAAATACTTTTATTCCTCAGTCCTAGTACTGTCTGTATTGTTTTACGCAGCTTCGATATCCGCCCAAAATGTAGGGATTGGAACCACTGTTCCAGCTTATAAACTGGATGTGAATGGAGAAGTTACTTCCCGTTCTGCCAATGCTTTTCGGCTACGTGGTTTGAATGCCGCATATAGTGTTCTCCACAGAAACGATGGAACCAGCTACTGGCAATTACTTACAGATGCAGGCGATCCTGACGGTTCTTGGAATACGTTAAGACCTTATCGTGTAGTTTTGAGTACCGGAGATATTTTTATGGCCAATTCTAAAGTAGTCGTCAAGCACGATACTGGTTTTATGGGTGTCGGAGGAGTAACAGCCCCAGCTCACGCATTGGATGTCAATGGCGATGCCAGATTTCAAGGCAATGATATTTGGGGGGGAACTGGTGTGCTGCGTGTACATGGAGGTACCAACGGCTTCGTAGAAATCAACTCTCAAAGCCCAACTTATGGACTAATTGTCCGAGACCAAGCTGGTACCGGTTATTTTGGAAACATTGAGGTTGAAAACAATGCACTCGTAATAGGGTACAGGGTCAGCGGTGGCCATTTGACCATCGAGCAAGGCGGGAATGTTGGTATCGGCCTAGCAAATCCTACTGCAAAGTTGGAAGTTGCTGGAGCGATTAAATGGGGAACAACAGGTTCTTCATTGAGTACTAATCAAGGAGGATCTATTGAGTTAAGAGGCGCTGGAGGTACTGCTATCCCGTTTATCGACTTCTCCAATGATGCGAATATCGATTATGACGCCCGGATTATCTTGAATGGCAATAACCGATTGACCATTGATGGCGCACAGGTAGAAGTATTAAATACCCTTTCGGCAAAACGCATGAAAGTAACAGCTACTGGCTACCCGGATTACGTTTTTTATGATGATTACGAATTAAAATCATTAAAAGAAGTTCAACAGTTTATTGATGACAAAGGGCACTTGCCAGGCGTTCCTTCAGAAAAAGAGATTGTAGAAAAAGGACTGGATCTAAATGATCAGTCTATGTGGCAACAAGAGAAAATCGAGGAATTATTCCTACACATGATTGAGAATGAGCAGCGTGTAGATGATCTAGTCAAAGAAGTTGCCGACTTGAAAAAGGAAAATGAAAAACTTAAAGCACAAAATAAAAAACGAAACAAATAATACGTTACTCTAGCCTTAAAGCTAAAGTTGCTGGAAAGAGTACAAGGATTTATCATTGAAAATGAATACCTGTCTGGTGTACCATCTGGGAAATAAATCGTAATAAATGACCTGGGTTTAAGCAGTCAGGCCATTGTGGAGCAGGAAAGTGGAAGCATTTTCCATGCTTAAACAAGTAAACTCATTATCAATTTTCATTTTTCTTTGAAAGTTATGGAAGTTCGTTTTGTATCAATTTTTTATTTTTTGTCTCTTAGTTTTTAGCGACTTTGTTTTTTGTTTCGACTCAAGTTTGATAGGTGGTAGCCCCGACGAAACAAAAAGTAGTATGCCATAAAATATTTTACAATCTAGAGTTCAGAATATCCAAGCTAGAGAGGGAGAAAAATAGACCGTTACACAAAAATCAATCTCCTGGAGTGCAGACTTCCAGGGTCTTACCCGTTATAAATTTTAGAATCATGAAAACCGCAGCTATTGTTTTAATTATGTCTTTTTTTTGGAGTCTTGTTGGAAATGACAGCGCTCCGAAGGAGACTATCGTTTTTTTAGAGGAAAACGACCTGAAAAAACACGAGATCGATAAAGGGCAAACCCTAACCATTGGAGCGGGGCTCTGGCCTGCAGATGAAGACGCTTTATTGACCGATAAGGTAATCTATTCGAAAGCTGACCTCAACTATCCCTTGATTACAGAGGAGCATTTTCTTCAAGGGGTGTATTCTCCATACAATGGAAATGAATTTTATTTTTCAGATATTCCTAACGTCGAAGTTGCCTCAAAACTTTATAAGTACGATACGAATACTGGCGCGAAAGTAGTCGTCTTTGATGAAAATGCTGGTCCTGAGGCTGGGCATTGCTATGTGCCAATTGCTTTTGGAGCAACACCTGACATTCTGTATCTACAGGAAATAGATATTGCTGCCAGCCATGATTATCTGGGAATTTGGAAATATAATCTGGTGTCAAATACTTTTCAAAAATTGAATGTCAATGCCAACTATATGTCTACCCCGATATTGTCGGAAGACCGCACAAAGTTTTATTATACAGTTGCTTCCGATCCAAATAGAGATGTAATACACGGTTTGGCAGATCAGGTAATAGAATTCGATTTACAAAGCAGTCAGGAACGGTTGATTCATACCTCAAATGGGAAACAAACACGTATTATTGGAGTAATGCCAAGTACCAGTCAACTCCAAACCATTTCCCAAACTACTTACAATCAAAACCTGATGGCAAAATTGCCAGTAACTAATTGGTATCTGCCATTTTCACCAGGAGAGGACTGGTGTGTGACAAGAGACGGTACTCCCGCTCCACCAGCACCTTATACAGGACTTGGCTCCTCAAGTTGCAATTACAATTTCAACGATCATGGATATCGGGCGTTAGACTGGAGTAATCTGAATTTTCCTAATAGTAATAATAACCAAGGACCAATCGTTGCTGCTGGTCAAGGGCTTCTCGTTTCGAGAACTTCTGCTTGTGGTTATGGTAATTTAGTTCGTTTATCTCATGATATAGGATCTGGGGTGACGTTATATACCTACTATGCACACCTCGCAAGTTTTATTGTTCCAAACACTCCGGGCATTTGTGTTGGTCAAGGAGAAGGAGTCGGGATAGAAGGAGGCAACAATGCTACTTGTGCCCCGTATGGTGTACACTTGCACTTTGAAGTGCGGGTTTCTTTGTCAGGGTCAGGACAGCAAACCTGGATACCTTTTGCCGATATGAATAACGGACATGCCAGAACAAATGATCGCGGAACTTCTGCGAATAATTATCAACCCTGCTGTGCCCTCAACTACACCACCTCTACCGGAAATGTAACCGGCGATGTTTTTACCGGCAACTCGATTACTTCTGCAGGCACAATACCCGTAGGAGCTAATGTAGAATTTAGTGCTGGAAATTCTGTTGATTTAATACCAGGTTTCGATGCCGTATCCGGCTGTATTTTCGATGCAAATATCGGAGGCTGTTCTGCTAAAACAAGTATCGGAACTCAACCGACAACAACAATCAGTGAAAACCCTGTAAACCCAAAATAATAAAATCATGAAAAACTTAATTACCCTTATTTTTTCGTTGGCCATAATTTTGGCTATTACCAATGAAACCTTTGCTCAAAACGTTGGAATTGGCTTGGTAACTCCCGCTTATAAACTTGATGTTATGGGCGAGGTAGCTTCCCGGAATACCAATGCTTTTCGTTTGCGTCAACCAGACTATGGAGTGATTTTAAGAAACGATAATGCCAACTTTTGGCTGCTATCTACTGATAGTGGTACGCCAGATAGTGGTTGGAATACGCTTCGACCATTTCGAATGGAGCTTGCTACTGGAGATGTCATGATGGCAAACACTCAAGTGATGTTCAAGCATACCTCTGGTAATGTAGGGATTGGAACGCTTGCTCCTACTGAAAAACTAGACGTAGAAGGAGATATCAGACTTGGTGGCGGCGATATGTACTCCGGTTCAGGCAATCTACGATTGAGAGGAGGCAGCGGTTATGTAGAACTACGCACTACGAGCCCAAGTTATGGAGTGATAATCAGAGAAAATGGCTCAAATGATTTCGGAAATATCGAAATTACTGCAGCAGGGCTTGGTTTAGGATATGGCACGAGTGGCGCTCATGTTACTGTAGCGCCAGGAGGAAATGTTGGAATCGGAACGAGCGCTCCGACTGCCAAGTTGGATGTGCAGGGGGCTGCAGTTGTCAACTATCTCGCAGTAGATCCGCAAAACGCAACGACTGAAGGTGGCGAAATCTCCTTACGAGGATCAACCGCCGCACTGGCAAATTGGCAAATAGACAACCTTTCAGGTCGACTTAGATTTCATGCTGCTGGTGGAGAATGGTTTACTATGAATACTGCAGGAAAGGCTAGCTTTAGTGCTGGGAGTACCTTTCCTGGTAACTATCGGATGTATGTGAATGGTGGAATTCTGGCAACCCGTGTCAAGGTGGCTGTTTATAATTCGGCGCAATGGGCGGATTATGTTTTTGCAGAAGACTATCAATTGAAGTCTTTAAGTCAGGTGGAGTCTTTTATCAAGGAAAACAAACATTTACCAAATATCCCATCGGCAAAAGAGATGGTCAATCAAGGAAATGACCTGCATCAAACGGATGCAAGATTGCTGGAAAAAATTGAGGAGCTTTTCCTTCATACTATTGAGCAGGACAAACAAATAGAATTGCTGAAGAAGGAGATCGAGTCTTTGAAAGAAGAGTAGCGTTTCCTGAACGATCTCACAGAGTTTTAAACGACAGTTTAAAAAGAAAAGGAACCGCGAGGGCGGATATTTATAAGGGACGATTTACGGAATAACTCCCTACGGAACACGTGGGAGATTGCGGAGGGGTACTACGCACCTTTCGTTCTTATTTGTTTCTGTTTCCCTGCGCTTTCTCCCTGTGCTAGGGATGGGGCCACTCTGGGGGCGATGTTTTTTGGGCGCTTACATTTATTTAAAAACCAAATACACTTAGTAACTCAATAACTTGATCTAGAATTTCCCCTCGTTTACATCTTTAATAAATTTTATCAAGCCGGTAAAGAAGTTCTTTTGATCATCAAATTGGCAGAGATGGCTGCCGTTTGGGCATAAATGGAACCGTCCATTTTTTACTGTCTTGGCAATCCATTCCATATGCTTTGGGTCCATCGTGTCATGTGTTGCACCGATGGTTAGTGTAGGTACCTCAATTGAAGGCAATTTGTCTTTTACATCCCAGTTTTTCAGTGTGGCGTCTCCTTTGATGCCAAACTCGCTTGGCCCTTGCATGGTCACGTATACCTCAGGATTTAAGTGTTTGAATCCGCGTTTTATTGGGTCTGGCCACTCCTCTTCTGGCATTCGAATGACATGCCGACTATAATAATGCTTCACTACCAACTCCAAATACCTGGGATTGCCATAGTCTTCCCTATTTTCGTAGGTCATGATCTCTTTCAGGATTTCCGGGGGTAACTTAGGCGCCAACACCTCATCCGAATATTTCATATAGTCAGGTATCGAAGCCACCATGTTGGAGATGACGAGCCCCTTCAAGTGTTGTTGATACTTCAAGGCATATTCCATAGCCAAAATCCCACCCCACGATTGTCCATACAAATAAAAATTGTCCTTGTCTAGATTTAAGGCTTGCCGAACTTGCTCTACCTCTTCCACAAAACGGGGCAAATCCCACAAACTCAAATCTTTTGGCTGATCACTATAATAGGATCCTAACTGATCATAATAATAGTACTCAATTTGTTCTTGCGGAAAATATCCATCAAAACACTCGTAGATCTCATGAGTCATACCTGGTCCACCATGTAGCAACAAAACTTTCATCTTCGGGTTATTGCCGACTCGTTTTGTCCAGACCTTAAATTTGCCCTTGGGGGTATTGATATCTATCATTTTCACGCCACCAGTAAACTGATCCTCCTGTCCCACACTACTCAAATAGTTGGAGCAATCATCACTTACACCTGGAGTCGTGACGGGGGGCTGATTGCAACCCAATAAAATCGAAAGAAAAAGAAGGAAAATGAAGTGTTTCATTACGGTGAATATTGATATAAATAATTCATAATATTATAAATATACCAATTTTCTTTAACCTAGTACTAGATTAAGTCGGATTCAACAATTTTCTATTGACTTCTACCTACTTGACCTTTACTTTGATCACCCGGACTCGGGTTTTTTTCTTAAATGCTGTGGCGATGATCTTGGCGATCGCATTTGGATTGTCGTATATAGCACAAAGGTCCTCCAGTATCTCGTGTCTGGAAGTCCCTTGTTTCATTTTTTGTTTTACCTCGTTTTCTACTGCTCGTTTATGGAAGTTTCGTTTACTCATTGAGACGGTGTGCTATGATTCTGCTTCCTCGGTCGATGTCTCTACGTTTAAATAGTCCTTGTCGAGCTCTTTTATGATATCGATGGCCATTTCCTTGTCTTCCTTTTTTACTTTGATCAGAATACCTCCCATTGGCGCAGAGTCAATTGGCATAACTGAGGTAGAATTTAAGATAAAACACTCAATACCTGAAGCTTCAAGTCTCGCTTTGTAAAATTCAGCGGCGCTTGGGAAACTCAATTTTTTGATAGTTATAAAATTTTCACTGGCTTCCATATTCGGTATTTTTTGGTTAAACAATAATTGTAAGATTCAATCAATTTTTTGTTGGATTATATTCAGACCAACTCGTTAAATCCAAATTAAGCAATAAAACTAGGTATGTCAAGTTGGATATAACCGATTAGTGACTTCTTGAATCTAGATTCGGTCTATTCAAAGTGTGCTCTGGGGAGGTTTAGGCGATGTATTAGTGGTTGTAAATCAAATGAAAAAAAATGCTTTTTAGTAAAGTAATGGGCTGCCGACTATTTGGCCAGATTGTCTAGCAATTGTTGGTATTCAGTTATGTTGATTTGTTTTTGTTTTTCGAACATGGAGATGGCTTCTGGCGTCAAATAGTTGTGACTCTTGCAAAATTCTAGGTTTAGCAGGTACCATTCTTCATCAGTATACTTGATTTGTTCTGTTGCCTCCCACTCTAAGCGGAGCAGCTGGCTATATTGGATTGCCTCTTCAGCCCCGAGGTGATTGAGGTCTGCATCTTTGATGATTTTTTGTAGGAGGGTATTTGGTGTCGTTTCTATTTTAGTGGCTAGAATGAGTTTAGCGACCTGATCCGTGTTTTCTTTTGAATAGCCTTTTGTGAATAAATATTGGGTGGCAATTCTGACACTTCGTTCTTCATGGTGCGCTCTGCCTTCTGTATAGCCGGTATCGTGAAACCAGGCGGCGATGGTTAACAATTCTTGGTCTTCTGATGATAGCTTAAGGGGCTGGCCTAATTCGATGACGGCGGCAACTACAGAAAGGGTATGGCGAAGGTTGTGGTAGTGGTACTCTTTTTTTATGTTTTTGGGAATAAACTCTTTTATATATGCTGCTATTTCATCTACCAGTGCTTTTGACTCGCTCATTTCTATGATTTGTCGCTAATTGTTCTTCCCCTAAAATCAACAACATCGTTACTGACGGGGTTATTTATATTGCAAAATAAAAACATTTTTTGACTATATGAAGTAGAAAAGCTCCATTAATCGACAATTTCCAAGGGTAGGTCGTCAAATGTTGAACTATTATTCAGAAAAATACATTTTAGATGTTCAACATGAAACTGAAATAAACAAATGAGTTGATTATCAATTTTTCTTAGAATGAGGTAAGTGTTTTTTAATGCATAAACTTCGTACAGCGTTTGGGATTTCAGATACTTATGTCCTCCATCTCTGCTATAATCGAATAGCAATTTTGGGAGGTTTGAAGTAGCGTTTTGGAGATTAGATACATCTTCTTGTTAAGACGAATCGAAAATATAAGAAAAGAACAAATAAATGTTGAAAAAGCAACCGTTAGGAAACTTCTTTATTGATTTTTAGGTTGTATATAGTGAATGCAACATGCATAAAATCAAAAACCAATAATTCGGACAATGATATATAATCAACATACAACATCAACAGTACGCGGGCTATTAGCACTGCGGTTGGAGGTCGGTTACGCCTGTGGAAAGGTAATATCGAAAATGTAAGTTTCCGAATTATCCACAACACACACATCGGCTGAATATGTACTGAACCGTCCATGACGGATTAGGATCGGTATGGACATTACTCAACAGGGATAGCTCCTTGTTGGCTGTGAATGGGATAGTATTTTCTATCAATATATTTTTAAAGGCTATTTTATTATGAGACACCTATTAGTTGTTTTCTTGATGACCATTGTTTTCTTTGGTGGTGGATTGGTGACGGGTTTTGCTTCGACGACGGAGATTGTAAGCCCTCAAACGGAGACGAATATCATATTTATTGGTCTTTGGGAGGATGGGACAGTTTTCAATCAAAAAGTTGTACTGCCTGAGAATGGTACAACGATTGAATTTGTTACCGTTATCCTAAGCGATAAAGAGGGGAATATTCTCAAGAAAGAAAATTTGAAAGTTCCTAAAAAAGGAAATGAAATTTTCATTGGTTCTATTGGCAAAAGTAACGACGTATACTTTATGTCGGTTTTGATCAATGGGCAAGTTACCAGTGGTAATTTGACACTTACCTTGAGTAAGTAAAGACGCAAAGGGCTCTACTAATTTTAGTAGGGCCCTGTCTATTTTAATTCCGCTGCTTTTTCTACCAACCAGGATTTACCGTATAAATTGACCGAATCGTTTATTTCTTTTTGAAGGCTTTCCTTTGAATAGGATTGAAATTGGTAATTACAGAGTTTTTTAACAAAACGAATGAATCCCATATTAGATTCTACATCCAATTTGGAGATGAATTTACTTTTATGTTTACGATGCAGAAAAATTTTGTACTTCTCTGACTGTTTAGTAATTAATTCAATCCCATCACGCCCAAATTTTTCATAAAGACATTTTATATATAAAATCTGCTTTCTAATAAAGAACGAATAATCCTCTATCTCCAATTTTTCAAGCAAGTGGATTGCTTCGTCATAATTTTTTTCACCCACTGCTAAATAGGCGTAGTAAAGCCTTGATATATTGGCGCGAATGCTATCATCATTGGAAAGGTATTTTACATGTTTTTCGATAAACTTTCTTGTTTTGTCAAACTTCTTTAGTGTACAACCAGAGTCAACAATGTTGTTAAATTTGGTAATTGCAAAATAACCGTCTTCTATGTATATACCCCTTTCTACACCTATCCATTGCAAATTATGTATTTCAATTGCTTGTATTTCTGGTTTAAAGGAAAGTCTTGCAATCACTATTAAAAAATTAATCTGAGATGATTGATTTCTGGGGCTTAGCGTATCAAGGTAGCTAAGTACCTTTTGTTTTATTTTGTGAAATGATTTTAAGTCTAATTGGTCCGTTTTTAGCAACCTGAACAATTCAATGTAAACTTGTGGATGAAGGTTCTCCTTGTTTTCTGGCTGAGATAAAAACGCCAGAATTTCTTCAACAAAGTTTAATGTATACGTTTCTCCCAGCACATATTCTCTAACTATCGTTTCCGTATACTCTCGAAGCTTGGAAAGAATGTAATACTGATCCAGTGAATAATGTATGTTTACCATTAGATCATAGATTCTTTTCCCTGAAAATTTCGAAGTGTTGGGGTGGTCAAACAATTTTTTATTCAACTGTAAGGCCATAAAATGGTAAGTCTCGTCCCTTATCGGCTGTTTTTCTAATTCCTTTAACTGTTTATCGATAGATTTGAAATATAGTCGATCCATTTTGCGGGTTCTATACGCAATGTCCAGTAATTCTGTTTGTTGCTCAGCGTCGTCGATTTGTACTTTTGTGCAGAAATATTGTTGAAGAAGCTTCACCAAATCAGACATTTTTTCTCTGATCTTCCAGTCTACTTGTTTTTTATCTTTAGGGAATAGCTTTTTATAAATAAACCCAATATCCGCCTTCTCTTGTTCAATCCTTGCTTCGTATTTGTGTAGTAAACTAAACAACTCCCTAACTTTCTGATCCTTGTTGAAAAAAGGACTTTCCAAAAAGAGTTTCACCTGCTTGATTTCAGAGGAGGACAGACCACAGTAGTGTTCCCACAGTTTGCTGGTTTTCAAATTTTGATAAATTTAGGAGTTTTTTCAGATCAAAAGCGCATACGAATTTACTATTTTATATACGATAATAAAAGCTTTTACTCCTTGATTTTTAATATACTATACATTGGTTTGCTGGGAATTTTACCTTTTTTTTAACTAAAATAGAGCAATCTGGTAATTTTTTGAAAACAGGGATTCTCTTATACTTGTACTTGTAAGAGGGAGATACTTGATGACTTTCGTACCCGAATTTTTATTGACACGATACCCCTCATACACAGCGGAATGGTTTAGGTTTAGTTAAGTAGTTGGGAGGATCACAATAGGGTGGCCTCCCTTTTTTTGTGAATTGTCCCGTGCTGAGTGTGAAGTTTTAATGCAAGGAGGTGCAGTGCCGCAGAGTTTTAACACTAAGGGTTAGGAACGGTATTTATTCTAAAATCAAACATCCTTCCGCCAAAGAAACGTCAGTAGGACTGCTTACCCTCGCCAGATCGCCCCCTGGAAATCTAACCTCATAGTCCGACCACAAAGCACTGGTATCCGCCCGTTGATCTGCTAGATAATAGTCGGTAGAGATGATCTGTGCTCCGCTGTCGAAAGCTGCATTCATCCTGGAATAATCTCCATTGCGAGCTTCCCAGGTGCCAGCATCTGCTCGCGTTCTAACCATATAGCCACTTGCCACATGGTCTTTGATCAACTGTTGGTTGGCAACAGGGTCATTCATAATAATAAAAGCACATTCCGGCTCTCCTGGATTGGCAAAAATAAAACCTACCCGGTCCGCTAAGGAAGGATGGCCGTCTGCATACATTGCGTGGTCTATGATAAACATAATTTTGCCCCTTGCTTCTTCCAGCGTTGGCCAATTGTTAGCTAACACCGCAGCTTCGAGGGTTTGGAAGGAGCCACGGACTTCATCTGGCGTGATCACTTGCTCCGCGTTTTCTCCAAAAACAGCATTGATCTCAAGATCAATAGAGTCGGCAAAATTGGCCGAAAAAGGAAGCGCCGGAGACCAATGATGGAAAAAAATGTCCGTCAAATCATCCGTCTTCGGTTCTACATAAATGATCAAAGGCAAGTGTTGCGGGTGGTTGTCCGACCAGGTTTTTATCGTTTCGAGTCCTTCGATAAAAGAGTAATGATGGGTGTTGTAGTCAATATCTGGTATGTGGAGTAGCTTGAGTCCTGGTGCTAATAGCTCAGGAATATTTGATGCTTCGGGTTGACCAATTAGATCTTTCCCTGTACGGGTATAAAATCGACCACCATCCGGGTCGTGGTAAATATCCAGCTCCATGCTTCTAACACCAAATTCTTCGAGTTGACGAGTAAGGGACACATGGTCGTAGTCCAGTTCATTAGGATTGGCGTTGGCAGGCAAACTTGATTGTACGGAGTACAGAAAATCAAGAATGTCAGTATCTGTTTTTATTCGATAGCTGTTGTGGCTACCGATGGTTTGTATTTCATTTATTTTCAGCAGATTGACGGCATTCTGGCAAGCAGAAGCGGGGTCCTCTTTTTTACAACTTTGAAATAGTAGGAAAAGAGCTAGTACCGAAATTGCAAGCTTATAGAATGTCATTTGTAGATAGTATTAAATATTGAGCCAGGGTAGGGTGTTGTTGGCTTTTGAATAAGAAAGGTCGATCTTCTAGTTTCTTTTTTTCTTTGATTTGTTGCTGCGTTTTTTAGTCGCTGTCTTTTGAGTAACTACTTGTTTCTGTTTCGCGGGGGAGAGTTTTGCCTCTGGAGGTTTGTTTTCGTCTGCTTTGTTAGCGATTGTGTGGTCGGCGTTTGCTCTATTGATTATTTCTTGATCGGTCTTTTTTCTTTCTGCGTCAAAGGCAGCGATCTCTTTGATTCGTTCCTCATTCATTAGTCGTTCTGCCTCCTGTTCGGCTGCTTCTTGCTCATCCAGTAGCGTTTGTTCTATCTGCTGTTGAGTAGGGGCATCTTCCTCTGCCGACTGTGCACAAAGATCAGAAAAACTGATAAAGGAAATCACCAGAACTGCAAGCATAAGGATTAACTGATTTTTCATAAGGAGTTATTTATAAATAAAGCATTGGCGAGACTGCTATTCCAAAAATAACGATAAATATTGGAAAGTAAAAAAATAGCAGTTTGTAGAGGACTCGTTTTACTGGCGTAAAACTGACGGAGCCGGCTTCTTGTATAGAGGATTACTAAGCGATATTGAAGAGTTTTGAAGGTGGTCCGACTTTCGGCAATTCCAAAAATGAAGGAACGGCGAGGGCGAGTAGGGATACTAGAAAATTTATCCAACTCCCAATTAACCAATCCACCATTAGCTAATTACCAAACCTAACCCATTACAACAGGCTGAGTGACCAAAGACTGATCAAACTCAACGACAATACGTGTTCCCTCATCAACCGGCTCGGCGAATATTTTACCATTGTATAGGATCATGACTTTTCTGCAAATGGCGAGTCCAATACCTGTTTGTCCTGATTTAGATTTGTCGAGGCGATAGAAGATCTTAAATATCTTTTCGTAGTACTCGGGGTTGATTCCAATTCCATCGTCTTCAAATACCAGCTGAAAGGTTTGTTGTTCAGTGCGAGAGTAGATGTTTATATTGCACGACTCGTTTTTTCTGAACTGCACTGCGTTCTGGATCAGTTGTTTCAACAACAAAATCATATGGTCCTGAGCGATGGTAATATAAAAATCGGCATCAAGGTTAATATTGACATTATTTTCGAGAAGGAGTAATTTGAGATTCGCTTTTACCGATTCGAGAATGTTTGGTAGGTAGGAAGGTTCTACGATGATATTTTTTTCAATAGAATTGTACCACAAAAGATCAGAAAGCAGATGGTGAATATGGGTAGAACTTTGAATAATAAAATCGGCATAATCTTGATCCTGAGGTTCTATTTTATCTTTCAGTTCCTTCATTAATAACTGGGTGAAACTAACGAGGTTGCGAATAGGTTCTTTCAAATCATGAGAGACGATGAAGGTAAATTCCTGAAGACGTTTATTTTTTTCGGAGAGTTCCTTTGTTCTGTTTCGAACTATTTTTTCCAGGTTTTTATTGATCTCTTCTATTTCCTTTTTCTGCTTGAGTTCTAGTTCTCGTTTTTCAATTTTCAGTTTTTGAAGGCGGATCGTTTGCTCTTTCTCGTTGGTTTCGTGTTTGATTTCTAGGCGGGCAATTGCGTTTGCCTTCTCTGTTTTGTAGGACTGAATTTTCAGTTTAAAGAGTTTCGACAGATAGTCGTGCGCCTGTTTGTATTGTTCGTGGGCAGCATAATAAGTGTTTAACGCCTGATAATACAAACTTAATGAAACGAAGTTTTTTTCTTTTTTTGTATATAGAATCGCCTCATCAATATCTGCCAATAAGTCTTTCTTAGAGATTCCGAATACTTTCGAATCCTTATGGCTAACAATCTCTTTTTCAATACAAAAGTTGATCAATTCCAGTTTCTTTAGTAAGACCTCCATGTGAAGGCTTGGTCCTTGATCCTTATTGAAAGTAGCTTCTGCTTTGGTCAAAAACTCTAAACTTTTCTTGTATTGGTCAAATTTCAACGAAATAGTAGACATCAAGGAATAACTGCTGGCCAAGAGAAAATTGTAATCCAGCTTTTGACAAAGCTCAATGGCCTCTTCCAGCAACTCCTTCGATTGTTGAGGGTCTCTGTCAGAATACATGTCTGCTAGGTTGTACAGATTGACACAAACACTATATTGACTGCCAATAATCCGATTGAGATCCAGCGCCTTGGTATAATTTAATATTGCCTTGTCTATTTGCCCGACACTTTGATAGGCTGAAGAAATATTATTATAAATACGAGCAAGATTAAGTTTGTCTGTCTCATGATCAAGCCCTTCTGCTGCTGCGAATAATTCGGTGAGTGCGTCCTCAAATTTTTCTTGTTGCAAATAGATTAGACCGATATTATTCCTAATATAAGAAAGGTCCTTTTTTTCTGCAAAATTGAGGTTTTTGGCTTCTATAAAAAAGATATACGCCTGTTCGTAGTACCCCTGCATATAATACAGACTTCCCAAACCGGAAAGGTTTTCTACCTTAAGTTGAAGGTTGGGGTGTAGTTTTGCTGGTTTTAGCTGTCTTATCAACTCTTTTGCTTCCCGCAGCACCTGTTCACTCTCATCATAAATACCCGTTCGGTAATAACACAATCCTAGATTGTTGAGTGCATCAATTTTGTAAAGTGAATTGTTGAGTTCTCCTTCATTATCAAGCGCTTGCTGTAGGTAGGAAATGGCAGTTTTAAAATCGCCAATAGATTTATACGATTTCCCAATAAATAGATTCACTTTATAAAGCATCTCTATATCCTTGGCCTGCAAAAAATGATCTATGTATTCTTTTGCCTTAGGTATAGCAATTTGAGGTGCCTCTTTACTCAGTTCCTGAAATAATTTTTGATTAAACTGCCCCATAATTATGTATCGCCCGTCTTTGAGATTGAGTGTGCATTGTATTACGTAACAAATCGAGAAAGGTTACGTAAGGCAAGTTACGAATTTAAATTAGTTTGTTATAAATAATTGTAATACTGTGCTTTGTACAAAGTACAGACAGGCTGAGTTGAACAAATTTATTGGAGGAAGAGCAATTCTCATTTCTTGCCATAAAAAAAGTGGACAGTAGCTATGGTAACTGCCCACTAATGTAAACCTCAAATTTTAATTCTTTTGAATTGAAATTGAAGTCTTACAAGAAGAGTATTTTTGATTGCGAATAGGTAATAGATGGACTCGATTAGCTAGGCAAACATTAAACATATCAAGATTGCTTAAAGACCCAGCTAATAGCATAGTTTACTATTAGGAGATGCGCTATTTTATTGATTAAATATTTTTACATTTTGAGAGATGAGTTTATGCATGGGTATGGTCATCTTTTCTGTTTCACTTACCTTAATGGTCACACTTATTCCTGAGCGGTCTACAATTTTCCCTTTCACTCCGTCTACTTCAATAATGTCCCCTTCATGAAAATTATTTCTGCTAAAATAACCTGCCAATAAGTGAGAAAGCACTTCTCTGGAAGCAAAACCGTAAGAAATACCGGCAGCCAATAATATGGTACCGATAATCAATAATAGATTAGAACTAATTATTGTGGTGTCAAACCCTCCTTGTCGGAGCGCCGTTAAAGCCGCAAGAATAAAGAGAAAGTAATAAACCAAATTGCTAATGATCTTTCCTACACTTAGACCGATAGAAGAAGTCGCTCCGGCAATTACATCACGGACAAATCCAGCAATAAAAACACCAATGACAAAAGATATGATGGCGATGAAAATTCGCGGCAAATGAGAGAGAATGCCAGAAATTTCTTTTGTTATTGATTGCCAGCCTAGTGCATCTGAAGCGGTCATGATGACCATTAATATCATAAACCAATAGATAAATCGGCCAATCAGATTACTAGGAGTAAGGGAAACATTCGCTTTCTCTAGTAGTTGGCGAGCATTCACCTTTTCTGCTAAGTCATCAAATTTCAGTTTAGTCAGTAGCTTAAAAACAATCGTGGAGATCATTTTTGAAATAAACCAGCCTACAAGTAAAATAAAAATTGCTAATAGTATGGTTGGAACAATAGCCACTATTTTCAAATACACGGAGGATAAAGTGCCATAAAATAGGTTTGTCCAATTTGTAAACTCGTCCAATTTAATCTTGTTTTTGTTAAAAAAAATAACTACAAAACCAGAATGGTGACGGCTTTCCTTGTTTATATATGCCTTAATCTGGCCGCCACTCTTCTGGTACGTTTGGGTAGTATCTTGTTTTTGTTTATAGGTTTATTTGCAAATATGGCTAAATTCCTTCGGAAAAAATATTTTTGTAAAAACCATCATGGCCGGATTGCTGCACAATCCGACCTGATGATTTAAGATGGGTAGGTGAGAAGTCACCCTTTCAGATAGTAATTATTCTTAGTCATAAACGTATTTCTATTAAATAATCGTCCTAGAGACAAACTAGAACTTAATCGGTCACATTTCAGGAGATTTTTTTTCATTTCTTTTTTCAGGATCTACTATTTCAGACAAAAATTCTGCTTCAGACCGAATAAATTTAACGGTGAACAGATCAAGTATATTGGCTGCCAACTCGATGGAGGCCAAGGTGCTAAAGACCTCTTTTTTCAATTCTGCAGGCACCTCTTTATTGGTGTATTCCTTGAATACATTTGTTAGATTGTTCCTGATTTGGTCTCCTTTCCTTTGTGCAGGATGGTCATTATTATTCATGGCGCTCCTTCTTTGTATTTAATAAATTTGCTAGTTTGTCCCTACCTCTCTTCAACCGCATCTTCGCCGCACTTTCTCCAATAGACAGTGTTTCTGCAATTTCTTTTAATGACAACTCGTCTTGATAGCGTAGCAGCAAAATTTCCTTTTCTTTTGGGTGAAGAAGCTGCATCAATTTCATCAATTCAGTCACTCGAATTTTAAGCAACTCTTCGTGCTGTGCCTCAATATCAATGATAGTAAGGTTTTCTTCTTTATAGGTATCTAATTCCTCTAGCTGAACTCTTTTTTCCTTTACTAAAAAATTAATACAATGGTTGTGGGTAATAGAATGCACCCAAAGTGAAAACTTGGACTTCCCTTTAAAAGTATCTAACTTGGTTATGATTTTTATGAAAATATCATGTGTTAAATCTTTTGCCAAACTGGCGTCTCCTGTCATACCAATACATTTGCGGTACACTTTGCTGGCGTATCGTTCATAGAGCGTATTCAACAGCTCTTTTTCGCCGTTCAATATTTGTTCTATCAGCTCTTCATCGGAGTGACTTATTTGTGTTTTGGCTTCCAATATCAATTTTATAAACTTCTATTTTTTACCCATTGCAAGGAGTAGGAGTTTGGTTAGAGACAAAAAAATAATAGATTGGTCACAATCTTGGCTTTATTCTGCCTTTTTTATGGATTTAGTTCTAAAAAAACAGTGATTTTGACGTCATTTCTTTTATACTTGTACCGCTAGGCATGATGTTTGATTTTTTAATACTGATTTTGAGGATTTAGGTTGGTTGAAGTAAATAATTATTCTGTATACACTCGCTTTCATGGTGTTATCTGTAAGATTTGTGGTTTTGTTTTTATTGATAATTGGAGGTTGCCAGACGGTATATAGTCAGGCAAATCTACTATCGTTTAACATTTTCGGAGGAAAAGGTGAATCAGTAAAAAAAGTGACGGTCCGTTTCGCAAAAACTTCCTGTGGAGGAGATTCGCTGGCCGTGTTTGATCGTAGGAAGGGTAGTTATGTTTTTAATTGTTTTCCTGATACAAGAACAGAGGTCTATTTTGAAGCTCCAGGATACAATCTACAAGTGCTCACCATTGCAAAGTCCAACCTGGGCAAAACAATTCCTGTCAAATTACAAAAAAAAGGACCACAAACCATCAAAATCGATGACTCAGATTTCAAATATTGGAAACTCCACAACGTTCTGTTTTTAAAAGAAAAAGAAGGGAAAACCTTTAAATTTCAACAACTCATCGACAGCCTTCAACTTTTCGAAAGTCCATACTATGGAGAAAATTTCTATGAACATGAAGAAAAAATTGATTTCGATGGTTGGAATGATCCCGTTTTAAGAGCGTTCAGAACGAGTGGGATGACTCTGGTTGCAGCTCCGGTTATTCTGTTGTTTAAGGAACGAGCAGAAGGAGACAATAAATTTAGATCAGTCAACAAGTTATTACCAGTCACCAATATCTTCGAATTTGAAAATAACAAAAAACCAGACCCGGCAATCATCAAAGCGCTCGGGCTAGAGGAGATATTTATTTACGAAAATAAATGGAAGGCCAACAGTCCGAAAGCATATCAATCCTTAAACCCTGGGTTGGGCCTCCAAGTCCTATGCTTACAAAATACAATGGATCTATTGCATCCAGACTTCCAAATTAAGTGCCTGGACGTTGATAATCACTTCAGTCTTGGGCTAAACGAAAGCGAAGAAGAGTAATTGGTAGAAAGTAACTGGATGTTGTCTTACTCTGCAACAGTAGCTTTTGAATTGCCGAAAGTCGGACCACATTCAAAACTCTTCGAGATCGTGAAGGAATCGCTGCTATTGAACGGTATAGGTCGCAGCACAAGTATCAATGATCATCCCGCTAGTATCCATCCGTGAAACGTAATAGTTTAGCGTAAACTTAGTACTATCGTGTACCGTACTAAATCCTTCCACTGAATAGTCAGATAGCCCACTTGCTGGGAAACTTTGAGCAGCGACCAGCAAACCAGACTCCGTTACCTGTGCTCTAATCTTTGTATCTGATGAGTTGTAGACTCCAGGGAAAATGTGGTCAAAGTTATTATAAACATTATCAATTTCAATAAATAGCAAACTATCCGCGGCTCCTGTTATAGTGGAGGTGTAAAGGTGGGTGGCCACAATACTATCCCGCTTACAGTCGTCCGACACATTGTAACTGTCCATGTAAACACCGCGTAGTTCCAACTCACAAGTATCTCCTACATAACCGGAAGGGCATTCACAAATTCCCCATACACACACACCGCCGTTGTAGCACGCAACAGAATCCGGTAACGGACATAAATTGATTTGACAACTATCTCCTCCCCAGTACATAATCTCACCGGAAGGAAGCGTATCTTCCAAACAAACACAGTGACCATCAAAACATACACCATTGGGAGAGACGCAAAAGACATCTTTACAAGGATCCGTATCGCAGGATTGTAAGTGACTCATTACAAAAACAAAAGCGACCACCGCAATTATGATAACAGAAAAATTATGTTTCATGGTTGTTTATTTATCGTCAAATTGATCAATTCGCAAAAAACGTTCAAAAATAGTGCATTTGGTGGAAGTCTAATAATGAAGATCGGTAAACTTCTATCTGTTGCATGTTAAAAACGCAAAAACTACGGATTAAGTGTATGCTTATAAAGAAATTACTTGCTTGAGAATAGTTAATGGTAAATAATATAATTGCTATTGGTGAGGAGGCCCTGTCCTTAGTCACTAAAATGGATGGATTGTCAAAAAAGCACCTTTTCCCAATAACATTAACCAATTCCTATTAACCATAAAAAAAGTCGCTTCGGGAAAATCCAAAAGCGACTTTTTCTTGACTCTTAGTAGAGTGCTAGTATTTTGTTTCTATTGAGCTGTGTATGTAGTAGTACAGCTGTCTGAACTATTATTAGAAGTATCAAGGATAGTATAAGTAACAGTGAAAGACGTTCCGTTAAGAACAGTTCCTGTACCGCTAATTTGGAAAGCCGTCAAATTTGTAGCTGTTAAGTTTTGAGTAGGAATGATTAGTCCACTATCAGAAACTTCAGCACGAACAGATGCATCATCAGGAGAAACTCCTTGAGCACCAAAGTTGTAAATGTTTGTAAGGATAACATACTGGTTTCCCTCAGCAGAATTTTTAACTTCAGCAGTATAGTTGTCAGTAAAGGTTAGGTCAGAATCGCAAACCTCAGAAGCATTGTATGTTCCAATGTAGGCAGATCTTAGTAAGATAGAACAATCAGTCCCGCTATATCCGTCATCACAGGTACAAGTACCTTCAAGGCAAAATCCTGTTGCTGCACAAGTAACATCTTTACATGGATCTGGATCACAAGATGTAAAGGTGAAAGTAGTTATAGCGAAAATAGAAAGTGTTAATAATTTCAGTAAGTTCTTTTTCATGATGTAAAAGGTTTTAGTTTAAAACAAAAAATGAATGCAAAAGTAAGTGTTTTATTTTAAAAAAATAGTAGTGTTTTTAATATTTATAGATGCTGAACGTATTTTGGCAATAATTGTGCCCATTCTGTAAGGGGAGTGCTCTGTTTTGATCAATATTAGTTAAAATTGAATGTAAGTAATTGCACAATCCTCTATGTACTCTGTAGTTGTACCTATATTTTTAATTGCGGTATACTGAATGAATAAAGTATCATTTTTTAATTCACCAGTACCTGAATATTCATCCATGCCCAATAACTGATCTTCAAATTTCAACCTCGTCGCGCTCGTTAAGTTTAGCGATAAGTCATATCCGGCGTTTGCAAAGTTAGTGAAGTTGGCCCCCGTGACGGAGCGTTTTTTGAAGTTAGACACAAAGTCTGCAGACGAGCAATCTTGCGTTCCTTCATAAAAACCCAGAAATTTATCGATCCAGGCAGTTTCACAAAAATCCCCATAAAATCCAGTCTCGCAAACACATTCTCCAAAATCGCAGATGCCATCATTTTGACAATCGATCCCCTCACATCTATTCGAATTGCAGCTGGAAAAAAGTACAAGAAGCAAGCTGATCAGCAGTAAGTTGGTTAGTTTTTGGATCATGGAAGCGGAGTATAGTTTTTTGATTTCTGGGAGACCAGTTAGTATTAAATACCTTCGTCTCCTCTTATTTTTCGGAATCGCTTTCTTGCTTCAACAGCAAAGGTGCTTCCCGAATGTTCCATAAGCAGGCGCTGGTATAGTCCTTTTGCCTTTTCTGTATCCTCTAGTTGATTTTCATAGAGTGTGGCGAGTTCAAACATAGCATTGTCCCCTCGTATTCCTTCAGCATGATCATCTATGATCGCTTGCAAAGCTTCAGCAGCTTTATCAAATGCTCTTTTTTTCATAAAGATCTTTGACTTCGCATATAAGATATCATCTTCAAGGTTATTACCAGGAAACAAAAGCTTAATCGAATCAAGTGTCGTAAAAGATTCGTCAAACTTATTCTGAAAAATAAGTAAGTCTGATCGCGCATACATTTTCATTGGCGCAGCCGTAGTGTCCAGTGAATAATTGTCCATGATAAACACCGACAAATCAATCGCATCATTGGAAATTAATTCTGAGGTGGAGGCTTTCAACACATTCAGTTGAGCCTGTGCCCATTCAAAGTCTCCGTTGTAGTAAGCTAGTTTGGCGTTTCGAAACCGAGCTTCTTCACCTAGCATATCATCTTTAAAGTCTTTGTCTACCTGAGAATACAACAATGTCGATTCCCAAACCTCGCTCTTCATCAAATAGAAATCACCAAGATCAAGCTTGGACTCTGCTTGTATTTTTGGTTGAATGCCTGGGAAAAAAATCAATTCATCAAGCAGACCAATGGCCCCATCCAGATCATTGATATAAAAAGCCTTCAATCTGGCCAACTCTCTGATTATAGATGCGGTTGTTTTATTCCGGCCAAACTCGATAAGGAAATTATTGTATTCTGTCTCCAAAGACCGAAGGTCTTCATCGGTATAACTATACCCATTGACGAGCAATTTCTTTTTGCAATCCAGCATCTCCCGTTTTGAGTCGAGGTAGTAGGTGCAGGCTTTGCCTTTTTCTTCTACTATATAGTTGAATGCTTCTATGGCTGCTTCGTAGTCTTTTTCGCGTACGGCATCTCTGGCTAGTTTGTACACTCGACCACCGTTTTCACTTTTGCGCTTATCAAGGGCTTTCACTTGTCGAAAAGCATTCTTGAAATCTTTTTCCTGAATAAAAACCCAAGTCAGCATTTCCGGGTATAATATCTGATCAGGGTCTTCTTGAATCCGGTCATACAGCTGCGTTTTCAGCTCTTCAAAATCCTCCTCTCCCAGGTATCGCTGGAAGTACGTTTGGACAGTATTTTTTCGGTTTGGGTTGCTCAGCAAGGAGTTGAGGTAGTTCTCAATCATTGGTTTTACCTCTCCTTTTCTGCGATAGACATCGGCGATTTGGTAGGAAAACGAATTTTTATCTTTCAGTGATTTATTCCCCTTTTGGTACGTTTCTACTGCCAGGTCGTACTTGGCAAGGTTGATAAAGGCATTGGCTAGTCGAATAACTTCACTTTGGCTGGGCGGTAGCAATTTGATAGCTTTACGATATTGCTCATCTGCGTCATCGTTTTTTAGCTGTTTTTCATAAAGATTACCTAGCTCAATATACAGTTGCGCGTTTTTAGGATCTTTTTTGATTTGTTTGTTGATTACAAGGTCCGCATCATCAAACTGTTCTAAAGAAATCAGGCATTTAAGGTATTTATTAAAATAATAATTATTGTTTGGATACTTGTTAACCAACTTGTCGAACAAGTTGGCTGCCTTTTCATATTCACCACTATTATAATATTGCTGAGCTAACTTAGGATCCTGAGCTGTCATAATAACAGGGATCAAAAGGAAAGTATATAAAATCAGCGCTAATTTTTTCATTCTTTATTTTTCGTATAACATTGTTACGCGGTCCTTGGATATAGGTTGCGTCTGTCCCTTCCCAACTGGTCTATTTAAAATCTATTCAAATTTTATACCGTTTATTGGTAATATGGTAGTTAGTACAAGGATGGACGCATGTTACTAGCAGATTAAGTATTTTTCTCATTCTAGCCAGCAAACAATCTTCTAAATTTGTAGTGGAGAGCTGGACCGACTTTGGTAAAAGGGGGTCCCCCTACTTTCTACCAACCACCTTTTACAAATAATAGGCTGCCCTTCAAAAAAAGAGCAGCCTATTCGTATATTTTGATAAGGAAGAGGGACTAGCCTTCTAGCTTAAATCTTACTGGGAGGTTGAACTGAACCTTTACAGGCTGGTTTCGCTGCCTTCCTGGTGTCCATTTGGGCATACTTTGTACGATACGCAAAGCTTCCTTACCGCATCCTCCACCTAGATCTCTAAGGATTTTAGGATCGATGATGTTACCAGCTTTGTCGATTACGAAACTAACAACTACCATACCTTCGATGCCATTTTCACGAGCGATGCTAGGATATTTGATGTTTTTGTAGATAAACTCCAACATCTTTTTCTCTGCGCATTTCTTTTTCTCTGCATCGTCACCAGCACCGTCTTCACATCCAGGGAAACGAGGCATTTGTTGTACGATCGTAAAGATCTCATCAACTTCTTCCTCTGGTTCCGGCTCAGGTGGTGGCGGTGGTTTTGGTTTTGGTTTTTCGACAACTGGTTCTGGTTCAGGAGGTGGAGGTGGTGCCTCTACTTCCGTCTCTTCCTCAACGGTCATATCTTCAAATTCTACCTCTTCTTCTACTTCCTCTTCTGGTACTTCTTCAATTACCGGAGGTGGAGGAGGAGGTGGTGGTGGTGGTGGTTCTGCCGTTCTAGGCGGTTCCATTTCAATGTCTTCAGGAAGCTCAATGTTTTCTGGGATATATACTTTTTCATCGTAAGTTGTCCAGCTAAAAGCAGAAATGGTAAAGACCAGCGCACCGACCAACCCAGCGAGGAGAAATGTATTACTCATCTTGAAAGCATTTGCTTCAGGATACTTATAAGAGTATTTCATCCTTGTATCAGAGGCATACTTGCTTGCTAGATCTTGGCTGCCATTCTTCGAAATTATCCCTTTTACAAAAAAGATAACTCCAATTGTAGCTAGTAGCAAGAGCCCTAAAACTGCAACAAATTGCATTGACGTAATAGCCATAAATTAAATATTTATTTTTTTAAATAAGTTTAAGCTGATTAGACCAGTTAAACAACCAATAATATTAGCAATAATATCGAATAACTCAAAATATCTGCCGGGGAAAAATGAATATTGGACCCATTCTATGAAAATTCCATAGCAAATAGCCAAAATTAACACTTTTATGATCCAATTTCTTGGAATTTTATTCGGTGTTACATTTTTCTTTAGCCCCCAAAGAGACAAACTGACCAGAATTGCATACACAATAAGGTGAGCAACTTTGTCTGGTTGAAACAATTTAAAAAACGACAGATCGGGTAAAGATTTTCCCGGAGTTGTAGACAACAGAAAAATAATTATTGCCCAGACAATCGCAGGAAAAAGAAATTTTTTCTGATTAAGCACCAATCAATTCTTGATAAGCTTCAGCAGATAATAATTCATCCAGCTCTTCTTTGTTGTCGTATTTGATCTTGATCATCCAACCTTCTTCATAAGGAGAGGTATTGACCAATTCAGGATCGTCTTCCAGCGCCTCATTAAACGCTACAATTTCTCCACTTAGTGGCATAAACAAATCAGAAACGGTCTTTACTGCTTCTACTGTTCCAAATACTTCATCCCTTGGGATGGTTTGGCCTTGAGTTTCTACTTCGACATATACTATATCTCCCAATTCGCCTTGTGCAAAATCCGTAATTCCAACAACTGCCGTTCCGTCGTCTTCCAAACGTATCCACTCATGCTCTTTGGTGTACTTTAAATTTTCAGGAGGTGTCGCCATCAATAATCTGGTTAAATTTTGAAAAAATATACTCCTGTTTTTTGCTGATTAATTCTCTGTGTGTCACATGTACCAACGGCATTTACTTTATAGATGCAGGTTAGTTGGTTTTTGGTGTGTCGATTAAGAAAAAAAACGGAACACATAGAATTGATCACCATAAAACTTTCCCAAAGATAATTTTTTTCATGGATTCCTTCACGATCTCGCAGAGTTTTGAATGACAATTCAAAAAGTGAAGGAACTGCGACGGCGGAAACTCCACTACAAACAGAGGGAAATCCGACTTGGGATGAACAAAATATTTGTGTAAAGCCTGCCTTCCAAAACGCAGCAAACTGGCCAACGGCAATTTAGTTAGACTCGTTATTCTATTGTACTTAGTAGTTGTAAATATTGAATTTGACACGTAGCGGTTCCAGTCGTCTAAACGCTCTGACCCTTAAAAAAGACAAATTAGTTCGGAGCAGGGAGAATGATGATTCTTCCCGACAAACGACTATAATTTGTGCAACAAAATCCTATCCCTTTACCTCTTACCCTAATCCTTCTACCAACTACCCTTTTACTGGGACAGCTGGAAACTAATCATCACTCCGCCACTGGTATTTGTCATTGCATAAGACGCAGAAGTGGCTGGGATTGTCCGACGTCTATCGAAAAACAACCGAACATTCAGTTTCTTGTTGACCGCATAATCAATCGACGGAGACCAAGTAATCGTTTTCAGACCACGGGTCGGCAACGAGGTGTTTTGATCCAACAAATGATTCACTGTTTTATCATCACGGAAAGACATGTCAAATTTGAAATTTAAATCATTTTCCAGCTTCTCAGCTTTCTTCTTCCCTAAAGTGATATTGAATGGGAGTTTTAATCCTTTGACACGGTAACCCAAGCCAATGGTAAACTCTTCTGTTTTAGTTTCTACCAATTGGAAGTCAATAAGGTTCATTCCGAGTATTCGACTTTTTTTCCAATCAAATTTCGCCGTCAAATCGTTTTTAAACTTCATGTCGATACCAATAAGAGGGGAAAACTGCTCGCTTATCGCTAGATCAGGTACTCGATACTCAGAAAAATAACTACCAGTATTGTCATTGATCACCCGATATTGGTCATCAAAACGTAAGTCTGTAGAGAAAGAACTCATCGTCAGTGTTGAAGAGTACCCATGTGAGACATTGAAACTGGCAAAGACATTTTTCAGGCCTTTCATTTTGCTTAATCCGTTATAGCTTACTCGCCAGTTTGGACGTGGCACAATGTTCTTTACTTTCAATGGGTAGGTAGAGGCATCTTTTTTGGTATAAGCTGCTAGGAAGGCAGGAATTAATACATCCTGCTGATAGCGCCCGTACCCTTCTGAATAATCACCATATTCGAAATCAGTAATATGCAGTCCTTGTGATCGAGGATTCAATTCTCCGAGTCGTTGGGAAATGATTTCTCTATTTGCTTCAAACTGCTGGAACGTAGCAGAAATATTGTCCTGATCCAATTGTTCAAACATCGTATTCAAAGTATAGAAGGTCAGGTTGATTGATCCTGCATCGAACCCATTTTTATGCTCAAACGGAGCAAGTCCTCCAGCAGGGTCTGCCTCAAATACTTTGAAGTACTCTGAATGGTTTTCACTGTAACTTCTAGTACCTGTCAATTCAATTCTGAAATCTTTAAATGGTTCAAGTGTTAGTTTCGCATCCAAATTCAAGGAGCGATTGTCGGTAACTTGTTGGTTGAGTAGCAAACTTCTGGTAAACTGACCGTTCTTAGCGCCATCATCCAACCATGTTTTGTCTGGCCTTGTCAATCCTAAAGTATATCCCCAACCAGGCGCACCGAATTGGTTGTCCCGACCAAAATAGTTGGTTTCAGGCATCCATCCCGGAACAGTAGAATTAAACTGCTCTGAGTAAGAGAATCTAGCTTTTCTAACGATCATCAACGGTCTCAAGATGATTCGCTCGACCATGGTAGGTTGTCTTTTTTCTCGTTTGGCTTTTTTCTCTGCCTTCGCGATAGCAGCCTTGGCTTTTGCGGCCTCTTTAGCAGACGCAGCGTCTCCAGTACCTGCTCCTTTGCCTCCTGGGGTTGGTTTTTGGCCACCTACCAATTCGTCTTTTGACTTAGGCGCCATTGGTTTTTCAATACCAGGCTGATTTTTACCACCTGCCTTAGGGTTTTCCAATTCTGAACCTGGTTTACCAGTTTTTACTCCAGATTTTCCAGATGCCCCTGATTTAGTTTTTGAATCCTTGCCATTGGATGGTTTCGGTTTGGTATTGATTTTTTTCAAGTACTTAGACTTATTATAAAGTTTGGTAAAATCCAGGTCGGTATTGATCTGACGATTTTGTCCATTCTGAATAATATTGGCTTGATATTGTTCTGCTTTGATTTCAACATTTTTGTATTCAAAGTTTCTTGCAGCAGCACTCCAGCTATAATTGGCAGAGTATTGTGCCCGAATGTTTGTCCAGTCCAGTAGAGGAATCAGTTTAGTAGGTAGGGTATAGCTGGCAGATATAGATTGGTTGTAATTTTTAGTTCTACCTCCAAATTTTTTCTCCGAACCATTTGGATTCTGACCTTTTCCCCATAAGTTGTTTCTTAAATACTCCTTGGCATCACCATTTGGATTGTTGTCGGTAGAACCTTCCAGTTCATCAACGGTCGCATTATTGGTAGCATTAAAACTTACGTTAATGGACTTTGTTAGATTCCACTGTGCGCCGTAGGTTCTGTCCCACAAAAACCGTTTGTCAAAAAAGGTGCTGTTTGCCGCATTAGAGAATCGATATTTGATTTGGCCAACATGGCGGTTCATATCATTCCTAAACGTAAATGAATTCGGCAGTGGATTGAAGTTTAAGTCTTTTACCAACCCAAACCACTTGCTTTTTGACTTAATTAGTTTCTTGAATGGTTCAATGTATTTTACTTGTCTGGAATAGTTGTAGTCAAGACTTCCTCGATGGGTAACCACGTTGTCAGACTCAATAATCGGATCACGTTTGTGTGAATTTGACCAGGCATAAGTCGCACTAAAATTTTCAATATCATAAGGCATTGGCTTGCGCTTAGTATTGGTTCTTTCTTTACGAACGTTGGTCAGGTTGATACTTTTGATGGCTGTTAGGTCCTGAGCTGCTTTTTTGATTTCTGGTCTAACGCTTGGATCCGCTGCACGCAAACTTTCTTTTAGCTTGATATCTTTTTGTAACGGATCAAACTCAGGATTTTTGACTGTTTTAGAATATTGAACATACAATGGTATTCTGACACCAGAGTTTTTCGGTAAAAATTTACCCATCTCTAGGTTGGTCGCCACATCATATTGTACCACCTCTTCCAGTGATCGTTGATTTACTTTTTGTTCTATCTGTCCCCAGCCAATTCCTGTATAGTTCGTAGAGGCAGTGAAGTTACCCCAATCGGCTAGTTTGATGTCCATTCGTGCGAGACCTGCTACACCGCCGCGCTCATCCAGTCCACTCGCTCTAAGCTCATTTACCCAGACTTCTGTACAAAGCGACGGGCCCATGTCCTCAATGTTTCTCACACCGATCATAATACCTTTTACCAGCCCCAAGTCAGGGTTACCTTTTATTCGAATATTGTTCATTGGTTGCTCTGGGTCCTGGGTGACAAATTCGTCGGGTAATGGCCAGGGTGGGGTTTGTGCATTTCGCTGAAGTTTCAGTTGCCTAAGTACTTCAAGTGGGAAGTTGAAGGTATTCGCTTCGGGCCAAACCTTCTCTATTATATCTGCCTCAGAGTCACTGGAGAGAATCGTTTCACTCATTGTCAGTGGGATCTCATATTCGTAGTAGTTTTGAGTAAAGTCACTTCCCATCCTAATGAAAATGGACATTTCTCCTACATTCAGGTTGTCTTCAGACTCTGCATGCACATACATTTTTAGCCGTTCATAGCGACGCATATCCAGATTCAGTATTTTGTAAATTCCTCTGTCTTCTGCATCTGGAAGATCGCAAATATCTATGGCCAACGATTGCTCATTCTGTAATGCGTTCGTCACGGTACCCAGCGAGTTTTCTCGTTGTACACCTGGAGGCAAGACATAAGGGAAAGGAAATTTAGAGTTGTTCTGCTCAAAGTTTACCGAAGTCATGGAAAAGTCAACACCTGGCGTTTGTGGACCGCCATCCAAATTTCGTAAAAATCGTCTCCATTGATTTCTCACCAATTGCAGTCTTGCAAAACGCAAAATGACTTCCTCGTCAAATCCGTTCATATACATTCTCATAAACCGAATAGAACGGAAATCCTGAATACCTCCATGTGCCTTATTAAACTCATCAATAGGGATTTGAAATTGGTACCAGATCGACTGTCCGCCATTTCCATTACCCACTCTTACCGTATCCTTTATAAAACGATGATCTTGAATTTCTCCTGGTAATGCACCTGGCGTGGTATTAGGGAAAAGAGGAATAGTATATTCGTAATACGCTTCTGTTTCACTAAGTGTATTGTCTTTGTTAATATCTTCTTGGTCAGGAATGTTCGTGTAAGAATTATTTTCTCCTTGTGAATTTCCTTGTGGATTGTTAAAGAACTCGTATCTGTCAAGTAAGCTAGTTCCTATATTCCAGGAATCATCACTGTGGTACAAATAATCATCACCTGCGGGATCAACTGCTGCTTGTTGGTAGTGAGGATTAGCAGTTCCGCCTGCCAATAGTGGTTGGATATTCGTCAGGTATTCAGCAAACTGAATTTGTTCTCCTTCATTATTCAACCCATCCAGACCAACATCTTGAGAGGCACGGGTGTCAGGGTCATTGTCGAATGCATTTGTATTAGTAATTGTTCTTGGAATTCTCGACCAATTGGTTTGATCCGTTGGGTTGGAGGTACTGCCGTCTCTAGGCAATCCATGCTCATAAAATCGTCTTGAATCTCTTAATATATCCTCAGAAACACTACCAAGGTTTAGGTTCAATTCTCCTCCGGTCCCGCCACGACCATCGTGGAATGGGCTAAGCATCCAAACTTCTATAAATTCGATATTTGCTTCTTCAAAGTCATTGGTTTGAATACTTCGTTGTATTCCTCCCCATCTCGATTGCGGGTCGTTCAAATTACCATCTGAATCAATCCCTGCAGAATTATCAGAACCTGCTGCATCAAAATTGTAGGGTCCACGAACGTCTGGATTATATTTTAAATCAAATGTGAAAATTCCTGCATTCTGAATTCCGTTTTGTGGAGTGGAGTTAGGGAAGATATCTTGTTCGGAAACTTGATTAGTATAAATTCCTGCTCCAGGAGCATCATTACCTCTTCTTAAAATCGGATCAATTCGATACCAGGCAATTTTAGCCCGATTCATACCAGATTCTATATTATTAATCAATTCGGCCTCTGGAAAACGAGCGTCATCGGTTTGCGGGATACTGGATAATACCCATGCGGTTGCCGGTGTTCGTAAATCAAAATTACTGACACTTCCTTCAAAATCGTCAAGGTATACGGTACCTCCCTTATCTTGATCTCCGTCCACCTTGTTCAAGGCTTTGGAGTGCCCCGGTCGCATCCATGCTCCTTCAGCAGTAAATGAGATTTGAGAGGGTTCCTTCGTCTGTATCAACGGTATTTTATCAACAAGTCGGGTAATCAATGGCGCTTCTTTGCTGTATTGAAAATCAAGACCATATACACTATTCGAAATTGGATCATCGCCAATATTTACTTTCTGGGTAAACGGTCGTTCCGATACATGCATATAAGTACCTCCAATGTTAATGTCCTTAGATAGGGCATAGTCCAATCGGGTACCAAACATCGTCTTGGTTTGAAATCCGAAAAGCGTATTATCCTCGTAGGAGACATTCACAGGAATACCATTATTCAAATAAGCTTCGTTTAATATTTTTATTCGACCAATATTGTAGTCAATCGTGTAGTCAATTCCTTCTCTCAATTCTGCACCACCAGCAGTCACTGTTACTGATCCTTCCGGTATATTAAAGGCACCGAGAGAAATTTCTGAAGAAACGCTTGATTTGTAACTTCCGCGCATCACAAAACGATTGAGCTCTGCATACTCTCTGGCTCTTGTGATGGTGGAGTCATAAAGTTGGCTGTACGGATCGTCAAAGTTTCCTTCTAAAGATCCGCCAAAGGGCTCTAATACGGGGAAAATAATTCTACCGTTTCTTGGGTTTATAGTGATTCCTGCGACAAAGTCAAAGTTGCCATCAGGTATTGGATCATTATAACTGTTTAAGTTGTCTAGGTTTAAGACAGAAATTAGCGGTTCAAAAGCGAAGGAACCAGTAGGGAGAAATCGTTTTTCAGCCCCATCTTCTGGATCTTGATAAAGAACATCCAACTCAAAATCCTGACTGTTTACCTGGAACGCTCCAATGGAATAGACGTTTTTCATCATCAAATCCCAAATTGGTAAGTCAACTCTTGGTGTTGTACTCTTCAACATCTTTACAAAGAAAACACGGGAGGAGTCTGCGCCAGGAGGCAAATCACTAGCAAATTCTCCTACTCGATAAACATTTCCATTATGTGTGTATTCAAAAGAAACACCTAAAATGGCGTCTTGTTGTAAAGAGGCATTTACAGAAACATACCCTAATTCATTGTGAACAGTATATTCTGAAGGAGAAAGTAATCTTGCTCCAACTTTTTCAAAATCTTCAGCCTGATTTAAACCAAATTGTGAACTGGTCAATGTTGCTACGGAGTTGTCCAGACTTCTAGTCCCTTCCGAATTAATTAGTTTATCAAACAGTCTGTTGGCATCATTACAAGGTAAACCGCGAATTTCTGGAACTGCAAGACATTCAGGATTAATGTTATCCTGACAAACAGGTGGATTTGGCAATGGATTGAACAAGAAAAAACTAGAAGCAGGGTTTACCTTTACAGGCTCTCCAAGGTCGGACAATGCGACGATGTTACGGACGTTTTCTGTTTCGTTTCTATCATTGGTGATCCAAACTTCCAATTTTGTGATTTTGAATTGGGAGTTGATGTTTGGCATATCCTGTAAAGCACCTTCATAGACTGATCTATTATAATGACTCAAGAAAAAATGCCTGTTTTCATCATATTGGTCAGCAGTTACTTCAAATTCTTGTACTTGTGTACCGCCTTCGATGGCTACCTGCTCTCGTTTTGATTTTTTCTGGGAGACGACACTGGTGACATTAAGTCTTCCAAAGCGCAATTCTGTTTTTAGACCGAATAGACTCTGGCTTCCTTGTATTAAAGAACTTTTGAGGGGAAGACTAACATTACCGGCTTCTATTTTTTGAATGATTTCGTCTTCGAAACCGGTGTATTCCAATTTCATTTGATTTTCGAAATCGAAGGTTGCTTGGGTATTGTAGTTGGTAGAGAGTTTAAGTTTTTCTCCAATTTTTCCAATAACATTCATTTGAATGGCCATGTCAAAATTGAATCCTCCGTTTCTTCGTTGTTGTTCGGTGAGGATCGGATTTTCTACTTCCTGGAAATCAGCTCCAAAAGTAAGATCTATATTTCCGTTTGGCCGAATGTCTACTGTTGTGCCACCAAACAATCGATCGATCAATGAGCTTTTGATGTTGGCTTTGTAGCGATCTATTGGATCTTTTCCGCCGCCACCAATAGAAGCATCGTTTGAAAGTTGTTTGAAGTAGTCATTTCTTTCTTGCTTGGAACTCCACTCGAGATATTCTGCGAGGGTAAGATAAGTTGGAGGTCGGAAGTCTTGCTCGCCTACTTTTTCTCTGACAATGTAGTAGCCTGTTTCAGGATCGTACGTTACTTCTTGCTCAATTGCAGGAGGATCATCAAGATCAAAAGGGTTGTAATTGTCATTTGTGAAAAAATCACCTTCCCTATCCTCAATAGGGGGGAGCGTATCGCCATCAGTGAAATTTGGTTCAAATGAAATTATATAAGGATCGTCCAGGTTGGCGTTACCTCCATTCCCTGCAAATACAGACGTTGCTGACAGGAAAATAAAAGTGAAAATAGTTAATATACCTCTACTCATCATAACTTAGAGTTTCTATAGATAGATTCGGCTGGCTCTTTTGAGCAGCATGGTTTTTTAATAAGTTATTACAAAAAAAAGTAAAGGTTTAATTCATATAAGGGATTACGTGAAGAAAAAAAGTATTCCTAGCACTCTAGTACGTAGCAAGCAAGAGGTAAGTTTCATATAGATGAAAACATTACGAAGAAAGTTGCTTTAGTGCTAATTTAATTAACGATTCGGCATTTGGTACCTGCGGATTTTGGCTTAAAACTTTATTTAAGACCTTTTGCACCTTGGGTTTATTAAAACCTAACGTAACTAATGCAGATAACGCTTCTTTTCTCAAAGTATTGTCTTCGGTGGGGATAGAAATCCCAATTCCACCGGAGTCTTTCATTAGTTTATCCTTAAGTTCAACAATCAAACGCTTTGCTGTTTTTGGCCCGATACCCTTGACGCTGTTGAGGGTTCTGACATCCTCGCTCAAAATAGCAGACCGAGTCTCCTCAGGCGATATAGAAGATAGCAAAATTCGAGCCGTATTTGGTCCGATACCTGATACAGATATCAGTAAACCAAAAAGTTGTCGTTCTTCACCATCCGCAAAACCGTAAAGTGTATGACTGTCTTCCTTTACTATTAAATGTGTTAAAATTTTTACTCGTTCTAATTTTTCTATTCTGGCATAAGTATACAAGCTAATGTTGATATGATAACCTATTCCTCCAGCCTCAACAACAACAAACGTCGGTGTTTTATAGGTGATTTCTCCTTTTACATAACTAATCATTCACATATTATTTAACGCCAAATGTGCACAAAGGTACTAAGGACATGATTAATATCTAAGTGTTTGTCTTATTAAGTTCATGTTGCTGAAAACTATCCAACCTAAAATCGCACAAGTCCTTGATAAAGAAGGAAGGAAATGCCAGTTCTACTTTGACTTTGAAAAGCGGAATATTAAAAATAACTTTACAGCTAAATGTAAAACTATGCTTAGAATTTTCAGTTCGTTTTTGTTGAAGTTGTTGGGGTGGACTGTCACTAAAGAATTTATTGATGATTTGCCTGATAAGTGTGTTGTTACGGCAGCACCTCATACCAGTAATTGGGATGGATTAATAATGAGAGCGACTTTTTCTGTTCTAAGAATTCCAATGCGTTGGGCGTTGAAAGACGAGTTTATGAAATTTCCTTTTAAATTGATTTTCGGACCGCTGGGAGCCATAGGGATAAACCGAAGACCAAAAAAAGAAGGAGAAAAAAGACAAAGTACGACAGAAGCAATTGCAGATCTTTTCAATCATCACGATAAACTTTGGCTTGCTATTGCCCCAGAGGGCACAAGATCACTCCGAAAAGAATGGAAAACTGGGTTTTATTATATCGCAAAAACGGCTAATGTGCCAATCGCTTTCGGTTTTCTCGACTTCAAAAATAAACGTGCTGGGGTTGGTGGTTATTTGATCCCTGGTGATGATTTTGAGGCAGACTTACGAAAAATAGTAGCATTTTACGCACCAATTCAAGGAAAAAACCCTGAGCTGTTTAGCCCTGATCTACGATATTTTTCCACTCAGAAAGAAGAAAAGTCAAAATAAGGTACGGCGTGTTATTGTCATTTGATTGTGAAAATTCCACTTTTTGCGGCCTATTTTAATGAAATACCTCCCAATTATCTTAATTTTACTATGTTCGATGATTTGAATAGGTTCAATTTCACGTGCAAATTTATTACTACAACAAACACTTTCAAAACTAAACTTCGTATGAATCGTTTCTACCTATTGCCAATATGTATTTTCATTGTTTGGCTTATGCCTAGTATCTCTTTGGCACAAAATGCTGCCTGTGATGGCACCCGTTTCATCGACGAAGTATTTGCAACGACCACTAAAACCACCGTCAAATTCGGAGAAAACACTTCCAATGGAGGAAATTTCAAAGAACTGTACATGGACATTTATGAGCCGGATGGTGATGCCGCAGTCAAGCGACCTGCCATCGTTGTTGCATTTGGCGGAAGTTTTATATTTGGATCCAGAGCTACGCTTGCCGGATTATGTGAATATTATGCAAAAAGAGGTTATGTGGCAGCAACCATTGATTATAGATTGTTTGATGCGCCAATTTTTCCAATACCAGATTCGATAGCAATGATGGAGGAAGTAATTATGGCGATTTCTGATATGAAAGCCGCGATACGGTTTTTGCGAAAAGATGCAGCAACCTCCAATCAGTTTAGAATCGATCCTGATTTTGTTTTTGCAGGCGGAGAGTCTGCCGGATCAATCGTTGCCAATCATGTGGCCTATGTTTCTGACACCTTGGAATATCCTCCATTTATTTCAGCAGAAGTCAATGCTCAGGGAGGATTAGAAGGGAATACAGACGACCCCGCTAATTCGAACATGGGGTATTCTTCTGAAGTGCAGGGTGTTTTAAATCTTTACGGAGCGTTATATACTTCTGATTTTTTAGATGCAGGAGATCCTCCAATAACAAGTATTCATGGGACGAATGATGATGTCGTTCCTTATGGATACGGTTGGGCAACGGTTTCTGGTTTTAACATCATTCATATGAGCGGTAGTTCTTCCATCCACAAACGAGCAGACCTAGAAGGTGTTGATAATCATTTGATCACGGTACCTAATGGTGGGCACGGCACGTTTATGTCGAATTCAATGTGGTCAGATAGTATATACACAATGGCCTCAATAATGATGGAAGAGTTGGTTTGTGACGGGTTTTCCAGCATCAATCAAATCTCTGTAGATCGTCAGGTGGTCGTTTTCCCAAACCCTACGTCTTCCGAATTGCACATTGCCTTTAATGGATTGAATGAGAAGTATCAGGTAGAATTGATCGATCAGTTAGGGAGAAAAGTGATTGCCGTTTCCGGATTGTCGGATGATGAGTTTATATTGTCTAAGCAAGATGTCCCGGCTGTTGGGATGTATCAGTTGTATGTTTCTTTTGAAAATGGGGAACTTGCTCCTGTGGTTCGGAATGTTGTTTTTCATTAGAATTTCTGAACAATCTAAAAGAGTTTTGAATGTGGTACTACTTTCGTCAATTTAAAAGGTGAAGAAACCATGACGGTGGTTAATCCAGTGCGATCCATTCAATACGAACAATTCAAAAAAAATGAAGGACCGCGACGGCGGTTACCTAGTAGATACGATTTAACCTAATTAGATGGCAGATTTTTTTAAAACAACGTTTACAAGACGCAATGTTTTTTATGGTACTTACCGAGCAATTTTTCCTAGCGCAGAGATGGGCAACCAGCCTTGTTCCCCGTTGACCAATTTGATTTTATTCCAATCGCTAATTTGATCAAGAATTTCGACTTTTGTGCCTTCATGGAGGACTAATACTTCGGCACTTTCTCCGTCTGGCGCGCTGCGGAGGGGGAGTTCTTTTTGTAGTAAAATCGCGTATCCGCTATCTTTCATAGTATTGGAACGATCCAGCCCCAAAGTAAAAAACAGGATGATCAAAAACAATCCGGCAAAAGCAGCTAGGAAGCTCCATTTTTTCTTTCGTCGTTGAGTATACAAAAGCCACCCCGCAACGCCACCCACGCTCAGCCAACTAGCTAAAAGCGTCAGCAAACCCCAGCCACCAGCAGGTAGGCTATCCCGAAGGCCACGCCACCAGCGTTTCAGAAAAAAAACGGGCAGCGCACTTATCTCATCGACCGCACGTGCATTAGCAATCTCCAGGTTGTAGCGGGCCTCTTTATGTCTGGGATATTGTAGTAGCGTTTTTTCATAATTTAGAATTGCTTTTCCCAAATCGCCATTTTTTAGATACGCATTCCCAAGATTATAAAACAAGCCGTCCGACTGCAATCCCTCCTTCAATATTGCCTCATAAGAAGCAATTGCGCCAGCGTAGTTTTTTGCCTGAAATGCGTCGTTCGCTTTTTTGAATTCAGCGTCAGCGTCAAGTGCGAACAGGTGCTGTGCTCCCAGCAGAAGGCAACAAAATACTGTAGTCGATATGATCAGCCAATCCCTCATTCTTCCATCGATTTACTTATTTCTTGTTCTATATTGGTGATGATTTGCATGGCTCCTTTATAGGAAGCCCCCATGGCCTCGCTATTATCCATGCCTGCAAACAAGGCCATTTCGCTGGTGTTGATGAGTTCCAGAAACTCGTTGATACTGGTTTCAGAGACGGATTTTGCAAGCAATTTTTCCTTGACATTGTTTTTTGAAAGTTCGGACGGCGGTATGTTTAGCTTATCGCCAATGTATCCCCAAAGTGCTTGGGAGACTTCATTGTAGAAACCTCGGGCTTCATTTTTGTCCAAAAAGGATTTGGCTGTGGCTAGCTGTTTTTGTGCTTCTTTTTCTGCATGCTGTTGCTTTAACAAAGTGACGTCAATATTGCCCTCCTCAATCAATTTACGCTTGCGCCGAAGCACACCTGCCATAAAAAATGCAGGCAAGCAAGCCAGCGCCATAAATGGTATAGATCCAAAGAAACCTTTTGATGCTTTTCGCAACTTCGTCTCCGTTTGGATAAACTTAATTTCTCGGTCTTTTAGGTCCTTGTCTCTGGGGTCTACTTTTTCAGTTGCACGTCGATTGCTTCCCATACCAACATCAATACTATATTCCTGAGGAGCAAGGGTGATGTATTTCAAGGAGTCGACAGAGAAGAACGTGAAGCTTGGTTTAAAGTTATAGTTGCCGGGTTTTCTAGGCAAAATGGTATAGTCAAATACTTTTTTTCCTGCAATGTAGCCGTTTGATTCATAGACCTTTTCTTCGGAAGTAGGTTCGTAGATCTCAAAGTCGGACTCTGGGAGATTTAGTTTTGGAGGACTGACTTGTTTGATGTCTCCATTGCCTTGTATTTCTAGTCGAAGATCAATAGCGTCATCGGTGGTTACCGTGTTGTTTCCCATTTTTGAAGCCAGGATATAGGTACCGATTGCTCCTGAAAAACTTTCTGGTTTGTTGGTTTCTGGAAGTGGTTTTACATTGATTTTGACGACAGGGCTACTGATGTTGTGTTGTCTGGATCTTCTGGAGCCTGCAATGGTAACATGCGTATTCAAATTGACAGAAGGTATTTCAAGCAATCCTGTTTTTTGTGGGAACAAGGCGACTCGTTTTAGCACCTTCGTTTTGAAGCTGGTTTTTCCGATGACTTCGCCAATCACCTGATTGTTGTATCGTTGAATATTTTGCGCATAGAAACCAGGAAATTCAAGATCTCCGATAATATTATACCTTGAAATTCCTACCTGAGAATACAGGCGGTAATCTACGATGATTTGTTGGCCGAGATACGTATTTATTGTGTCCAGCTCTGCCTGAATGAATACCGCATTTCCTTCCTGGAGGAGTTTGTCAATGCTGATGGCTGCTTTGTTACTGGATTTTACGACATCGACGTAGAAGGATTTTGTCTTGTATGTTTTTTTGCCGACTCGTGCCGAAGCAGGGCCAATTCTGAATCGGCCTTTTTTCTTGGGGCCAAGCACATAGGTGTAGGTAAATGACTTGGACGCTTTTCCATTGACAAAGGAGAAACTTGATCCAGTTGCTTGGCTCAGTACGTTGAAATTTCTGAAGTCGGGAGGTTGGAGGTTGGATGCTTCTCCGTTTGACAAGGTCAATTTTAGTGTAAACTGGCCTCCAAGAACTACCTGTTTGGCATCAGAAGTTGCGACAAAAGATACTTGCGCTTTAACAAAAAAGGAAATAAGCAGTAAGCTAAAAAGAACAATAATTCGTTGTGTCCAATGCATCTTCTATATCGTGTAAATGATCTTGTTCTTTTTGTTTTTTCGAGATGGTTTTATGAAAGGACTTTCCATTTGCTCTTGCTTGAGTTTGGGAGGTGCTATTTTGCCGTCTTTTATTACTTCTACTTCCAGGGTTTGCGTTTCCAATGTTTCGCCATTGACTGTGATGGTGGCGGGTTTTATTTTGAAGGTTCCTACCTCAATTGCCCGTAAGGTGTAGGAGTAGGAGGCCATCCGGCTTGATTTGCCATTGATAAATTGAAATTGGGAAGACTGGTATGGACCACTCACAATCTCAAATCCTGGAAAATCGGGAATCTGGAAATCCTGATATTCTGTTCCTTCAATTTTGAACCGAATATCGACCGTTTCGTATAAACTGATGGTCTGTCCTGCAATGGTCGCGGAGAAGTTGACTTCCTGCTGTGCCAATAGACAGACGGGAAGCAACACGCTTGCCAAAATGAGTATTAGCTTCATTGTTAAAAAATATTTAAAGTTGAATAAATTCTAATCAAAGATAACGAATCCTTACCAGTCCTTGTCAATTTGTTTTTTATCTCCTGTCCCCATTCTCATTTTTTCCTGGACTTTTCGTTCTTCGTTGTCCATGACTTCCAGGATTTTGAGGACTTCTTCTCTGCTCATTTGTTGGACTTGAGGCTTGCCTTCCTTATCGTTTTCTTGTTCTATATTTTTGTCTTCGCTATTTTTTTGATCGCCTTCTTTTTTCTCCTGTTCAGATTGTTCTTCGCCTTCTTTTTTGTCTTGATTATCCTTTTGTTCCTGCTCTTTTTGCTCTTCTTTATTCTCTTCTTGGTTTTCTTTTTGTTCCTGGTCTTTGCTTTCGGAGTCTTCGCTGTCTTCGTTTTCCTGATTTTCTTGATTCTCTTGTTCTTGCTCTTGCTGCTGTTGTTCCTTGAGTTTTTGTAGGGCGAACGCGAGGTTGTATTTTGTTTCTATGTCCTTTGGATTATTTTTTAGGGCTTCAATATAAGCGCCTACACTTTTGTCGTATTGCTGAAGTTTTAGATGGCTGTTTCCCAGGTTGTGTAGCGCGTTGGCTTTTCCTTCTTTATTTTCTGCCATTGAGGCAGCGGTTTCATAATGTTTAACGGCTTCTTCGTATCGGGATTGTTCGTAGATTGAATTTCCGAGGTTGTGTGCTCCTTTTTCGTTGGAAGGATTGTCTTCCAGTGCCTTTCGGTAGTTCTCTTCGGCGTCTGAATAGTTTTGAAGATCATATTGGCGATTGCCCTGACGGACGTAGCTTCGATCTCCTTGTGCTTGCAAAGAAAACGTACAAATCGAGATAATGATGATCAAAAAATACTTCATTTTTCCTTTCGGTAATTTATACTTTAAAAATATCCCGCTTCCCTAACCAATCCGATTTTCGATAAGCAAGCAAGAATTCGATAATTAACAACAGCAAACCTATTGCCAATAAATATTGATACTGACTTTCATAGTCACTAAACGACCGCTGTTCAAACTCTTGTTTTTCCAATCGCTCAATTCTGCTTTGCAGGGATTCGATTACACTTTCCTGGCTCGACATATTGTAATACTTGCCGTTGGCCGATTGAGAAAGGTTGCGTAGCATCGTTTCATTGAGCTTAGAAACAACAATATTCTTGTTTCGATCTCTCTTGTAATCTTTTCTTCCAAAACTGCTCACTGGTATCGGACCGCCGTTGGCTGTGCCGACCCCAACGGTGAAAATCAACATTCCCTTTTCTGCTGCTTCCTTGGCCATTTCAACAGCCTTTTCCTCATGGTTTTCACCATCTGTTATTATAACGAGCGCCTTGTGGTGTTTGTTGTCGCCTTCAAAAGATTGCATCGCCAATTCGATGGCGTCACCAATGGCGGTGCCTTGCGAAGGGACCATTTTGGGACTTGCGCTTTTGATAAACAATTGAGCTGCCGAATAATCGGTCGTCAACGGCATTTGCAGATAAGCATTCCCAGCAAAAACAATCGTCCCGATCCGCTCTCCCTTCAGTTCTTCGATTAGTTTTTGCATAAACTGCTTGGCGCGCTCCATCCTGCTTGGGCGAACGTCTTCACACAACATACTTTCAGAAACATCCAGTGCAATAAAAATATCGGCGCTTTTTCGTTTTACTTTCTCCTTTTTTGTGCCCCATTGCGGATTCGCGTAAGCAACACATAAAAATCCGAAAGCAAGGACCAAAAGACTAAACTTCAAAATGTATTTATACTTAGACAAGCCAGGCATCAATTGGTTGATGATCGCTCGCTCTCCCAGTTTATTGATGTCTCTTTTGCGCATTAGTATGACACCAATAAACAAAATGATAAGTATTGGTATCAGTGCTAAAAAGTATAAATGTTCTGGATGTTCGAATCGAAACATTGTCTAGTTATTGGTTATTTAGTTACTAAGTTATTTAATTGAATTTGATCAGAATATGGTTTTTAATAACGTATATCGGAGCAACAATTCTATCCCCAAAAGGATCAAACCCAGCCAAAGCCAGGGATAAAATTCTTCACTATATCGTTTGACCGTTGTCACCTCTATTTTTGTTTTTTCAAATTGATTAATTTCCTCGTAAATCGCTTCCAGGCTTTCCGTATCTGTTGCTCTGAAATACTTGGCGCCAGTCATCTCAGCGATTTCTCTGAGTAGTTTTTCGTCGATTCGCACTTGTACAAATCCGAATACATATTCTCCATCTCCCCGACGGCCAATAGGCGCATAAGCTCTTCCAATGGTACCCACACCAATGGTATACACCTTGACGCCAAGCTCCTTCGCAATTTCTGCAGCGGTAAGCGGTTTTACGTAGTCTCCAGCGTTGTTTTCCCCATCAGTAAGCAGGATGACGATTTTGCTTTTGGACTCACTCTCTTTTAGTCGGTTTACAGCAGCGGCAAGCCCCAGACCAATTGCTGTCCCGTCCTCCAGAATACCACATTTCAACTCACTAAGGAATTGGTTGATCACAGAGTGATCGGTAGTCAATGGGCATTGGGTGAATGCTTCTCCAGCAAAAACGGTCAAACCAACCCGATCGTATTTTCGTTTTTCTATAAACTCAGTCGCTACTTTTTTACTCGCTTCCAGACGGTCAGGTTTGAAGTCTTTGGCGAGCATGCTGCTTGATATATCCGTGACCAGCATAATGTCAATTCCTTCAGCCGTTACTTCTTCTTCTTTTAGGGTGGCTTGTGGTCTGGCCATTGCTACGATAAAGGCCGTTAATGCTAAGAGTCGCAGGAGTGGCAATAGCGCTCTGAGTGTTCCTCGCAATGAACTTTGTCCTCCAAAAGCTTCCAAACTTGACATTTGAAACGACGCATATCGTTTTTTCCGCTGATAGAAATACCGAAAAGCCAGCAGGGGAATTATTCCTAGCAATAGGAAAAACCCTGGATTCAAAAATGTTATGTTGTGTAGTGTTGGCATTTTAAACGTTTCCTTCTGGTTCTGTGGGCTCTGTGAGCACGATTTCTTTTTTGGTTGTCTTTACAAAGTCAGTTGCTACGTCCATTGCCTTTTCATGTACTTCTGGTGGAGGCGCAGATTTGGCAAATTTTACCAAATCGGCAGCTTGTAAGACTTCGCGTAGCAGATTTTTTTGTTGACTTTCAATATCTTTTTGTTTTAGGGCAGTCAGTATTTCATCCGTAGTGGATTCTAGTGCGGGTACCTCAAACCTGTTTTCTATATATTCTCTCACTGTGAACGTCAGTTGACTGTGGTATTCTTTCAGATTTCCTTGCTGCCAGAGTTTTTTGTCCTTGAGTGCTCTTAGTTTGTCGAAGGCAATTTCGTGTGCTGGAATTACAATTTCTGGTTGTTCAATAACCACATTTTCGCTTCGTTTTTTGAAACTGTAAAGGCCAAAAACAAGCATGCAAAATCCAAGGATACCAATGATGTAGGGCAGAATTTCCTGAAAGGTTAGTGGTTGATGAAGATTGGGCTTGATCGGCGCCAGATAGTTGGTGTCTACCGCAAGTGTGTGCACCGTCATCATGACCATTTTGGTGTAGTTGGTATCGATAATTCGGTTGCCTCTCTTTACGGCAAACGGCAATGGTGGGATTTTGTAAAATCCTGAATCGTAGGCTGCAACAGTGATATCTTGTTGTAGGACAAGTTTTGGGGTACGATTGACCGTGTCGATGTCTCCTAGCTGAATGATTTCCATGCCATCAAACAACTGTTTCTCTAGGATCGGAAAAACGACCCCTGTGCCTGGATTGACAGTTGCAATCAGGTGAAAGTCGGTTTGATCGCCGATAAGCATCTTCGTGCTGTCAAACAATGCCGTGACACGCACTTGTCCTTGCAAGGATAAGCAGCAGAATGCTACGATAAATATGGTGACTAGTTGCTTCATTATTCTTTGATCAATGTCTTTTTTTGAAAAATTTGATCAGCTCCGTAACGTACGATTTATTGGTCTCCAGACTAACGGTATCAATCCCGCTTTTATTAAATATTGTTTTAAAATAAGTATGGTTTTCTTCGAAAAAAGTAGTGTATCGCTGGCGGACCTTTTTGCTGGACGTATCAATCCACAATTGTTTTCCAGTTTCGGGGTCAGAAGCGCGGAGCAAACCGACTTTAGGCAATTCCTTTTCTGCGGCATCGAAGAGGTGAATACCTGTTATGTCATGCCGTTTTGCTGCAATTCGCAAGGAATCTTCGTAATTTTTTTCTGGTACGATGAAGTCAGAAAGAATGAACGCGATGCTTCTTTTTTTGGTCACACTGCTGAAATATTGGAGGGCTTCTGCCAGGTTAGTGCCTTGTTCTGTAGGCTCCAAGTTTAGTAATTCGCGAATTATTCTAAGAATATGCTTTTTCCCTTTCTTTGGAGGGATGAACAGTTCGATCTTGCTACTGAAAAAGATGATGCCTACTTTGTCATTGTTGTTGGTCGCCGAAAATGCAAGGACCGCACAGATTTCTGTAATCAGTTCATTTTTCATTTGATTAACGGAACCAAAAATGCTGGACTTACTGACGTCTACCAGTAGCATGACGGTCAGCTCTCTTTCTTCTTCAAAGATTTTAACGAATGGCTCGTTGTATCGGGCGGTGACATTCCAATCAATATTTCGGACGTCATCCCCGTAGTTGTAATTTCGGACTTCACTAAACGACATACCACGGCCTTTGAAAGCACTATGGTATTCTCCGGAGAAAATGTGCTTGCTGAGACCTTTGGTCTTAATCTCTATTTTGCGGACTTTTTTTAACAGCTCCTTCGCGTCCATTATCGGTGTTTAGGTCGTTTGTTTAGTTTTGAATTATTCAATGAAAATTGCCTTAAGGTACTTCTACTTTGTTCAGTATTTCGCCTATAATATCCTCTTGAGAAATATTTTCTGCTTCCGCTTCGTAGGTGAGCCCAATACGATGTCTTAGCACATCATAGCAAATGGCACGTACGTCTTCCGGGATTACATAACCTCTACGTTTAATAAACGCGTAAGCTTTTGATGCCATGGCCAAATTGATACTTGCTCTAGGAGATGCGCCGTAGCTGATCATGCTACTGAGGTTTTCCATCCCGTATTCTTGCGGATTTCTTGTAGCAAACACAATATCGATGATGTATCGCTCTATTTTTTCATCCATATATACTTCACGGACGGTTTTTCTTGCGGTGATTATTTGGCTAGGCTTGATTACTTGCTGTACTTTTTCGAAGGCACCGCCGATAATGTTTTGTCGCATTATTTGACGTTCGTCTTCCTTATTTGGGTAGGTGATTTTTACTTTTAGCATAAATCGGTCTACTTGTGCTTCAGGAAGCGGATAGGTCCCTTCTTGTTCGATGGGGTTTTGGGTGGCTAGTACCAGGAACGGTTCTTCTAGTTTGAAGGTGGTTGTTCCGATCGTTACCTGGCGCTCTTGCATGGCTTCCAGCAGGGCACTTTGCACTTTTGCCGGCGCTCTGTTGATCTCATCTGCAAGAATAAAGTTGGCGAAGATGGGGCCTTTTCGGACGGTAAACTCATTTTTGGCAGGATTGTAGATCATTGTTCCTACGATATCAGCAGGTAATAGATCGGGAGTAAACTGAATCCGACTAAATTTTGCATCGACGGCAGTAGATAGTGTTTTGATCGCCAGGGTTTTTGCAAGGCCAGGAAGTCCCTCGAGCAAAACGTGTCCTCCTGCCAGGAGTCCTAGCATCAGTCGTTCAATCATATGATGTTGGCCAATGATCACTTTGCCTGTTTCTTCGTTCAATGTTTCGACGAAAGCACTTTCGATAAAAATTCGTTCATTTAGTGCCTGGATATCAACTGAGGTGTGCATAAAATAGTATTACTTTGTATTCTTAATGTTAAATTAATCCGATTAGTAAGAAAAAGGTAACCTGAAATTCAGGAAGTTCGCTATAATCGGGGTAATTTTGAGCTGTATTTTTGAAAAACTGCGCTAAAATAACACATAGAAAGCGCAAAACATTGAGATTTTTATTCTTTTAACCATTTATTAACTAGAGATACTAAATGAGGATTTTTGGAGTCGTTTTTTTAATTAGTTTTTTTTGTTTTAACTCTGCGATTGAAGTCTATAGTCAAATAGACGATGTGATCTATGAGGAGGCACCGCAAATGCCCCGGTTTCCCGGGTGTGAAAATTTGGATCGGACCGGTTCTCAGAAACGATATTGTGCAGAAAAAAAGCTGCGGGAGTTTGTTTCTGAAAACATTAATTACCCCGAGCAGGCCAAAGTTGATCGAATAGAAGGCGAAGTAATTTTGTCTTTTGTCGTCGAGAGAGATGGATCAACTTCCAACATCGCTGTAAAAAGTGGGTTGGGAAAAGGGTGCGATGAAGAAGCACTCCGTTTAGCCGGAATGTTTCCCAAATGGATTCCTGGCAGAAAAAAAGGCAAAAAAGTAAGAGTCAATACACTTGCCGTCATTGAGTTTGTCCTTCCAAAAGAAGAAGAGCCCCGCAAAAAAAAGAAAAAGAAAACTGCTTCAAAAAATACAACAAAAGAGTCCAAGGGGACCAATGTTAGAAAATTAGTCGCCAAAAAACGGATCGAGCGACTCATAGAAGGCGTGTTAATTGTCCGATTGCAAGCAAGAACAAACAAAGTGGCTGCCTTGAAGCGATTGATACAAAATGCAAGCACCGACCAGTTTCGACAAGAATCTCAGTTGGAATTGGACCGTACAATTTTTGTCCGCGACTCTGTAAACAAAGAGTTGGTCGACCATTTTTCGCAAGCAGCCTTTTACAATTTTAGTGAAGTCCTGTTTATGATAGAAACCGACAAGAAAAAACTTCTAAATGGTGAGCAAAGTGGCTATTTTTTGAATAAAAACATGGAAGTAGATCCGTCCATCTCCTTAGACAATCGAAAATTTCTAACTACTTATTTAGGGACCACTCCAAGGGCAGATGGTGCTAGAGCGGTGCATACCGCTTTCGTGGTGCTTGACGAGTTTGGATATCCGTTATCCTGGCCATTTCCTGCTTATGTGGAGTGGAGAAAACGACTGCTTAGCAAAAAGGATAGTAAGCTGGATTCTAAATACTTTTTTACTGATATTTCTACTAGGGATGCGGTTATTAAGTTCAATCGAAAAATGGCTGCGTTTTATGAAAACACAAGAGATTGGTAATCTGGTTTGATAGAACGTAGTGGGTATCAGGTAGAAAGTATAGGACCATTTGCTAGCGTGAAACTGGAGGTAGAGGGTAGAGAGAAAAATACAAGTAGCCATGTCCTGAAAATATGCACACGTTCTCGCATTTGCCCCTTACCTTCTTGCATTTATTCTTGCATTAATACCTGATCGGTGGCAATTTTAGATTTTACTTTTAGGATGACTTTTTCGATGATTCCTTCTCCGTTGATTACGAAAGTTTCGCGGTGTACCGCGTCGGAGATTTTTCCCATAAATTTCTTGGGTCCCCAAACACCATAGGCATTGATGATTGTTTTGTCGGTATCTGCCAATAGGGTGAACGGTAGTTCTTGCTTGGTGACAAAGTTGTGGTGTTTTTTGACGCTATCGGGACTTACTCCTATGACTTCATAGCCTTTTTTCTGTAGGGAGGAATAGTTGTCTCTGAAGTTACATGCTTCTGTAGTGCAGGTAGGCGTGTTGTCTTTTGGATAAAAATACAAGATCACTTTTCTTCCTTCAAAATCGGATAGTTTTATTAATTCTCCATTTTGATCTTCGGCTTCAAAATTTGGGGCTTTATCTCCTGGTTGTAGTGTCGTCATAATTTTTACTTAAATGCTTACGATTGGCAAGAGCACTTGCCCTGTTACCGTCAGTAACAGCAAAAATAGGAATATGTTTACCATTTTGAAATTTTTCCTTCAAATTCATAAGGCAATACAGTGTTTTTTTGATGGGAATTGATGAGCTATAGTTCTGTTTATCAGGTAACTAAGGCCGATCGGGTGAATTTTGAGTTTCTTTAATCTGCTGGGAATGGAGCCAGTTCTTTTGATATTTATGGCGAATAAATTGGCATTCGCCAAAATAATTTTGATAAATGTCCGATTGGGTTCGATAGGATAGTTATGAACCTGCTGCTTATTATCCGTAAGGAATTTTCTAAAACAATTGAATATCCCGGGGAAAGGCTGACACAGAATTACACTATTTAAGTTAGTGTCAATTGGTAAATTCTTTCTTGTACGTTTTGACATTGTCCCGCATGTCAGTGATCGTGACTACTAGACTATGTTTACCTTTCGGAATGCTTCCGTCAAATTTATGATATAGCAAGGCGTTTTTTTCGTCAAATTCCATCAAAATCCACTCGCCATCTACAGTTGCAGAATAACTTTTTAGTCCTGAAAAATCATCCTTGATCCGAAAGGTCATTCGGTGGCCTTTCCCCATCACTGATTTTACATTTAGTGGGGTGATAGTGGGTGGGGTGATGTCTGTGGTGATGCAGTAATCTCCTAGTGTTCTGGTTCGGGCTACCAGCATTCCGTTTTCCCATTTGCCACCAAGACTGGTCAGTAAGTTTTGGTCTTGGCAACGTGCAATCAGCGCCTTGTCCCGCACTTCTTCAGGGATGTCATTGGGCAATATTCTAATGTCAAAATTCTTATGAACAGGGGTTGTTTTTTCTCCTATACTATGAATGTCGGAATAGATCCTTGAGGAGGTCTCCGCGCTCGAATGGTAGTGTAAATAGGTCGTTTCATAAAATGAGCCTTCCGGGAAATGAAACTCCGCTCCTCCCGTGAGAATACTAGCTGGTGCATCGTAAGGAATAATATAGTTGAACACACGATTGTTTTCCGTAGGAGTTACTTTCCCTCTACGAATAAACACCCTTAGTTTTGCTTCGTTTCCTGCAACGTCTTTTACTAGAAACTCTACCTTCTTGGCGCGACCAATTTCTAGTGGGATCACGCCTTCATTGATTGGTTCGTCATAAATAGACAACCGATTGCCAGGCAACCGAAAACAGCGGTGGAAATAACTTTTTTTGGTAAGCCGTTCCTTGTAGTCTAAGTGTGCATTGAGGTATCGGGTCTCCTCAAAATCGAAGGTCTCCATCTGAAAACTGAATGTTGGAATATCGTCGACGGACATTTGAATAGAAAATGGACCATTCCAATTGGTCACTCCGTTCATATGGTCGAATGCTTTGAGGGCCAGTCCGACTCTCCAGGCACCAACTACCAGTGTATCTCCTGATATATAGTAATTTGATTTTCCTTCAGTGAGGTTATATTTTTTTGCGCTTAATGTTTGCAGATCGGGGTCGAGGGAGTAGACTTTGAGCTGATGGAGTTTCGGTTTTACCGTGTCTGCCACCTTTAGTCCAAAGAGTAGGGGGTTGATTGGTCTTTCTGTTCTAGAGTCCCTGATTTCGAAGTGGAGGTGTGGACCGAACGACCGCCCGGAGATACCTAGTTTTCCTATTTGTTCTCCTTTTTGGAAATTGAATACGTAGGGATCTGGGAATAATTCGATCTCAAACGTCTGTCTTTCGTATTGTAGTTTTTTGATGTAAGCCGCCAGGCTGTCCGGGAATTCTTTTAAGTGCGCATAGACACTAGTGTAGCCGTTTGGGTGGTTGATGTATAGGCAATTGCCGTATCCTCGGGAAGACACTTTTACTCTTGACACGTACCCCTCTGCAACTGCCAGAATCGGGTCGCCCACTCCTTTTAGCGGTTTGATATCAATCCCCGCATGAAAATGGTTGGGGCGCAATTCGCCAAAGGTCCCCGACAGCCGAATCGGATGATTGACAGGTGATCGGAAATAATCTTGTGGATATTCCGGCAACGAATCGCTCGTAAACCCACAAACTATTGTAAATAGTCCTAGTAAAAAAAGTAACTGCCTCATAATTTATTTTGGAAATTTCCGAGTTGGGGATCAAAGATATATTTTTCTTTCTGTAGACATCAAATTTCCAGCCTCAAATTGTTGTCTAAATGTTAAAGGTTTGCTTCGACGGCGGATTGCGATATCGATTCATCCAAAACAATCCATTCAAAAAGTGAAGGAACCACAGCGGAGGACTGCCATATCGATCTATTCTGAACGATCCATCCCGAAAAAAAATCTCCCTTTCTAATTCAAACAAAAACCAGAGCCGCCTTGGCGAGTGATGGCGGCGCAACAGCGTGAGCAGGACAAGGGGGTGGAATGGACGACCAACGGGAGTGCCTGCAAGGCGGAGCGCCAGCGAACCCATGGAACAACCGACACGGGCGAAGCCCCGTGATGGCTCCTAACAGCGACTCAATACAAAAGAGTGCAATATTCTTAAAATAAAAAAGGTTTCCCCACCTGAATTTTGCAATGCAAGTTGGGAAACCTTTTTGGTGAAAAATATCTTTATGAAGCTTAATTCACAGGATAAGCCGTCATGTATCCACTGTTTTTAACAATGGAACATCCACCTGCTCTTACTCTAGCTCTATGTCTGAAAGTTATGGAAGATCCAGCACCAATGGTATAATAATATTCATTGACTAAGTGTGAATATCTTGTATTGGTCCCTGTGTTATTTCCTCCCCATGGGCGGACTTTCGTTTCTTGTTTATTATAATACTGACCTCCAGATGGCCCATCATCAATCCAATGTTCCCAATCATCGGTATTGTCATCTGCTTTGGCTGCAACAACCGCATAAATTCTAAAGATTTTTGTTGATGTAGAATTATTTGTAACGGTTAAGACCGAATTGGTTCTTGTATTTGAAGGACCTCCGTTATTTGAACCTGAATTTGAACACCAAGTACTTTGACCAGAGGCATAACTAGCATTTCGACTCCCCGTTTCATAGAAACTAGAAGTCGCAGCTTCCACACGCAAGACTCCTAGAGCATCAGCTACCACATTTCGAGTTCCTGAGCCAGACAAAGATTGAAATCTTGCCAAACCTTTTACCGTTAGTCTACCGTCAGTTGTTAAACTCATTGCTCCATCAGACTTCGCATCATTTGCATCTCTCCATATAAACCCTCTGTCTGAATCCGCGTTCATAGTAAAGGTCATGGCATAATCATTTAAGTACCCATAGGTCATCGAATTATTCATACCCATCGTATAATCCGAAGTGCTCCAAACTCTTAGTTTATCATAAGTTGACAATCCCCTTGTACTAAGGTAATTAACATTAGTGATGTTGTTGCTGTTCATGTTTAAAGTGGTGGTAGCGGTATGATTACCTAAATTGTCACCAGCTGCCAAGGAAGATAGATTGACACTATTGGAGCCGCCTCCATCTGTGATGACCAAAGTAGTGCCATACAAAGCTGTCGCCGTGATATATTCTTTCGTAGTGACATCAGGTATCGTACTAACAAAAGTAAGTCCTGCAGTATTAGCTGCTCTTGTTATTGTCCATCCATCAGCTCTTGTCTCATCAATGTTCTGATAACTTTGTAGATAAGAGGTAACCGATATTTTAGGATAGGAATAACTGGCCCCATCTGCCCCTAGCACTATTGCAACATTGCCAGAGGAATTTCTAGCAAGTCTTACGTCTAAATTTTTTGCTCCAGTATTAGTAAAACCTGCATTTGGGAAGGTGTTATTGTTGTACATATAAGCACCAATTTTTGTTGCAAAAGGAGCGGAAGCATCGTAAAAATATCCTTCTATGTCGACAGTGAACATACATGGTTGGTTCCAAACCATTTGTGTATTAATTATAAATACACCCGCAGAACTTGGCATTTCCGAATTGTAAGTAACGAGGTTTCTATAAATTCGTGCATTGGCATCCCCTTCTACCATTATATTGTCGTCTAGTTTAATGTTTCCAGCCACGTCTAATTTTTGGGTAGCATTCGTTTTTCCTATGGCGACATTTCCTTGGGTATAAATATTATCAGCTATTGCATTTGCTGGAGTTGTTCCAGTACTTTCATACCAATCATGGTCTCTCAAACTACTTAAATCTTGGCTTTGTGTTCCTCCGCCGTCTATCACGTTTAGGGTAGTTCCTGTTAGCGTTACGTTTGTATTGTGTTCATTTGTAGGGTCAGCATCGGCGTCATTGACACCATCTTGTAGAGAAGAAAGATTGACAGTTTGACTTCCTCCGCCATCTGTAATACTTAAGGTTGTTCCCGAAAGGGTCGCTCCAGTATTGTATTCATTTGTAGGATCTGCATCTGCATCATTAACACCATCTTGCAAGGAGGATAGATTGACACTTTGTGTTCCTCCGCCATCAATAACATTCAGGGTAGTTCCTGTTAGCGTTACGTTTGTATTGTGCTCATTGGTAGGGTCTGAATCTGCATCATTTACAGTGGTCGATGAATCTATTATTTTTACCCAGTTTGGAGCAACTGGAGTTCCAGTATTATAATAAAAACCAGCAGTTCCAAAATTTGCTGCGGGATTCCAAATCATTAACCCTGTCGCTGGGGATGGAATAGTTGTTACATCAGTTGCTGAGGTAATATTTATCCTTGGAATTAATATCCCTGCATTAGAAGCGTCAATTTCTAGTTTTGCACTTGGATCAGGCGTATTTGTCCCTACCCCTACATTTTGTGCAGATAGACTTAGGGTTAAAAATAGAAAGCTAAATTGTATTAATGTTTTCATAGTAGATTGTTTTAGTTCAATGAGTAAATTAGGAATTTTTTTTAAAATAACAATAAGGTAGAAGCTATATTTTAGGGCCTATCCTAATGATAGGTATAGGTCTGAAGATACGCCGTTTGTGTAAAATTGAATACATTAACATTCGCGGTATGTGTAGTGGTTTTTTTGTTCATTTTGTTTTGATATAAAATGCTTGAATTGACTGCCAAGTAATGGTCCTCTATTTGTAACAGGGTAGTGGGCCCAACCACGTGGTTACTTCACCGCATGCTAGAGGTTTTGTATTGCCTATTTTGGTTTGTTTTATGTATTTTTTTATTTTTAAAAAATAACTTTTCAGAAGGCACACTAATTCGTTTTTGCAATGAAAAAATAGTGATTGGTAAAGTTGTTTTTATTGTGAATGGCTTTCAAATTGTAACTTTGTTCTAGGAATACCAAGTGGTACAGTTGGCACAGAATATTTTTTTCAGTTACCTAAAACGGCACATCTTTCCCTCAACCAAACAACACGCTCACCCCAATTTTCAACACATTCACCAATCCACCACACTAAAAACAAACGATTCATCGTAAATTATTAGAACGAAACGGGAGCTGCGGAAAAGTCTGCCTACCAAATTTTTATGTTTGTAACAATTCTCATCAATCAGGAACGATTTTCTAAGTCCAATTAACCAAAAACGACTTCCTATCAACTTGCTTACCAAAATACCTGATTGGTTTTGTACCTTTGCCATCCTTATTATTTAATTAGTACATTAGCGATAGTGACTAGAAATGATTTAGCTTTTGCTGAATAACTAACTTTTATAGTATGACAGGTTGGATTGATACACATGCACATCTTTATGCCAAGCAATTTGATAATGATCGCGAAGAGATGCTCCAGCGGGCGATGCGCTCTGGCGTGCAACGGTTTTATCTACCAAACATCGACAGTGGTTCGATAGAGGGTATGCTGAAACTGGAAGCTGCACATCCAGATCACTGTTTTGCTATGATGGGGCTGCACCCTTGTTCTGTAAAAGAAAACTACAAGGAGGAACTGGCCATTGTAAAGTCGTGGTTGGACAAACGGTCATTTTGTGCCGTGGGAGAAATTGGAATTGATCTATATTGGGACAAGACCTTTTTTGAACAACAAAAAGAAGCATTTCGTACACAAATTGGCTGGGCAAAAGAGCTCGACCTACCAATTGTTATTCATGCGAGGGACTCTCTGGAAGAAATTCTGGAAATTGTAACGGAGGAGAAGGATGAACGACTTCGTGGTATTTTTCATTGTTTTGGCGGTTCTGTGGAGCAAGCGGACCGAATTAGGGAACTTGGATTTTTGATGGGAATTGGTGGGGTGCTAACTTTTAAAAAATCAGGACTCGATCAAGTATTGAAGGAAGTGCCGCTCGAAAGCCTGGTAATGGAGACCGATGCCCCGTATTTGGCACCTGTTCCTTACCGAGGGAAACGCAATGAGAGTGGGTATATTCCAGACATTGGAGCAAAGCTGGCAGAAGCAAAAGGATGCAGTATGGAGGAAGTTTGTAAAGCAACAACTAAAAATGCTTTAAAACTGTTTGAAAACAAATAAAATTCCTTTTTTATTTTTATCCTTTTTAAAAAATTTTGAATTGTAAACTTAATTTACAATTTTTGTGTCTTATATATTCATAAAGTGTGAAGTATAGGGAGAGTTGGCCGAGTGGTCGAAGGCGCACGCTTGGAAAGCGTGTAAACCTCAAAAGGGTTTCAAGGGTTCGAATCCCTTACTCTCCGCTGAATATTAGAGCGGAATATAATTTTAAAAACAATATTCCATTGAAACTAAATAGTTAACCCTTAATCATTAACCAACAACAACGCGTAAATTTTAACAATTATGAGAAAATTACTTGCGCCATTTATTATTCTTGGCATTTCTTTATTCGCTTCAGTTAGCGCTTATGCCCAAGATGCTGAAAATGCAGGCGAAACATTCGGACACCAGCAGTTGAAAGAGTATTTCATACAAGGAGGTTGGAGCTTTATGTCTCTAGTACTTATTTGTTTGATCCTAGGTCTTGCTTTCTGCATTGAGCGAATCATTACCTTAAACATCGCAAACACCAATACCGACAAATTACTTGACCGAGTAAACAGTGCTTTAGCTGACGGAGATGTAGAGTCTGCAAAAGAAATTTGCAAATCGACTCAAGGTCCAACAGCGAGTATCATGTATGATGGTCTTAAGCGTGCTTCTAACGGAGAGAGCGTAGAAAACATCGAAAAAGCGATCGTTTCTAACGGAGCAGTACAAATGGGACTTTTAGAGAAAGGCCTTGTTTGGATTTCACTTTTTATTGCCATTGCACCGATGTTAGGTTTCATGGGTACAGTAATCGGGATGATCAAGGCCTTCGATAAGATTGCCGAAGTAGGAGATATCTCGCCAGCAATTGTTGCCGGTGGTATTAAAGTAGCCCTTTTGACTACAGTATTTGGTTTGGTCGCGGCGATTATTCTTCAATTATTTTACAACTACATCGTATCTAAAATTGATGGTATTGTAAACAGAATGGAAGATTCTTCTATCGTATTAGTAGATATGCTAAACGATCACAAAATTATCAAGTAAACCATTTAAATAGACAAACTTATGTATGATTTATTAGTAAAGCGAGGCCAGATGTTTGCTTTCGTCTTTGGTGGTATATTTGTAGCTATATTTTTAGCATTCGTGTTCGGCGGTTTGGGTAAGCTTGGTTCTTCCCCAACTAATGAAATGCTATACCCAACATCTATTTTTGATTTTGGAATCAAAGGAACAAAATTCTTGGTTTATTTAGCAGGTTTCGTAGCACTAGCAGCGGAATTGTACTACATGGTGACCAACCCGAAAACGGCAATTAGAATGCTAATAGGACTTGCAGTTTTAGTTGTTATGTTTTTTATTGGCTATGCTTTGTCTTCGGATGAAGTGACTAAATCAATGACTGAATTTGGTGTGTCTCCTTCTTTAGGGAAAATGATTGGAGGAGCAATATGGACCGCAATTCTCATGTCACTCGGTGCTGTTCTTTTAATGGTGGTATCGGAAATTTTAGCATTCTTTAAATAATAACAAAAATGGGTAGACCATCTCCTGAAATAAATGCCAGTTCGATGGCAGATATCGCGTTTCTACTGTTGATATTCTTCTTGGTAACAACTACCATTGATGTCGATAAAGGCATCACCGTGAAGTTGCCACCATGGTCGGATGAACCACCTGAAACGCAGAAACTAAAAACACGAAATGTGTATTCTGTTCTTGTTAATGCAAATGACGATCTTCTTGTAAGAGGAGAACCGATGATGGTTAGAGACTTGAAGGAAAATGCCAAGGTTTTTATCATGAATCCACAAAAGTTGGAAAACATGTCCGAAAGACCTACTAGCGCAATTATCTCTTTGAAGAATGACCGGGGTACTTCTTACGGCTCCTATCTAGGTGTGTATAATGAGTTGAAAGCTGCCTATAATGAAATATGGGAAGAGCAATCTCAATCACAACACGGGATGCCTTATGTTGACCTCCCATTTGACAAGAAGAAGGAATTGCGATCAAGTATACCACTTGTAATTTCTGAAGCAGAGCCAACAGATTTCGCTAAAAAGTAATTCAGTTGCAAGTGCGTAGCATTTGCGTCTGTCTACTACAAAATAAAAATTATGTCAAAATTTAGCAAAAAGAGAGGGAAAACGGTGCCGGCGATTTCGACGGCCTCGCTTCCTGATATTATATTTATCCTTCTGTTTTTCTTTATGGTGGTAACGGTTTTGAAAAACTCCGATCTAATGATCGATGTTATCGTGCCGGATGCCACTGAATTGCAGAAGTTGGAGAAGAAATCTCTGGTTAGCTATCTGTATATCGGTACACCGAAAGAACGGTATCGGGAAACATACGGAAGTGCACCAAGACTTCAACTCAATGACCAGTTTGCTACCATTGATGAAATTCCACTTTTTCTTGAAAAAGAGAAATTGAAAATTCAAGAACAACTGCAACCTTTGATGACTGCTTCACTGCGAGTCGACAGGGAAGTAACGATGGGAATTGTGCAGGACGTCAAAACGAAACTTCGTAAGACGGGTCAGCTGAAAGTCAACTATTCCGCAAAACAACGAGCTAAAGATTTATAATAGCGCTCTTGTAGATAAAATTTACGCGAAGCCTGTTTCTGAAAAGAGACAGGCTTTTTTGTTTGTGAAATTTGGAGGAAATACGTAGAGAGAATTCACGAATTCTCTCCACTCGCCCTAACACCACAAATTCCCTCTACCCACACACACCATACTGCACCAATCGTGCATCTTATAATTAAAGGCAGACACTAGTCGCCACAAACCATACTGCCAATTCTTTTTATTACTAATCTTTGAACAGATCTTGCTTCAACTCTTACCGACGTAAAAGAGGCTAAGCACCGATTTGTCCAATAAAACTGAATGACGATGAATATTAAAAAAAGAGGGAATGCGCCCTCCATCAATGCGAGTAGTATGGCCGATGTTGCTTTTTTGCTACTGATCTTTTTTTTGGTAGTCACCACCATCGATGTCGATAAGGGCATAACGGTGAAACTGCCACCTTGGTGCGAAGGACCAGACTGCGTTACCGAAGCACCCAATAGCCAAATATTAAGCATCAAAGTAAACGCTGCCAACCAACTACTAGTAAAAGGCACCGAAATCGAAATCGGCGCACTCAAAGAACGAACAAAGCAATACCTACTTGAAAAAGAAAAAAAATCCATCATCTCCCTACAAAATGACCGCGCAACCAACTACGATACCTACTTAGCCGTCTACAATGAACTCAAAGCAGCCTACAATGAAGTTTGGGAACAGGAAGCTTTCAAACAATATGGAGAGGCATACGAACGTTTAGGTACTGACCAAAAACGCGAAATTCGAAAAATCTATCCTCAAGTAATTTCTGAGGCGGAGTCTTCCGATTTTTCATTTGTGCCTGCTAGCTGATTTCCCTGAATTTGCGCTTAATTTTATTTATTCACCTTGCGATCTAAAAATCGCTGCAAGCACAAATTATGAAACGTAGAATCAGAAAACCCCGCAAAACACCTGCAGTCTCCACAGCATCGCTGCCTGACATCATCTTTATTTTGTTGTTTTTCTTTATGGTAGTTGCAGTCATCAAAAACCAGGATTTGCTAGTGGAGGTTCAATTGCCTGTTGCTTCGGAACTGGAGGAGATAAAACGCAGTGAGACGGTTAATCACATTTACATCGGGTATCCTAAAATATCTAGTACAAAATCCAAACTGTCTGGCCCTAAAATTCAACTGAACGATGCATTCGCTGAGGTGGATGAAATTGGACAATTTGTTCGGGCTAATCCTGACAACGCACTAACGATGCTGAAAGTGGACGAAGCGGCAACGATGGGACTAATCACGGAGGTGAAAACAGCGCTCCGAAAAGCCAATCGGCTAAAATTAAATTACGCGGCATTACAAGGAATGAAGAACTAATACAATAAGAGGTTTGCTTGCTTATCATTGGAAGGCAGACCTCTTATTTTCTACTTCAAATTGGGCGGTTTGTGAGGACATTTAGTATTGGGATACTTTCTGTTAAATATTTATTTTTTTAATTTGTCGAATAGGCCCCTCCCTGTGGGAGGGCTTCCCACCCTCGCCGCCACCGCCTCCCCGATTTTTTACAAAAATCGAAGAGCAATTTTCAAATTTCAGTTTAGCCCATATCTCCCCCCACCCAGAGAAGACATCTGATTTTTGAATTTATTTTTGACCGTTCGAACAGGAAGGAATTAACAAACCTCCTACTATATAGATACTGTGTTACGATCCAAGCGTTCTTACATTTTTTATATCTTTATAATCTAAAGGAAGGCACACTTGTGTGATCTATCCAGAGTAGTGTCGATTTTTATCGGCACTACATTTTTCTTTGTTGTCTTCAGATTTGTAGTACTTGTCGTTAAAAGCCTCATTCTTTTTCCACAGCGTATAGATCAGCACTAATAACCTTCTTTGTATAGCTACCAGTGCCTTTTTCTTTATTGCTCCATTTCTTTTTACAATTCTTTGATAGATCCTATAAAATGGTTGGAATTTACACCTCACAATAGCCATTGCAGGCATATACATACTTGATCTTATATGTGTATTCCCTGACTTAGAGATTCTGGTTTTTCCTTTATGTTTGCCACTTGAATTTTCGACAACATCGTACCCCGCATAACTAACCAGCTGTTTTGCTGAAGTAAAGGTGGTAAACCCATTGGTTTCTGCTATCACAGTCAATACACTTAACCTACCTAATCCTTTTACTGAATCTGCAATCATCTTGACTTTCTTCATTAATGCTTCATCAATTTTTGCCAATATATATGCTTGCTTTTCTATGGCTTTGATTTTTGTATTTAATACTCCAATCATCTCTTCAAGTGACTTAATCACCTCGGACATTTCTATGACGCTTGTTTTCATCGCATGCAACTGATTCGAAAATTGAATCCGACTAACTTGTAATGACTTGCGATGTCTTAATAGAGCTCTTATCTCCAAGATCTTTTTACTGCAAGGATTCCATTTGTCAAACTTACGTTCAATAGCCATTGTTGCTATCGCCCTGCCATCCAGCTTATCTGTCTTTGATTTGTAACCTAAGACCTCTATGTATTTTTTCACCCGACTTGGCTTTTCTACACATACATAGACACCTAACTCGTTTAGAAAATAGAGTAATCGTTCGTGGTAAACTCCTGTTACCTCTAACAATACCTGGTAGTGAACATTCTTTACTTTTCTGTGCTTTTCCAGCCAATCCTTAAACTGTTGGTGGCCTTTTTTTTCGTTTTTAAAACGTCTTTGGCCACAAACTGTTATTTGTCCTTCATTGATTTTGTGGCTAACACAGGCATGAAACCAATCCTTGCTTATGTCTATTCCAATACCATAGCAAACAACTTCTTTTTTCATCTTATCTTTTTTAATTAATCTGATAATGATGAATCGTAACTCTCCTCGTCTTCTCTCGTAATCGATACAGGATAACTGCTCTTGGCGTTTCCTTCAATACTGTCCAAACTCTAAGAGAAACCAGCTAGGGTTCTTTCTATATAACTGTATAGATCTAATTTGATCTTACTTGAGCCAAATACGACTTACCTAGCTAGCTCGATACATCCGATCTAAATGTAGCGATTTACTCTTTACAAACATACGAGAGTCTAAAAAGGAGATTTTACATAAATAGATTTTTAAAAAATCTGTAAAAACGCCTGTAACCCATTCACAATCAATAAGAAAAAATTTTAAAAAAAGTGGAGTTTTAAAAATAAAAAGCGACCCAGAATCTGGCGATTTTGCCGAAATAGCCTAATTATTACCATGATAATTTGCTATTAAACCAGTTTTACGATGTAGAAACACTATAAGAAACACCATCAATCATCAGTTTAGAAATGATTTCGCATAAAATTTCTGAGGTGCCCCCTCCAATTTGTCCAAGACGGGCGTCTCGAAACATACGAGCCAGCGGATATTCCTCCATAAAACCATAACCACCAAACATTTGAAGACATTGCGTGGCCACCCGGTCATTCAATTGAGTGCAAAGCAGTTTTGCCATGGAAGCCTCCTTAACCAGATAATCGCCATCTAAAAAACGCTGGTACAAATGATAAACAAAGATTTTGTTCATTTCTATCTCGGAGGCCATTTGAGCGATTCGATGTCGGAGTACTTGGAATTTGTTGATTTTTCGTCCGAAAGCAGTTCGTTCATTCATGTATTGCAGCGTCAGCTCCAAGGCATAATCAGAATACGCTACCCCTTGCAAAGCCATGAACAATCGCTCAGAAACGAAATGCTGCATGATGTAAAAAAAGCCCTGCCCTTCCTCACCCAACAAATTTCCAACAGGAACGTTGACATCGCTGAACCCAATCTCGCCAGTATCAGAAGCATGCCATCCAAGTTTGTCCAGTTTGTTAGCGGTGACACCTGGGCTTTCTCGATCGATGATTAGCATGCTGATGGCCTTGTTGCTGGGGTCTGGATTCATCTTTACGGCAGCAACGATGTAATCACTGTTGACGCCGTTCGTGATAAATGTTTTAGAGCCATTCACCACATAAAAATCCCCTTCCTTAACAGCAGTAGTCCTCAAGGACTGAACATCCGATCCACCAAAAGGCTCTGTAATTGCAAGACACCCCACCGTCTCCCCAAGAATTCCAGGAATCAAATAGTTCTCTTTTTGTTGGTCATTTCCAGCAGCGTTGATGTGTGTCAGCGCAAGCCCAGCGTGTGCACCAATCGCAGCAGCCAACCCGCCAGAATTCATCCGGCACAACTCTTCATTAAAAATAACTGAATACCAAATGTCGAGATCAACGCCACCATATTTCTCAGGAAGCTGAAGCCCCAGATAACCCATTTCTCCAAACTTTTGATAGAGACTTCTTGGGATTTCGCCATCTTTTTCCCACTGATTGATGTTTGGGCGAACTTCTTTTTCTAAGAAATCTCTTAACGATTGGCGAAACAAGTGATGATCTTCATTGAAATAATAACTGGACATGCGCTTAATTTTATTTTTTAGAAACTAGGAGGTGCGTTCCATTTCTCTGACTAGTAGAGAGTTGGTGATGAAGGAAGGGGTGATTTTTGTAACCCAATAATTGAGACGAAACTTCCAGCCGGTGTGCACTATCTTTTTTCCAGCGAGCAATCCGTTGTAAGCATCTTTCGCAACTTCCTGCGGAGTCGCACTCGCCAATCCGCTGGAAAAGGTACGCACATTTTGCATATTTGCTGCTTCTTGAAATCCGGTATTTAGAATAGCACCAGGACAAATCGTCGTAATTTGAACTTTGGAATTTCTTGACTTTAGTTCGAGGTGGAGAGCGTTTGACATGTGGCGGACAAACGCCTTTGTAGCAGCATACACCGCAGCATTTGGCAATGGAAAATAAGAAGCAGAGGAACTAATATTCATGATTTTCCCGTCATTTCTTTTTTCCATGTCGACTAGGAACAATCGAGTCATTTGATACAGATTGGTGATGTTCAGACTGATCATTGCCAAGTCTTTTTCTAGTGGTGTTTCTGTGAATTTGCCATAGGAACCAAAGCCCGCACTGTTGACCAATACGTCAATTTTTCCAAATTCGGCGGCCCATTCATAGACTTCTTTGGCTGCACTTATTCTAGAAAGATCCTTTGCTAGGGTGCTAATATTCAAATCAGGATAAACCGCTGTGATTTTTTGTTTGGCCATGCTCAATTCTTCAGGAGGCTTGGATACCCATAAAATGCGGTACCCATCCCGAGCAAACAATAAAGACATTTCATAGCCAATCCCACTTGAACCACCAGTTATTAATACCGTTTTTTCCATGATGTAAGATAAGTATAGTTGGAGGCAAATTATACATTCCTGAATCAATGTTTATCTTTGCCATGCAAAAAAAAGAAACATGTATAGTAAAGATCTATTCAAGGACAAAATTATTGTGGTAACGGGTGGCCGAAGTGGTATCGGTTATGCAATAGCAAAACAAATGTTGCAACTTGGAGCCAAAGTGACCATTTGCTCCAGAAAAGAAGAACCATTGGCTGCCGCAGCCAAGGAGTTACAGGCTTTCGGGGAGTGTGACTATATGTCTTGCGATATTCGCCAAACAGAGCAGATTCAAGCATTGGCAAAACAAGTAAAAGAACGCCATGGCCGCCTTGACATTCTAATCAATAACGCTGGAGGACAGTTTCCCGCACTAGCAGAATACATCAATGATAAAGGTTGGAATGCGGTTATTAATAATAATTTGAATGGTACGTTTTATATGACCCGCGAAATGGCGAATGCCTTTTTTATTCCTCAAAAGGAAGGGACTATTGTAAATATTATCGCAGACATGCACCGAGGATTTCCCGGGATGATACACACGGGAGCAGCCAGAGCAGGAGTAGAAAACATGACAAAAACACTCGCACAAGAATGGAGTGATTTTAACATTAGAATCAACTGCGTGGCGCCTGGAATAATTGAGTCTTCTGGCCTCGACAATTATCCGCCGCCTGTAAAACAGATGTTTGATGAAGCAAGAGAGGGGATTCCCATGCGTCGATTTGGAAAAGTAGAAGACATCTCCAATGCAGTTTGTTTTTTAGCAAGCCCGCTATCCTCCTACATCACTGGAATTTCGATTTATGTAGATGGGGCGCAACACCTGAATTATGATAAGATGGGTTTGGCAAGAGTCATGCGCACCTTTATGGAATAAAAATTTATTCATGTCCCACGTAGCGGTGAATTCATTCGCCTGCTGTGTTCAAGCAATATTTGGTGACATCTCCTTGAATTGAAAAATTATCAAGATAAAAACCGTCCAAATTTGTTTTTTCTACTGTGAATTAACATTTTTGTGCGACTTCCACCTTAGTTTTAAAAAATCACCTTATTCAGGAATTGTTTCGATCTAAGTTTAGTTGTAGGAAAAACGGTTTTAGAAAAATAATAATACTGGGAATGACGAATTCATTCTCCAAAAGTGAAGACTCGCAGAAAGCAACAAGCAACGCGGGCTAAAAAAATACACGATGATCAATATTACACTACCAGACGGTTCTATTCGTCAGTATGAAAAAGGAAGCTCCGCGATGGACGTTGCGATGTCTATTAGCGAAGGGCTGGCGAGAAATGTACTTTCCGCAAAGGTGAATGGCGACGTACAAGACGCCAACCTGCCAATCAATGATGATGCATCTATCCAGTTGTTGACCTGGAGAGAAGATGAAGGGAAGGCAACGTTCTGGCATTCTACGGCGCACCTGATGGCAGAAGCACTGGAGGCAACCTATCCAGGTATTAAACTGGCGATTGGCCCTTCGATTGAGAATGGGTTTTATTATGACATTGATCCAGGAGAAAACAAAATTTCAACGGACGATTTCAAGAAGATTGAAGATAAAATGCTAGAGCTTGCCCGCCAGAAAAATGACTACGTCAGAAAGGAAGTAACAAAGGAAGAAGCAGTGGCTTATTTTACAGAGAAAGGTGATGAGTATAAGCTGGAATTAATCGACGGGTTAGAAGACGGGACAATTACTTTTTATACTCAAGGGAATTTTACCGACCTATGCCGTGGGCCGCACATTGCGAATACCGGTAGAATCAAGGCAGTAAAACTGTTGAAGGTAGCAGGTGCGTACTGGAAAGGGGACGAAAATCGCCAGCAGCTAACTCGTATTTATGGAGTGAGTTTTCCTAAACAAAAAGAACTTACCCAGCATCTTCACCTTCTGGAAGAAGCGAAAAAACGTGATCATAGAAAGTTGGGTAAAGAAATGGAATTGTTCATGTTTTCAGAAAGAGTAGGAGCAGGGCTGCCGATCTGGTTGCCAAAAGGAACCGCCCTCCGTGCTCGACTAGAGAATTTTCTGAAGGACGAGCAATTGAAAAGAGGCTATCAAGCAGTGATCACGCCACATATTGGAAAGAAAGAACTATACATGACTTCCGGCCACTATGAAAAATATGGAGAAGACAGCTTCCAACCAATCAGTACGCCTAGAGAAGGGGAAGAGTTTTTACTAAAACCAATGAATTGCCCCCATCACTGCGAAATTTACGGGAACAAACCACACTCCTATAAAGAATTGCCCATCCGAATTGCAGAGTTTGGAACGGTCTACAGATATGAGCAAAGCGGTGAATTGCACGGACTGTCGCGTGTTCGCGGTTTTACGCAAGACGATGCACATTTGTTCTGTACGAAAGATCAGGTCAAGGAGGAATTCCTAAGTGTACTAGATTTAACGCAATACGTTTTGAGGAAAATGGGTTTTGAGGAGTTTACTGCGCAAATCTCCCTGCGAGATCCAGAGACCCCTGAAAAATATATAGGATCGAAGGACAATTGGGATTCAGCAGAACGCGCCATCATCGAAGCTACCCAAGAAGTTGGCTTAGAAACAACCACTGTGCTTGGAGAAGCAGCCTTCTACGGGCCTAAGCTCGATTTTATGATCAAAGATGCACTAGGCAGACGATGGCAGCTTGGAACCATCCAGGTAGACTACAACTTGCCAGAGCGATTTGAGTTGGAATATATTGGAGCAGACAACAAACCACATCGACCAGTGATGATCCACCGCGCGCCGTTTGGATCTATGGAGCGGTTTATTAGTGTGTTGATTGAGCATTGTGCTGGGAAATTTCCGTTGTGGTTGGCGCCGGAGCAGTTTGCAATTCTGCCAATTTCAGAACGGTTTAATGATTTTGCGAAGGAAGTGGAAGCGGAATTGGCTGCCCACGATATTCGAGGAGTGATTGATAGTCGCAATGAGAAAATCGGTCGGAAAATTAGGGATGCGGAAGTCAATAAGATTCCGTTGATGTTGGTCATTGGAGAGAAAGAGGTCGCAGAACGAAAATTAGCCATCCGACTGCAAGGGCAGGGCGATCAAGGCACAATGACTATTCCTGAGTTTGTAGATTACTTCAAAAAATTAGCTGCGGATTAATTCCAAAAATAATAAATAAGAAAACCGGTTATTGAATTGCTCGATAACCGGTTTTTTTTGTGGTAGAATATCTCTAGGGCTAAACAATTTTTCCATAAAAAAAGACTTCCCTGATCAAGGAAAGCCTTTTCTTATAGTATTCTAAGTCAAACTATTAACTACTGGTGAATGGTCTAATTGCTGACAGGTCGTCTAATCGATCCACCATTAACCATTACACTATTTAACCAATAACCAACAGCTACTTCATCGTATAATTTGGACGTAGTCTTTTTGAATCATCAGAATAGAAATCATTGATGATTTGTATGACTTCGTCAGGATCGTCTGTACAGTGGAGTAGTTTGTTGTCATCTGAGCTAATGTTGTGGAATTTTTCATCCATGACATTTTTAACCCAGTCCTTTAGACCAGCCCAAAACTCAACTCCCATCAAAACGACAGGTACCATATCGATCTTTTTAGTCTGGATAAGTGTCAGTACTTCAAAAAGTTCGTCCATCGTACCGAAACCGCCCGGCAGAACAACAAATGCCTGCGCATATTTTACAAACATGACCTTACGAATAAAGAAATAATCGTAGTTCAGGTTTTTGTCAGGATCGATGTATGGATTGTGGCTTTGCTCAAAAGGCAATTCGATGTTAAGACCAACCGATACCCCTTTGTTGAGGTGTGCGCCTTTGTTTCCTGCTTCCATGATGCCCGGACCGCCACCAGTGATGACTCCGTAGCCTTCCTGAGTAAGTCTTTTAGCCATATCCACGGCCATTTTGTAATGTGGGTGGTCTGGTTTTGTTCTTGCAGAACCAAATATCGAAACACAGGGATCAATTTTATTTAAACGCTCAAATCCTTCTACGAATTCGGCAATTACTTTAAACATGGTCCAGGAGTTTTCTCCTTTCAATTCGCTCCACTTTTTATGAGGTTTGAATGGTGGTGCTTCGGACTCTTGAATTTTATTCATATCTATCAATTAATTTTATTTGAAGCTTTGTTTTTAAGAACTTTCGGAGTTCTTGTCAGAAAAAACCTTTTTACAGCTCCTTGGTTATCAATTTGTACGCTCTCCTCTAATTTATCTCAAAGGGTCAAAAAGGTTGCCTAACCCTAAACGGCGGCAACCTTTTTGCTATAAACGCTCAAAAAGCGTACTTATTTTTTTGTTTTAAATTTTTTATAATCTTCGGCCACATGCTTTTGCACATCTTCTAGATTGTCATATTGTTTATATAGATCGCTCAATAATTTACGACTAGAGCTTCTAGTTGTTACATGATCCACGACATCTTTTTCTGTTATTTCCTTCTCACTAAAGATAATAAGTCGTTCTACTACATTCCTCAACTCCCGGATATTACCAGTCCATTCTAATTCTGTCAACAGCTTTATGGCGCCTGGGGTTATTTTTTTCGGAGTCACTCCAGCTTCGCTGCAAATGGTCTTCATGAAATAATTTGTCAAAATTGGAATATCTTCCTTTCTATCTTTTAATGGTGGAACGATGATATTGACCGCTGCCAACCGGTGATAGAGATCAAGTCTGAAATTTTTATCATCAATCTCCGCCAGAAGATCTTTGTTTGTTGCAGAAATAACCCGAACGTCGACATTGATTTCCTTGTCTCCTCCTACACGGGTGATTTTTTTAGCTTCCAGTGCTCTTAGTACTTTAGCCTGTGCGGAAGGATCCATGTCCCCGATTTCATCCAGGAATAAAGTCCCTCCATTGGCTTGCTCAAATTTGCCGATCCGTTGTTTGATGGCAGAGGTAAATGAACCTTTTTCGTGTCCAAAAAGCTCACTTTCTATTAGTTCTGAAGGAATTGCTGCACAGTTTACTTCGACAATCGGTCCACTGGCGCGTTTGCTTTTTTCGTGAATCCATCTTGCGACCAACTCCTTACCTGATCCGTTGGGCCCTAGTATGAGAACACGTGGTTCAAATGGGTGGTTGGCTGCTTTGTCAATTTTCTCTTTTACTTCTTTGATCCCTGCAGATTCGCCAATGATTTCCTGTGTTTTGGATTTTGAGACGCGTCTTTTGAGGACTTTAGTTTCAGTTATTAGATTTGATTTGTCCATCGCATTTCGAATGGTAATCAAAAGCCGGTTTAAATCTGGTGGTTTGGCAATATAATCGAAAGCGCCTTTTTTTACTGCTTCCACTGCTGTTTCGATGGTTCCGTGGCCAGAGATCATAACAACCGGGGTGTCAGGAGCTAGGATTTCGATTCTTTCTAATGCTTCCATGCCATCCATCTTTGGCATTTTGATATCCATAATCACGATATCGTACTTATCTTTCTTCAACTGAACCAGTGCTTCCACCCCGTCCGCGGCTTCATCTACTTTGTATTTTTCAAATTCAAGAATATCCCGAAGGGTTCTTCGGATACTTGGTTCATCATCAACGATTAAAACTTTTGCCATAATTATGCTTCTTTATTTTGCAGCCTGCAAATATAGTTGTTTTTATATAAACTATTTTTTGGTGGTCAAAAAATGGAATAGATTGATCTATATTTAACTAGTAATTTCCCACCGATAGCATGACCAATGTACAACCAACAACAATTTCCACGCCTTGTTCTTTTGCTTTTTTTGCAAGGACCGGATTTTCAGTACCCGGATTAAAAATGATTCGTTTTGGTTGGAGACCTAATATGTAATCATAATAAGGTTCTTGCCTGGTAGGATTCAGGTATAAAGTGATGGTATGCACCTTTTCTAGTGCAGGCATTCCTTGTAGAATTTCTGCACCGTTTATATTTCCTATTCTTATTCCTACAGGAATAGTTTCAATATCATGTTTTTGTAATCTTGTCGTAGCAATGTGTGCATAACGAGTGGGATTTGTTGTTGCACCGAGCACCACAGTTTTTTTGCTTTGTTCCTCCATATTATACCAGTAGACGAATAGGGTCTTCCATCATTAGTTTAAAGGTTTTTAAGAATGCTGCTCCGGTTGCACCATCTACAACTCTATGATCACAACTTAATGTAACTTTCATAATATTACCTATGGCCAATTGACCCTCTTTTACTACAGGTTGTTCTGTTATGGTCCCTACGGCCAAAATACAAGCATCTGGAGGATTAATGATGGCGGTGAATTCTTCGATACCCATCATTCCAAGATTGGATATAGTAAAGGTGTTTCCTTGCATTTGTTCAGGGGCAATTCTTCGTTCTTTTGCTTTTCCTGCCAAATCTCTCACTTCTGCATTGATTTGAGAGAGTGATTTGGTGTCTGCATTTCTGACTACAGGCACAAGCAATCCTTCTCCTACCGCGACAGCCACACCAATATTTACATTTCCGTTTACCCGGATAAAGTCTCCAAACCAGGACGAATTTACAGCGGGATGTTGTTTGAGGGCAACAGCTGCGGCCTTCACAACAAGGTCATTAAATGATATTTTTTGAGGGGCAACTTCGTTAATTCGTTTTCTGGACTCCATTGCCTTATCCATGTTGATACTAATGGTCAAGTAAAAATGAGGTGCGGAAAATTTGCTATCTCCAAGTCGCTGAGCGATGATTCGTCGCATGCCTGTAACTGGATGATCAACGTCTTGTGCTGTTGGAGCCATTGCTACGGGAGCTGCTGTTGATCTTGGAGCCCCTTGTTGAAGTTGCGCTTCTATGTCTCGTTTTACGATTCTACCGTTTTCACCGGAACCTTTAAGGTTTGCTAGGCTGAGATTGTTGTCTTCCGCCATTTTGCGAGCAAGCGGTGAAGCTTTGATTCTGCTGTCTGTTGCAGCGGTTGCTTTTGGTTGTTCTGGTTGTGCAGTTTGGGTTTCTGCTACTACAGGAGCTGGTGCCTCTTCTTTTGTTGCTTGGCTTCCGTTGCTACTGCTGAGCGCTTTTTCGAGGAGCGGTTTGTAGTCTTCTCCTTTTTCTCCAATGACAGCGATCACTCCATCTATAGGTGCAGCATTGCCTTCTTGTACATGAATGTGTAGTAAGGTTCCTTCCCAATAACTTTCTTGGACCATGACTGCCTTGTCTGTTTCTACTTCAAACAATTCATCCCCTGCCTCTACTGAATCTCCAACACTTTTTAACCAGGCCACGATGAGGCCTTCTTTCATTGTGTCGCTTAACAAAGGCATTTTTATTATATCAGCCATGGTTTTCGAATTTTATACGATTATAGGAACATTAACAGTTATAAGTACAATTAAAACAGCTTTTAGTTTTGCTATTCTTTAAGAAGGATAAAGGTAAAAAAGTTATTTAATTATTAAAACAATTAACCGCATATATGGCTATTGTAGAAAGGAGATTTTGAAGTTCTTTTTCTTGGCGGTTTACGGTGTTGATAAACAGTTAGTTATAATGTGTCCTATTGGTTGAACAATATTTTGTCATCTTTGTTTATATGGAGGTACTATAGATAACAGTCAGTACACTAGCAATGGTTGGAGGGGAAAATTTATAAGAAAGGGATTTGGTATCTAGTGGAAAACGAAATATTGGTCAAAAACAAATATGAATTTTGGCTAAATTTTGATTGGCTGATTTTCTGCTAAAAAACACCATTTTTTTTCTTTTGTGACAGCTTAAAAAGCCTGCCATGAAATGTATTTTACAATAGGGCTAAAAAAATTGATCATTTGATAGAAATTGCCTATATTCATAAAAAATAATACCCCTTTAACATCTAAAAAATAAGTGACCTACTAAGAATTTGTAGTCTAATATTTTGGACAGCAAGATCGTTTAATGTTGAGCACTTGATTTTAAAACTATTTGTAGAAAAACCCCCTAAAACAAAAACGTAATTAAGAAAAAGGACACCGGAAAAGAAAAAGTAGATGATTGATCTTAAAAACAACGTACACGTTTCACTAAAGGAATTTTTTGGATTTGATAGTTTCAAAGGTAAACAAGAAGAGATAATTTATAGTCTTCTGGCTAAAAACGACACCTTCGTCATAATGCCGACAGGAGGGGGGAAGTCTCTTTGTTACCAACTTCCAGCACTGATGATGGAAGGGGTGGCAATTGTCATATCACCGCTCATCGCATTGATGAAGAATCAAGTAGATTCTATCAGAGCGCATAGCAAAACGGATGATATTGCGCATTTCTTGAACTCCTCGCTGACAAAAACTCAGATAAAAGTAGTGAAATCTGATATCAGGGCAGGGAAAACAAAGATGTTGTTTGTCGCACCTGAGACATTAACGAAAGAAGAAAATATTGAATTCTTCAAAAGTGTGAAGATTTCTTTCGTCGCAGTAGACGAAGCACACTGTATCTCTGAATGGGGGCACGACTTCCGACCAGAATATCGTCGAATCAAAATAATGGTAGACAGCATTGATAGTAAAATACCTATTATTGCGCTGACAGCTACCGCGACTCCTAAGGTTCGATCCGATATTGTCAAAAATTTGGCACTGGAAAATCCGAATGTATTTATCTCCTCTTTCAATAGAGATAACCTCTATTATGAGATAAGACCCAAAGGGAAAAAAGAACAGGTGCTAAAAAGCATAGTAAAATATGTGAAAGACCACGAGGGCAAATCAGGAATTATCTATGTTCAAAGTAGAAAATCTACAGAAGAAATAGCCGAATTCTTGCGGGTAAATGACGTCAGAGCCTTGCCCTATCATGCCGGACTAGATGCAAAAACAAGATCCAAGACTCAAGATGATTTTTTGATGGAAGAAATTGAAGTCATTGTCGCTACCATTGCATTTGGAATGGGAATCGACAAGCCTGACATTCGATTTGTCATCCATTACGATATACCAAAAAGTATAGAAAATTATTACCAGGAAACCGGTCGAGCTGGAAGAGATGGCATGGGAGGAGGTTGTCTAACCTATTATTCCTATAAAGATATTGCGAAACTCGAAAAATTTCTGAGGGATAAACCTGTAGCAGAAAGAGAGATGAGCACGCAACTTATGCACGAAATAATGGCCTATTCCGAAACGGCTTCCTGTCGAAGAAGATTCTTGCTACATTACTTCGGAGAGAATTTCGATGAAAGTCGATGCAATAAAATGTGTGACAATTGTCGACATCCAAAAGATAGAATCGAAGTGCAAACAGAAATGAAAAATGCACTGGATGTCGTCCACTCCCTTAATGAAAACAATAAAATAAAGGGAGTTATCGATATTCTGATGGGGGAAGAGACGAAAGAAATTATGGATTATGGCCACAACGAGTTGCCTGGTTTTGGTATCGGAAAAAGTAAAGACGTCTTATTTTGGGGGTCTGTCCTGCGACAAGCCCTGCTGAATAACTTCCTGATAAAAGAAGTGGAGAACTACGGAATATTGAAATTGACAGATCGGGGGAATACTTTTAGAAGTAGACCGTGGCCAATTGAGATACCAATGAATACCAACTTTGATGATGTCGCTGATGATGGAGACGATTCCAGAGGAAAAGGTGGTGTATTGGATCCTATTCTGTTCAGACTGCTAAAAGATTTGCGTAAGCAGATTTCTAAAGAGAAAAAAGTGCCTCCCTTTGTGATTTTTCAAGACCCTTCATTGGAAGATATGACCATCCAATATCCGATCACAGTCGCCGATATGGCGAAAATTGTCGGAGTGAGTACTGGGAAAGCTTCTAGATATAGCAAGCCTTTCGCCGAGTTGATCGCTAATTATGTAGAGGACAATGATATTGAAAGACCTACGGAAATTGTAATCAAATCGATCGTCAATAAGTCTAGTCAGAAAGTAAACATTATTCAAAATATAGATCGCAAAATTCCAATTCATGATATTGCCGAAAACAATAGAATGTCTATGGACGAGTTGCTCCACGAGCTAGAAATGATTGTCGGCTCCGGCACAAAACTCGATCTGGGATATTATATCGAAGAATACATCGATGAATATTCCGTCGAAGATATTTATGAGTATTTTATGGAAGCTGAAACCGATTCCGTCGAGCGTGCATTTGAAGTACTACAAGAAGATGACATCACCCTCGAAGAAATCAAAATTATGAGAATAAAATTTATGTCTGATATGGGGAATTAAACACCATGTTTAATTCAAAATTGAAGCCTTTTTCTGGATAATTGTTCTAGTACAACTATTCCGAGAAAGGCTTCTTTTTTGCCTTTTCAGCACCAATATCAAAAAAATCTGCACCTCCCAAATTGACTCCAGACCCAAACCAGTAGGGAGGATAAAACAGAACACTTCATTTTGGGCAAAACCACGTTTACACATTCGTATTCAGTGTTCCAACTGAAAATCGGCTCGTTCATTAGTTCTCTGTTGCAAGTGGCTGTTTAATAATGCATTTTAGCACACAGAATACATTCTGGGCATGGAATTGTTTCTAGTGTAAAAGCGTAGTTTAAACGGTCGGTTTTTCTGAAAAGGAAATCACCGTTTTTTTTCTTCCCGAGATTTTATTATTCTAAAACAGCCTCCTTTCCCCAATATATTTATCCATAATCCATGAAAAAAAACTGAAAATTGCTTATTTTTAGTTAAATCACTAATTATGAATAGGCTATACTACCCATTGATTTTTCTTTCTATTGGAATGCTCCTCACCACTAACAGCTGGTCGCAAACAAAAAAAGGAGACAATCCTTACATAAACAATGTACTCGAAACTGTAATCGATCACGCCGACGCAGATCACCATCACGCTGAAGATTATGACCAGTGGGCCGATTATCTAAATCGACCGCACCCCAATGTCGCCACGATAAACCAATATTTTCAACAAGCAGCCAACGAATTTGGCGTACCAGTAGAATTATTGCAGATCATCGGACAAATCGAAAACAACTGGACGCAAATTGGTCCAGGTATCGATCGAGGCTGGGGGATTATGCATTTGGTAGAAAACGACTATTCACAAACACTAGCAGAAGCCGCCCAATTGTTAGGCGTTTCGAAGCAAACCCTAAAAGACGACCCTTATCAAAATATCCGTGGTGCTGCTGCGCTCCTAGCAAAATATGCCGGCCCTTCCAGATCCTCCTTCGCAAAAGTAGAAGACTGGTTTGATGCTACAATGCAGTTTTCTGGCCTTTACAATGCAGAAATCCAATTTAGCCAGGCCGAACGCTATTACAACACCTTAAAATCAGGAATTACCTCCACAACAGTCTGGGGCGAAACGATTTCTATTCCGCCGCATCCTCAAATTGATATTAGCAGCAAATCACCACAAGCAAACAATCAAAAAATTTCTTCGGCAGATTACGGCCCGGCATTGTCCCAGATCACTTCCTGCAATTTTACCAACTATAGAAATACCGGGATCGACACTTGGGTCAACCATTGGATAGGTGTAGGAACTTATGCCGGCGCAGTCAGCTGGTTTCAAAACTGCAATGCTGGAGCAAGCGCCCATTTTGTCATCCGTTCTTCTGATGGTCAGATTACACAAGTCGTTCGGGTGGCGCACACTGCCTGGCATGCTGGTGCAAGCGGATACAACAACAATCACCGATCCATCGGTGTAGAACACGAAGCGACAGCAGCAAACCCTGGTTTGTGGAATAGCAATGCGATGCTCAACGCTTCTGCGACGATGAGTTGTTACTTTGCAAATATCTACAATATACCAGGGACTTATTCCCTTCCGGGAATTCGCGGCCACAACGATATGCCAGGCACAGCGACCCAATGCCCAGGTACAATAAATTGGAATAATTGGTTTAATTACTTTAATGCTGCCTGCTCGGCTTGCGCAGCTAATTTATCATTAACAGGCACAATTGGAAGTGGCACTTACGTGGCTGGAAATAACATAACTGCAACGGGCACCGTCTCCGCAGGTAGTAATGTGACCGCAAGTGCTGGTTCGGCAGTAATCTTAGACCCCGGCTTTGATGCCTACAATAACTTTACTGGGGAAATTGGAGGGTGCAGTCCGTTACAAAACCCAAACCCTCCTACACCATCCGTATTTAAGTCATCAGACAATTGGCAAGTTACTGCCAAACAAGCTGCTAAAGTCATTCAAGACTCCAACGGCCCTGATTTGGTCATTGCCTATAAAGTCACCAATACAGGCAATACGGCAGTTCAACTTCTAAATGAAGACAATAATTTAGTCGCTCAGCAAACCAATGTACAGCATTCTACTCCTGGGACTTATGTGGTGAAATTTTCAAAAGCGGATGTTCCTTCTGGGAGTTATACTTTGCGAGTTGGTAAGTAGAGTAAATGGTAGAAAGATATAAGTAGAAAGTATAAGGTAAAATGCAATCTTGATTTAGAGTTATCCATTATAATTCTAAATCAAAAATTATCTCTGTACAATAACTACAATGCCCATTATGAATTGTTTTTATTTCGATCAATCCTTCTTCCTTAGATCAACGTTCTACCCTATTTAGCTAATATAAGACCAAGCAGACCCATACCCACCAACCGTATCACAATAATCGAGGAAGTCCCGATAAAAATGATGCGCACCTAACGTACCACTATCTCCAATCATCACTAACTTTTGCCGAGCGCGGGTCATCGCGACATTCATTCGCCGGTGATCTTTAAGAAATCCGATTTCTCCAGCTTCATTAGAACGAACCAGTGAAATATAAATGATATCCCTTTCCTGGCCTTGAAAGGCGTCGATGGTGTTGATGGTAAGGTTTTCTAAGGCAGAAAGCCGTTCATCCTTGTCGCGTTCTGCCTGTATGTAAAGGACCTGTTCCCGATAAGGAGAAATAATTCCGATACTAGGAAAACTGTCTTCAGGACATTGCTCCATTAGTTGATACAAGTGTTCTCTCAATAAGGTAAACTCGTCAGGGTTAAACCGGCTTTTAGTTTCCTCATTTACCTGCTCATTAAATCCACAGCCAGCGGTATCAATGAACTCAATTGGCTGGCTAAATCCTTCAGGAACAGGGAGTGTCTTCAGTCGGACCGACTCATCAGCGATCAATTTATTTTCATAAAATTGCTGATTGGAAAATCCCATGATTTGCTCATGCATTCGGTATTGAGTGTCTAGCAAACTGACTTCTGACAATCGGTCGATCCCTTTTTCCAGCAAGGTCTGATTGAGGCCTGCTCGTTGTGCTTTTATCGATTTTATAGTTGGAGGAAGTTGCAGCGGATCGCCGACTAACACCACTTTCTGTGCCTTGATAATTGGAATCCAGGTAGCGGGTTCCATTGCTTGAGCGGCCTCATCGATGACTACTGTTTTGAAGGTGCGATCGCGGAGATATTTGCTGGTAGAACCAACTAGGGTAGCGGTGACCACATGCGCGCTACTCAGCAATTGATCAATGACTCTGTTTTCGATGTCTACTGCCCAATTGGCCAATGCCTTGGCCTCCTGATACAACGCGCGTCGTTCTTCCCGTTGTTTGCTGCCAAAATTGCGTTTGAATTTGCCTGCTTGCCTTCGCATTTCTGCCGCTTGTTTTTTTACTTTTTTGATCGTTTTGCTCTCGGGGTGTTTTGCCAATTGGGCATCAAGGGTGTGTTCAATAATTGCCTCATCGACTCTTGATATATTGCCAATTCGAACAACATTTAAATCCAATTCTGCCAGACGTTCTGTCAATAAATCGGTAGCGGTATTACTAGGAGCGCAAACCAAAATGGTACTTTCTGTTTTGCTAAGTTGCTTGATGGCTTGGACAAGGGTCGTCGTTTTCCCAGTGCCTGGAGGACCGTGTACTAAAGCTACATCCTTAGCGGCTAGAATTTGTTGGACTGCCTTGTTTTGAGAGTCATTTAGTGCAGGAAGGGTATATGGATTTTCCAGTCGCGCAAAATCGGGTTGTTTATATCCCAGAAGGATTTCGCGGAGTTCTGCCAGCCGGTCTTTCTTGGCATCCATCACAATTGCCATCGCTTTCTCCATTTCTCGGAAAGTTCGATCGTCAAAGAGGAGATCGACACCGATCTTTCCATCATCTATCCAATAGGGCATAGGACTAGAATAAAGGATGATTTTCATTTTATTGCGGTCCGCATAATGGATAATTCCTTTTCGGTCTTCTCCTTTTGATTCTGGATGTTCCGAGAAAATACTGACAACTGCTCCTGATTGAAATCGATGCCTTTCGTCCAATTGGGAGGTGCGCTCTACTATTAAAAATGGCATGTCTCCTAAGGCATATCCCGTTTTTAAGATATTGAGTGGGAACCAACTAACCCCTTTCTTTTTCCGTTCGTCCAGTTCCAGATTTTTGATATTTTCGACGTATTGTCGAAGTTCTTCTTCCTTTTCCTGAAGGAGGAGTTCTAGGGTTCTGGTAAGTTCTTCCTGGCTTTTTTTCATAGAAGTTGCAAGATACTGTTCTTTTTGATTTGATGTTTGTTCCTACGTTGACTTTACTCGTCGATCCAAAAATAATTTGTCCGAAAAATAGTTCAAATCAAAAGGTTTTGAAGGTTTTTGGTAATGGATGTTGTGTTCGTATTTTCCTGTAATTCATCAGTTTATGAATTGTCGTTACCCTTAGGTCTTAGGAATTGTGTTCTGGAAACCAGGTCATTTTGTAATTGGTATGGGCTGATAAACAATCAATATTTGTAGGGTAATTTATTATTAACAAAAAGAAGTTTACCGCTTCGAAAAATACAACTTATGAAAACGATTATAAAATTTTGTTGCTGTCTGCTGCTTGTCGGATTGCTTGCAGGAATGAACTCTTGCCAAAAAGAAAACCTTGTAAATCCAAGCGAAACTGGCTTCAATGAGGATCTCCAAACCACCCCAACCAATGCCAAAATTCGAGTAGTAGATGGTCGGTTGGCCTTTGATTCTATGGAAGATTTTCAACGAACCAAGGAGACCCTCAACGAGTCTCAGGATGAATTAGAAATTTGGGAAAGACAATTTGCTGGCTTCACCTCCATGCGAAATGCATTTGACAGATTGACCGTTACGGAATCTGAAAGTATGGCAGAACGAATCGAAGATTATCCGTTTGCTACCATTATTGAAAGGGATGGCGAAAAATATTTCGAAAGCCCAATCCCAAACCCAATAATTCAATCAATGGTAAACAAAGAGTCAATGATTCAGATCGGCAATGAGGTCTATAAATTTACTTACAAAAACCTTTTTAAAACTTCTATTGGAAACCTGAGCGACCTAAAAAAAGCTACAGACTCAAGGACACCAAGTACAGTTACCAAACAAGAAATAAACAGAACCATTAACGAGTTATCTGACAGCCGAGTAAGGTCAACCGTTGGTAAATGTGAAAATTCGTACCGAGCAGGAGGGCGGGCTTATAAACTAAAAGGCAGTGTACAACGATCGGATGATATTTTAAATAATGGTGATGCCTTTATTGCTACAAAACATTATAGACGCGGGGCTTTTGGTATTCTTTACTTAAATAGAATTCCTTATATGTATCTGCATGTAAAAGGCCATTTTAGATTATTTGATAATCATTGTCCTGGAGACCCATTCAAGTGGTTTAGCAGATATAAAACTGGCGGCAACGTGCACTCTATTACAGAAGTGATTGTTCGAAACCCTGTTGACTTTGGAGGATGCCCTGATGGAGCTTTAGAGCCACTGCATGATGGAGCATTCTGGAGTGAATACCATGGAAGTACGCACGATGGCAAATATCGAATTTGTACTATAGTTTGCGAACCAAATCAACGTTGCACTAATCATTAAACAAATAGAAGTTAACCATTAATAAAATACAACTTATGAAAACGATTATAAAATTTTGTTGCTGTCTGCTGCTTGTCGGATTGCTTGCAGGAATGAACTCTTGCCAAAAAGAAAACCTTGTAAATCCAAGCGAAACTGGCTTGAATGAGGATCTCCAAACCACCCCAACCAATGCCAAAATTCGAGTAGTAGATGGTCGGTTGGCCTTTGATTCTATGGAAGATTTTCAACGAACCAAGGAGACCCTCAACCAGTCTCAGGATGAATTAGAAAGTTGGGAAGGACAATTTGCTGGCTTTACCTCCATGCGAAATGCATTTGACAGATTGACTGTTGCTGAGTCTGAAAGTATAGCAGAACGAATCGAAGATTATCCGTTTGCTACCATTATTGAAAGGGATGGCGAAAAATATTTCGAAAGCCCCATCCAAAACCCAATCATCAAATCAATGGTAAACAAAGAGTCAATGATTCAGATAGGGGGAGAGGTCTATAAATTTACTTACAATAACCAATTTAAGGCTTCTGTAGGAAACTTGGCTGATCTGAAACAGGCCACAGACACAAGAGTGCCAACTTCTGTTACTAAGCAGGAAATAAAACGAACAATTCAGGATTTAGCAGATAGTCGCGGAAGACAAACTATTGGAAGATGCGAAATTAAGTATCGTGCTGGTAGACAATTCAAGCTTAAAGGCCAAATACAACGGGAGGATCTTGCTTTAAACAACGGAGATTGCATTATGTCTACTAAACACTATAGAAGGGGAGGTTTTGGTATTTATTATTTGAACCGTCTTCCTTATATGTACCTTCATGTAAAAGGACATTTTGTATTAATTTGGAATAATTGTAATGGAAACCCATTCAAATGGTTCAGCAGATATGAGTCTGGTGGAAATGTACATACTATTTCAGAAGTGATATCGCGAAATCCCAATGACTTTGGTGGCTGTAATTCTGGTGCTGTCACTCCGCTGCATGATGGAGCTTTCTGGAGTGAATACCACGGAAGTACACACGATGGCAAATATCGGATTTGCACTATAGAGTGTCCACCACTGCAAGGTTGCGATTACTAAATCTTAAGTGTCAAATTATATTTTTGAAAGCCGGCCATTGGTCGGCTTTCTTCTTTTAACAGCATTAACAATACAATACCCTAATCTCAATTATTTTCTATTAGCTAATGTCTTTTCAGCCAAAGCGAGTGCCTGATAAGCGTTGACTATCCCCGCAGAGCCGCACAGTTTTTTGAACTTCGTTTTTTTCATTCCGCCAGGGATGACTACTTTTACTTTGCGGTAATTGGCCGAGGAAGACATTAAGATCGCTTTTAGTTGTGTATTGCTAAGTTCTGGGTAGTAGCTCCATACAAGTGCTGCCACGCCAGCGACTACTGGTGAAGCCATACTAGTGCCATCATTTTTTTCATACTTGCTTCCTGGTACGGTAGAATTGATTTGAACGCCAGGCGCAAAAATATCTACGGTTTGTCGGCCATAGTTACTGAAAGAGGCGAGCATTTGCCTACCAACTTTTTCATCAGAAGCACCAACTTCAATCCAATAAGGAAGAGAAGGTTGCCCTGGTTTTGCATCTTGAGGATAGCTGACCTCCACGTCGTTGTTTTTTCCGTCGTTGCCTGACCCATGCACCAGCAAAACGCCTCTGTCTCCAGCATATTTGATTGCTTCGGCTACAATCTCAGGATAAGGAGAATAACCCTTTCCAAAACTCATATTGATAATGTTTGCACCGTTGTCCGCTGCATAACGAATCCCGTTGGCGACATCTTTATCGTGCTCATCTCCGTTTGGTACTACGCGGACTGGCATGATTAATACATGATCTGCTTGACCATCAGCCCCTAGATTATTCCCGCGAATAGCGCCGATAATACCAGCAACGTGCGTACCGTGATCTGCAAAATCGCCTCCTACTTGGTTATTGCCATAGCCAATTTCGCGTTGGTTGCTGTAGTCGTCCCCAATTATTTCGCGGGTATTCAGGTCTTTGTTCAGGTGGTATTTTACGCGTTCTGAATGGTATTTATTGGCTTCCTCTAGCATTTCCGGGGTGAGGCCTCCCTCATTTAAGTCTAACCAGATGCGTTTTGCCATTGCAATTCCTTCATCTTTGCTTTCAATGGCTTCTACCTCTTCTTGGGTAAATTCTTGTTTGTTCAAGTGATAACTTAAGGCGGTGATTACTTTAGGATAAATATCATTGATCTGACCGATAGCTTCCAGTTCTTGTTTCGAACCGGTATATGCTTCTTCATGTTCCTTCTTTAGCTTTTTGTAAAGGGTTTTTTCCTCAGCGGTAAGGGTACTTTTTTTCTCGAATGCTGCTATCATTCGCACAAACTCCAGGTTGTCGTCAATCACCATTTCTCCATTCGCATTCCCAAGGAAATTCCAACCATTCACATCATCAATATATCCATTTCTATCATCGTCGATACCGTTGTCTGCGATCTCTTTTTCGTTTACCCAAATTCTGCCCTCAAAATCCTCGTGTTCAATGTCTACGCCAGAATCAAGGACGGCGACGATAATCTTTTTTTGTGGTTTTTTGTTTTTTAATAAATCGTTGTGTGCTTTATAAACTGAAGTACCACAAACCCCATCTTGTTGGACATCTTTTAAGTGCCAATTGGACTCGTGCTGGCCACTTAAGAGTGTAGTAAAAAAAACAAATAGAATCAGCAGGCAATTAAACTTCATGATTATAATTTTATGTTTGAATACGTCTTACTTAATAAACGCGAAGATAAGTGATTTTGTATAACCTGTGAAAAATTTGTTGTTGTATTTGAATCAGGATAAGTGCACTCTTGTAAGTAGTCGTCTGCAAAATCCTTATATTTGCCAATTCATATAAATAGAATAATTAATGAAAGCAGTAGTCCTTGTAAAAAACGGAAAATCAGCAGACGCATTTCAGATTAAAGAAATGGATAAGCCCACCCCAAAAGCAATGGAGGTGCAAATAAAAGTCGAGGCATTTGGACTCAATTATGCAGACGTAATGGCTCGTCTTGGGCTCTATGATGATTGCCCAAAGCTACCAACTGTCATAGGATACGACGTGATTGGAAGGGTGGAAGCGGTAGGAAGTGACGTGACCACTTCTAAAGTTGGTGATCGGGTAGTCGCCCTTACCCGATTTGGAGGGTATGCAGAATATGCAGTGACCGATGCCCGCGCCGTTGCTAAGGTGTCAGAAGATATGAGTGTTGGAGTAGGCACCGCTTTGACAACACAATATGGTACTGCCTATTATTGCTCACAAGAAATGGCGCGCTTGCATGAAGGAGACCATGTACTTATTCAAGCAGCAGCCGGAGGAGTAGGCACTGCGCTTGTTCAAATGGCAAAAAACAGAGGGTGCATTGTCTATGGGACAGCCTCCACCCACAAACTTGACTATCTGAAGGAACAAGGAGTCGACCATCCGATCGACTACAGAAATACAGATTTCGCCACTGAAATAAAAAGACTGCGAGGAGATGAAGGCCTGGATGTTGTATTTGACAGTATTGGTGGAAAATCGCTAAAAAAAGGATTTGGCCTACTCGGTTCCGGCGGCAGACTAATTGGCTACGGCGCAGCAGCAATGTCAGACACTAATAAAAATCCACTTAAAATGATTGGGGTAGCCGCTGGGTTCGGTATTTATTCGCCAATCACCTTTCTGCAATCCTGCCGAGGAATGATTGGTGTCAATATGCTACGGATTGCCGACGACCGCCCTAATACATTAAAAAGATGTTTGGATGGCGTCGTGAAAATGGTAGAAAACGGAGAAGTCAATCCCACAATCGGTGGCGAGTTTAAAGCGGACAATATCGCAGAAGCCCATGATCTACTCGCCAGTAGAAAATCGATTGGTAAAATCGTTGTGGAATGGTAAGCGATGCATTCACCTATAAAAAAAACATCCTTTTTCTAGGAATAGTCCTCTTGTTTTGCTTCAGCTGTAAACAAAAATCTACGAATCAACAAGAAGCATTACCCAAAAAAATAGCCACCAACTTTCCACAAGATTGGGAAGGGAAGTGGGAAGGAATTTTAGTAATCACCAAGCCGACAGGAGATACCACACAGATCCCTATGCAGCTGCACATCTTAAAGCATGACACCTCCGCTGGTTGGGATTGGAAAATTATTTATGGACCGGAAGACTCAGGGACCCGGCCCTATGAGTTGTACGTAAAAAACAAGGAAGAAGGACACTATGTCATCGATGAAAAAAATTCGATATTGCTGGATGCATTTTATATTGGAGATACTTTTTATTCTAGGTTCCAAGTATCAAATAGCTTTATTTTTACTAGCACAAAACTAGTTGGGGAGCTACTCGAATATGAGATAACGTCTGGCGGAGGCAGTCATATTTCTTTTTCTGGTTCGAAAGGGAATATTCCTGTAGTCAAGTCCTTCGGAGTGGCTGTTCAACAAAAAGCAATGTTGAGGCGCAAGTAGAAAGTAGCTGATAGAAGTATCGACGTGAAAAATATCTAAGCGTTTAGTCATTCTCGCATTTTTGATACATTGATCATCCAATAAAAAAAGTACTTCAATGAAATTTGCCACAAAAGTAATTCACGCAGGTATAAGCCCTGATCCATCTACAGGAGCGGTTATGACTCCAATCTATCAAACCTCTACTTATGTTCAGGATGCTCCAGGTGTGCACAAGGGCTTTGAATATGCAAGAACACAAAATCCAACCCGAAGTGTGCTAGAGAAAAACCTGGCTGCCCTAGAGAATGGAAAGCACGGGATTTGTTTTGCTAGTGGTATGGCCGCTGTCGATGCAGTTATTAAGCTATTGAGCAGTGGGGATGAGGTGATTTCTACGAACGATCTGTATGGTGGTTCGTACCGTACATTTACGAAGATTTTCGCGCGTTTCGGTTTGAAATTTCACTATGTACCCATGACGGATTTGAGTAAAATAGAAGAAAAAATCAATTCCAATACAAAGATGATTTGGGTGGAAACGCCTACCAACCCAATGTTGAGTATTATTGATATTGAAGCAGTTTGCGCCTTGGCAAAAAAACATAATCTACTCGTTTGTGTGGACAATACATTTGCCTCTCCTTATTTGCAGAATCCTCTTGATTTGGGGGCGGATATCGTACTGCATTCTGCAACAAAATACATTGGCGGCCATTCAGATATCATTCTTGGAGCGGTTGTTTGCAAAGACGACGAGATTGCTAAAGAGTTGTATTTTCTTCAGAATGGTACAGGCGCAGTACCGGGACCGCAAGTTTGTTTTTTGGCTTTACGGGGTATTAAAACCTTGCACTTACGTGTAGAGCGTGCTTGTGAAAATGCCGCGAAAATTGCCAATTTTTTGAAAGACCATCCAAAAATTAAATCCATATTTTATCCTGGTTTCAAGGAGCATCCCGGTCATGAACTTGCAGCTCAGCAAATGCGCGGATTTGGGGCAATGGTTTCTTTCACCCTCAAAAAAGATACCTTCGAAGATGCCAGTAAAGTTATGAAGAATACGAAGTATTTTCTACTTGCAGAATCGCTAGGAGGAGTAGAGAGTTTGATTGGCCATCCGCCAACGATGACACACGCTTCTATTCCTAGAGAAGAGCGACTGGCGATTGGAATGACAGATTCGTTGATTCGACTGAGTGTTGGAGTGGAGGATGCGGAGGATCTTATCAATGACTTGGAAAATGCCTTTTCTTATTTGTAAGCAGAACGTTGAATTCCATTCCGTTTGGGTGAATTTCCTATAAATCGAAATTGTCGGGAAGCGTAATTTTTACCTGCCGAATACGGCGAGAATCAACAGATACAATTTTGAACTGATATGCATTAATCATAATCTCTTCGTCTAGTTTTGGGAGTCGTCCTACAGTTTCGAGGATTAAGCCAGCTAAGGAGTCTGAATCTCCTCTATCTTCTTCGAAAGTAGCTGTTTCTATTCCTACTAGTCGGCAAACGTCATTGATCATGGTTTTGCCTTCAAACAGAAAATTATAGTCATTGAGTTTTTTATATTCCACCTCTATGTTATCGTCAAACTCATCCTTGATTTCTCCTATGATTTCTTCTAGGACATCTTCTAATGTAACGAGTCCGGCCGTCCCGCCATATTCATCTACTACGATTGCTACATGGATTCGTTTTTCCTGAAACTCTTTAAGTAGGTCGTCGATTTTTTTGTTTTCTGGGATGAAAAATGGAGGTGTTCGAACGATCTTTTGCCACTTGAAACTGTTGCCTTTTTCGAGATGCTCCAATAGGTCTTTTGCATATAGAAAACCGATGACTTTATCGAAGTTTTCTTCGTAGACGGGGATTCTGGAATAACCTGAATCACGTACTAGTTTTAGTACTTCGGCGAAGGTATTCTCCACATCCAACGCTACAATGTCTACCCGAGCACACATAATTTGTTTTACAGGGACATTTCCAAACTTGACAATACTCTTGAGGAGCTCAATTTCCTGATTGGCGTTTTTTGTGTCTTTTACGGTCAGCTCAATGGCTTGGTCTATTTCTTCAATCGAGACTTTGGTGTCTTCATCCTGATTAGAAAGTTTGTTTTCTAAGACCTTAGTCCTCTCAACGAGCTGGTGGCCAATAGGGTATAACATTTTACCAAGAAAAGTCAAGGGGCCGGCCATAATTGTTGCCAGTTTCAGATTGTTGCTTTTTGCATAAACCTTAGGAGCGACTTCGCCAAACAAAACCAACAGAAAGGTCACCAATACCACAGAAATAAGGATGTACATCCAAGAAGGCATTGTCGCCTCATTGATCAACTGTTTTATCTGGTAAGTAGAGACCATGATAATTGCTACATTGATAAAGTTGTTAGCGACTAGTATCGTTGCCAGGAGGTATTTGGGTTTTTTGAGTAACCCGAGTATTTTTTCTCCTTTTTTGGAATCTTTGTCAATCTCATCGAGACTGTTCTGGTCCAACGAAAAGTAGGCGACTTCTGCTCCGGAAATCATAGCAGAGCAAACTAGTAGAATCACCATAACAGCGAACCCAAAACCTAGTTCAAAAAAACTAGAAGGGATTGCAAGGGGTAGTATGTAGTTGAGGATTTCGGGGTGATATTCTCCGTCAGGGTCAGTATCCAATGTTGGTCTATTTTAGTGAATCCAAGCGCAGTTGGTAGGTAAATAGATATTAGAAAGGTAAATCATCCGAGGGGTCTTCTACTACTTCCTTCTTAGCAGGAGCAGGGGTGTTTTGCGCCTCAGGAGAAGAACTGGTTGTATCTTGGTTGCTGACGACGGTGCTTGGCTTTGCCATTTCGTCGGCAGCGGTCGGGAAATTGCTAGATTCCCCAAAGCCTTCTCTTTTGGAGAGTAGTCGGAAGGTATCAGCGACCACTTCGGAAATTCTACGAGCAGTTTCTTCACCTTCTTTCTGATACTTGCGGTGTTTTAACTTGCCTTCGATGTATACTAATGCACCCTTCTTAAGTGTTTTTTCTGCTCGTTCTGCGAGGAATCTCCACATGACTACATCGTGCCATTCTGTTTGCTCTTGCCATTCTCCACTTTTATCCTTGTAGGACTCGGTAGTGGCGACAGCAATTTTTGCAACAGAAGCCCCGTTTTCGAGGTACCGAACTTCAGGGTCTCTTCCTAGGCGACCAATTAGTATAATTTTATTAATATTACTCATCTTGTTTTTGTAACTTTTTTAGTGATGTTTTGTGTTAAGTCTTTGGTTTAATGTGAATTACGGTGACTTGTCCATAAACAATTTGCTTAATTAAAGTTTAAATATAGCGTTTTATCAGATAAAAACCAAGTTATGATTTTTGGAAAGGCAAATTTATTAACGTTTTTTTTCTCTATTTCAATTATTTGGTTGTAATCGGGTGAAAATTTGCCAGATAAGTTGATGACTAAAAAGACGGCATTTATGTATTGATGGGACAGTGTTTGCTTGAAATTTTTGGAATAGGACTGTATTTCGATTTTCTGATTGCCAAATAATTTCTTCCATTCTGGTGTCACGATTAGTTCATTAGCAGGGAGAATATTGGTTTTTTCGATCATTGGAAACTGATAAAGTCCTTGCCAAATATCCTTTTCTGAGCGACGAGTAATGTAGGTAGAATCTCCATTTTGAATCATTAAGTAGTGAAAAAATCGAGTTTTCTTTTTAATTTTTTTTGTTTTTACTGGCAGGAGCGCAATTTTATCTTCTGTTAGTGCAATACAGTGGTCCGAGAATGGACAGGTCGAGCACAGTGGATTTTTAGGTTTGCAGTGCGTTGCTCCAAAGTCCATTATTGCTTGATTATATTCGCCTGGGGCCTTTTTGTCAAGTAACTCGGTGGCTAATTGTTGGAAGATTTTTTTCCCAACAGATTTGTCTATTGGTGTTTCAATGCCAAAAATCCTGGATAAAACTCGGTACACATTACCGTCAACGACTGCATGTGGTAGGTTGAATGCAAAAGAAGCAATGGCGGCGGCGGTATAGTCACCAACTCCTTTGAGTTTACGAATCTCTTCATAAGAGTCGGGGAAATGCCCATTGAGATTTTCTGTTATAAATTTGGCGGTAAAATGAAGATTGCGAGCGCGAGAATAATAACCCAACCCTTGCCAATGCTTAAAGATTTTATCTTCTGAAGCATTAGCGAGATCGGAGATGGAAGGGAAATTTTTTACAAAATCCTCAAAATATGGCATCCCTTGCTCTACTCTTGTTTGTTGCAGAATTATCTCCGAAATCCATATATAGTAAGGGTTGGTTTCCTTTTTCCATGGCATTTGCCTGTCATTTTTTTTGCCCCACTGTATTAAAGATTTAGAAAACAAAGTATATATTGAGCGCGTTTGAAAATCCATTTATTAGGTTAATTTTTAATCTATAGAGTGCCGTGGTACAGAGGCTAGCGGAGACCTGCTGATCTCAATTCCATCAAAGCTAAACTTGTTTATTTGTAGAAACATGTGTTATTCGTTTCTTAGGCATGTTTTTAAGGTTAATCTACAGTAAAGTGTAAAAAGCTAAAGTTTTAATTAATAAATTTTATATTTGTAAAATAATAATGATCTTTAAATTGTTGCAGAATTTGTTCAAAATATATGTATTTTGCGACCAATATTAAAAAATTATTGAGTTTAGATGGCGTAACTAGTTTAAAATTGTTCTTTCGAATCAAGTATTCTGAAAATTCTATTCGGTTGGACAAGCCAAATTTTATCTTTTTTGTTATAAGTCAGTTAATTGCATAAGTAAAAATATGATTTTGATTTATTTAACATGGATAGTAATTTGAATTTTAAATTTTAGTTCGACATTTGGCTCTTCCCCCTTAATATTTACTAACCCAAATTGAATAACGTTCTAAACCAAACACTAAAACATGAGAAAAGCAGATTTAGTAAACAGAATTTCTGAGAAAACGGGAATTGCAAAAGTTGACGTTCTTGTAACCCTCGAAGCGTTTTTTAAAGAAGTAAAAGAGTCTCTAGCTGAAGGAGAAAACGTCTATGTACGTGGCTTCGGTAGCTTTATTATTAAAAAGAGAGCTAGAAAGATTGGCCGCCATATCAAGAAAAATGAGGCGATCGAGATTCCAGAACACTATATTCCATCATTTAAACCGGCGAAAGTTTTCGTTGAAAGTGTAAAAGCAAATGTCCACGCTGAGCCTGCTCAATAGCAGGTTTTTGAGTTCATTTTACATTAACAATAGTTTTATTTGTTAATTGCATTGCAACTTCGAGTTAATGTGCCTACCTTTGTATGTCTAAATTTCAAATAGCAACAATCGGTTTTGCTGTAATACTTTTTCTTGGTCTGTATTTAGGTGTTCCTACTAAACCCAGGGACAGAGCCCAAATTAACAAGACCAGAGCCCTACAGGCGGAAGAAGCAAGCACCATAACTGTTGACCAACTGTTAAAAGCCGCCAAAGGGCAGCTTGATAAATCTCAGTTAGCGTCCATACTCCAATTGGAAAAACAACTGGAGACTACACAAAATAGCAAGGAACGATCAGATTTGTTGAAATCCATTTCTAGTGAATGGAATAAACTAAATCGCTTCGCTCTTGGTGGATTTTATGCTGAACAGGTCGCTGATATCGCTCAAAGTGATACAGCTTGGTCGATCGTTGGAACCACCTACTATTCAGGTTTCCAGCAATCAACGGATTCACTTACTCGTAAATATTGTGTTGATAAGGCTATTAAAGCCTTCGAAAACGCAATATCTTTCAGTCCTGATAATTCTTCCCATAAAGTAAACTTGGGCTTGTGTTATGTTAATGGATCAGGAAATCCTATGAAAGGGATTTTAATGATCAGAGATCTGGCGGATAAAAATCCCAAAGATGTTTTAGCATCGACCACCTTAGGGAAATTATCTTTGCGAACCGGGCAGTACGAAAAAGCTATTGGACGATTTAAAAATGCAATCCAGAATGATCCTACGAATGTAGATGCTCATTACTGGCTAGCACAGGCTTATATAGAGTCTGGAGACAAAACTAAAGGGAAAATACAACTCAATAAGTGCCTTCAACTAACTAATGACAAGGTATTTGTAAATAGAGTGCAAAGTATTTTAAAAACACTTTAGTTACTTAGGTTTGAATAAAAAGAAGTGGCTATTTAGCCATAAACGAATAATTTTAAATAATAAAAAATAACATTTATGCCCTGTGGTAAAAAGCGTAAGCGTCACAAGATCGCGACGCACAAAAGGAAAAAGCGCCTGCGCAAGAATAGACATAAGAAGAAGAAGTAATTCTTTGATATTATGATGATCAATTTCGGATAACAAAAATACAATAGTGTTTTTGTTATCCGTGTTGGTTAATTTTATTTAGATCTGAAATTGGGTTTCGTTTCTCATCATCTTAAGCTTACCTCAAGTCAGTTTTCAGTTTCGTTCTAAGTATTCCTACATTAGACTTAGCTCTGGATTTTATTGTTCTTTGCAGTCTGGATTACAAGTTAATTTCTTGTACTTATACCCCTATGTAGGTAAGTCTATTTACTATATGGAGTAAATCTATTTTCCAAACAACTAAGATTTTGGAGAAGGAACTCATTATTAATTCTACCCCAACTGAGGTAGAAATTGCACTGTTAGAAGATAAAAAACTAACCGAATTACATACTCAGAAAACCAATAGTAAGTTTTCTGTGGGTGACATTTTTCTGGGTAAAATCAGGAAACTGATCCCCGGCTTAAATGCAGCTTTTGTCGAAATTGGATACGACAAGGATGCCTTTTTGCATTATACCGACCTGGGCCCTAAATTACGGTCCCTTATCAAATTTACCAATGGCTCGATTTCTGGAGGTATCACCACTCACAAACTGGATAACTTCAAATTTGAACAAGAAATTATCAAAACGGGTAAAATTGATCAGGTACTTGACAAACGGCAACCGATCCTTGTCCAAATCCTGAAAGAACCCATCTCTACCAAAGGACCACGTCTTAGTTGTGAAATGACAATCCCAGGCAGATATACCGTTCTTACTCCTTTCTCCAATGTAGTTGCAGTCTCAAAAAAAGTGTCCAACCCGGAAGAAAGAAAACGTTTGCAACGTTTGATTGAAAGTATCCGCCCCAAAAATTTTGGTGTGATTGTTCGTACTGCAGCCGAAGGGAAAGGCGTCGCTGAATTGCATGAAGAAATGACCATGCTGCTCAATAAGTGGGAGCAAATTCACCAACAACTTCATAAAGCTACTGCCCCTAAGAAATTACTGAGTGAGCTGGATAAAACATCCAGTATCTTGAGAGATATTCTTACCGATAATTTTAACAAAATTATTGTTAATGATAAAGAACTCCATCAAGGAATAAAGACCTATCTCGGTTCGATTGAACCTAATATGGTGAAAATCGTCAATTACCACTCTTCCAACAAACCAGTATTTGATACCTTTGGTATTACCAAACAAATAAAATCTTCGTTTGGTAAAACTGCTACGATGAACAGTGGCGCATACCTCGTCATCGAACAAACAGAAGCAATGTTCGTCATCGATGTCAATAGTGGCCAACGCGTAAGCAACAACTCCGATCAAGAACACAATGCACTTGCTGTAAACCTTGAGTCAGCAAAAGAAATTGCCAGACAATTAAGATTGAGAGATATTGGAGGGATAATAATTATCGACTTTATCGATGTCAAAAGACAAGAAAATAAAAAGCTCATCTACCAGAAGATGAAAGAGCATATGGAAACTGATCGTGCTCAGCACACCATCCTTCCATTAAGTAAGTTTGGGCTCATGCAGATTACCAGACAGCGCGTTCGGCCTGCTGTTAAGTTTAATACAGCAGAAACTTGTCCTTCTTGTAATGGGAAAGGGAAATTAATTGCTCCTTCTTCACTACTTACTGATAAAATAACTCGGGAGTTAGACCTTATCATGAGCAACCAAGCACTAGCAGGCAAACTAAAACTCGAAGTACACGAATATGTTCATGCCTACTTGAAACGTGGAATACCAAGCCTTCAAATGCGATGGTTCATGAAGTATAAAAAGTGGTTTAACATTACTTCGAATAGCGGATTTAGTTACTTGGAATACCGGTTTTTTGATGAGAATAATGATGAAATCAGGTTTTAGTAATACTAGACCTCACTAGTCAACAAATACCCAAGCAATACCAAACTTGAAAACCCAGTCACTACCAGGATAGTAGATGCTTGTCAGATACGATTTTTGTAGGATAAGCTGGGTCATGTTCTCCACTTTGAAGCTCATCTTAAAACGTTTTACCTTTGCATTAAGGAAGACATCTACAACAGGATAATAATAAAATCGATCTGTATTCTGTAAATAAAACTGGCCACTCTGCGGGAGATACGAGTTCGCAAAATAGGGGGAATTGTATCGAAGATCTATACCTATACGAGCAAGCATACTTTTTTTCTTGAAGAATATGCTTTCGTAAAAAATACTGTGCCTGGCGACAAAGGCTGGCAAATCAATAAACCTGTTGGGAAGTAGCTGAAAGGCGATTTTGTTTTCAAAATTAAACTTCCCGAATTGAAAATCCTTTCTAGCAAATAGTTGTATAATATTGAGCGCTCGGTTGGTTTGCGCGGCCTGCCCTAAGGTGTCGTAATACAAGTAGTTGTTAAAAACATGGTACCGCACCCCCGCCTCCAAGTCCCACTTTTCTGAACTGTATTTTGCCCCAAGATTAGACTCTAGTGACTTCCGAAATTGATTGCGCCAGATCGGAGTCTGAGAAATAAAATACGATTGCTGGATAAGCGAAGGGTTGAACAATTGTTGTGCTGCAGTCAATTCTATTCGATTTCCTTTTGTTGCAGAGCTAAGCTTACCGCGCACCAAGTATTCCCCCGCATTGGATGCTACTCCAAATTGAGCGTCCGCCTCGAGATTCAAATATTCTTTGAGGTTGGTTTCCAAATGGCCCGTTAAGAAAACGTCGTTTCTATTGGATTTTAGGGGTTCCTGATTTATTCTGTAGAAGGCATGGGCGATGCCAGGCTGCAACATAAATGTGCGTTTGCTCGAAAAACCTTCTGGATTATTTTTTCCAAAATAGAGCGTTCCTTTTATTTGATTTTCGATTTTTTTGACATTAACAAAATGTCGAATACCACGGTCATTCACCTGGTAGTTACCATAAAATGAAGCATCTTCAGCAGGTGCATTGTCGAAAAATTTGATCTGCAAAATTTGATAGGAAACCTGATGGCTGATGTTACTCTTCGAAGGAATGCCAGGTTGGTCAGCAATACGAGGCACAGAAGGGCGGATGTTTTTGAGGATGGTATCCACTACCACTCCTAAGGTGTCTCTCAAATAGACAGTATCCACAACAATAGCAGGCGGCGGGTCTTTCAATCCGCTAAATGACCAAAATTGAGTAATAGACCCTTCGTGATTGTCGTATTCTGTTTGTGCAGTAGATAGATGAACGGGGATCAAATCCCTTCGATTCCTATAGATATCTTCTTCCAAGAGGGTGTCGCTCAATATCCCACCATTGTTTTTTTGTTTGATCGTATTCCCCGCCCACGAAAAAAACAACTGATAATTGTCATTCTTACCACGGAAATAAGTAGAATAGGTATAGTTTGAATTTCTGACTTGTTGGAAGTCGTAATCCCCTTTGTGGGTAATTCGATTATAGGCAAGATACATGTTCCACCGCTTAGCATAGTTTTGAGAAAACTTCACTTTTATATAAGCATCTTCCTGACTAGCAGCCGTATAAAAAGCATCGGTGTGTGGGCGATTATTGTTGTAGAATGGGACCTTTTCCTTAGTAATCGTGTACCCGTCGTAATTATGAAAACCTAGGTCAAACCCACGCCGATATCTTGGCTGATAAACCATGGAATAATGCGGTGATCCAAAGTTCCCTAAATACTGATGATCAAATTCGTCGAGTAAAACAGGATTATAACGGTGAAAATGCTTAAGCTCATCCTTGACTTTAATCGGGGTGAAATCATTAAGATAAAAGTAATGCACAGCGGTACTATCCGCAGGAGGCAAGATTCTTTTTGTTGAATCTTGCTGTGAATATCCATGACTGGCAAACCATAAAAAAAGAAATAGACAACTAAATATTCTCAAGAACAATTACTTTAAAACACTAATGCAACTACTGTGTAGTCGCATTAGTATTGTTGACTGTTAATCTGATTCCAAATTTCCAAGGAAATTATATAATCAGAGGGGTTAGATGTTACTCTAAAATAAGTTTTTCGCTGTAAATATACGAGTCACTTTTTACTCTTAGTATATACATTCCAGGATTTAAGCTTTCTTTAATGGTAATTGTCCATTGGTTAGTGCCGGATATCAATTGTTGTGGGGTGACTTGTTGTACCAATTTTCCAGTGATATCATACAACTCAAGATCTGCAGACTCCGTTTTTTCGCTATTTACCTCTATAGTAAGAAAGTCGCTTGCTGGCTTGGGGAATATTTTTGCTTCGAGGGTCTGCTTTGTTACCTCATTATTGCTAGAAAGAACACCGCAGTTTGAAGTAGTACCGAGAAGAGGCATTGTGCCAGTAATCGCCTCGTCCATTTTCTCAAAAAGATACAATCCGCTTTGCATATCAGAAATAAGAACATTCCCTGAAGGGAGATAAGGGAAAACGCCCCAGGCTCCTTCATAACTTTGTCTGTCTGCACCTGGGTAAGTATCATAAAAATGAGAACGCACTGGATGCGCAGGATCTGTCAAATCAAAAACCTGAAGGCCATCATAATAATAAGAAGCATACAAGTAGTTTCCCCGAACAATCAAATTGTGTGGTATTGAAAAAGGCGAAGCGTTACCCGCATCTATGGTGTCAGTAACTACAATATTTGATAAATCAGTAATGTCCAACACTTTTATGTCTGTACTGTGCGTCTCATCCGCCATGTAGTAGTAATCCCCGTCATCAGACAACCAACCTGAATGGTTGTATCCTTTTTGAGGATAATTATCCAGCGTACCCGCTAAAGTCGGATTAGCAGCATCACTAAAGTCGGCCACCACAAATCCATTGTATCCACAATTTATATAAGCAAGATCATCACGAACAATTATATCATGTGCACCACTGATTGTTCGACCTTCAATATCATTGTACGTTCCAACCAGTGTTGGGTTGATTGGGTCTGCCAAAGAAAAAACCCGGAGGTTTTGTCGGTTGGAGGTGTTGCTTCTTACGAATACTGCATATAATAGTGCAGAAGAAGTGTCGATGAAAATATTGTGCGCTCTGTTGATTTCTGCCCCATCATCATACATGACAGTAGTCGTAGCCGGCAGGTTTGAATAATCAATAATCTGTAGCGTACTGTTTGTTCCTTCATCAGCAACAGCATATAAATAACACTGATAATCATGATAATCTCTGTGAATAATCGATCCACCGACCACTGCTCCAGGTACGAATGCACCAGTCAACTCCTGAGGATTTGACGTATCGGTAACATCAAAAAAGTGCGTGCCTGCGGTAGAACCAATGATGGCAATCTCCTTGTTATTTGCTACCACTCCCCAGATTTCATTGTAGGCATTGTCGTAGGCGTTACTTCCAACGATTGCGGGGTCATCCCAGTTATACAAAACCGTGGATTCTGTTTGACCAAAAACAAAAAATGGAACAAGCAGAATTAAGTAGAATAAATTTTTCATTTGAATAAGTGTTTATATAAAAAAATGGGCAGGCTAAACTTAAGTCAAGGTAAAAAAAATCCAGCGCTATTCCTAGTAGCCGGATGTCTGATGTTTAGATCTGTATTTTATAAGACAACCTATTCTAAAATAATTTTTTCCGTGTGGCTATTTGCGATCAAGGGGTATAGTATCAATAAATAGAATAAATTTTTCATTAGAATTAAGTTTAAATGCTGACAAATGGCAGGTGTTTTCTTAATTCAAATAATAAAAAAACCGGCGCTATTCCCAAGCGCCGGCGGTCCGATGTATAGTCGTATTGTTTTTTAAGAAATTCGTTAAGGGTTATCCCATTTCCGTAGGCAGAATAGACGCACTCATCCCCATAGAAGAGAAACCTCCATCATGAAATAGGGTCTGCATCGTGATATATCTGGTCAAATCTGAAAACATCGTCACGGTAAAATCTGCACAGGCCTCCGCTGGGGCATTCCCTAAAGGAGCCATATTGTCAGCATAATCAAAAAACCGATCAAACTGATGTACGCCACTTCCTGCCGTAGTCATCGTCGGAGATTGTGAAATTACATTGATCCGAACCTTCTTTTCTGCTCCATAATGGTAGCCGAAACTTCGCGAAATAGACTCCAGCAGTGCTTTAGATTCTGCCATCTCATTGTATTGAGGAAAGGTTCGCTGTGCTGCGAGAAAGGACAGTGCCACAACAGATCCCCAATCATTGATGGCATCCATTTTATAAGCAACTTGTAGTAGTTTGTGTAGGGAAAGCGCAGAAATGTCCAGGGTCTTTTGCATCCATTCGTATTTCAAGTCAGTGTATTCGCGCTTCTTTCTGACATTGATAGACATACCGATTGAGTGTAAAACAAAATCGATTTTCCCGCCAAGGGCTTCCATAGATTCAGTAAACAGATTTTCTAAATCCTCGACGCTAGTTGCATCAGCAGCGATAACTTTCGCATTCAGCTTTTCACCCAGCTCCTTAAGTTGCCCAAAACGTAGGGCAACAGGGGCATTTGTAAGCGTTATCGTTGCTCCTTCTTCTACACAGCGTTCGGCTACTTTCCAGGCAAGAGACTTGTCGTCCAGTGCACCGAAGATGATTCCTCTTTTTCCTTTCAATAAATTGTTAGACATAGTGTTTTGTGAGTTTAAAATTATTTTACCAATAATTCAGATGCATTTTTTACGGCGGCCTGTGTTGGCGGGCTGCCGCTCAGCATCGTAGCGATTTCTATGATTTTTTCTTCTTTATTTAATTCTTTTACTTGCGTGAATGTGCGGTTGCCTTTCAGTTGTTTGAAGGCAAAATAATGGCGATCTGCTTTCGCCGCTATTTGTGGCGTGTGCGTGATGGACACGACTTGATGGCGCAGCGATAAATCGTGTAAAATACGGCCCATTTTCAAAGCAACATCTCCAGAAACACCAGCGTCAATCTCATCATAAATCAGCGTTGGGAGTGGGATGGCATCTGCCACCAGCGATTTTGCACAAAGGGTCAATCTGGAGATCTCTCCCCCAGAAGCAACATCCTTAATGAGTTCAAATCGCCCTCCTTTATTCGCAGAAAATAAAAAGTTGACGCTATCCATGCCCGTTTCTGTAAGTTCTTCCGTTTCCTGGATGTCTACCTTCAGTGTGGCATGTTCCATAGACAATTGAGCAAGAAGCAAGTGTACTTTTTTCTCAAAGTCTTTGACGATCCCTTTTCGCTTTCGCGAAATAGTTTCTGCTTGTTTGCCGAGCTTGTCTTCTTGTTCATCAATGATGGCTTCGAGGTCCTCGATTTCAGTGCTGAGGTCGCCGTATGCATCGATCTTTTTTTGTAGGTCGTTTTGGATATCCAGTAGTTCCTGTATAGTAGTAACGCTGTGTTTCGATTGCAATTTGTATAGAATATCAAGCCGATTGGTTATTTCTGCAATCCGTTCTTCATTGTATTCGGTACTTTCTCCGATTTGGACAGCCTCGTTGGCTAGGTCTTGCAGTTCGTAGATGATACTGCTCAGCCGTTCATACAAGCTGGATATCTGTGGATTGACATCGCTTACTCCCGAAAGAGAATTACTGATTTCTGTCAGTTGATTGAGGATGGAATAGTCGGACTCACTGATTAGCTGGTTGGCTTTAGTGAGGCTGGATTTGATTTCTTCGGAGCTAGAAAGGGTTTTTTGTTCGACTTCCAGCGTCTCTTGTTCGTTGTCGGCCAATTCAGCTTCTTCAAATTCATTGAATTGGAATTCTAGGAAATCTAATTCTTTGGCGGCCGTTTCGTTTTGCTGGATGAGTTTGTCCAGTTTTCGTTGATTGGTTTTATATGCTTTGAATAGTGCGGAATATTTCGCCACTCGCTCCTGATTGTTGGCGAGGGCGTCTACAATTCTTAGTTGAAAGGACACATTGTGAATATCAAGGGTGTCAAACTGTTGATGCATGTCTATCAATGCGCTGGTCAACTGTTTGAGTGTACCAAGATTCACAGGAGTGTCATTGATGAATGCTCTGGATTTGCCGCTGGGCGATAGTTCTCTTCGGATGATTAGCTCCTTGTCGAAATCGATGTCTTGTTCTTCAAAAAACGACTGCAAATTGTAGTGTTGAATATCGAAGAATGCTTCAACGACACACTTTTCTTCCTGGTTGTAGAGTACTTTGGTGTCTGCTCGTTTGCCCATGATCAACCCAAGTGCACCTAGTAGAATAGACTTACCTGCACCAGTCTCTCCGGTCACAATAGTCAATTTATCTGAAAAGCTAATTTCCAGTTTTTCTATGATTGCATAATTTCTTACGAACAGTTGTTTTATCATTGTCGGTTATTTACCCGCTGCAAAGATAAATTAAATTGGGATTTGTTATCGGTTATTAGGTATTAGTTGAAGGAATCATGGTGTATTGTTCTGATAATAGTTGATAGGGTATTGGATAATGGGGAAATTCACAAAAAAATAAAACACACTCACCATCCTAAATTACACGTTCACCAACTAAACCATGTGCCATACAACTTTTAGGGACAGACGATCGTCTTGTTTACAAGGAGTTTATGAGAAACCGCATTATTTCTTTCTAGAACGAACTCCAATCCTGTCAAGCAACATAATAATCATCGAACCTCCCACTTCGGTGTTCTTCAAGAAAATTTAATTAAAAAAACAATTGATTATGAAAAATCTCTACGCCCTTGCTATGCTCTTTTTTTGCTTATTCATAGTAAAATCGAATGCCAATGACCTACAACCCAATGACCTTGCTTCCCTATTTGACCATGTAAGCACGGTAAACACTGAATGGGGCAAACAAACTGATGTACCAGCAGAATTGCTTGCCCTGCCAGTACAATTCCAAAATGACAACGAACGTATACAGCTTCACTTAATGCTGGTGGAACATACCCTGCGACAACGTAAAAGCAACGACTTGACTCCCCAACAATACACCAACAGACTTCAAAATCTGCAGTCCCTTGTCAAGTATTACAGAACTGGAACATTCCCTCTCAACACTTCTCATCCTGGCCGACAACCCGTTTTTATTGATGAAGTAGGAACTGCCTGTGCTGTCGGCCACTTGCTACAAACCAGTGGCGAAGCCGCTTTTGCTGAAAAAATTTCCAAGGAAATGAATTTTGCCTATGTAGAAGAACTGCAGTATCCCGGCCTTCTAAAATGGGCAACCGACAACGGATTTACCAAGGAAGAACTTGCCTGGATTCAGCCTTATTATGGAGAAGTCTATTGTAATGTACCTGAATTGCTTCAGCCAGTTTGGATAGACAACAACACTCCAGGAGATGTCGTTCAACAAGAAGTATTCGCCACCAAACATATACCTGGAATGTACACGCTTCTAGGCGGCAATTTCTTAGCCCTGACTTCTACCTCCACCAGCCAATCCGTAGTCGCTTATGATGGCTGGCAATGGATTAGTTTTGGCAATAATCTCGAGGGAACGGTCTACACTATTGAATACCACGACAATAAAATTTTTGTAGGTGGTGATTTCACCATTGCTGGAACCAACTTCCGAAATCTTGCTTGGTGGGATGGTGTCAACTGGCAAGGCGTCCAAACAGGAAACATGGATGGCATAATAAAGGATCTTGCAAGTTACGAGTGTGCCTTGTACATAGGAGGAGATTTCCTTACGGTCAATGGTACAAGCATGCCGTATATCGCGGCCTACGATGGGACAAACCTGACCGCTTCTCCTACGAATTGCGCGAATCAAACATCCCTGGAGCCCCTAGAAACCAATGGCAAGGTCAATACGTTTCAATTATTTAACAACCAACTTGTTATTGGAGGAGATTTTAGCACTGCAGGTAGCAGCCTTTCTGCACTTTCTGGCTTTGCTTTTTGGAGCAATGAATGGGCAGCTCCAGCTATTGCTACACCAGGATTAACCCATGTAAATGACTTTACAGTGCAGAACGATCAATCTGACTTGCTTTGGGTTGGAGGAAACCACTTATATGGTTATAGTTCAAACCAGTGGTATCAACCTTTAGAAAGTATTCAACTCCCATCGTTACAAAATCCGACTCAAATTATTCCTTACACCAGCGAAATCATTGCTATGGGTGAAAATCCTCCTTCTACTCGCCTTATTTTCAGCACTGTTGATAGACTATATGGTTTGTTTGGTAGTAACAACTATGACGGTACCAAAAATTTTGATGCTGAAATATATGGAGGACAAATTAACACGATTAATGGTACTTATGTAGGTGGGCGATTTACCGGAGGGATCATTTTAACTCATGATGAGTTGACACCAATCTGTGAAGAAGTGTTTAGCGAAGGTAAATTCCTTTCTATTAATGGTGTTTCGATGTCGGTTGTATTGTTGCAATTTGATGTATTTGCGGAGGACAGAAATACTGCTACTTTAGAATGGTATTCCCTCTCAGAAACGAATAGCCAATATTACCAAATAGAAAGAAGTACCGATCTCGAACCAGACTTTGTAGCGATTGGCCAGGTTGCGGCCGCTGGAGAATCCAATGATTTGCTTGCTTACGAATACGCCGATGATTTGCGTCGGGTAAATGGCACACAAGTCTACTACAGAATCAAAATGGTAGATACTGATGGGACATTTGAGTACTCGGATATTCGAACCCTAAATTTGGAAATCAAGGATACTGGATTGACTATTTTCCCAAATCCTGCAAAGGAAAGTGTTGACGTGTTGATCACCATTCCAACTCCAGGAGATGTAGCGATCAATGTCTATGATCTTCAGGGGAGATTACTGCTTTCGCAGAATAGAACGCAGGAATCCAATCAGATAGCAGAATACGTTGACCTCAAGAATTTGACAAACGGTTTATACCTAATAGAAGTATTGGCTCCTGGATTTAGAAATACAGAAAAAATTCAGGTGCTGAAGTAGGTATTTCAAAATTTAAAGTTTTACTATATCAAAAGATATATAGGCCGGTGAATAAAATGATTTATGAATCACTTTGCTCACCGGCCATTCTATTTTTACGGTTATTTTTTTCCTTGTTGCAGGTGGTCGACTTCTGCTTGTAGTTTTTTGATCAATTCCATCATCGCGTCATCTTTAGCGTCTAAGTCTGCTTGTAGTTGTTCGATGATTTGCTGTTGTTCCTGAATCGCTTTCGTCAATACTGGAACAAGTTGTCCATATGCCACACCGAGTGTTTCTCCATTTTCTATATCGCCAGGAAATCCATTTACCACTTCAGGGACAACGGTCTGAACTTCTTGGGCTAGAAACCCGACTTGAGCTTCTCCTCCTTTTTTCATATTGTAGTCTACTGACCGCAATTTCAGGACTTCAGCCAATCCATATTTTGATTGTTGGATGTCTGTTTTTAGTCGGGCGTCGGAAGCGTTGGTCCATACACCTGCTGCGGTAACGCGTGCTCCACTGGCCATTTGTAGCGGATTAGCAGGATTAGCAACACCCATTCCCACAAACCCACTTTGTCTAATAGTCATCAATTCAGTTGCGGTGGATAGCTCGCTGTCTGTAGCAAAAACGAATCGGTCTGTCGTGGAATTATTGTCCGCATCAATAAGGAAATACATATTATTTTCTGATGCAAGGGACCCTTGCTCAAGAAAAAAAACATCTGCTCCTGACGCTACATTTCCTGCGCCTCTATTCAATTGTAATACAGGATTGGCGACACTAGGCCCCCAGGCCGAAACGCCATGTATACGAGTAGGCCCTGCAACATGGAACATGGCGGTTGGGCTACTGGTGCCAATCCCTACATTTCCAACATTATCAATACGTATTCGTTCAAAGAAACCACCTGTATAAAAAGAAATTTCACCATCGTCGTTTCTATTTTGGATAGACATCAGTTCGACATTCGTCCCGAAGCCCCAAAAACCTGTTGTGGCATTGTTTTGATCTTTTAGGATGATTCCATTTGAATGGGCATTGTCATTGAGCGTGGCATCGGTGTCTTGCAAGGTGATATTTGCAGAGGTGGCAGCGATATGCAACTTGGTGCTCGGCGTGAACGTACCCAAACCAAGCAATCCTGTCCCTCCAAGATAAATATCAGCTCTCGGCATAACATTATTACTCGCAGCAGCACTAAATTCAGCCCAGTTGGACCCCATCAATAACCCCGCATCAAATCCAGTGATGAACGACCGATCTCCTCCACCCAGATCTCTGAATACCAATTGTGCACGATTAGTTGCTTCAAAGGTGTTTAGACTAGGAGTTGAAGTTGTGGTCGCAATATTCACAACACCTTCAAAAATATTGTCTCCAATCGCCATTCTTCCATCACTGTTTACAATAACAGCCGAATCAATTGTTGCATCCTGATCTCCTGCTATATGAAAAAGCGCTATTGGGCTGGTTGTGTTGACTCCTACTCTTCCAGTGGGCGTGATGGTCATTCTGATTTCATCATCAGTGCCAATATGAATATCTGCGTTGTTGATCGTACCAATGCTAAAGTTGGAGGTGGCGTCAGATACCAGGGCATTCCCATCCGCATACAAGCTGCTACCGCCGGATTGTTCTACTTTAAAGACACTATTAGCGGTTAAATTTCCGATTGGGAAACTCGGCATGGAAGTGTTTCGGTAGACGTGAAGGGCTGTCTGAGGCGCTGTGGTACCTACACCGACAAAACCACCTCCTTCGTTCATTATCAAATTGGAGGCCCCGGCAGTTCCTGCATCAATATGCCCTTTGTCATCTGCCCAAATGCTCACACCCAAGGTACTTGTGCTGTTCTCAACGGTAATACCGCCCATGCCATTATCCGCAGATTGTTGTACATGCAAGCGTCCTAGTGTAGGACTTAAAACACCGATGCCAACATTTCCTTCTGTGTATATATTATCATTGATATCGTCAGGGATAGTTGTGGTGTTTTCTTCATACCAATCATGGCCTTTCAAACTGCCCAGATCCTGGCTTTTTGTTCCTCCGCCATCTATTACATTCAAGGTAGTTCCTGTTAAGGTAACACTAGTATTGTGTTCATTTGTGGGATCTGCATCTGCATCGATGACACCATCTTGTAAGGAAGATAGATTGACATCCTGAGTGCCTCCACCGTCAGTTATACTTAAGGTGGTCCCTGAAAGGGTTGCTCCGGTGTTGTACTCATTTGTGGGATCTGCATCGGCATCGATGACACCATCTTGTAAGGAAGATAGATTGACATCCTGAGTGCCTCCACCGTCGGTTATACTCAAGGTGGTTCCTGAAAGGGTTGCTCCGGTGTTGTACTCATTTGCAGGATCTGCATCGGCATCATTGACTAAAGAAGATAGGTTTACACTTTCTGTTCCTCCGCCATCTATTACATTCAAGGTGGTTCCTGTTAAGGTAACACTAGTATTGTGTTCATTTGTGGGATCTGAATCTGCATCATTAACGGTAGTAGACGAATCACTTATTTTTACCCAGTTTGGAGAAACTGGAGTTCCGGTATTATAATAAAACCCTGCTGTTCCAAAACTTATCGCAGGATTCCAAATCATTAAGCCTGTAGCTGGAGAGGTAATTGTCGTTCCATCAGTTGCAGAAGTAATATTTATTCTTGGAATTAATATCCCTGCATTGGTAGCATCAATGTCCAATTTTGCACTAGGATCGGGGGCATTGGTTCCTACACCAACATTCTGTGCTTGTATTGCGCTGGTTATGAACAATAACGATAAGATAAGTGTAAACAATTGATTTTTCATAGGAGGAAATTTTAGTTAGTTGAAAAAATGTATGTTTTATAAAAAAACAAAGTGATCCGACTTTCGGTCCTAAAGGTGGGACTTGAAAATAGTATTCCTTTCGTGAATAGCCTTGCAACCAATTCCGTCTAGGAATGGCATTAAATAATTTCAACTAAATTAATAAAAGAAACAACTATCCGAATAGTTTACCGTCTTTTTTGTGGATTTATCCACAAAGAAAGGGGCATAAGCTTTTAAATTTTTGAAACAATCCCTTAAACCCGATCATAGATACTTCCTTCCCGATCCCTAAGGAAATTTCCTTTTCGATTTCGGAATACTGCTATAATTTCAGCGGCGATGCAGAGGGCGATCTCCTCAGGGTTTTCAGCACCGATATCCAACCCGATTGGAGCAAACAGGTTGGGCAACTCGTTTAAATCCAAATTGTAGCCCGCCTCATTCAGTGCGTCCTGCATTTTTTCCGTCCGCTTTTTGGGGCCCAGCACACCGATATAGGGAATTGGATGCTGGACGAATTTTTTCAAAATGGACAAGTCCGTTTTGTAGTCATGGGACATCATCAACAAGGCGCTGTGCTCATCAAACTCCAGGGCGTCACAAGCTTCCAGGGTATAGACTTTTGTCGCTTTGTGGAATACATTTTTACTAAGTTTTCTGGATTTTCCGACAACATGGATTTCCCAACCCAGTTCATCGACAATATTTACAAAGGCATTAATATCATAATTGTCGCCAATACAGACCACTTTTATTTTGGGACGGATCAACTCCACCAGTACCTCAAAAGTAGCGCCTGTAGTATTGGTGAGGGAGAATACTTTCGACTTTCGTTTTCGGTAGACGATGTCAATTTTTTCTTTTATTTCTGCTAGGGAAACTGCCGTTTTATCAGACAATTCCTGAAAATTGTCAGCAATAAAAAACTGTCCGGGTAAATCCGAAGGACCACCATCCGCCGACAAAATCTGCAGCATTATCGTAGGACTCCGTTTATCAACGATCCGTTTAAATAGCTCGATTTGGTTGTTGGGGTTTTCTTGTTTTACGGGCGTGAATAATACTTCAATCCGGCCATTGCAGCCCAGGCCCACGCCAATCTGATGAGGGTCATCTTCTGTGGTATCATAAACGACGATGGAGGATTTATCTTTTAATATTGCCTTTTGTGCATGCTTTAGGGCATCGCCTTCCAGGCAACCACCACTGATCCCACCAATCCATTCTCCATTGCTGCTGACAAATAAGCGGGCGCCAATTCTTCGATAAGAAGATCCTGCTACATTTACGACGGTTCCAAGGGCTGCTTGCTCTTTTTTCCAGTCGATTTGTTCGTAGCGAGCTATTATTTTCTCTATTTCTTTCATTTATAATTGAATGTATTCCTATAGAGTTTATAAAGTTATTAAATATTCCGATACCTATTTAGTATAATGGGCAATAGTGTAATGGTTAGACTGGTTAATAATCTGAGGGAGTATTTGTCTTTCCACAAAAAAACACTGCGGTCGTGGTTGCTTCATTTTTGAATATCATTCAAAACTCTCAACCACTAAATGCAAATAACCAATAATCCCTGTGGACGAAATTGGTGTTTTTTTCGATTAATAATTGATAAATCATTTGACGAAGTGCTTTCAGTTTACAGAAAGTGTAAAGTCAGGGCAATATTTGTAATTTTGAAAACCGGGTTTAAGGTGATTGGGCGTTTGTTTGTTGCATCAATCTCCCAAATAACCAATTTACCATTCAACTATTAACCAATAGTATTGCCTATTAACTAAAAATGTCGTAATTTTGCGCCCTATGTATAAAATTTGGACTTACACCTTACTTACTTTTGTAGTCACTCTACTTTTGGTTGGTTGTCAAAGTGAATTCGAAACGATTCGGAAGAACAATGACTATGAATTGAAATACCAAAAGGCCGTCGAGTACTATGAGAATGAAGACTGGTACAAAGCACAGACGTTGTTCGAGCAGTTGACAAGTGTGTATCGTGGTTCTGATAAAATTGAAAAAATTTATTACTACTACGCGAATTGCCATTATAAACAAGATAAGTTTATCCTGGGAAGTTATTATTTCAAAAATTTCTCGAACACCTTTCCTAATAGTGATTTTGCGGAAGATGCAAAGTTTATGACTGCTTATTGCAATTATATGCTTTCGCCAACTGCAAGATTGGATCAAACAAGCACAGGAAATGCCATCGAGGATTTTCAATTGTTTATCAATACCTATCCAAAAAGTGATCGAGTGCCTGAAGCCAATCGTTTGATAGACGAACTTCGGGATAAACAAGAAGAAAAAGCATTCGCAGAAGCGGATTTATATTATAAGCTAAATGACTACAGATCAGCCAACCATACCTACAGAAATGTGATTCGCGAATTTCCGGATGCAGAAGACGTAGAACGTGCGCGGTTTATGGTAATTAAATCTTCTTATAAGTTAGCAGCAAACAGTATTGACCTGGTAAAGGAAAAACGGTTTATGGATGCGATAGACGCTTACTCAGAGTTTATCGATCGACATCCAAATAGTGGAATGCGCCAAGATGCAGAAACTATTTATCAAGCTTGTAAAGACAAAATAGAAAAACTTAATCAATGACAGATTTCAAACAAAAAGCACACGGCATAAATCCAAATGCTCAAGCTAGAAACGTTGCAGATATTGCAGCAATTACTGGAAACATCTATGAATCACTTGTTGTGATCTCCGGGCGTTCAGATCAAATCGGCAAGCAGCTGAAAGAAGAGCTACACGCAAAATTAGATGAGTTCGCAGTAAACAGCGAAAATCTGGAGGAGATTCATGAGAATAAAGAGCAGATTGAAATTTCTAGATTCTACGAGCGTTTGCCTCTTCCAGTCCTTATTTCTTTGGACGAATTTATGAATGATGAACTTTCTCATCGATTCAAAGAAGGTACCGTTGATGATATTATTTTAAATACCAACGCTCGTTCTTACTAAAAGAGGCCTTCTATTTTTAGAATGATTTTTGCCGAATGGCAATAAATAATAAAGTCTCGTCTCCTTGCGTGCAAAAAAAATTTTACTAGGAATAACTGGTAGTATTGCGGCTTATAAAGCTGCAATACTTGTTCGGTTATTCGTAAAACAAGGGGCGGAAGTCAAAGTGCTGATGACTCCATCAGCAAAGGACTTCATTACGCCACTCACGTTGGCCACCTTATCCAAAAATCAAGTTTATTCAGATGTGAGCTCCGAAGAGGGATGGAATAACCATGTCGACCTTGGGCTATGGGCAGATGCGATGATCGTTGCTCCTGCAACAGCAAATACCTTGGCAAAAATGGCTAACGGTCTTTGTGATAATATCGTTTTGGCAGCCTATCTTTCTGCAAAGTGTCCGGTTTTTGTAGCGCCAGCAATGGATCTCGATATGTGGATTCACCCTGCTACACAAAAAAATATTGAAACATTAATCTCTTATGGCAATCATTTGGTTCCTGTAGAGCATGGCGAGCTGGCTAGCGGATTAGTGGGGAAGGGTAGAATGGCTGAACCTGAAAATATTTTGTCTTTTGTAAACAACCATTTCTCAAAATCGCAGGAACTGGCAGGGAAAAGAGTGCTTGTTACTTCTGGCCCAACTCATGAAGCGATTGACCCAGTTCGATTTATTGGTAATCGGTCAAGTGGCAAGATGGGAACTGCTATAGTCGAGGAACTGTACCATAGGGGAGCGGAAGTCGTTTTAGTGAGTGGTCCTGCCAGGTATCTTCCAGACAGTGATGTAGCTGAAATAATAAAAGTGACAAGCGCTGGAGAGATGTTTGATGCTTGTGTTGACCAATTTCCAACGGTAGATGTTGCCATAATGGCTGCGGCAGTTGCTGACTACACTCCAAGTAAGGTTTCGCCAATTAAGGTGAAAAAAACAGAAAAAACCCTTACTTTAGAACTAACAAATACTAAGGATATTGCCAAGGAGTTAGGCCGACTGAAAAAAGAAAACCAGGTGATGATTGGTTTTGCTTTAGAGACCAACAATGAAATGTCAAATGCTCAGAAAAAACTGGTCAAAAAGAACCTTGATTTTATTGTGCTGAATTCCCTGCAAGATAAGGGTGCAGGATTTCAACACGACACTAATAAAATAACTATCGTAGACAAACACAATAATATTAACGAATACGAGTTAAAAACAAAGCAACAAGTTGCAAAAGATATCGTAGATTATCTAGTAAAGATGCAAACCACTGTTCAATAAAAATAGTTACCATGAGATATAGTTTACTAACATTCAGCTTATTGTTTCTAGCGATTTTTGCCAAGGCACAAGAGTTTACCTGTACCGTTCGGATCAATACTCCGAAGTTGCAAACAGTAGACCCTAAAGTGTTTAAGACGTTAGAGAATGATATTACGGAGTTTATGAATAGCACAAAGTGGACGGAAGACGCGTATGAGGGCTTCGAAAAAATTGAATGCAATATTCAAATCAATATCAAAGAAGAAAAATCGCCGACCTCGTTTAGCGGAGAGATTTTTATTCAGGCTAACCGTCCAGTTTATGGCTCGAACTACAAAACGGTACTTATCGAGCACGCCGACAAAAGCTTTGATTTTAACTATACAGAATACCAGCCAATTGAGTTTATAGAAAATGCATTTACTTCTAATCTGACTTCTATCCTCGGGTTTTACGCTTATTATATGTTGGGAATGGACTATGACTCTTTCTCACCGATGGGAGGAGCAATTTATTTCCAAAAGGCAAACAACATATTGAATAATGTTCCTCAAGGCGCAGCCGGAGGATGGAGTTCACTGGAACCAGGAGGGAGAAATCGATACTGGATGATTGAGAGTATTCTTAGTCCTAGAGTTGCCCCACTAAGAGAAGCTACCTATACTTACCATCGACTTGGGATGGACAACATGTACAACAATTCAGAGTTAGGACTTACCAACATCATGGAAGCGATGCAAAAAATAAAAGGTGTCAATACTGGCTACCCCAATGCTATGGCGACACAAATGTTTGTCAATGCAAAAGCGGAGGAAATCGTTCAAATTTTGCTAGGAGGTACTTCCACTCAACGACGTGATGTGTATGGACTAATGGTCAAAATTGATCCTTCTAATGCTTCACGATACACCCCAATCCGCAGATAGAAATGGTTTTATATAATGTAACTATTGTCCTTGAACCTTCTATAAAAACAGAATGGGAAACATGGATGAAGACGGTCCATATTCCAGATGTAATGGCTACTGGTTTTTTTCTCGAATACAAAATGAGTCGGGTAATTGATCAAAACAATCCGGATGATTCGACTTATGCTATCCAATATTTATGCAAAAGTATGGAAGCACTAGAAGACTACCAAAAGAACTATTCGCCTAAGTTGCAAGCAGAGCACACTAGAAAATATAATGGTAAGTTTGGTGCTTTTAGAACCCTACTTAAAGTGCTTTCTAAGGGATGAGTCCCTATAAACTAATACTTTATGTTCTTTTAATGGATTAAAAAGGTTATTGTTGCCACTTAGTAAATAGAAATTCAATTGAGACAACACTCCATTTTTACTTTCTTTTTTTGTGGTCTATTGTTTTTGCAATGCAAGAATGCCGCGCCAGAACCAGTTACCCCGAAGGTAATACCGCTTCAACAATGCCTTACTTCTTCCAAGCACACCGCTACCAGTTTTAAAGACAAGGAAAGACTGCATTTTATTGTAACAGCAGATCCCCAATATGATCGTTGGCAAATGAACCCTGATGGGGCGATTACAAAAACAGCTGACAAGGTGTCTAAAATTTTGAAGAAAAAAGTCCATGCAGAAGAAGTAGAAGGAATTATTATTGCCGGCGATATGACTCATAATGCATGTCTGGAAGAACTAGAAAGATACAAGGGGTTTATTGAGGGTATCGAGCAACATGTCTATGAAGGATTGGGGAATCACGACTACCGCAGTCACCCTCAGGAATTCACAGATTTTGAAAAGATAAAAGCCCTTGGCTATGGTAATTTTCTGAAAAAAAACAAACATGGCTGGACCAACTATTCCCTTGGCGTTTTCGAATACTTAAAGTCAAGAAAACGAAAAGCGAAAATTAATACCGCACCACATAAGATCAATTATTCCTGGGATTGGAAGGGGATACACTTTGTACAGCTCAATTTATTCCCAGGCAACCATCCTGTAAAACACAAGCCTATACAACATCCATTTGGTGCATTGGATTTTTTGAAGAACGATCTGGAACAACAAATCGGAAATTCTGAAAAACCAATAGTACTGATTCATCATTATGGAGTAGATGAATTTTCAAGAGGAGCAGAAAGACCAGACCTACCCAATTCAGTATGGTGGTATAAAAAACAACAAAAGGCGTACTGGGAGTTGATAAAGGATTATAATGTCGTTTGTATATTCTCTGGGCATGCGCATGATTGTGTAGACTGTGATAGTTGTTATTTGCCATGGGATGGAGATTCTTTTCATAGAGAGAATGTGCAAAAACGAGCAATTCCGACATTCATTGCGGGGGCCGCCAGAGATGGTTTTTATCTGGATTGTACAATTAGCAATGATTCAATTTTGGTTACCAGGTACCATCTGGAAAACCCAAGATATCAATGGGTAGTGAATTTTTCAAACTGATAACAAACCTAATATGCATTGGACTGAAGCTGGAAATCAACAGCTAATGCATGGTTAGAGTTTATTATAATGGATTAATCTTGAATGATGCCTGAGCGTTTCGAAGACATATATGAGCAGTATAAAGACATGGTCTATAATGTGTCTTTGAGCTATCTTCAAAATGCCCAGGATGCGGAAGAAGTGACCCAGGATGTGTTTGTCAAGGTCTATCAAAAACTATCTAGTTTTTCGAAACGGTCTAGCTTAAAGACATGGATCTACAGAATAACAACGAATGCCTGTTTAGATTTTATCAAAGCTAAAAATCGGAAAAAACGATTTGCCTTTATCTCTTCTTTGTTTAATGAAGATAATCGAGCGCGCCGTGAACTGTTGCATTTTGATCATCCAGGAGTGCAGCTGGAACAAAAAGAGGCAATGAAACGCATATTTGACCAAATCAACTTGCTCCCCGAAAATCAGAAAACAGCGATTATTTTATGTCGGTTAGAAAAGCTGTCGCACAAAGAAGCTGCCGAAATAATGAACGTTAGCCCAAAAGCAGTAGAATCATTGCTACAAAGAGCGCGAAAGAAATTACTTCTTAATATTAATAAGAAAAATAGGTGATACACTCAGAAGAAAATACGAAGGATTTTATAACTAATAATCGTCTAATACAATATGGAAATGAATAATGGAAAACAAGATCCACTGCAAATGCTGGAGCGCGTCCAGCGGGTGGATGCTCCTCCATTCTTGATGACCCGAATTCAGGAAAGGATAAAACACGGAGATTTGCAAACGATAGACATGACCAGAATGGCTCTTTTTGCCATTGGGTTTGTTCTTTTATTATCGTTAAATGTTTGGGTGGTCTACTCTAGTGGAATTGGCCAGGAAATTGCCCCACAGTTGGTAGAATCTATGAACTTGCATTCTAATAATGAACTGTATCCTTCGTTATGAATAGATTGAAGTTTTTTAAACTACTCAGCCTTGCTTTGCTTCTGATTAATGTTTTACTAATCGGATTTTTGATAGTTAATCGGCCTAGTTCAAGGAATGGTCCAGAAAGAAGAGTTATTGAGCAGCTCGACTTGACACCGGATCAAATCACAACTTACAAAACTGCTATTGGTAAGCATAAAGTAAAAATGGAAGAAGCAAACCAAACCATTCGACAGCTTAAAAAAGAGCTTTATGAAGGACTAGGTAATGGCATGAGTGAAGAAAAGCAAACATTGATTGTCGACAAACTGGGCGCGCAAAAAAAAGAGATCGAAACAATTCACCTGAATCACTTTCGTGAGATAAAAGAACTCTGTACGCCTGAACAACAGCAAAAATTTAAAGAATTATCTACAGAACTAGCACGTTTTTTTAGTCATCCAAGACCAAAACATAGGAAATAGACAAGCAATGAAAAAACTGGTCCTCCTTTTTATATACCTGATTTGTAGCCAACTTTCAATAAATGCTCAAAATAAACCGTTGACGATCAATTTTGTTCCTTCATGGGCAGGTCAACCTATCGATATTCCTAGTAGTCAATTTGATGAAAAAAACAAAGACTCTATTCAAATTGAGTCGCTCCGATACTACCTATCAAACATCCAATTGGTAAAAAAGAATAAAGTCGTCTGGTCCGAACAAAACAGTTATCACCTTATAGACAGTGAGTCGGCAGACAGCCAAATATTGAAGCTAGCAATTCCCAAAAAAATAAAATACACCACCCTCCGTTTTCAACTCGGAATAGACAGTACGACCAACGTCTCTGGAGCAATGGGCGGAGATCTGGATCCGACAAAAGGAATGTTTTGGTCCTGGAATACTGGCTACATCAATTTCAAACTGGAAGGAAGCAATCAACGATGTCCTACTCGCAAAAATCAATATCAGTTTCACCTGGGAGGCTACGCGTATCCCAACGCTTCCATTCAACAGGTTGAGCTAAAGGTCGTGCCGTCGGCAGACATGGTGGTTGGAGTCAACCTCGATCAATTTTTTGATCAGATCAATTTGCAAGAACAAAACAGCACGATGACTCCGGGGCCGGAAACGCAGCACCTTATACAGATCGCTAAGGAAATATTCAATGTAAAATAATGACACCCAGCAGCACAAAATGGATGATTTGCGGATTGCTTTTGGCAATGGTTTTGTCATTTGCTACCATCGACATCCCGTTTACAAAGCCGGAGGGCTGGCCAGAACCGACGTATGATTTTTCTAAAAACCCAATGGCTGCGGAGAAGGTAGAGCTTGGGAGGCAATTGTTCTACGATCCGATTTTGTCGCGCGATTCTACTATTTCCTGTTCAAGTTGTCATTTGCAGTATACTGCTTTTACGCATGTAGACCACGATCTTAGTCATGGGATAGACGGTCGTATAGGGACGCGCAATTCTCCGACACTGATGAACCTTGCTTGGAGTCCGAGTTTTATGTGGGATGGGGCGGTCAATCATTTGGACATGCAGGCACTTGCTCCAATCAATCATGCAGACGAAATGGGCGAAGATTTTGCAAATGTCATCCATAAACTGCAACAATCGGATAAGTATGTTTCGCTCTTTGAACAAGCATTCGATGATTCAGGTATCACTGGGGAATATTTTTTGAAAGCATTATCCCAGTTCGAATTAACACTGATTAGTGCGAACTCAAAGTATGATCAAGTGCTCCGTAAGGAAAAAGATATTGCATTCACTGAGCAAGAAGCCAAAGGGTATTCCATTTTTAAAACTCACTGTGCAGCCTGCCATCAGGAACCTCTTTTTACCAATCATCAATTCAAAAACAATGGGTTGCCCGTAGACACTACACTTAATGACTGGGGAAGGATGTTCGTCACCAAAAATCCAGCAGACTCTTTGAAGTTTAAGGTGCCAACGTTACGTAATTTGGAATTTTCTTATCCCTACATGCATGATGGTCGATTTAAAAGAATCGCGCAAGTGGTCAGGCATTATACTTCAGGTATACAATCTGGCCCGACATTGGCTCCTGTTTTAAAAAAGCCTATTGAGCTCAACAAAGAAGAACAGATAGATTTGACTGCTTTTTTGTTGACGCTTACCGACAAGGAGTTTTTATTCAATCCTGCGCACTCCTTTCCCCGACGTTAGCCTTCTGTTATTTGTTAAGGTGTAAACTTTCTTCCTTCGTCATATTTGTTTTGAAGGAGGCCTCGTCCTAGGTCCTTAAAAATAAAAAAGGCAGCGCATTTGAAATGCACTGCCTTTAGATAATTGAATTATCGTTTATTTTTTACTTCTTGCTTCCTTTTACAGAATTTTTAGAAGCTTTCTTTCCACAACAAGCTTTAGCGTCTTTACCAGAACAACAAGCTTTCTTAGCACCCTCTACAGTATTTGCTTTAGAGTTAACTAATTTAACGGAACCTTCAGGAGAAGCATTAACGAATGCTTGAGCGTTAGAGCAGTACTTTACGTCTGTGTAAGATACTTTGCCAGATTTAGCACAAGTTGCTTTTTTAGCGTAAGATACAGAACCAGACTTCTCGCAAACTCTTTTTACGATAGAGTCGTCCATTGAAGCAGCTTTAGCCGCAGCAGAAGCAGAGCAAGTTTTTTTGCCAGATGCAACAGTCATTGATTGAACACTTCCTTCTGGAGAAGCATTTACAAATGCTTTTGTTGCTGGATCGTAGTTTACTACTGTGCTGGTTACTTTACCCGATTTAGCACAAGTTGCATTTCTTACATAAGAAACGTTACCAGATTTTGCACAAACTTTTTTCTCGATAGATGCGTCTTGAGCAGCTAATTTTGATGCACATGAAGCAGCACAAGATTTTTTGCCTTCAGCAGAAACTAATTTAGAAGTTCCTTCTGGAGAAGCGTTTACGAATGCCTTAGAATCTGAGCAGTACTTAACAGCAGTGCTAGTTACTTTACCAGATTTAGCACAAGTTGCATTTCTCATATAAGAAACTTTACCAGATTTTGCGCAAACTTTTTTCTCGATAGATGCGTCATTAGCAGCTAATTTTGCAGCAGCAGTTGCTGAGCAAGCTTTTTTGCCAGATGCAACAGTCATAGAATGTGCACTTCCTTCAGGAGAAGCGTTTACAAATGCTTTTGTTGCTGGATCGTAGTTTACAGCAGTGCTGGTTACTTTACCAGATTTAGCACAAGTTGCATTTCTTACGTAAGAAACTTTACCAGATTTTGCACAAACTTTCTTTTCGATAGATGCGTCTTGAGCAGCTAATTTTGAAGCACAAGTGGCAGCACAAGCTTTCTTTTCAGAAACCATTTTAGAATCAGAAGTCTGTATAGCAGTACTAGTACCTTTCTTGCCAGTACACTGAGCCTGAACAGTTGTTCCGACGAAAGCGCATACCGCAAGTAGTAATAACATTTTTTTCATGATCGGTTAATTTTTTTATGGTTAGATGTTAAACGAATTATAAAAATACGGATAATTAAAGAATAAGCAAACAGATAATGTTCAATTGTCTTGCTTTTAACAAAAAAAACATCTAGGTGCTTTGGCCTATCTTAATAGTAACGGATTAACTGGTTAAATGTTTACCTGTCTCTCTATTAATTCTAGTTCACTATAGACTAAAACTATGCCGAATAAATTGATGGTTTAGAGTCGGGCAATAATAGTACGATTTCCTTTTACTTTTTGGTTGATGTCTACTTCGATTTTTGCGTTCAAAGGCAGAAACAAATCAACCCTTGACCCAAACTTGATAAACCCCATATCTTTTCCTTGGATGACCTGTTGTCCTTCGTCTACATAATTGACGATTCGTTTGGCCAATGCGCCAGCAATTTGTCTCATCAGTACTTCAAACTCTCCGGTATCGATGACCGTTGTAGTTCGTTCGTTTTCAGAAGAGGACTTTGGATGCCAAGCGACTAAGTACTTTCCTGGGTGATATTTAAAGTAGTTGACGGTTCCGCTTATCGGGTTTCTGTTGACGTGGACATTGGTCGGAGACATAAAAATAGATACCTGCAGACGCTTGTCGCCGAAGTATTCGTCTTCATTTGCCTCTTCAATAACTACAATTTTGCCATCTGCGGGTGCGTAAATGATATTATTATCAGCAACAAAAATTGCTCGATTCGGATTGCGGAAAAACTGCAATACTAAACCAAACAAAATCAAGGAAATACCGCCTACCCACCAATGGACGGTAGGCGTAAAATAGCCTCCCCAGAAAAGGATAAAATTAATAGTAGTTAATAAAACGATGGTAATAAGGATTATAGTCAATCCTTCTTTATGAATTTTAAGATTCATTTTTTTCATTTAGGTTACTAATACTTGGATATAACGATGGCTTTCCCATTCAATTATATCAAATTTCCAACTTAACAATTCCTTTGTTGATGGTGTCAACGTCCTAATTAGGTATAAATCAACAAGTAACAATGAAGTCAGAAATAGTAGAATGCTTTATTGTGGCTAAAAAAATAGAACTGGCATTTTACCACAGCACACAAAGATAACAAAAATGGGTGTTGAATGTTTATTGAACCCGACAATATTGTGTTAATGAAAACTTAAAGGGCTAGAGACCGCTTTCACCATCGGATAAAAGGTTAGGCGTAGAGGGACTTTTGGCAGAAGGTGGAGAGCACTCTACCGATTTTGAGTTAGCAAAAAAAGTGCCTCTACTCACTTCCTGCTTTCAAACGTTTTATCTCCTCATTTAGTTGGATGACATGAAGGTAGAGTTCTTCTATTTTAGCTAGTAGAATGGCGTCTGTTGCTCCTAGGTCGTTGCCTGTTTCGACCATTTCGGCAGCGCTGGGAACGCTTGGTAAATGGTGATTGGTTTTGATATAATCTTTTACTTCTTCCAGAGATTGAAGGGGGTAGTTTTCGTCAAATACATAGTCGGCCCATGCTGCCGAACCGTAGACGGCAACCTTTACCCGTTCTGCGATCACACCGCCCCGACAAACTAATCGATAGCCAGAGGGAACCGTCGCTGCACTGCCAATACCCAAGCGTAGAACTCCATTACCACTGAGTATTGCTGCTTCATAACCTGGTTTATAGAACCGTAACAATCCATCATTGTTGTCTATAAACCAGTCTATTGCTCCGCCAGCACCAAGTAGCCCGAAAGCTCCTCCAGCAACTCCTCCTCTGGACCGCATCGTCAAAATACCATCATTTTGCAAGGTCATCCTTACCGGAGGAATGGCCATCGCATTATGGATCGCGAAATCGAGTCCATCCGGCGTCCTTCTGATATCACTTCGATACAGGTCAGGATCATTGCTATTGAGAATCATCCCAGGATGTCCGACCGGAGAAGAAAACAAAATAGAGCCCGTAGAACTCCCGGGAGCATTGAATAGTCCAGTACCTTCTACATGTAATTGTTGAATTGGGGTAACGGTCCCGATGCCTACATTTTGACTAAAAACAAAAATCGGTAGCACGAAAGTGATAAGGCAGAATAGTATTTTTTTCATGGTAATGGCATTCAGATAATAAAAGAAAATTAAATCATGGAGAAACGTTTCTCCTTGTGTTACCAATAAAAATACCTCAGCATTCCCATAAAAAAAATAAAAATTTGGGGTGGATATTTAATTTTAAACTTGGTAACGTATAGTTGGTAGAAAGTAGAGCGTAGGGATTCATTTTGCTAGGGCAAAACTTATTATGGAGGCTTGGCCGGCATACCGGTATATCGACAATTGCAGGACTCGACTTTTTTCAACATTAACAAATCCACCATCAACCAATTATCAAAAATCTTCAATTTTGATGAAATGGGCCATTGGTTTGTGCTGGCATTTACTTTCGATCCAGGCCATAAAATCAAACAAGATTATTTTTTCCTTTACCTGTCCGGCAGCTTCCAATTTTGCTAATTTATTCTTTAGGAGCTCGCACTTCCTAGGAAGGTCTACCTTTGGATTGGACAAACTGGATTTCATCCAACTCAAAATAAGTTGCTCTTTTTTATCGAGCTGATTGTTGCTTTTTGAAAAATACCTAGCAGCGTCGCATAACGAAGAAATAACGAGGTAGTTTTTTAATTCATACTGGAGAATAATATTCATAAAATGGACGGCACTTCTTCTATTTACGGCCATTTCCTTGTGAAACTGGTTAAGAAGAATATCCATATATTTTTGTGTTAGCTCATAGTTTCCAAAGCTGAGGGAGATATAGCCTAACATAAAAATGCTGTGATCAAGCACATTTGGCAACAGATTCAGCCATTCCTTTTTTATCCTCGTGGAATACTGCTGTCCCATTGCTAGGATGCTGGAATAGTCTTTCGTATACAAGCCTTCTTTCACCATCAAAGAAAGTCTGGAAATGTCCAAAATATGAATGAGCGTTGGATGTCCTTTGTCTGGTTTTATCCTGAAAAATTTGTTGCGGGACTCCAGGCTTTCTTTGGTGTGTTTTTTATTTACATGCAAGCAAAACACGAAATAATTGTAGTAGAGTTTGATTTGTTCTTCCGTATCAAAATAGTTGTGGATGTTGTTGTCTATCAGTTCTAGTGCTTGGCGCATTGAGGTGTAAGACATCACATAGTCATTGTTCAGTGTCGAGTACCAGCCAATAAGTCGGTGGTATTGGATCTCTTCTCTTTTAGAAAGAAAATCCTTGGGTAAGTTGTTTAACTGTTTTTCTATTTTTTGTTTTAGGGAATCTGGTTCTTTGTCAATAGCGTTGGGCCCTTTGACCAAAATTGGGATGATTTTATTTTCTAAAAAGGAAAGATTTTCAAATCGTGTATTGACCATTTTACATTGCCCAATTGCTTGTTCTACCGCTTTCAAAGACTCAAAAAAACTTTTGTTTTTGTAGGAAAGGTTTAAGTAAATCAACTTCCGTTTGAAATACAAGAACTTAAGCTTCAGTAAAAAATCTTCCGTTTCCGTAGTCAACCGAATTCCGCGTTCAATAGACTGATAACACTGGTCGGTCAAGTTTTTCTCGTACAACACTTCACAAAATTTGAATAGATCGAGGGCATCTTCTTTATCTGATTTTAAGCGGGCGTGGTACAGGACGAGTGCTTCTTTTATTTGCTTATACAGGCGATGTTTTTCGAAGGCAAGGTTGACGTTTATTGATTGGTGATTGGCGACTTTTTGTTTTAACAAGTCTTCATCATACTGTTCCATTTTTGCCAAAATATTAAACAGAATCATTGAATTGGAGAGCTTATCGCTTTTATACTTGGAGTTCAACAACTTGAAGAATCGTATTTCTCCTCTGGTCATTGATTTAATAAGGCTAAGTTTATCCATGGTGATTTGTTTTGTTTATTGCTTATTCGCTTTTGGTATCTGGCTACTTTACTTTCTGCTTTCTGGATGGTTTTGTTGTAATCCGAGAATACTTGAATGCGAGAATGGGTGAATAATGAAACATAAAGGAAGAATCTTGGACAATTTTTATACACTCCCCAAAAATGGCCAATCAATCAACAATAACAACGATATTAAGTAATTCTGTAGGCTTTATCAAAAAAATATTTTGTTTAAAAATGAATTAATCGTCCACTTGTTGTTATTATTCTCGCATTATTTACCAATAGATTTCTATATTAATAAAGCTTGTCTTATCTTTGCCGCCCAGCGCAATTTAAAATCCTTATGAGGAACAATTTTATTGCGGTTGTTGTTACACAGTAAAAATAGAGGGTGATTAGCTCAGTTGGTTTAGAGCGCTGCCTTGACAGGGCAGAGGTCACTGGTTCGAATCCAGTATTACCCACCATAAAAATTCTTAACCATTACAAGACAATCATTATCATGAGTGATGTTGCAAACGAAAAAAAATCATTAGGTAAATACTGGATATTAACTCTTCTTTCTCTAGTAGCCACGGTTGCCTTTTTAATTTTACTTCCAGAATGGTTTTGGTTGGCACTTCCTTTCGTAGGCACCAACTTCGCTCTAGCCATGGACTGGCTATAACCACTGATAAATAATACTGGACGAAGATCATAATTCGGGATGTGGCGCAGCCCGGTAGCGCACACGCCTGGGGGGCGTGGGGTCGCAGGTTCAAATCCTGTCATCCCGACTGACTTAAAACCTTGAAACGTAGGCGAATAGCTGAAATGTGTTTCGAGGTTTTTTATTTTGGGTTAAACATTTTGACTCCTTTGGCTTTCTGTT